>CACYWN010000006.1 GCA_902778105.1 uncultured Bacteroidia bacterium
TAGTAATCGGCGGTAATGATGAAAGGATTCGGCTGCAGCATCGTTTCTCGTTTTAGGCAAAGATAATATTCAGGATTGAATTATGCAAGATTAAATAATTCAAAATTAAATAATCCCGTTCCGCCCATTATCGGTGCTTGTATTTGAAGTCTGCAGATGTCGTCTTTATGGGTGTCAAGTGACCGTACAAGTCGCTTTCCCTATACGTCCTGAAAAGCCACGAAAGTTTCACCTATGTTTCACCTGATGTCTTTTTGGTTTATTCTAAATCATTGATTTTCAACATATCACAAGGTATAGTTCGAGTCTCATTTTCCGCTCCAAACGCCTCGCAGACATGCGGGGCGTTTTTGTTTGTGTACAGGCTGGTTTGCCCTGCTCGGCTCGTGTACAAGTCTCGCTTGTACAAGAAAACATCGGCGGAACGGTTCTCCCTTGTACAAGTCTCGCGGATTTGGTCGGTTATCGCCCAATCCCGGAAGGCTTGAGCAGAAAACCCCGACCAGAGATGCATTTTGGTGTACAAGCGAGACTTGTACGTCACGGCATAGACTCCGCCGAACAGATTCACCTCGAAGACCCCCGGAATTGCGCTAATCCCGAGGGTGGATCAGTATGAAGTCGTCGAATGAGTGCTATCGAAGAAAGGGCCACGCCCTTTTTCTTTTCAGCTAATTGTCTTTTCTCCTAATTATCTTATCTTTGTAGGCCATGAGAGAGCGGAGGAGCCGAATATTCGCGATCATTATGCTGGCAGTGTTTCTGCCCGCATGGCTCCAGGCTGTGCTGCATAAGCATGCCCCGGCGGACCTCCCTGAGGCCGAATGCGCCGAGTGCGTCCACCACCTTCCGCATCCGGGACATCTCGCTCCCGGAAGCGGCGAAATCTCCGCCTGTCTCCTGTGCCAGCTCCTGACCCTGCCCATCGTGCTCGCACCGACCCTGTCGGTGCCTTGCTTCAACCAGGTCAAGGCAAGTCTCCAGACCGTTCTCCGGTCACGGATATCTTCGTTACATACACATCGTACCCAAACCCGCGCCCCTCCTGTACTTTCCTTTGCATAAGCGTATTGTTTTATTGTAAATCAGGAAAGTATGATCGCAGTCATCGTGGCTGCACTTCTCATGCAGACCCCGCAGGTGGACACCGTCGAGGTGCTCCGCGAGGCGACTGTCACTGGCGAATCCCGTCGGCAGGAGCTGTTGCACACCACGCTGGGGAGCGTGGAAGTGGGCCGTACTTTTATAGAAAACCATTTTTCGGGAACATTGGCCGGCAGTCTCCGGTCCATTCCCGGCGTACAGGCGCGGAGCATCGGCTCCGGCCAGTCCAAACCGGCCATCCGCGGCATGGGTTTCAACCGCATCGCCGTGGCAGTGGACGGGATCAAGCACGAAGGACAGCAGTGGGGTGACGACCACGGGCTGGAGATCGACCAATTCTCCATCGACCGGATCGAGGTCATCAAGGGCCCCGGCGCGCTGCTTTATGGTTCCGATGCCATCGGCGGTGTGCTGGCGCTCTATACCAATTACCTGCCTACGGCGCCTTTCGCGGGCTGCGTACACCTCTTCGGGCGGACCAACAATGAGTCGGTCGGGGTTTCGGCCCGGCTGGAAGGGCGCCAACGGCATTTCTACTGGCGCGCCCATGTAACCAGCACGGATTATGCCGATTACATCGTCCCCACGGACCATGTGGAGTATTACTCGTACCAGATTCCGCTTCTGAACGGACGCCTGCGCAATACAGCCGGGCACGAGCGGGACGGTTCGCTGACGCTGGGATATGTGGGGGGTCGCTTCAGAAACGACCTGAAGGCCTCCCTGACCTATGCCAAGAGCGGTTTCTTCGCCAATGCGCACGGGCTGGAAGTCCGCCTGTCGGACATCGACTACGACGCCTCCCGCCGGGACATCGACCTGCCCTGGCAGAGCGTCAGCCACACGACGGTGCAGAACCATAGCCATTTCCACGGCGAAGGGTTCACCCTGGATGCCGACGTGGCCTGGCAGTACAACCATCGGCAGGAATGCTCGGAGCCGGTGTCCCACGGATACATGCCCAGACCGGCGAATGAACTGGAACGCGTGTTCCGCAAGCATACCTTCACGGGAAAGCTGGCGGGGCGGATCTTCCTTTCGGAGACAAACCAGCTCCAGACCGGCCTGGACGGGGAATTCCAGCACAACCGCCGGGATGGCTGGGGGTTCATCATTCCGGATTTCGAAACGTTGTCCTCCGGCATTTATGCCGTGGACAAGTGGACAGTCTCGGACGTGCTGAGTCTCAATGCCGGCATGCGGTACGACTATGTGCGGACATCCAGCCACAGTTATCAGGACTGGTATCCGACGGAAGGCGAGTACAGGCAGCGGTCGGCCGACATCCTCCGCTCCTTCAACAGCCTCACCTGGAGCGCCGGGCTGTCCTGGACGCCCGGCCGATGGGTGCTCAAGGCCAATGCGGGCAAGAGTTTCCGTGTTCCCATTCCCAAGGAACTGGGTGCCGACGGGGTGAACTACCACATTTTCCGCTACGAGAAGGGGAATGCGGACTTGTCGCCGGAAGAGTCTTACCAGTTGGACCTGGGACTCAATTACCTGGGCGAGCGCATCACGCTGCGGTTCGATCCGTTCCTGAACTGGTTTCCCAACTACATCTACCTGAATCCCTCGGCCGATTATTACGAAGGCCTGCAGCGCTATGCCTATACGCAGGCGCAGGTGCTTCGCGCCGGGGCGGAAGCGCAGGTCAACTGGCACATCTTCCGTTTCTTGGAGGCGGAGGCCAAGGGCGAGTACCTGTTCGCCAGGCAGATGTCCGGAGACAAGAAGGGCTACGGTCTTCCGTTTTCTCCGCCGTGGGGTGGAGAAGTCTCCCTGAAGTATACTTTCCTCGAAGACGGCTTTTTCTCCCTGAGCACCCGCTTCGCTGGCCGTCAGGAAGACATCGTTCCCCCCGAGAAACCCACGGAAGGCTGGTGGACGCTGAATGCGCAGGCCAGCAAGGACTTCCGCCTGGGAGAAATGACCCTGAAAGTGGCGCTGCAGGCCGATAACCTCCTGAACCGCCGCTATTACGACCATACCAGCTATTACCGGCTCATCGGAGTCCCGGAGCCGGGTATCGGGGCCTCCCTGATGTTGGGACTCGAGTTTTAATCCCTTAAACGAACAATCATCATGAAAACAAATATCCTCCTCCGTTTCCTCGCCATCATCCCATTGGTCGCCGGCTTCGCCGCCTGCCAGAAGAATCCTTCCGCTCCGAAGATCACACTGACCGAAGTCGGCCATGAGAACGGCGGAAAGGCCGAGCAGGGCGACGACTTGCACCTGGAAGCCGACATCGTGGCCGAAGGCCTCATCCAGCGCATCCATGTGGAAATCCACCAGGAGAACGGATCCTACGAAATCGAGAAGAGCTACACGACCGGCAAGTACATCGGTGTCAAGAACACCGAGTTCCACGAGCACGTCGACATTCCCGCCGACGCCCCGCTGGACGCGTATCACCTCCACCTCACCGTCACGGACAAAGAAGGACAGACCGCCACGGCCAAAGCCCATCTCGAAGTGATCGAAAACGACGGAAACGATGACGAAGAAGAACACCACCATGAAGACTAAGTATATGCTCATTCCGCTGCTGTGCGCACTCAGTGCGTGCAGCAGCACTGAAACAGACACATCCGTGCCTGAGATTGTTCCCGTCGGAGAAACCACAGCCCCGCTCAACTGCCAGGAATATCCCCGTGGCGGCGCCATCTTCTTCGATTATCTGTTCAAGGACGATACGGAACTGGGGGCCTACAATATCGAGATTCACAACACTTTCGACCATCACACCCACAGTACGGAAGCGGGTGAATGCCGGCAGGATCCGGCGAAAGAGCCCGTGAACCCGTGGATCTTCAACAAGGACTATCCCATTCCCACCGGAAGCACTTCCTTCGAAGCGAAACAGACCATTCCCGTCCCTGCGGACGTAGATCCCGGCGAATACCATTTTATGATCCGCCTTACCGATCGCAGCGGCTGGCAGCAGCTTAAATCCGTCAGTATAAGAGTATCAGAATGAGACGCCGGTGTCTCCACTTGATGCAAGGTCAGCGAGCGGGGACAAAAAAGCTCCTTTTTGCTTCCGGCGAGAAACTCGAGCACGCCGGCGGGGACGTTTTCAAGGGTTTTTGTTCCCAACGGGAGACCGGAGAATGACTTGTCGGACCTGTCTCGGCGGGCCCCGGTGCTTCCCCAACGAGCGTTGGCTTTTACCCTTGGACCTCTTTGAATTCCATAATGTCCACCCTATGGAAATGCGTTCTGCCAATAAAACTACTCCATGACCGGTGGAAATGACCATAAAACCATTTCACGAGAGGATGGCCTTGGTTTTTGAGGCTCCGATAGATTGGATCCACAGTTCCGCGGCAGCCTTGTAAATGGTCTCCCGGTTCTTAGTCCTGAACAACGCCTTGACATTCTGCTTCCGGATGCCCATCTGCCGGGCAGATTCGCTCTTGGTCATCCCGATCCGCGACAACAGCTTTTCTCCGTTCGCCTCAAAGTAAATCTGATTCATGCCTTCTACTTTTTAAAGGTAATGATGATTTATTACCTCCGCAAGTATTCCGCTTTCCTATTTCCACTCCAAATGCCCCGCATTGCTGCGGGGCGTTTTTGTTTGTGGGGTGGCGGGTTCGCCGATGGCCCCTTGTACAAGTCTCACTTGTACAGGAAAACTGCCTCTGGACTACATCTCTTTGTACAAGTCTCGCTGATTTGGCCGATTATCAACCAATTCCGAAAGGCTTGAGCAGAAAAACCCGCGCAGAAGCGCATTTTGGTGTACAAGCGAGACTTGAACACCGCATTATCGCCCTTGCCGGGCGGATTCACCTCGAAAAGAAACCGGCCACTCCTTCCTGATACAGATAAATGCGATGACGGCTTCCATCGGGCACAGGACGAAAAAGATGTTGCCCAAGGCGACGAAAATGAGATTGAGACGTAACGCGCTGGAGAATGGGTCCAGTACCGTTTGTTTTGTCTTTTATCAATAATTGATTATTTTTGTGACGTACCGGATTCCGGGAGTTATTTCTAAAAAACGAAAGACATGAGACTGAGAGTCATTGGCTTATTAGCACTTGTCCTTTTCGCGGCCTGCGGAAAAACGGACGCGCAGAGGCAGAAGAACGAAGTGGACACCTACATGGAGGGCCTGCTGGACGGGAAATACCAAGACCAATTCGAAATGAAGCTGTTTGACCCGGCTCAGATTCCCGACCTTCTCTCGTATGCGGACGATAAACGGGAAGTCCATCCACCGATCAATCCGCTGTCTTCCCTCCGGGCCGAGAGTTCTCTCGGAATGTATGCCCTGTGGATGATTGAGGGCATCCGGTTGGCCGAAAACAATCGCGAAAGGTCAAAGGCGAAGACGTTTCTGGGGTATCCTTCCCTGGTCCCGTTCCTCTTCGACGAGCAGACAAACCGTCGTGTCGATTATGGCCTCGAAGCATATCCGGCCACCCAAAGAAAGGCGGCCGATGCCTACCGCGCATGGTGGAATTCCGGAGAGTTCGCAGATATCAAGGCCAAGAACCCGCTGGACGGAAGCGGCCTGTCTTGGTAAAGCCTGACCTTCTTCAAAGACAATCCGTGTCTCCAAGGATTACAAGTCCGTGCACTTCACTATCTTTGTATATCTAAATCCGAGAAGCCATGGTTCCTGTCAGCTCCATCATCATGATGATCGTGAATGCCCTCCTGGGCATCGCGATTCCCGTTTTCCTCGCCTGGTGGGCGGTGAAAAAGCATCAAGCCAAGTTGTCCACGATCCTAATCGGCGCCGGCGTCTTCGTCGTCTTCGCGCTGGTGTTGGAGTCGCTGGTCCACCAAGTGGTCCTCAAGGGCCCGCACGGGGCGGCCATCCAGGGGAATACCCTGTATTTCGCCCTTTACGGAGGCCTGATGGCCGGTCTCTTCGAGGAAACGGGCCGGTTCCTGGCCATGAAGTTCCTCTTCAAGAAAGAGCCCACGGAGACCAAGCCGGGCATCGCCTACGGCCTCGGCCACGGCGGCATGGAAATGATCCTGATCTTCGGCCTGTCGATGATCTCCACCCTTACGATGGCCCTGATGATCAATCTCGGGCAGACGGACACCCTGCTCTCCACGGTGCCCGCTGAGGCAAAGGACCAGCTGGCCACGCAGTTCGAGCAGCTTCAGGCCTCCGGCGCAGGCACCTATCTGCTGGGCCTCTGGGAGCGGTTCTCCGCGATAACCCTGCAGGTGAGCCTCTCCGTTCTCGTCTGGGCGGCCGCCCGGAAGGGAGGGAAATGGGCCTGGCTCTTCCCGGCTGCCATCCTGCTGCATGCCCTGGTCGACGGGGTGGCTGTCATCCTCTCGAAATCCGCCGGCATGGTCATGGTGGAACTGGTCATCATGGCCCTGGCCATCGCCGTCGTCGCCCTCGCCTGGCTGGTTGCCAGGAAGGCATTCCGGGCATGATTCCCGCTGGCCTGCTACCTGTCGGAGTACACGGACTAGTGCACGAACGTGCAATAATCGGCGAAGACGTCACGGACGACGTCGTCCCAGTTGAGATAAAGGTCCCGGCGCGCCGCGTCGGAGACCTTTTCGTATAGGTCCGGATGGTCCAGGATGTCCATGATCATCTGCGCATAGGCGCCCTCCTCCTGACGACAGGCGAAACCGTTGACACCCGGAGTCACGGTGGCGGCGGTGCGGGCCCCTTCCAGGAAGACGGTGGGCGTTCCCTGGCAGGCCGCCTCTATCTGCACCAGCGAATTCGCATCGTACAGCGAGGGGAACAGGAAGAGTTTCGCCCGGGAATACAGGTTTTCCAGCATTTCCTTGCTGGAAACCAGGCCGCACATCACAACCTCCCCGGTCAGACCCTGCTCCCTGACAAGGGCCGCAAGTTTGTCCTCGTCCTGCCCCCTGCCGACGAACAACATCCGGAAGTTCTTCAGTCCCATTGCCTTGGCCTTTGCCAGGGCCCGGACCGTGAAGTCGATGTTCTTGATGAAATTGATCCGTCCCACGAAGAGGAAGACGGTAGCCCCGGCCGGGATGCCATAGGTCTCATTGACGATCCGCGCCGACTCGGCCGGATCGAGTACCGGCAGATGGTCGGTGGCATTGAGCCGCACCTTGCAGGGGGCGGTCAGGCCGTATTCGTGGACATACAGGTCCTTGATGCCCTCGTTCACGGCCCAGCACTCGTCGCAGGCGTTGAACACCCGCATGATGGCATCCATCGCCATGTTCACGGCAGGCTTGAACTTCAGGGGCTTCTCGAAGTCCTGCCTGTACTGCGAATGCAGGGTCGCGACCACGGGAAGCTTGTGCACCTTGGCATAAAGGACTCCCGCCAGGCTCACGGAGAACGGGGAATGGATATGGACCAGGTCGATGCCGCTCAGCAGGAGCTGCGCATCGAACTTCGGGTCCAGCATGGAGGTTGGGACGTCGTAGTCGCTCTTGATGAGCGGGAACGACGAGCAGCGCACCACCTTATACGGCATGCGGGCATCGTCTTCCCGGTTGAACCCCCGGGTCTCGGGACAGAAAACCACGACATCGCAATACTGCACCAGCCGGCGGGCATAATTGTCCACGACTTTGATGACCCCGTCCACCATCGGATACCAGGTGTCGATGAATAATCCGACTTTCATGTTTGTCTTCAGTTCAGGTTCAGTAATAACCGGAGGGCCGTCCCCCCTAAATCGCCAATCTGTCGAACTTTTCCTTGAAGTCTCTCCAACGGTAGAATCCCGGGGCGGCTTCGGGGAGCGGCAAGGTGGCGCAGAAACCGTTCAGGAGCACCTGGATGAGGATATCCTCCGGGTGCCTTTTGCTGCGGAAGAAGGCCATCTGGAAGTTGCACTGCGCAGGCGAGCGCCAGGATCGCGGAAAAGAGTTTCTTGTTCATATCCGGCCGTTTATTGGATTTCAACCGCTTCGACCAGCAGGGCTCCGTCCACGGGAACCGGAAGGACGGTCTTCTCCTCCGCCGTGACGACGCCGAGGTCCTTATGGTTGTAGTAATCGGTCAATTGGTAACGGTGTCCGGCCTCCAGGCCTCTCAGTTCCACCTCCTGAACCGGCGTCCCATGGGTATAGAAAGCGTAATTGAGGGTACCGTCCTTTCGGATCACGTGGGTTTCCGGATAGTCGAAACCAATGTCGTACAGGCCCCAGACATACTCGCCGTGGGCCAGGTCCTTCTGGTAGAAAATGTCCATGGCGTTCTTCAGCAGGGCCTCCCGTTCCGGGGTCAGGAGATAGCCGGGCTCGCCCTTCTTCAGGCGCGGATTCTCCCTGGGCCAGGTGAATTTCGTCCCCAGGATGGCGCCGATGCCCAGCTGCGTGGGGTAATCGTTGCCGCCGTCGGAGAGTTCGATGTGGTCGCCGTAGTAGGCCGTCTTGGGCGCCAGGGCGCGGAGGACATAGCCCTTGGTACGGATCTGCCAGCTGGACAGGGGATCGGAGGAAACCGTCTTGTTGGTGTAGGGCAGGTTGTACACGGAGAAACAGTCGCCGCAGGGGCAGTACTGGAGCACGGCGTGCGGATTGATGCCGCGGGCCGTGTCGTAGATGAGCTTGAAGATGGTCGGCAGCTCCCGGACGACCTTTTCCGGATCGTCCGGATGGTGGGCGGGATTGTAGTCCGGCGGAACGGCGTTCATGTACTGGCCGTCCAGCTTGAGGCCCTCGTAGCCGTATTCTCCGATGAACTTCTCGACGAGCCGTTTCGTCTCGGAGCGGACGTCCTCATCCACGGGAGAGAGGTACCAGCTATCCCACCAGGAGATGTCCCGCGGTTTCCCTTCCTGGTCCAGGATCAGGGCGTTGGGATGCTCCTGAAGGAACTTGGTGCCGGGGTCGGCCGCGAACGGCGCCCACCACAGGTCGGCCTTCAGGCCGTATTTGTGGATTTCGTCCACCATGTATTTCATGTCGGCGTCCCCGCGGGGGAAGCGGTCCGTATTGAGGTCCCAGTCGCCTTCCGCGATCTGGTAGCCGTCGTCCAGGGTGGCCCACTTGAACCCCAGCTCCTTCACCTTCGGAAGGGTGCCGATGATCTCGTCAATCGTGAACAGGCGCTCGTAGCCCCAGGCGCACCATGCCGGTTCAAAGGCATCCGGCTCGCTTTCCGGCATCACGACACCCACGCATTCGAGCAGCTGGGCGTAATTTCGGAGGGCGCCGAAGCAGTCTCCCTTGAACACGTGGAAGAAAGTCGTGCAGGTCGAGAGTGAACCGCCGTCCTCCAGCACCACCGGTGCGTCAAACTCCTTGACGATGGACACGGTAGCCCGGGATTCGCCCGCCTTCATCTCCACCGGCAGGCTCAGCCGCTGGGGAACGGGTTCCAGGTGGCCGATGGCCAAGCCGGCATCCCGGCGCCAGAGGCAGGTTACAGGGGTGCCTCCACCATAGTCGGAGCCGTTCATGCCCATGTAGTTTTTCTGGAAGAAACCCTCCCGGACCGGGAAGATCCAGTCGGACCGGTTCTCCGTGGACTGGCCCTGGAAGGACCAGAACCCGGGATCGGACTCCCCGGCAGCCAGCTCGAAACGGTCCATCGTCCAGCCTTTTACCGAAAGCGGGGCCCCGGTGGCGTTGGTGAATTCCGCCCGGGCGACGAAGGTGGAAGGGAAACGGTCATAGGCCGTGAACGTAAGCTTCTGGAGGATCTTTCCTCCGGCTGCGGGAGCCTCGCCGTGGAAGACGAGGGCCGTCCCCTTTCCGAACGCGTCGGTCACGGTCTTCTTTTCCGTCCGGACCAAGGCGAAAACAGGCGCATCCCCCTCGACGGAAAGGGCGCTGAAAGTCGAAGGCTCCGCCGTCAGGGGACGGTCGGCCAGGGTGGCGGAAAGCTGTACTTTCATCCCCTCATCCAGGGAAAACGTCAGGTCACCGCTTATCATCTCGCGGGCCGGTGAGCAGGCGGCCATAAGCAGCAGGGCGGACAGGCCCATCCAAGCAAAAACTGGCTTTCTCATCGTTGTGCGTTATATTATCCATTCAAATCCATCCGGAGATACCGGGCCTTGTAGGCATAATGACAAAGATAAGAAAAATCCGTATATTTGCGTTCATGAAAAAACGGGCCCTTCCCCTCCGGTCGATTCTCGGCTTCTGCTTCCTCCTCCTCGCTTCGGAGGCAGCCGCCCAGATCGTGCCCCGGGAGGTATCCATCGAAAACGACCTCCTCGCCCGTTACCTGGACGACTCGGACTACAACCCCGCGGACTATACCTACACCCATATCGACCGGTATATCCCTGAAATGTACGCCCAGTTCGACAAACCCCGGCCCGTGACGTTCGCCTGGGAAAAGGAGCTCTCCTGGAGCCATTATGTGCTGGAAATATACGACCTGCGGCTGCACGGGGACCCGGTCGTCCGCCATACCCTTCCCTCCGACACCCTTACCTGCCATATATACAATCTGATACCCGGCCGGGAATACGCCTATGCCCTGATGGGAAAGAACGGCAGTTTCCTCTTTCCCATCGAAGAGGGAACCTTCCTGGTGCAGGGCCGGCGCCGGATGATCCGCGCGGATTTCGTCACGAACATCCGGGATTTCGGCGGTCTCCGGACCGAGGACGGGAAGACGCTCCGCTTCGGACGGCTGTTCCGGGGCGCAGCCTTCGACCATATCCGCAGCAAGGAACGCAGCCCGCTGATCGTCCCCGATGGCATCGCCGTCCTCCGGGACGAACTCCGGATCGGAGCCGAAATCGACCTCCGGTCGGAAAAGGAACTGCTGCTGCTCGACGACAACCCCGACAATGACATGACCAACTCGATGCTTGGCCCGGGTGTCGAATACTACCACTGCCCGATCTCCGACTTCGGCGCCATCACGACCGAGAACCTGTACGGCCCGCCCATCGCCGCGGTCGTCGATTGCCTGTCGCGGGGCCTGAACGTATATTTCCACTGTGCGGCCGGGGCAGACCGGGCGGGCGTCCTGTCCTTCCTGCTGGCCGCGATGGCCGGTGTCAGCGAAAACGACCTGGCCCGGGACTATGAGATTACCGACCTGGCGCTCGGCAGGACGGCCAGACACACCCGGAATTCCAGGGGAGCCTATAACTACGCGCCTTCCATCGAGTATCTGAAGACGAACTTCCAGGGAGCCACCCTTGCGGAAAAAGTCCAGAACTACCTCATCCTCAAACATCACGTCACGCGGGAGCAGATTGAAACCCTCCAACGGATCCTCGTGGAATAAACGCTCCCCCCATTATGGTAAAACGCGCCTTGACCTGCATACTGTCCTTCCTTCTCCTTGCCTGCCGGCCCGCCGTGCCGGCGGACCCCTATGCCCTGGAGGCTTCGCCTTCTCCGGTGTTCATCTCGGAATACCGGGTCCTGGACGGCTGGCTTGAACTGTGCAATCCCACCGACACGACCGTCAGCCTCGGAGGATACCGGCTGATCGTGGACGGAAAGGACCAGGATCTTTCCACCAGTGCGATGGGACCGAAGGAATACCGGCTGGTGGAGGACATCGAGAGCCTCCGGGAAGCCGTCAGCTGCTTCCTGCTGGACGGAGAGGGACGGCTCGTGGACATCCTGGACCCGCTCGAAAGCAAGAAACACAAGTCCATTGTCCGGGAAATGGACTCGGCGGGAGAGATGGACGAGCGCTCCGAAGAGGACCTGACGCCGGGCTATTCCAACGATGAAACGGGCCGGAAGGCCTACCAGGCCACACGCAGGAAACCCAACCGGACCGGGATTGCATTCAGTGAGATTTCCGCCTCCGGAGACTCGGACTTCGTGGAGCTCTACAATCCGACCGGCAAGCCGGCGGACCTTTCCGGCTTCGGTCTGTCCGACAAGGAAAACTATTCCCTTTTCCGCTTTCCCGACAAGACTATCCTCCTTCCGGGCGGCTATCTGGCGGTGTACTGCGACTCGGCCTTCGAGGGCTTGCCCCCCAGTGACACCCTCCGTGCTCCCTTCTCCATCGGCAACGGCAAGGACTGGCTCTACCTGTCGGACCCGGACGGCAACATCGTCCTGGAGTACGGCCCCGTCGGGATGCCGAAAGGGGAAAGCCTGGTCTCTCTCCGTGGCTGTCCCTTCATCACCAGCAGAATAATCACCCCGGGACGGGCCAACGAGGCCGCCGGCAACGCTCCGGCAGCCACGGTCGCGTCAGGACAATATGACGGGGTCGACACCCTGAAGGTGGAACTCTTCGCCCTGGGGGAGATCCATTATTCGACGGACGGATCCATTCCCGACCACCGCTCTCCCAAGTACGAGAAGCCTTTCCTCCTGACCAAGACCGCCGTCATCCGGGCCATCGCTTATGGGGAAGACGGTTCCGCTTCGCCGGTCGGTTCCTACACTTACATCATCAATGAAGGACACGTGCTCGACGTCGTCAGCCTGGTCAGCGATCCCGGCGGCCTGTTCTCGACGGGAAGCGGCATCTATTCCAACGGACCTTACCGGCTGAAGCCCAACGGGACCGAGGAGGACGGTACTCCGGGCATCAATTATCCCTATACACAGGCCAACTACTGGAGAAAATGGTGGCGGCAGGCCAATGTCTCGCTGCTGCCCAGGGAAGGCGTCGGATTCTCCTATGACTGTGGTGCTTCCATCTTCGGGGGATACTCCCGCATCAACGCCAAGAAGAGCCTCAAATTCAAGTTCAAGTCGGCTTACGGACCGTCCAAGCTCCACTACCCGCTTTTTCCCAACCGGGACATCGACGAGTACAATTCCTTCGTGATGCGCACCGGCGGGCAGGATGCCTATGGAACGTTGATCAAGGACGACCTGGCTTCCTACCTGGCCGACGGCCTGATCGACGTCATGGCCACGCGCCCCGCCATCTTCTACATCAACGGACAGTATTACGGTCTGTATTACATCCGGGAGAAGATCAACGAGCATTACATCGAGGAGCATTACAACATCCCGACGGACTCCCTGGACATTGTCGCGCAGCATACGGGAGCGGAGTTCGGGTCGGCGAAGGAATGGCGCGCCCTGCTGTCCTATGCCCGGAGCCACGACCTCTCCCAACCCCAGTATTACGCGTATGTCTGCGACCGGATGGACGTGCAGAGCTATGCCGACTGGATCGTGGCGGAAATCTGGCTCGACAACAAGGATCCCGGCAATGTCCGGTGCTTCAAGTCACCCCATCTGGACAACAAGTGGCGCTGGATCCTGTACGACGTGGACATGGGGCTGAACGGCCCCCGTTCCGACGGTTTCCTCCTCTTCCTCAAACCCACGTCCCAGCCGCTCTGGCAGACCGACCTGATCCGGGCGCTGCTGAAGAATCCCGATTTCCGGGCCCTGTTCGTCGAACGGATGGAGTATCAGATGACGTACATCTGGAACAAGGACCGCGTGAATGCGGCCATCGACCATTTCGCCCGGATGATCGGACCGGAAGTGGAGCGGAACAACAAGCGCTGGATGGGCGATTATAAACGCTGGACCGGCAGGATCGACGGCCTGCACCAGTATGCCGACGGAAGGCAGGCGTACCTGAAGGAACAGTTCGCCAATAACGCTTTCCTAAAGCAGCTGCTTCATTTCACGCCAGAAGAACTGGACCGCTGCTTCGGGCATTGACGGCCTACAGCGCGCCCAGGATATCCTTCAGCAGACGGTTCCACTCGATGACGTGGTCCGGCTTCGGGGAATAGCCCAGGACAACCACCACCAGTTCCTTCGAGGGGATGATGAAGATCTCCTGGCCGTCGTGGCCCCGGCATTCGAACAGGTCCTCCGGCGCGTCGGGATAATCTCCGTCCCGGTTCAGCCAGAAGAAGGCGCCATAGCGGCCCTGGCTGTCCGAAGCCGGCGTTTTCGAATAGTCCACCCAGCCTTCCGGAAGGATCCTTTTCCCGTCCACGCAGCCGTCGTCCAGGTACAGCTGGCCGAAACGGGCGTAATCGCGGGCCGTGAGATACAGGTAGGACGACCCGACCGGCGTTCCGCTCAGGTCTGACTCGAAACAGGCGTCCCGGATGCCCAGCGGGGCGAAAAGACGGTCGTGCAGATAGCCGAGGAAGGCCTCCTCGGAATCGAACAGGCCGCGCAAGTGGCGCATCACGATGTTCGTGCTCCCGCTGGAATAATACCAATGCGTCCCCGGCTCATATTCAAGGGGTTTCGAGAGGGCATACAGGCCCATGTCCGTTTCCCGGTGCAGCATGAGGTTCACATCGGAGCGGCTGCCGTAGTCCTCGTTCCAGGAAAGGCCGCTCTGCATCTGCATCAAGTCTTTGAGGGTAATGCCCTTGCGGCCGTCCTTCTGCCACTGGGGAATGTCCATCGGGGCGTGGACGTCCAGCCGGCCGTCCCCGGAGAGCAGGCCGACGGCCGCATTCGTGAAGCTCTTGGCCATGCTCCAGCTCAGGAGCCGGGTATCGCGGGAGAATCCCTGCCGGTAGCTTTCCGCAACCAGCTTCCCCTGATGGAGGATGACGAAAGCGTACGGCGTCCCGTTATAGGCCTGGTCCCGGACCAGGGCCCCGGCGATGGGGGCCAGCCGCGCAGAGAGGGCGGAATCGCCGGCCGGCAAAGGCTTGGCCGGCAGCGTGTCCACGAAGGACAGACTACCCTCCGGGAGCAGGCCCTTCCTGCCGCGGAGCAACGTAACTCCGTATCCATCACGATATTGGGCGGTGGATTTACGCCAGAGGAAACGGCTCGTCACCGTCCGGTTTTCGTAATCCACCTTGTTGCGGTTGAACTTGATGAAGGAGAAATGAAGGTCCTTCGCCTCTACGTCCGCCTGGTCCCGTCCGGAAACGAAGACCGCCGAGGCAAGGTTCTTGGCCGCATAGCCTGTGATGATGGGCATCAGGCTGTCCAGATAGAGGCCTCCGCCGAGGAGGGCCGTCAAAAGCACCGCCAGGACGATGCCGAGTGTCTTCTTGTTTTTCATTCTTCGATGTCATTAAGGAAAGGAAAGGCCTCGCCCTTGACCAGCCAGGCGAAACCGAACAGGTGCAGGAGGAGGATTTCCACGACCATCACCGTCCAGCCCGGCGCGCCGAGGATCTTGGCGACGGCGAAAACCGCCATCAGCCCCAGCATGCCGTAGCCGCAGATGCGGTAAATCTTGTTGCGGAGGATCTTGCGCTCCGTCATGACGGCTCCGTGCTTGGTGAACTGGAGGAGGCTGTTCAGGGCGATGGTCAGGAAAAACAGGCACGCAAAGACGGTGTGGAGGATGTTGGAGGCTTCCATCGGCAGTTGGAAAAAGCCGACGGGCGTGCCGGGCTCCTTCCAGCTGACGGCGCACGGAAACAGGACGATGCCCAGGCCGAACAGGCCGGAAAGGGTGGTGATCAGGTTGTCCGTCCAGTCATAGCCGATGTAGGAGATCAGGACGATGCAGGCGGGGACCAGGACGCCCACCAGGGCGGGACTCACGTAATAGGTCGCGGAAATGCTCCACCACCATTCGCCGTTGTGGCGCTCCGCGATTCCGGCGGAAAACAGGGCCAGCCAGGGGAGGATGACGCCCAGAATCCCGCAAAGGTTCCGAATCCGCAGGTACATCTTCTCTTCTTTGGTCGATCGTAATGCCATGGTATTGATTCATTAGGGACACGCTGCCCAAAGATACAAAATAAATGGAAGACCGGATGCTTTTTCGGCCGCGATTCATTATCTTTGTATTCCGGAAAACCATTCAACCACAACTATGAGCCAATTGCACGTTATCGACCACCCGATGATCCAGCACAAGCTGACCATCATGCGGGACAAGAACACAGGATCCAAGGATTTCCGCGAACTCCTTCGCGAGATCGCCTTGCTGATGGGCTATGAAGTGACCCGGGACATTCCCCTCGAGGACGTCGAAATCGAAACCCCCATCTGCCCGATGACGGCGAAGAAAGTCTCCGGGCGCAAGCTCGCCATCGTCCCGATCCTGCGCGCCGGCATGGGCATGGTCGAGGGACTGCACGAGCTGGTTCCCGTCGCCAAGGTGGGCCACATCGGCCTGTACCGGAACGAGGAGACCCACAAGCCCGTGGTCTATTACTGCAAGCTCCCGGAAGACATCCAGGAGCGCATGGTCATCGTGACCGACCCGATGCTCGCCACCGGCGGCAGCGCCTGCGACGCCCTCTCGATGCTCAAGGAACGGGGCTGCACGAGCATCCGCCTGATGTGCCTGGTCGGCGCCCCGGAAGGCATCGCCAAGGTCCAGGCCGAGCATCCGGACGTGGATATCTATCTCGCCGCGGTAGACGACCACCTCAACGAGAACGCTTACATCGTCCCCGGACTGGGCGATGCCGGCGACCGGATCTTCGGAACGAAGTAATAAAACGAACTTCAAATACATATGAAACGAATCCTCCTTGCCGCCGTGGCGCTGATGGTGACCACGGCCCCTGCCGTTTACGCGCAGCGCCCGGCCTCCCGCCCGGAGAAGAAGACCGAATCGGAAAAGAAGACCGAACCGGAGAAACCAGCTCCCGAGCTGAAGGTCACCACCGGCCTTTTCGGGGTTTCCCAGCATGAGAAAGACTGGTATTTCGACGTCCCGGACAGCCTCCTCGGCCGCCGGATCCTGGCTGTGACACGATTCGTGAAGCACACCCAGGGCGCCTCCGAACATGGCGGAGAAATGGTCAGCAACCGCATGGTCTACTGGGAGAAAGCCGTCAACGGCAACCTGCTCCTCCGCATCGACCCGAACGTCATCCACGCCGAAGAGGGTGACGAGATCGGCCTCGCCGTCGCTGCCAGTTCCGAGAATCCGATCGTCGCCTCGCTGAAGCCCGAGAAGTCGGCCTCCCCCGGCTGCACGCGCGTGAAGGTGACCTCCCTGTTCGAGGGAGACACCCAGCCGTTCACCCTGTCCGCCGCCTCCAAGCGCGCCTACAACCTGGGCGGCATCAAGGGCGACGCCAGTTTCATCCAGAGCATCCGCACCTATCCCATCAACACGGAGGTGACAACCACCAAGACCTTCTCCTACAACGCACCCGCGCCCACCGCGCCGGGTCCGGCCGCCCGTGCCAATACGCTGGCGGCGGGCCTCCAGGCCGGTGTCGTCACGCTGGTGCTCAACACTTCGATGATCCTCCTGCCCGAAAAGCCCATGCAGCCCCGCTGGTTCGATCCCCGCGTGGGTTACTTCGCCGACGGCTACACGGAGTTCTCCGACGGGCAGCAGGCCGTGGAGCGCATCCGCTTCATTACCCGCTGGCGCCTGGAAGCCCGTCCGGAGGATGTGGAGAAGCAGCGGCGCGGCGAGCTCGTGGAACCGGTCAAGCCCATCGTCTATTACATCGACCCGGCCACCCCGAAACAGTGGCGGCCGTACCTGATCGCCGGCGTGAACGACTGGCAGAAGGCCTTTGAACAGGCCGGCTGGAAGAACGCCATCCGTGCCGAAGAGTGGCCCGAGGACAACCCGGACATGAGCCTGGAAGATGCCCGTTTCTCCGTCATCCGTTACCTGGCCTCCTCGACGGCGAACGCCTATGGGCCCAATGTCCACGACCCCCGTTCCGGCGAAATCCTGGAAAGCCACATCGGCTGGTACCACAATGTGATGACCCTGGTCCACGACTGGTACCAGGTGCAGGCCGGCGCCGTGGACCCGCGCGCCCGCAAGATGAAGTACGACGACGAGCTGATGGGCGACCTCATCCGCTTCGTCTCCTCGCACGAGGTCGGGCATACGCTGGGCTTGCGGCACAACATGGGCTCCAGCAGCTTCACGCCCGTGGAGAAACTCCGCGACAAGGCCTGGGTGGAAGAGCACGGCCACACCGTGAGCATCATGGACTACGCCCGCTTCAACTACGTCGCACAGCCGGAGGACGGGATCGGCAAGGCCGGCCTGTATCCGCGTATCAACACCTATGACAAGTGGGCCATTGAATACGGTTATACGCCCACGGACTTCAAGACGCCCAAGGAAGACCACCTGTACTGGAACAAGGTGATCATCCAGCGGCTGGCCGCCCAGCCCGAGCTCTGGTTCGGCGGCGAGGGGTCCGATTCCGACCCGCGCGCCCAGCGCGAGGACCTGGGCGATGACGCCGTTGCGGCGAGCAACTACGGCCTGCAGAACCTCCGGCGCATCATCGGGCAGCTGCCCGAATGGAATGCGGAGGAGGCCGACCAGTTCGACAACCTGTCCCGGATGTACAAGGCCCTGCTCGGCCAGTATAACCGGTATGTCGGTCACGTCGCGGCCAACATCGGCGGCCGTTTCGTCACGAACCACAGCATCGAACAGCCGGACGCCGTCAAATACGCCCCCGTCCCGAAGGACCGGCAGAAACGCGCCCTGGACTGGCTGAACGACAATCTGTTCCGCAAACCCTCCTGGCTGGTGGACGTTCCTTACATCTTCAACCTCACCGACCGTCCGGACAGCCAGCTCTATCCGTACGTGAAGAGCGCCCTCAGCGCCACCAACCTCCTGAACGTCCAGAAACTGGAACGCATGGGCCAGTTTGCGGACTACGGCTCCGGCAACTACGCCCCGGCGGAATACCTGGACGACCTGACCGGCATGGTCTTCGAGGAACTCTACAAGGGACGCGCGACTGACAGCTGGCGCCGCTATCTCCAGCGCCAGTTCGTGACGGCCGCCCTGGAAGTCGTGGGCAGCAAGGCCGCCGAAGGCACCGACGCCCGCACACTTCTCCTCGGCAAGCTCATCGAGATCCAGAAGAAAGCCGCCAAGGCGAAATCTTCCGACGACGCCACCCAGGCCCATTGGCAGGACCTCTCCCGAAAAATCGAGAAAGCCCTGAAATAAGGGCCTCCGCGCCCGGAACCTTGATATGCCTACCGTCGGAGATGTCCCGAAAACAGGGACATCTCCGTCAAAAACCCTATGAAAATGATGGAGATGTCCTTAATCTTAGGACATCTCCATCACCCGATCCAGGGGAGCGTTGTCCTAAAACGCGTCCAGGAGGGTCACGACCCTCTCATACGAAAGGCCAACGACGCGCGCGAGCTGATCGACGTTGGAGGAGAAACGGTAACGAAGTTGCTTGAGCAGTTCCGACATCTCTTCCTCAGACAGCTCTGCCTGCGAGCGTTTCCTGAAAAAGGTTTGGCACAGGTCAGGAATGGCGGACAGGAGGACCTGGTCGCGAAAAGAAGGGGATTCCGAACCCTGGGAGGCCAGACGCCTTTTCGCCTTGGAAGAGTTCTGCAGGAAATAGTTCATCCGCTTCGGTGTACGGAAAAGGTTTTCCACCCGCTCCACCGGCACGTAGGATTCCGGAAGGATATAACCCTCTTCTCCGACAAGCAGATGGGGCGGGAACGCCTGTTCGCTGTGTAACAGGCGTTTGCGGGCTCTTCCGGAGAAGGAATCGAGCCGCCGCCCCCGGGGCGGGGTCGACCGGAAGAAGGCGTTGCCTGTTCCCCACCGGTAGTCTGCCGGATTCAAGCAGATATTGGCTGCAACGCAATTCATTTGGACATAGGCAATACCCCACTCCTGCGACTCCTCCATACCGTCAAGGGGGCGGATGTCCACGTCATTCTCCCGAAGAAATTCTTTCACATCATACTTCCGGCGCATATGCTGTGCATAACGCCGCTTGAACTCATGGATGAATCGTTTAGCCTGCTCATGGGAGCAGGCGAGGACAAAATGCACGTGATTCGACATCAGGATAAACGACAGGACCGCTACCGGGAAAGAGCAGGCAAGCGCCGCAACCAGATTCATCCCCACCTTGAAATCCGCATCATCCCGGAACCAGATCCGGTCCGTCAGATGATCCGTCGTAACCAGCCAGACTTGAAAACGATTCTCCAGAACACGCATATCTCTCAACACTTATAGATGATGTCGGAACAGAGGCCCCGACAGGGCAAATATACGTTTCCGCCAAGGTTTCTGCAAGCCTTTTCCGATGTTTTTGAACGTGCTTTTCCGCGTTGGTGATGGCGATGTCCCGAAAACAGGGACACCTCCGTCAAAAACACGGGTAAAACGTCGGAGATGTCCGGCTAACAGGGACATCTCCATCACTTGTTTTCCTGACAAACCTGTTTCTCTGAGACATAGGCGGCCGGCAAGGGGCTTTTCCTCTACCTTCGCCGTCTCCGACGGCTCGTCCCTCCCATCGCAGCGATGGGCCCCTCCCGTTCAAAGGCCACGGGCGGCCACGTTCCGGAAAAGCCCCCTGCCTGCCGGCTACACCCCCAGTTCGTCCTTCATGGCGCGGAGGGCGTCGAAGGCCTGGAGAGGGGTCATGTTGTTGAGGTCGAGTGACTTGAGGCGGTCACGGAGGGATTCCAGCAAGGGATCGTCCAGCTGGAACATCGAGAGTTGGATGGAGCCGTCTTTCTCCACACGACCCTCCTTGGTGTTGTGCGGCTTCACGGGGGTGAGGGCGCCGATGGCTTCCAGCGCCTGGGAGTTCTCCAGGGCCTTGAGCGTGCGCTCGGCGCTTTCCAGCACCGGCTGCGGCATGCCGGCCATGCGGGCGACATGGATGCCGAAGCTGTGGGCCGTGCCGCCTTCCTTGATCTTCCGCAGGAAAAGGACCTCCTTTCCCACCTCCTTCACCGTCACGTGGAAGTTCTTTACACGCGGGAAAATGCCTTCCAGGTCGTTGAGTTCGTGGTAATGGGTGGCGAAAAGCGTCTTCGCGCCCTTGCCGTATTCATGGATGTACTCCACGATGCCGCGGGCGATGGACATGCCGTCGTAGGTGGAGGTACCGCGGCCGATTTCGTCCAGCAGGACCAGCGACCGGGCGCTGAGGTTGTGGAGGATCATCGCCGTCTCCAGCATCTCCACCATGAAGGTGGATTCACCGCGGGAGATGTTGTCCGTCGCGCCTACGCGAGTGAAGATCTTGTCGAAAAAGCCGATCCGGGCCGCGTCCGCAGGGACGAAGGATCCCGTCTGCGCGAGCAGGACGATGAGGGCTGTCTGCCGCAGGAGAGCGGATTTACCGGCCATGTTCGGACCGGTCAGGATGATGATCTGCTGCGACTTGGAATCCAGGAAGACATCGTTCGGGACATATTCCTCCCCCGCGGGCATCAGCGTTTCGATGACCGGGTGACGGCCTGCCTTGATGTCCAGCGACAGGGAATCGTCCACGACAGGCCGGCAGTAGTGCCGGTCGACCGCCTGCTCCGCGAAGCCCGCGAGCACGTCCAGCTTCGCCAGGATGCGGCTGTTGCGCTGGATGGCGGTGATGCAGTCCTGGACATGGGCGATGAGGGCGGCGTAAAGGCGGGTTTCAATCTCATAGATGCGGCTTTCCGCCGTGACGATCTTCTCCTCGTATTCCTTCAGTTCCTCGGTGATGTAGCGCTCGGCATTCACCAGGGTCTGCTTGCGGATCCATTCCGGGGGAACCTTGTCCCTGAAGGTGTTGCGGACTTCGATATAGTAGCCGAAAACGTTGTTGTAGGCAATCCGGAGCGAGGGGATGCCGGTGCGTTCGGCTTCCCGCTGCTGCATCTGGAGGAGGTAGTCCTTGCCGCTGCCGGACATGCCCCGAAGCTCGTCCAGCTCCTCGTCCACGCCTTCGGCGATGACCGGGCCCTTGCCGATCTGGGCGGCGGGTTCCGGGTCCAGGGTACCCACGATCTCCCGGTAGATCTTCTCGCAGCCCACCAGCCCCTTCATCAGCTTGTCCAGGGCGTCACAGCCCTTGCCGGTGCAGTTCTCGCGCAGCGGGCCCAGCTGAGAGAGGCCGCGGCTGAGCTGCAGGACCTCCCGCGGAAGGGCCTTGCCGTTCGCGACGCGCCCCAGGATGCGGTCCAGGTCGCCGAGCCTGCCCAGTTCTTCCTGCACCTGCGCGAGGGTGTCGGGACTGTCCACGAAGAACTGTACGATGTCGTAGCGGACTTCCAGTTCCTTCCGGTCCAGCACCGGCATCGCAAGCCAGTTCCGGAGCAGGCGCGCGCCCATCGGGGAGGAGCAGCGGTCGATGGTTTCCACCAGGGAAACGCCCTCTCGGCCGGATGCAGCCTGGAAAACCTCCAGGTTTCGGAGGGTGAACGGGTCCATCCATACGAACTTGGCTTCGTCGATGCGGCCGAGGGTGGAGATGTTCCGCAGGCCCGCGTGCTGGGTCTGCTCCAGGTACACCATCAAGGCGCCGGCGGCGCAGATTCCGAGCGGCATCGTGTCCACGGCGAAACCCTTGAGGCTGTCCACGCGGAGCTGCCGCTTGAGCTTTTCTACCGCCGCGTCATACACGAACGCCCATTCGTCCAGGCTGGTGACGTAATAATCGCCGAAACGGTCCTTGACGCCCTTCTCGTAACTCCGGGGAACGACCAGCTCCTTGGGGGAAAGCGAACCCATCAGGGTGCCGATATAGTCGAGCGACCCTTGCGCCACCTGGAACTGTCCGGTGGACACGTCCAAGAAGGCCGCACCGCACTGGTCGCGTTCGAAGGAGAGGCCGCAGAGGTAGTTGTTTTCCTTGATTTCCAGCATGTTCTCGCCGAAGGAGATGCCCGGCGTTACGATTTCCGTCACGCCCCGCTTGACCAGTTTCTTCGCAAACTTCGGATCCTCCAGCTGGTCGCAGATGGCAACCTTGAAACCGGCCCGGACCAGTTTCGTCAGGTAGTTCTCGATGGCGTGGTGCGGGAATCCGGCCATGGGGATGGGCCCCTTGTCGCCGTTGGATTTCTTGGTCTGCACGAGGCCCAGCACCCGGGACGCCGTGACGGCGTCGTCCGAGTAGGTCTCGTAGAAGTCCCCCACGCGGTACAGCAGCAGCGCTTCGGGGTGCTGTGCCTTGACCTCGAAGAACTGTCTGATCAGGGGGGTGTCTTCCGCCATTTTCGCCATACGTCTGTCTGCTTTTTCGGAACATACAAAGATACGATTTTTTACTTAACTTTGTAAGCTATGAAACGCGTCCTGGTCATCACCTATTATTGGCCCCCGTCCGGCGGATCGGGGGTCCAGCGTTGGGTGAAGTTTGCGAAATATCTTCCCCTAGAGGGCTGGCAGCCGGTCGTCTATACACCGGAGAATCCGGAGTATACAGCCATCGACCATACCCTGGAGACCGAGATTCCGCATGAGGCGGAAATCCTCCGCCGTCCCATCACCGAACCTTACGGCATTTATCGGAAACTGATGGGAAAAAGCGCGTCGACGGATATGAAAACCCTCACGGCGGGCGCGTCCAAAGGCGAAGTGACGGAAATCTCTTCCGGGAAAAAGTCCTTCAAGCAGCGTCTCTCGCTGTGGATCCGGGGTAACCTGTTCGTGCCCGATCCCCGCGTGGGCTGGGTGCGCCCGAGCGTTCGGTTCCTGAAGGAATACCTGAAGGAACATCCTGTCGATGTGATCGTTACGACGGGGCCGCCCCATTCGATGCACCTCATCGGCCAGCGGCTCCACAAGGAACTCGGCATTCCCTGGATTCCCGATTTCCGCGACCCGTGGAGCCGGATGTACTACCTCAAGCACCTGCCGATGACCCGCCGTACCTGGCGGCGGCTCCGGGCGATGGAGCAGTCCGTGCTGGACGGATGCTCCACCGTGCTGGCCGTCACGCCGCTTGTGCAGGAGGAGTTCCAGGCGCAGACGAAAACGCCCGTGGCGATGATCACCAACGGCTATGACGGCGGCGATTTCGACCAGCCGGTCGAGCCGGACGGTCTTTTCAACATCGTCCACACCGGCCTTTTCGCTGCCGACGGCAACCCGTTGAATCTCTGGAAGGTACTGGGAATCAAGGCCTGGGCCGATGCGGACTTCAAAAAGTCGCTCCGGCTCCGGCTCGTGGGCAAGGTGGACCGCGAGGTGTATGCCGCCATCGAGGAGGCGGGGCTCCGCGATAATATTGTGGACCTGGGCTACTGCGACCACCTGACGGCCGTGCGCGAGCAGCTCGCCGCGTCCATCCTCATCCTTCCGCTGCGCAACGACCCGGAATACCGGCCCATCCTGCCCGGCAAGCTGTTCGAATACCTCGCTTCGCGACGGCCGGTCCTGGGCATCGGCCAGGAAGACGGAGCCATGGCCCGCGTCCTCGCCGACACCGGTGCCGGGGTCACCGCGGACTGGGACAACCTGGAAGCGATGCGGGATTTCATCGACGCGGCGTGGGAGCAGCACAAGGCCGGCGGCGTCCCGCCCGTGGCCGGAGACATCTCCCGCTTTTCCCGCCGCAGCCTTACCCGCGAGCTCGCCGCCCTGCTGGAGCGGGTAACCAACGAAAACAAGTAAGACATGGATAAGAAACTGTTGAAGAATGCCGTCATCGCCCTCGGCGCCATCGTCCTTTTCCTCGGGCTCAGCTACGGCTTCGTGCCGCAGGTGCTGCAGGGGAAGATCGTGAACCAGAGCGACATCTCGGGCTATATCGGCATGTCGCATGAGATGTCGGAATGGAATGCTGCGCATCCGGATGATCCCACGTACTGGACGGATTCGATGTTCGGCGGTATGCCCACGACGGCCATTTCCACGCAGAATGGCGGGGATTACACGCAACCCCTTTACAACCTGCTGCTTGCCGGAAAACGTCCGGCGACGTACCTGTTCATCACCCTGCTGGGCGCCTTCCTGCTCATGCTGTCGCTGGGCATCAGCTGGCCGCTGGCGCTCGGCGGAGCCGTGGCCGTGGCGTTCTGTTCGTACAACTTCCAGATTATCCAGGTGGGGCACAACACCAAAATGCAGGCAATCGCTTTTTTCCCGTGGGTGCTGGCGGCGCTGGTCTATACGTACCGGAGCACGAAGGTGAAGGGCCGGTGGCTTGCGAAAACGCTCCTCGGGGCCGTGCTCTTCGGGGTTGCCCTGAGCATGCAGATCAAGGCCAACCATCAGCAGATCACATACTATCTGGCGATCCTGGTGTTGCTGTATGCGCTGGTGGAACTGATTGACGTATTGACGAAAAACAAAGACCGGATCGGCCGGTTCTTCATCGCCTCGGCCCTGCTGCTGGTCGTCGGCGGGGTGGGCATCGCGACCAATGTGAACAAGCTTCTGCCCCTTGCGAAGTATACGCCCAACACGATGCGGGGCGGTACCGAGCTGACGACGGAAGGTGCAACCAAGGGCGGAGGCCTGGACCTGGACTATGCCACGGCTTGGTCCTACGGTTGGCAGGAACTTCCCAACCTGATGATCCCGAATTTCAACGGAGGCTCATCGGCCCAGCCCGTGGACCCGGCGAAGTCCGAGACCATCCAGCTTCTCCGGCGGGCCGGCCAGTCGAATCTCCGCGAGATCGCGAAGGGCCTGCCCCTTTACTGGGGCCCGCAGCCTTTCACGGCCGGTCCGATGTATATGGGCGCCATCACGGTATTCCTGTTCATCCTGGGCCTTTTCCTGTACAGGGGGAAGGAAAAGTGGTGGCTCATCGTGGGGACGGTCATTGCCGTCCTGATGGCCGTCGGCAGCCATTTCATGGCCTTTACCAAGCTGTGTTTCAACGTTCTGCCGCTGTATAACAAATTCCGGACGGTGTCCATGGCGCTCGTCGTCCTGCAGGTCACCCTGCCGGTGCTGGGCTTCCTGACGCTCGACCGGATCGTCAAGGACAGCTATGACCGGAAGGATTTCCTGCGCAAGAGCGGCATCGCTTTCGCCCTGACCGGCGGACTTTGCCTCCTGTTCGCGCTGATTCCCACCCTGGCGGGCGATTTCACCGCCGCGTCGGATGCCGGCCAGCAGGATATCCTCGTCGAGGCCTTCCAGGCCGACCGCATCGCCCTGATGCGGCGGGATGCCCTGACGTCTTTCGTCCTCATCGCGGTCGCCTGGGGCTTCCTGCTGTGGGCCTGTCTGCCGGAGAAAGCCGAGTCGAAGGCCTCCCGCAAGGTCATCGCCGGCCTCGCCATCTGCGCCCTTGTGGCCGTGAACCTGTTCGCCGTGGGCAAGCGCTACCTCAACGCGGACCACTTCACCACCCCGAAGGACTTCAGCAAGCCCTTCGCCGAGCGCCCCGTGGACCAGATGATCAAGGCCGACCCGGATCCGTCCTACCGCGTCCTGGACCTGAGTGTCAATGTGTTCAACTCTTCCGTCCCGTCCTATCACCACAAGAGCGTCGGCGGCTATTCTCCCGCAAAGCTCCAGCGCTACCAGGACCTTATCGAACATTATCTGACGGGGGAGATCAATGCCGTTTACGGGTCGATGGAAACGGCTGAAACCATTGACGACGTGGAAGCTGGATTGCCGGCGACGCCTGTTCTCAATGCGTTGAATACCCGGTATATCATTATCGGCGGAGACTATGCGCCGGCTTATAACGGAAAGGCGCTCGGCAATGCCTGGTTCGTGGACGGGGTCGTCCCGGCCGCCACCCCCGACGAGGAGATCGCCTTCCTGGGCAGTGCCGATCTGCGGCATCAGGCCGTCATTGGCAAGGACATGCCCGATGTGGCTTTCGCACCGGCGGACTCCACGGACACGATCGTCCTTACCGCCTATGCCCCGAACAAGCTCCGTTACCATTACAAGGCCGCCGGTGACCGCCTTGCCGTCTTCAGCGAAATCTACTATCCCGACGGCTGGAAGGCGCAGGTGGACGGAAAGCCGGTGGATGTCCTGCGGGCCGACTGGACGCTCCGTGCGGCGGCGCTTCCGGCCGGAGAGCACGACATCGTCATGCGCTTCGAGCCCGACTCCTACCGGGTGGGCGCCGGCATTTCCCGCGCTTCGTCCATCACCCTGATCCTTCTCCTCCTTCTTTCCATCGCTGGCTTGTTCCTGCCGGCCCGGAAACAAACCGGGCAATGACCATGAAACGGTTCATCATCGTTCTTCTCGCCCTCGCCGCCACCCTTCCGGTCGCGGCCCAGCGCGTCCGCAAAACGGCGGACGAGTTCAACAAGATGTCCCGCAGCGACACGTCGCTGGTGGAACTGCACGGGGTGGTTAGCCGCATGCGGGGCGACCAGCGCGGTGTTTTCTACATGAAGGACGAAACAGGCGAGGCCTATGTCTACGGCCTGGTCGACGGCCGTCCCGGGTCGAACGTCTCCTTCCCGCAGATGGAAATCGCCGTCGGCGACACCCTGACCGTCTATGGCCGGCGCACCGTCTATAACGGCACTATCATCGAGATGGCCGGCGGCCACCTGCTCCGCAAGGCCAATGGTCCGGACCACGCCGCCCAGCTGGAGAAGGCGCGCGGCCTGGATGTGCATCCCACGTTCAAGGGGAAAGGGAAAGAGGCCTTTTCCGCCTGGGTGACCGCCCACCTGAAATATCCGAAGGAAGCGAAGGCCGCCCATATAGACGGCACCGTCACCGTCCAGTTCGTCGTGGGCAAGAACGGCGGCGTCCAGGAGGTCCAGGTCCTCCGAGGCGTAACGCCCGCCCTGGATGCGGAAGCCGTCCGTGTCGTCAAGAGCTCCCCGAAGTGGAAACCCGGCATCAAGGACGGCAAGCCCGTCCGCATCACCTATACCCTTCCGGTGATCTTCGTCATTCCGGAATAGGTTTCCACACCCCAAAAGTGCCGGAGATGTCCCCGTTTTCGGGACATCTTCTCTTGTTTGGTCAGGCCGCAGAAGCACTCCGCTCGCTGAAGGACGAGCTGGGGGTGTAGCGGGCAGGCAGCGGGCTTTTCCGGAACGTGGCCGCCCGTGGCCTATGAACGGGAGGGGCCCATCGCATGCGATGGGAGGGATGAGCCGTCGGAGACGGCGAAAGTGGAGGAGAAGCCCCTGCCTGCCGGCTATCGCCTCAAAGGAACAGATACATCAGGAAAACAAGTGATGGAGATGTCCCTGTTAGCCGGACATCTCCGACGTTTTACCCGTGTTTTTGACGGAGATGTCCGTATTTTCGGGACATCTCCGACGTATTATCGGTTTTTTCAGGAGGTGCGTCCTCGCGCCCGTATTTCAACCGCCACTCATAGAAATGAAAGGATCTTTTCTTCGTCGAGTTGGTTTGGTCAGAAAAAAGTACTATACCCCGCACCAGGGTGGATATCGCATACGCCGCCGGCTTGCCGCCGGAATCATCGGCTCCAGTAAAAGCACCACGCTTCTCCAGAAAAGAATCCTTCTACTTCTTCCGAAACAAAGAGGAACTCCGTAGCTGCCTCGAATGGTGCCTACGGGACTCAGGGGCGCTCTTTGCCGGACAATGTGAGTTCTACGACTCAAGCTCTGCCTTAAAGAACCAGATTCGTCACAAAGACCACGACGATGCCGATAGGTGCGACGTAGCGCAGGAGGAACCAGACGGTGTTGAATATGCGCACGTTCGCCTTCAGCGTACCGCCGTTGGTGAATTCGTCATAGACGTCGGGCCGCGACATTTTCCAGCCCACAAAGAGGGTGAAGAGGAGGCCTCCGGCGGGAAGAAGCCAGTTGGAGCAGAGTTTATCCAGGAAGTCGAAGATGCTGTTTCCCAAAAGTTTAACCTCCGCCAACGGGCCGAAGGACAGGCTGCACAGCACGCCCACCGTCCAGGCGAAAGCCGTGATGGCCAGCACGGCCGTTCCCCGGCGCATTCCCTTTTCCTCCGTCAGGTAGGCCACCCCCACTTCCATCATCGAGATGGCCGAAGTCAGGGCCGCGACCAGGATGGTCACGAAAAAGACGATGGAGACCACGGCGCTGAGCCAGGGCGCCGACGCTCCCATCTTGTTGAAAATGAAGGGAAGGGTATCGAAAACCAGGCCGGGACCGGCGCCGGGGGCGATACCCGCCGCGAAGACGGCCGGCATCACGGCAAAGCCGGCGATGATGGCGAAAAGAAGGTCGGAGACCGCCGTTCCCACGCCTGATGCCAGGATGTTTTCCTCCTTCCGCATGTAGGAGGCATAGGTCAGGATGGTTCCGACGCCCAGTGACAGCGAGAAGAAAGCCTGGCCCATCGCGGCGGCGACCGCATGCGCATCGACCTTGGAGAAATCCGGCCTGACCAGGTATGCGACGCCCTCCGAGGCGCCCGGGAGCGTCACGGAGTAGACGGCCAGGGCGACGATCAGGACGAACAGGACCGGCATCGTGACCTTGGTGAACCCTTCGATTCCCTTTTTCACGCCGGCCAGCACGATGCCCGCGACCAGCAGCATGAAAATCGTATGGACGGCGACCGGCCCGCCGGAGGAGGAGATGAAGGTTCCGAAAAAGCCCTGGATCTCCTCCGGCGGCGTATTCGTAAAGTCCAGGCATACAGCCTTGTACAGGTATTCCACCGACCAGCCGCCCACGACGCTGTAGTAGCTCAGGATGATGATGGGTGAAATGACGGTGAAGAGTCCCAGCCACTTCCAGCGGGTTCCCGGCGCCAGTTTTTCCATCGCTCCGAAGGTGCCCTGACGGCTGCGGCGGCCGATAATGGTCTCCGCAAAGAAGATGGGCAGCACCAGGATGAAACTGGCCAGCACATACAGGATGACGAACGCGGCCCCGCCGTATTCCCCGACCATATAGGGAAAACGCCAGATATTGCCGAGTCCCACCGCGGACCCCGCCATCGCCATGATGACGGCGAAACGGCTTCCGAAATTTTCCCGCGGGCTCATAAGAGATTGGAAATAAACAGGATGACAACCCCGACGGGGGCGACGTAACGGATCAGGAAATAGAAGAAGCCGAAAAGACGGGCATTCCAGACCTTGGTGCCGCCGTTGGTGAACTCATCACGCACGTCTTCCCGGGACATTTTCCAGCCCACGAACAGGACGACCAGCAGACCGCCGATTGTCAGGAGGACGTTGGAGGCGACGGTGTCGAAAAAGTCGAACAGGGACATTCCGAGGATCGTCCGGTCCGCCAGCGGACCGAAGGACAGGGAGCAGAGCGCCCCCACCACGCCGGTAGTGACGAGCAGCAGGGCGCAGGCCCATCCCCGCTTCATGCCCCGCTCTTCCGTCAAGTAGGCCACGCCCACCTCGATCAGCGAGACCGACGAAGTCAGGGCGGAGAAAAGGACGGTCAGGAAAAACAGGATGGCCGCGACGGCGCTGAGCCAAGGCATGGTCTGGCCCATCTGCGAGAAAATGAAAGGAAGGGTGTCGAAGATCAGTCCGGGTCCGCTGCCCGGTTCAATGCCCGCGGCGAACACGGCCGGCATGATGGCAAAACCGGCCAGCATCGCAAACATCAGATCCGATACCGCCGTTCCCGCTCCGGCGACGAGCAGGTTTTCCTTTTTGCTCACATACGAAGAATAGGTGATGACGATGCCCATCCCGAGCGAAAGCGAGAAGAAGGACTGCCCCAGGGCGTCCAGGCAGGAGTCCAGGGTCAGCTTCGAGAAATCCGGCTTCAGGAGATAGGCGACGCCCTTCTGCGCGCCCGGAAGGGAGATGGAATAGACGGCGATCAGGACCACCAGGATGAACAGGAGCGGCAGGCAGATCTTGCTGAATTTCTCGATACCGGACTTCACGCCGAGGGCGACGATCGTTACCGTTGCAGCCAGGAAGGCCAGGTGGCAGCCCACGGGCAGCCAGGGCCGGGCGATGAACCGGGCGAACGAGCCGTTCAGGGCTTCCGGAGCCTGGTGGGTGAACTCCAGGCGGAGCGCCTGCACAAGGTAATCCAGGGACCAGCCGCCCACGACGCTGTAATACGAGACGATCCACATCGGGGTAAATACCATGAGGAAGCCCAGGAACCGCCACTTGGAGTCCGGCGCCAGGGCGACGAACGCTCCGCGGCAGTTCTTTCCGCTCCGCCGGCCGACGATGGATTCCGCGAAAAAGATCGGAAGGCTGATTACGATGGAGAAGAGGACATATACGACGATGAAAGCGGCACCGCCGTCCTGACCGACCAGGTACGGGAACCGCCAGAGGTTTCCCAGGCCGATCGCCGATCCGGCCATCGCCATGATGACGGCCATCCGGCCGCCGAAATGTTCGCGTTGTTTCATTTGTCTCGTTCGTTCTGTCGGAAAACGGTTGTTTCAGGAGGGGCGCCAGTTTCCCGAAAGGTTGTTATTTCCGCCGATAAACGACGAATTCATAGGTGATGCCTGTTTCCGGGTCCGTCTGCAGGTCGCTGCGGGATGCCACGTACCAGACAGCCGGGTCGATCTCAGGGAAGAAGGCGTCGGCATCCTCCGGGGCATCATGGACATGGGTAATATACATGCTGTCAACCACTTCGATCGCCTCGGCGTAGGTGTAGGCGCCGCCGATGACGAAGGCTTTTCCAGATTCCTTCGCTTCGCTCGGAATGACAGAAGGGGCTTCGCTCGGAATGACAGAGGACGCGGCTTTGAAGGCGGCGTCCAGGGAGTCCACGACGGTGACTTCGGCGGGGGCTTCGGGCCAGGGGAAAAGGGAGATGACGATGTTGTGGCGCTTCGGGAGCGGACGGCCGATGGACTGATAGGTCATCCAGCCCATGATGACGGCACTGCCGGTGGTCTGCTGCCGGAAGTATTTCATGTCGCCCGGCAGGTTCCACAGCAGGGCGTTCTTGCGGCCGATGGCGTTGTTGTCGGCAATCGCGACGATGAGGCTCTTTTCCATGCTAAACGGCGACGGGGGCTTTGATGGCCGGCCACGGGTCGTAGCCTTCCAGGGTGAAATCTTCGTAGGTGAAATCAAAGATGGACTTGATGTCCGGATTCAGCCGCATCCGGGGGAGCGGACGGGGCTCGCGGGAGAGTTGCGTCGCCACCTGGTCGAAGTGGTTCCGGTAAATGTGCGTGTCGCCCGTCGTATGGACGAACTCGCCGGGCTTGAGGCCGCAGACCTGCGCGATCATCATCGTCAGCAGGGCATAGGAGGCGATATTGAACGGAACGCCGAGGAATACGTCCGCGCTCCGCTGGTAGAGCTGGCAGGAAAGCTTCCCGTCCGCCACGTAGAACTGGAACAGGCAGTGGCAGGGCGGCAGCGCCATCTTGTCCACCTCCGCGGGGTTCCAGGCCGTCACCAGCATCCGCCGGGAGTCCGGATTCCGCCGGATTGTGTCGATGACCATCGAAAGCTGGTCGATGACCCGTCCTTCCGGAGCGGGCCAGGAGCGCCACTGGTGGCCGTAAACCGGTCCCAGGTCGCCGTTTTCGTCGGCCCATTCATCCCAGATGGTCACCCCGTGGTCCTGGAGATACTTCACGTTCGTATCCCCGGCAATGAACCACAGGAGCTCGTAGATGATGGACTTCAAGTGTACCTTCTTGGTCGTCAGGAGGGGGAAGCCCTCCGAAAGGTCGAACCGCATCTGGTAGCCGAACACGCTCTGCGTTCCGGTCCCGGTACGGTCTTCCTTCATCACGCCGTTTTCGCGGATATGTCTCAGGAGATCCAGGTACTGTTTCATAGATTGCAAATGTACGAATAATTCCTAAAAATCCTTATATTTGTAAGACACGAACCACCATGTCATGTAACCCCTGTCATTTCGAACGAAGTCGAGAAATCTAAACAGCAATCATATGGAAATCAAGAAAGAACTTTGGGGCCAGGCCCCGGACGGGAAGGAGATCTTCCTGTACACCCTCAAGAACGCCTCCGGGGCCTACGTGAAACTGGGCAGCCTGGGCGCAGCCATCGTATCCATCGTCGTTCCGGACAAAGACGGCAGGCTGGACGACGTCGTACTGGGCTATCCCAATGCCCTGGACTACCTGGCCGACGGTCCCTGCGCAGGCAAGGTTCCCGGGCGCTATGCGAACCGCATCGCCAAAGGCCGGTTCACCCTGGACGGAAAGGAATATACCCTGCCCATCAACAACGGCCCCAACCACCTGCACGGCGGCCCGAACGGCTTCCAGAACCAGGTGTGGGACAGCCGCGTCGAAGGGGACGCCGTGGAATTCCTGTATTTCTCCGAAGACGGCGAGGCCGGATTCCCCGGCAACATGAAGGTGGTCGCCCACTATGAGTGGAGCGAGGAGAACGAGCTCAAGCTCATCCTCACGGCCGAAACCGACGCCCCGACGGTCGTGAATCTCACGAACCACGTCTATTTCAACCTGGACGGCGAAGGCGGTTCGGTGCTCGACCACAAACTGGAGCTGAACGCATCGCAGTACCTCCCCACCGACCCGACGCAGATTCCGCTGGGCGAACCGGCCGACGTCGCCGGCACCCCGATGGACTTCGTGGAGGCCAAACCCATCGGAGCGGACATCCACGCGGATTTCGAGGCGCTCAAGATCGGGAAGGGGTATGACCACTGCTGGCTCATCGACGGCGCCATGCCCGGCCAGCTGTCCACCGCCGCGCAGCTCTGGGGCGCCAAGTCCGGCCGCAAGGTGGAAGTCATCACCACCCAGCCTGCCGTTCAGGTGTACACCGGCAACTGGCTCAAGGGCTGCCCGAAAGGCAAGGCCGGCCACGAATTCGAGGATTACGACGCCGTCGCCATCGAATGCCAGCACACGCCGGACGCCCCCAACCAGCCCGGCTTCCCCACGACGGTCCTCCGCCCCGGCGAAGTCTTCGAGGAAGCGATCATCTGGGTATTTACAGCGTAATCTTTTCCGAGTGTCGGCGATGTCCCTAAAACAAGGACACCGCCGTCAAATATGACGATAAATGACGGAGACGTCCCTTTGTTCGGGACATCTCCGTCACTTGTACAGCTTCACCAGCGCCCCCAGGACCTTCTCCTGCGGGGCGTCTTTCATCAGGACGGTCTTGTCCCTGTCCAGCAGATAGATGGACGGAATGGCGCGGATGTTATAGACAAGGTCCGTGCGGATGGTGTAGTCCTGGTCGTAGCCGTTGATCCAGTCGGCGGGATAATCGGCGATATGAGCCTTCCAGTCATCGATTTCCTGGTCGATGTACACGTCCACGACCCTCAGGCGGCCGGCGTCCACCAGGGCGGAGATCTCCGGGGAGGCCTTCATCGCAGCCGTGATTTCCTGGCAGGCATTGCAGCCCGGATTCGCGAAGATCAACAGGGTGTACTCGGCCTTCACCCCATGCAGCGTACGCAGTTTTCCACGGGTGTCGGTGAAAGGGAAATCCGCGGCCTGCGTTCCGACCCCGTTCAACCGGCACATCCGGGCATCCCATTCATAGCCTTTCCGATAACCGTCGTCAATGAGGTCGGAAGCCGCCAGCTTCTCCACGAACGGCCGGTAGAGGTCCTCGTTCCGGACGGGGGAATTCGGATCGTAAAAGTACCGGGACGTCTGCCGGCACAGTTCCTCGAACACATTGGATTCCGGATACTTGCGCTCGAAAGCTTCCACCCGGTCGAAAAGCCGGGAGACGGAGCGCACACCCTCCTCCAGGGGCACCTGGTCCAACAGGGTGGCATACAGGCCCACCTGGGATTCGAGCGCATCGGCCCGGACCCCGTTCACCACCGTGGAATCGCAGGCGTAGACCCGGGCGGTATCCGTGAAACGGTCCCAGAAATGAAGGACCACATAGCCAAGCCGTTCCGCCTCTTCCGAATACATGGACGGGACATCCACCTGCGGGAAATCCCGCACCGGAACGGACGCCGGCTTCCCCCCGCGGGGCCCGCAGGCGCACAGGAGCGCCATCCCTATCAGCAGCAAGTAATTACGCATTTTCGTTTTCTGTTTCGTTGGACAGGTTGGGCAAAATTAAACAAAAAATATTAGTTTTGTATCTTGTATGAGACGGATTCTTCCCTTCCTTGCGGCCCTTGCCTGGGGCACCGTTGCCTCGGCCCAGTTCTACCAGAGCGGGACCGATCCCTTCGGTGCCTGGTCCACCGCCAATACCCCCCACTACCGGATTCTCTATCCGAAGGGCCTGGACTCCCTGGCCCGCAGCTACATCCTGGACCTGGAAAAATGGCAACCCCTCGTCGGCATCAGCGCCGGCATGTCCCCCGCAAGCCTCCAGTGGGGAAAACTCCCCGTCATCCTTCATCCCCATTACCCCTATTCCAACGGATCGGTCGCCTGGGCGCCCAAAGTGATGGACCTGTATACCCACCCGGAACCCTACGGATCCCTGCCCCAGTCCTGGATGACCCAGCTGACGGTCCACGAATCCCGGCACGTGGCCCAGATGCAGCTGGCCTACCGGCGTCCGTTCCGCTGGGTGAACTTCCTCGCCGGCGAAATGTGGCCGGGCGCCATATCGGCCCTGTTCACCCCGCCGGTGCTGCTGGAAGGCGACGCCGTGGTCGCGGAAACCGCCCTGACCGCTTCCGGACGCGGCCGGAGCGCCGATTTCCTGAACTATTATCACCTCGCCTTCGACGGCAACGACTGGCGTGACTTTTACAAATGGGTCTACGGCTCCTTCAAGAAAGCCGGGCCGGACTACTATACCGTCGGGTACATGACGGTCGCGGGAATGCGGTACTTCTACGACCAGCCCGCCTTTACGGCCGATTACTTCGACAACGTCTGCAGGCACCCCCTCCCCGTTGCCTCCCTTGAGCGGTACATCCGCCGCGTCTCCGGAAAGAAGTTCAAGGAGACGTTCCGGGACATCCAGGAGGGCTTTCACGCCATCTGGGCCGAGGAGGCCGAGGCGCGGGGGCCTTTCATGGAAATGGAACAGGTGACCGCGAAGCCTTCTTTCGCCACCGACTACACCTGCGGATCCTGGATTGACGGAAAATACTTCGCTTTCAAGGAAGGCAAGACCACGGACAAGCGGCTCGTCCGCATCGATCCGGACGGAACGGAGCACGACCTGGGCGCCTTTGCCGAAACGGCCAGTTCCTTCTATCCCGGCGAAGACCGGCTCTATTGGACGGAGACCCTTCCCGGACGGCGCTGGACCCTGGACGGCCGCTCTGTCATCCGGTTTTCCGACATGGACGGGGAGCACCGGCAGGACCTCACGTCGGAGGGCAGGCTCTACAATCCCCAGCCGGGGCCCGGCGGCCTGGCCGTGGTGGAATATCCCGTACAGGGCGGCAGTAACCTTCTGCTGGTCAGCGAAGAAGACGGGAGCATCCTCCGTCGCACCCCGGCACCGGAGGGCATCCAGCTCACCGAATCGGCCTGGATCGGGGACGATGTCTTCTGCCTGGGCGTGGACGACCGGGGCTTCGGGATCTGGCGGCTCGGGGAGGACGGCTGGACCTGCGTCCTGGAGCCCAGCATCCAGACCATGGAGAACCTGGACGGAGGCGATGCCCTGGAATTCGTCAGCGACCGCAGCGGCGTAAAGGAACTGTACCGGTATGACCCCTTCACCGGACACGGCTGGCAGCTCACGAATACCCGCTACGGAGGAAACGACTATTCCCGCACCGACGACGGCGAGCTCTGGTTCTCTTCCCCGACCCCGGAAGGAATGGCCATCTTCAAGGCAAAGGAACCGGAACCGGTAGAGGTCGATATCCGGACCGTGCACCGGGACCGGGTGGCGGAAAAACTGTCGGAACAAGAGCGCACCCTCCTCGCGGAGGCCTCCATCCAACCGGAGCAGAGCGCCATGGTCAGCGCCCCGAAACCCTATCGCAAATCCCTGCATCTCATGAAGTTCCATTCCTGGGCTCCGCTGTATTTCAATTACGACGCGGTAGAATCCCTGAGCGGCGACTTCAGCTATGATACGGCATCGCCGGGCCTGACCGGCCTGTTCCAGAACGACCTGGGAACGGCCTGGGGCACCATCGGCTACAGCGCCCATCCCGACCCGGACACGCCCTCCGAATGGCGGCATTCCGGCCACCTGCAGTTCACCTACTCCGGACTCTTCCCCGTTCTGGAGGCTTCCTTCGACCTCTATGACGCCGGTGCGGCCCAATACCGTTTCCAGCGCAGGGAGTATCCTGACGACACCGGCTTTGCAGCGGTCCGCCAGGACATCTCCGGCCCCGTCTGGACGGGCTCTCTCAAGGCGTACATTCCCTTCCGCTACAACAAGAACGGCATCCAGCAAGGCTGGGTCCCGCAGGTACAATGGGGCATCTCGAACAGCCTGTTCGACAATGGGACCGTGGACCTCTCAGCCAGCACCGACCTCGTCCGGGAAGGGGCGCACCTCTCCTTCATGGGTTATCAGCCCGGACAGAACTGTCCGATGCAGACCCTGCGCGCCTCGGTGCGCGGCTACCGGACGCTCCCGGCCGCCGACAGCCAGGTATATCCCCGCTGGGGAATCGGAGCCGAGGCCGGCGCCAGTTTCCGCCCGGCCCTGGAAAAGATCTTCTCTCCCACCTGGTATGGCTACCTGTACGGGTATACGCCGGGGTTCACCCGCACCCAGGGTCTCCGGCTGACCGCCACCGGCCAGTGCCAGATCCCGACCGGCGCACCGTTCGGAGAAAACAGTGTGCAGATCGTCCCGCGTGGCTTCACGGCGGCCGACGGAACCGCCATCGCCCGGAAATCGGCCCGCCAGCTGCGCCTGACGGCCGATTACGCCATCCCCATTTACGCGGGAGACCTCTCCTGGTTCTCCCCGGCCGCCTACATCTCCCACTTCCTGCTGATCCCGCACGTGGACTGGACCGCCTTCGGCGGCGCCCGGAACGGCGGGGACAAGGCGGTTTCCTCCTCCCTCCTCAGCGCCGGTGCGGACTTCACGGTGGAACTCGGCAACTTCCTGTGGGCCCCCTTCCCCTGCTCCGTCGGCGTTTCCGCCACCTGGCTCGGCGGCCCTTACTTCGACACCCTGGCGAAAGCTTCCGAAGAAGGACGGACACCCTATTCCATCGAACTCATCTTCAGCCTGGATATCTGACGGGAAGACATCGCCTGCGGGAGAAAGACCTTAACCGTGGGGACATGCCGACAGGGTATGTCAGATATACCCGAATCTGATCAATGCGAACGCTTTCCGTTTCGCATGAAATGGGAAAAAAGCCCGTTTCTCCGGAAATAATGTTATCTTTGTAGGTTATGAGAAAATGCGTTCTTCTCGTTGCCATCCTGGCCCTGTCCGCATGCCAGCTCGTCCACCGGGTTTCCGACTCGGCGGCGGAGCTGTTCGGGGACGAGGTGGTGGCACGCGTGGGCGACCATAAGCTGTTCCGGTCCCAGCTGGCGGAATACATTCCGGCCGGGGTTTCGCAGGAGGACAGCGTCGGCCTGGCGCAGCAGTACATCAACGCCTGGGCGGAGGAACTCCTGTACCTGGACATGGCTGAGGCGCAGCTTTCCAAGGAGGAAAAGGATGTTTCGAGCGAACTGGAGGACTACCGCCGGACGCTGCTCCGGTACCGGTACGAGGAGCGCTACATCAACGAAAAGCTGGACACGCTCATCTCCGACGAGGAGGTCCGCAGCTATTACGAAGGGCATTCGGACAAGTTCCTGCTGGACCGCCCCCTCCTGAAGGCACGCTACATGGTCATCCCGGCCAAATCCCGGAATCTGAAGACCATCAAGGAGTTGATGTCTTCGGACAACGCGCTGGAGCTCGCGGCCGCAGACAGCCTGGCCTCCACGGCCGCCATCCGGTACGCGGACTTCGCGGAAAACTGGATGGACGCTCTCCTGCTTGCCCGCGAGCTGGGTACGGACGAAGGGACGATGATGAAGGCGTTGAAAAACCGGTTCATCGAATTTACCGGGGACGACGGCAACCTCCGGGTGGCCTACGTGGCCGACATCGTGCAGAAGGGCCGACCCGCCCCGCTGGAATACTGCGAGGAGCGGATCCGGGACATCATCCTGAGCACCAGAAAGCATGATTTGGTGGCCGGTTTGGAACGGGACTTGCTGAACGACGCCCGGAACAAGGAAAAATTTGTGATTTATTGATATGAAGCAAAGGTTTATCGTCTTTGCGGCGGCCCTGCTGGTCTCGGCCACCCTCTCCGCCCAGAAATACAAGGGCGGACTGGTGGACAAGACCGTCGCCGTCGTGGGAAACGAAGTGATCATGATCTCGGACATCGAGAGCGAAGTGCAGCAGATGCAGGCCCAGGGCCGGTCCTCCGACCGGGACATGCGCTGCACCATCCTGGAGAACATGATGGAATCCAAGATCTTCCTGATGCAGGCCCGGATCGACTCACTCACCGTCAACAACGAGATGGTGGAAAGCGAACTGAACAACCGCATCGACCAGTTCCGGACCTATCTGGGCGGGGACGAAGAGGTGGAGAAATACTTTGGGAAACCCCTGTACCGGCTCCGCCAGGAATGGCGCCAGCTCTTCGAGGACCAGAGCCTGACCCAGCAGGAACAGGGCACCATCGCCGCCGCGATTCCGGAGATCACCCCTTACGACGTCAAGCAGTTCCTGGACACGGTCGCCAAGGAAGACCTGCCGATGGTTCCGGTCAAGTACCAGCTCAGCCAGATCTGCATCTACCCCGACCGGGAAGCCGCTTCCATGGCGGTCAAGGAACGGCTCCTTTCCCTGCGGGAACGCGTCATCAACGGCGAGAAGTTCTCCACCCTCGCCCGCATCTACTCCGAGGATCCCGGGAGCGCCCGCAAGGGCGGTGAACTGGGCATGGCCTCCAAGTCCATCTTCTGGCCGGCCTTCTCCGACGCCGCAATGGCCCTGCGCCCCGGCGTAATCTCCCAGATCGTGGAGACCCCGGACGGCTTCCACATCATCGAAGTCATCGAGAAGAAGGGCGACATGTTCAACGCCCGCCACATCCTCCTCAAGCCGCAGTATACCTCGGAAGACCGTGACAAGGCGTTCTCCCGCCTGGACAGCCTGAGGACCAAGATCCTGGACGGCGAAATGAAGTTCAACCTCGCCGCCCGCTTCTTCTCCGAGGATCCTGCCACCCGCACCAACGGCGGCCAGATGGCCGATCCGGCCACCGGCTCCTCCTATTTCGAAATCGACCAGCTCAAGCCGGCCGATTACGCCGCCATCAAGGACCTCCAGGTCGGCGAAATCTCCGAGCCCGTCGAATCCACCGACAACGAAGGCTACCAGCAGGGGCGCGCCGGAAACCTCGTGTACAAGATCATCCGCGTGGACAAGATCGTCCCCGCCCATGCCGCCACCTTCGAAAACGACTACACTGAGCTGCAGGACCGCGTCCGGTACCAGCGCCAGGTAAGGGCGATCGACGAATTCCTGGAGACGAAGATCAAGGACACCTACATCGTCATCGATCCGATGTACCGGGAGTGCAGCTTCAACCGGAAAATCTGGAACGAAAAGTTCTGACCCCGTGCGGAGGATCCTGTCATATCTGCTGACGGCACTGTCCCTCTGGGCGGTGTCGGCGCCTGTCCGGGCCCAGTCGAAAAAGGAGCAGCGGGATTCGCTCGTCACCCTGGTCAGCGCGAAATCGGCCCAGCTCATCGAAAAGAACGGGCAGAACTACCGCAAGGTCGTAGGTCCCGCCCGTTTCCTGCACAACAACACCTATCTGCTGTGCGACACGGCCCTTTGGAACGTGACGACCAACATCATCGACGCCATCGGCCACGTCCAGATCATCCAGGACCGCACCCGCCTCAGTTCCAATACCCTCCAGTACATCGTGGAGGAGAACCTGGCGATGTTCCGCGGTTCCGTCGTCCAGCTGGAGGACAAGGACAAGAACACCCTCCGCACCCGGAACCTGGACTACAACACCCAGGATTCCGTGGCCATTTTCCAGAACGGCGGTTCGATGCGGGACAAGGACGGCCAGATCATCGAAAGCAAGTACGGCTCCTACGATGCCAAGGCGAGCCTGTTCGTGTTCAACGACCAGGTGAACATGTACATGGACACCACCTTCGTGAAGACCTCGCGCCTGGAATACCGCAGCGACCTGAACACCGCCTACTTCGGCTACGGGACCGACATGTGGCAGGACGACAACATGCTGTCCGCCAATGACGGCTGGTACGACCGGAACAAGGAGCTGTTCTTCTTCCGGCGCGACGTGCACCTGCTCACCAAAGACCAGGAAACCTGGTCCGACACCCTGTACTACCACCGGGCGGTGAACGACGTGGAACTCCTGGGCAAGGTGGAATTGATGGACACCACGCGGAATGTCTTCGCGCTGGCCGGGCGGGTCGACTACACCGACTCGCTCTCCCGGGTCAAGATGACCCGAACACCGGCGGTGATGAGCGTCGAAGAGGAAAAAGGAAAACGGGATACGACCTACATCGGGGCCGACACGCTCCTGTACCGGGGAATCAAGCGGCACGTCGTGGACTCTCTGTGGAAGGTAGATGCCGACAAACGGCTCAAGGACCTTGCCGGTGACCCTGTGACGGAATACCGCAGGAAGGCGGCGGAAGCCGCGGCAAAAGCAGCGGAAGAGGCCGCAAAGAATAATCCGGACGCCCAGGCGGGAATCGACCGGGGACCGGAAGGAGCACGGCCGGGCGCCCGCGGCGGCAGAGGCCCTGCCACGGACGGAAAGGCTCCGCCTGCCGGAGAGACCGGCGAAAAGCCGGACGACCCTCCCGCCACAAAAGAAGAGCCTGAAACCGGGGAAACGCCCCAGGATACGGTGGCCGTCGTTCCGGCGGTTGACACGACCCAACTGTCGTTCATCTGGGCCGTCAACCACGTGAAACTGTATCGGGAAGACATGCAGATGTCCTGCGACTCGTTGGCTTACAACGACTTGGACTCCCTGGTCCGGCTATACCGCGACCCGCTGGTCTTCAACGAGGGCAACCGGCAGTACGCCGCCGACAGCATCTACGTCGTCATCAGGAACAGGAAGGCGGAAAGGGCCCGGCTGATGTCCAACGCCTTTATCACCACCCAGGAAGACACGGTCTGCTTCGACCAGATCAAGGGTACGGAGATGATGGCCTACTTCGACAGCACCCGCACGCTCCAGCGCTTCGACGCGCTGGGCGGCGCGACGGCCCTGTTCTTCCTCACGGAGAATGAGACGCTGGCGACCGTGAACAAAGTCGAATCCAAGATGCTCTACGCCCTTTTCGACGGGGGCAACCTGGACAAGATCTACTATTTCGACAATGCCAAGAACGACGCCTATCCGATCGTGCAGCTGCCCAGGGACGAGCGTTACATGAAGGGCTTCCGCTGGGATCCGGACCGCAAGCCCAGGGGACGCCAGGACATCACGCCGCTGGTCCCCCGCCGGAGCCAGCGAACCTCCTACCTGGCGCGTCCGCATGCCCAGTTCAAGGAGACGAACATCTATTTCCCGGGCCATATCAACAAGATTTACAAGGACATTGCCGAGAGGGATTCCCTATCGGTCCTCCGGGCCCGGCAGCCCAAGGAACAGCCGAAAGCGACTCCGACCGTTACGCTCCCCGCAGCAGAAGATTCCCTGCATGTGGCCCAGGAAACCCTGCCTGCAGCCCAGGATTCATTGCTGACGCCGGACCGCGTCCGCACGGAACAGGATACACTGGACACCTCCGCCAAGAAACCCGTGAAGGAGGTCCCTCGGGATTCGACCGGAACCCTCGTGATTCCCCTGGACAGCCTTTCCTTGTTCAAGCCGGCAGAGTCTGAAGGGAATCCGTCCGTGAACCCGCCGTCCGAGAAAGAACTTGCGCGGGCGAAGAAGGAGGAGGAAAAGGCCCGCAAGGCCGAAGAGAAAGCCGCCAGGGATGCTGAAAAGGCAGCCAAAGCCGCCGAGAAGAAAGCCGCCCAGGAGGCCAAATGGGCCGAAAAGGACAAAGCCTATCAGGAAAAACAGGAAGCCAAGGCGCAAAAGAAGCTGGAGAAGGAACGCAAACGGAAACTCCGCGCCTTGCAGAAACTGGAAAGAAAGGCCCAGAAGGAACGCCGCATCTTCGAGCGCTATCTGGAGCAGGAGCGCGCCCGCGTAAAGAAGAAGGCGGCCCGCGAGGCGGAAAAGAAAAACAATCCAAACCCTTGATATGAAACGGATTCTCACGATTTTCGCCGTGCTGCTGGCAGCAGTGACGGCCATGGCCCAGGGCACCAAGACGTACGGCATCAAATCCGGCACCTACAAAACCGAGATGGATATGATGGGACAGAAGGTCGTCGCTTCTGTCTGGTTCGACGATTATGGCGCCAGGCAGCTCACCAAGACGAAGATGTCCATGATGGGCATGGACCTTGACATGGGCACGCTGGTCCTCGACGGCAAGACCTATATGATCAACTACGCGGAGAAACAGGTCCAGGAAATGCCCGCGCAGGAGAGCATCAACTACATGGACCTCAACGAGGAAGTGGTTGCGAAATACAAGATCGCCATGGACGGCGTGGAAGAAATCGCCGGCAAGGAATGCCTGGTGATGACGGCGGAGATCAGCCAGATGGGCCAGACCGCCAAGGTGAGGGCGAGCGTCTGGGAAGGCATCCCGATGAAGACCGTCACCTCGTCCATGGGAATGAATATCACCACCACCGTCACCGAACTCAAGGAAGGCCCCGTGGACGCCTCCCTGTTCGTCCTCCCCGAGTTTTAACGGAAGAACCGACCCAGCCAGGCCGCGTCCACCTCGGCAAAGCCGGAGGACGGACGCATCGACGGATTGCGCCCGAGGATTCCCCGGGCGTCTTCGTATACCCGGAAACCCACATTGACCACCTTCATCTCCCCGTCCTGCGGAAAGGAGAAAACAAGATCATTGTCCGGACCGTCCATCTTGAAGAATTTCAACGGAACATCCTGTAATTCCGCGCGTCTCTGCTGGTCGGCCAGTTCCATGCGGGTGACGTACTTGCACATCTCCACCAGCACGTCGTCCAGCCCGCAGGCATGGATATTGACCTTTTCCACCAGGTCGCCGACTTCCCGGACCAGGCGGAGCGAATAACCGTCCAATTCCTTCACGGCGTCAGCCACCGCCCGAGGGGGCTGCTGGTCGCCCGGCAGGAGCCAGACCATCAGCTTTTCGGCCGGATCATGGTATAGGGTCTGGTATTTCAGGAGATTGCGGGCCCCGCAATACGGGCATTCCCAGACGAATAAAGAGCCGTCCCGGACCCGGGCCTTCAGGTCCGGATCCTGGGCGACATTGATGCTCGGAAAAGTAAGGACTTCGTGGCTTTCGCCGCAGCGGGTGCAAGTTGCGTTCATCAGAGGGCGGTATTAAACACGGCCCCGATGTAGAAAGGCTTGAGGCCGGGAATCTGTTCTTTCAGGAAGGGGAAGGCCGTTCCGCCGCTATAGGCGAGCCGCGCTCCGATGCTGAAGTCTCCCGTGACGAGGATAATGCGCTGGAGGTTCACCGCAACGTCCGCACCGACACTCCAGAGCTGGTTTCCGCCCATTCTGACGGAAGGATGCGGCTGGAGGAGCGTGAAGTCGGCGAACGGAATCAGTTCGAAGTTCCGGAAATAGAAGATGTTTCCGACGGCGAAGTCCACCGGGAAGAGCGGCATCGCATAATCCAGGGAAAGCCGGCCGGCCAGCGGAGCGGCGACAAGAAGGTTCGCTTCGACAGCCGCATTCGAGACCAGTCCGCGGGGGGCCGGCGGGCAGGGATCCGTGAACCAGGACGAATAGCGGTCCATCGTATAATGCCGCACGGCGGCGGAAAGTTTCAGGCCATGCCAGGGATGGAAGCCCGGGAAATAGGCATACACCTTTCCGTATTCCGACCAATTGAAATCGACGCTGGTCACGCCGGCCTCGAAGCCGAAGCCCCTGGAGGACATCCGCTGCGAACGGGCGGCGGGACGGAGGAAACGGCCCCGGAGGACGGCCGAGGTCCGATATGCCGTAGCGCGGGAAGACCAGTTTGTCTTGTCGGGATATTCCTTGTCCTCAGAATACCCGCCATCCGCAGCGGGATAGGCCTTGACGGGGAGGAATGGGCCATAGAGGTCATCGTTGCTGAGTGCAAGGGAAAGTGACGGCTCAATCCTGCGTTCCCACCCTCCGGAGGAGAAATCCAGCGGCAGGGCGACGGACGCCGATCCGCCCACGTAAACTTTCCCGTATGAGGTCGAACGGATGAACGTGGAATCGTTCGCCGTGACCAGGCAGGGTGTCTGCAGGGCGGCATCGCGGTCTCCCACGTCCAGGGCAAAATCGAAGACCGGATACAGACCGCTGTACGACATCTTCAGATGGAAGCCGGCGCCGGGGGTCTTCTCCCCGGAAGAGACCTTCTCGTGGATTGACAGCCCTACGGAGCCGTTCACGGTGCCCAGGCGGTTCGTGAAAAAACCGGTCGCCCCCCAGGAGGCCGTCTGGAAATAGTAATCCCGGAAAGAGGCCTCCGAGCGGCCCAGATTGATATAGGCGGGCACCCAGGAGTGGAAATGGAAGGCGTCCGCAATCTTCGGAAAGGGCTTCGCAGGGGTCAGGTCGACGGGTTGTTTCGGCAGGGAGGCCGAAATCCGCGCTTCCTGGTCGGAGAGAACCTCGGCGACGGGATCACGGAAGATGTCTTTGAAATCGACCTCCCGGGGCAGGCATTCCACCCGGGAAATCAGCCGGCCTTCAGGCTGTAGGACGGAAGCATACAGGAGTCCGTCCACCAAAAAGGGAGAGCCCAGGCCATACTTCGTGACGGACAGCTGTGTCAGTTTCCCCCCGGAAAAGGTATAGGCTTCGCTCGTTCCGGTCCGGTCGCAGACCATCAGGAGGGTGTTCCCGTCCACGGCGGACAGGTCCTTGACCGTCACCGGCTGCGGAGCCAGCAGGGTTTCGGGGGCGCCGCCGTCCCGGGGCACAAGGTACAGGCCCGTCCCGTCGTCCGATATGGCGGAGAAGACAAGCCCGGCGTCCTGGAAGACCACTTCCGCCGGCTGGAGGCCGGCCGGCACCGGCCATCGCCAGAGGATGTCCCCACTCCGGGCGGCCAGGACGACAATGGCGGCCGATCCGTCCGTCGGAAATTCCACGGCACAGAGGGAAAGCCCGTCCGGCGAAACGCTGGGGCTGGCAAAGCGTCCCTTGCGAACCAGGGAGCCCTTGTGTCCCGTCCGCGCGTCATAATACCGGATCCGGAGATCCTGTTTCAGCGTCCAGCGGACATCCGGAACGGACTCGGCCCAATAGACGCGCTGCAGGGGGGCCGACCAGGCCAGTTTCCCTTCGCCGCCGAAGGCCGATACGGTCTCTTCCTCCCCGCCGGGACGCACCTGTACGAGGACCGCAGGAAGGTCCATGCCTGCCTTTTCCGCATAGATGTCCCCGTCTGCCGGCACGGACCCGGCATAGACCGTATAGGACCGGGGCTGGCGGACTTGGAGCTCCGTTCCGGAGAAGGGGGCGCGACGGCGGTCGTCCTGCGCCCAAAGGCCCCGGTAGGTATCCATCATTTCGCGCCAGGCGGCCGGCAGCGTCTTCCCTGAAGACAGCTTCGAGGCCGAATTCATCGCAGAGAAGGCGCCGCCGAGGGTGGAGGCCACCTTCAGGAATTTCGTCGTATAAAACGGATCCTCGTACAAGTACCGGTAGCCGGCGACGGTCAGGTAGCCAAGCCGGTAGATGTCCGGCGTATACTTCTTGATGGACCCGTAGTGCCACTGGTACCAGTTGCGGAGGTCACCCGTATCGAAGAACATCCGCATCTCGCTCAGGAAATCGCCGCTGCGGCCGCGCCCGGCCCGGGTCAGGGCCGTCTCGGCGACCACGGCGTCCCCTTCCAGCAGGGAAAGGTTCGGAATCATGCCGATCAGCATCTCCGGCATTTCACCGAGAAAATAGTGGAAAGGGGCCCAGAAGCCGGTCCGGATGAACTGTTTCTGGGCGACGTGCCGGCCCTCATGGATGGCGAGCAGCCTCGCCCAGGGAACCGGCGTGAGACCGGAAACGTCCGGCAGGGTGAAGAGGTCCATCCGCCTGGGCGTCCAGGCTACCAGGCCGTTCGACAGGCCGGTATAGAGATGCAGGATGACGGGCATCGGCCGGAAAAACCTTTCGTTCGGGCGGAAACCGGAGGTTGCCGAAAGCGGGACGCTGTACTGTTGCAACAGCGTCCCGTAAACGGTGGCCAGCGAGTCAAGCCCGCGCGGATAGATCAGTTGATAGTCTCCGGTCCGGAAAGCGGACCAGCGGAGTCGTCCCGGGTCGTTACCCGTAGTGGAGAAGAGCTGCGCATGGGCGCACAGGGGCAGAAGGGCGGCCGCCAGGGTCGCCAAGACGCAGCGTCTCATCAGGTTACAGCTTGCGGGCGCCGTCGCTGATGACCACGTTGTAGACCTTCGGAGCGTGGCCGAACTTCTCGGTGAACTTGGCCACGGCCGTATTGACGAAATCGTCGTACAGCTCGTCCTTCACCAGGTTGATGGTGCAGCCGCCGAAGCCGCCGCCCATGACACGGGAGCCAGTGACGTCCATCTTGCGGGCCAGCTTGTTCAGGAAGTCGAGTTCCTCGCAGGAGACTTCGTACAGGCGGCTCATGCCGAAGTGCGTCTGGTACATCATTTCGCCCACGGTCTCGTAGTCGCCGCGCTCCAGGGCGTCGCAGACATCGAGGACGCGCTGGACCTCACCGATCACGTACTCGGCACGGAGGAAATCCTCCTCGGGAATCTCGGTGCGGACCTCATCCAGCCACTGGCGCTTGGCGTCGGAAAGGAATTCCACGTCCGGATGGTACTTGCGGATGGCGGCGGCGGCATTCTCGCAGGAGGCGCGGCGCTTGTTATAGGCGCTGGATGCCAGCTCGTGCTTCACGCAGGAATCGATGAGAACGAGGCGATAACCCTCCGGGTTGAAGGGGAAATACTTGTATTCCAGGGTCTTGCAGTTCAGGCGGATCAGGGAGCCGGCCTTGCCGAAAATGGAGGCGAACTGGTCCATGATACCGCACTTGACGCCGCAGTAGTTGTGCTCGGTGCTCTGGCCGATCTTCGCGAGTTCGAACTTGTCGATCCCGTTGCCGAAGATGTCGTTCAGGGCGAAGGCAAAGGTGCTCTCGAGGGCCGCGCTGGAGCTGAGGCCGGCGCCCAGGGGAACGTCTCCCGCGAAGACGGTATTGAATCCTTCCACCTTTCCGCCGCGCTTGATGGTCTCCCGGCACACGCCGAAGATGTAGCGCGCCCACTGCTGTTCGGGCTTATCCTCTTCCTGAAGTCCGAATTCCACAAATTCGTCATAGTCAAGGGAGAAGGCCTTCACCTTCTGGGTTCCGTTGACCTTGATCTCGGCCATGATGCCGCAGTCGATGGCACCCGGGAACACATAACCGCCGTTGTAGTCCGTGTGTTCGCCGATCAGGTTGATACGTCCGGCAGAGGCGTACACGTCGCCGTGCTCGCCGAAAAGGGTCTGGAATTTTTCTTGGATTTTTTCTTTCATATCGGTATCTTATTTAGTGTCAGTCTACAAATATAACATTTTTTATCGGCTGCGGATACCCCAGACCGAAAAATCGTACCGGGATTCGACATCTTTTTCCACGTCGTCCGGAAGGGCCGGAAAAAAGTCGATGCCGGTCCGTTCCTCCAGGTCATCGACCGTCATGGCGCAGTCCTGCAGCCAGTAGCGTTCGGCATCATTGCCCATCACGAAGGCGATGGACTGGTACCGCTTGCCGTTATGGACCATCACGGCCTTGTAGAAGGCATCCGGCACAACCACATGGTCCTTGCCGATGGTGCCGTAGATGTTATCGCCGACGATAGGCCCGGACACCACCCAGACCTTGCCATACTGGCGGGCCCAGGCGCGCACCTGCTTCTCCAGATACTGCCAGTCCTTGTTGTTCAGCTCCTCCCGCTGCGGGCAGATGTTCATGAAATAGAACGTCTCCGCCATCGCGTCGTCGTCCCACATGAAATCCCCTGCCGGGGCCATGTGCCCGCGCGTCCAGCCGCTGCCGTTGTAATCCTCCCGCATGGCCTGCTTCCCCCGGTAGTTCATGTCCATCGAGAAGCTCTTTTCCTCCCGCGTCGCATCGCCGTGGGTCTCCTCCTCCGTGAGTTCGTAGGCGACCCAGTCGGGAATCAGGGTTTCCGGGTTATAGGAACTTACGAAGCCCTTGTACGTCATGATCCGGTCGCCTTCGCGGCTGGCCGGAAGTTCCAGCTGGTCATCCGGCAGTTCCACCAGGGGCGTGGCGGCACCGCCGCCCAGGAGGCCCGTCCGCTGCGCGATCAGCCAGGCGGCAAAAATCACGACCAGCACGAGGGCCGACAGAATGGATTTATCGTTCTTTTTCATCTTCGCAGCATTTAGTGCGAAGATACGAATAATTTATGGCTCTTGGAATGCCCGCCTAGAAGATCATATCGAGGGCGGCCTGCTGCGCGCGGGCGCTGTGGGCGGCGTTCATCTTGCCGAAGTTCCACTTGACGCCGAACAGGACGTAGCGGCCCATCACGAGGCGGTAGGAGTCCTCCTCGTAGTTGGCGTTGACCGGGATGGAATACAGGATGCCGTCTCCGTCATACCAGAGCGCGGAAGTGATGCGATGGGAATAAACCTGGCTAAAGACAAACATCATCAGCGTGGAGAACTTTTCCCGGTTGTTCCGTGTCCAGTTTGCGGAGAGGAACGTCTGGGAATAAGGCTTCAAGTAGATGTTGCCCACACTCAGGCGGGAAGGGTTGCCGATGTCCAGCACCGGCCGCATCCGGGAAGCACCGGGGTGTTGCTGAAGCCGGAGGCGGACAGTGCGAAGCGATCGTTCCCCCGGCTGTGCTGGAACCGGAATTCCGGCATCAGGAACCAGTTCCATTCATCCTTCCCCGTGATATCTTCGATACCGTAGCTCTTGGAGAAAACCTCGTTAAGCTGGCCGTTCAGGTTGCCGCCCAGCGTAATCCAGGTGTTTTCTCCGAACTTGTACTGGGCTGTCAGGCTGTATTCCTGGTTCAGGGAGCGGCTCCGGTTCTCGGAGGAGTAATACCCGTTCCGGCCCGCCTCATCAAAGGCGTCCCAGAGATTGTGCCCGCGAGACCAGGTGAGTCGCGATGACGCGGAGAGGGTCCCCCCCTTCGTCCCACTTCACCCCCTTCTCCTTCTCCCCCCATTCCCATTCCCCGTGCACAAGTCTCGCTTGTGCACGGTTCTTCCTCCCCTAAGACGTTTCTATGTACAAGTCTCGACGATACGGACCGATTCCGGCATTATCCTGAAAGACTTGTACAAGACAACACGACCATGAAGCCGCTTTGCCGTACAAGCGAGACTTGTACACAGGGCGTCCGACCGCCGGAGGCCAACCTCTGAGGCCGACCTCTGAGGCCGACACCCGCGGAAACCTCTCCCCAGAGAATCCCCCTAGAATTACAGAACCAGACATCGACGGATCTGTGCCTCGCCGGCCAGGCGACGGCGATAGAGGTCGCTCGCGATGTTGTTCTTCTCACGGGCGGACAGTTGATAGACCGACATAGCCTGATACCTGGGCACATATTGCCTGTCTATCAACTCGCATAACTGCAAGTCATTGAAACCAAGCGGAGTACCGCGATTCTTTTCGTTGCGGAGCATCTCGGTGATGGTCTTTTCGCGGGAGGCGGTCCGTTGTAAAACCCGCTCCTCAAAACTTTCGAGAGTGATGGGCGGCCGACCGTTATTATCGGCCTCCTGCTCTTTGGACCAGTCTTCGCCACTCTTCCGGGAAACCAGGTAATTGAAGGCCTGCGGGGTGGCGTATAGGTTCTCGACCACCTCCGTTTCTATGACCGTTTCCCGAAGAAACACCCCTTCCGCCCCCATCTTCCATTGGGTTTCGTATTTCGCCCGGCGCGGCAAGGCGGCCTTGATCTGGGCAGGGGATAACAGCAAATCCGGCACATACCACTTCCCAAGCTCCTTCCGGAAATAGGCATTGGCCGAGCAGAACGGCCACTCGAACGGCGTAGCGGTGATGCCATGATGGACGGAATTCCTGAGGGTATAGGAAATAGCGGTCAACTTATGCTGCAAGCCATCCAGCTCCATTTCGAAATAACCCGGTTCACCCAGCGGTCCCTTCCGCCCATACTTCTCGTTGAAATAGCGGGTATAGGACTGTCGCTTGATCTGGAGGAACTCTCCCGGGCATTCCGTCTCATAGCAGCCGTGATGATGGTCGGGAATGTCACATTCGGCCAGACATCGGCTGCCCGTCTTCTTCAGCGCAGAACATAAGCAATTGAATGATCGGTTCATATCTTCCATGTTCCGATACATCACCTCCTTATGGGAGGTATAACACAAATGATAAGTATTAAGCATGGCTTATTTTGGTTTATCCTTGGCGCTGTACAAGTCTCGCTTGTACAACAATTTGGCAATGAATTCCCCGTTCTGTGTCCATATCTCCGAATCAACCGGGAAAACAAGGGGAATCCAAGAGACTTGATTACGATTTGCGCCCCTGGCGCCATTTTCTTTGTACAAGCGAGACTTGTACAGCGCCTGACGGGCTGCTGGAAGGCAAAGGAATCATAAAATCGCGATCCGGGCAAAAGGACGACGTCGTGTACAAGGGATACGACCCCGGGCGGAACCTCCGCCCAGGCAGATACATCATTATCAAGGAGGAACAGTCCATTCCAGCAGGACGGGCAGATGGTCCGAAACGCCGCCGGTGTGGCGGGGGCCGGTGTAGGTGCGGAGGGGCTTCTCGCCGGAATGGACGGTGTCGCGCGTGAGCAGGAAGGGAATCCGCAGGATCTGCATCCGGGTGCGCACTGATGGGTCCCCAACAACCGTGTTCGCATGCCCCTTGACGTTCCCCGCCGAAGGGTCTGAAAACACAGGAGCGCCAAGAAGTGCCGAAGACACATAGATATGGTCGATGAGTTGCCATTTGCCGTCATACTTGATGGTGCCGAGGCCACGGCGGTACAAGTCCATATGCAAGGGCGTCAACGCCGGTTCCAGAAGGCGGAAAACAGGATTGTCGGGGGTGTCGTTGAAGTCGCCGCCGGCGATGACCCGGTCGATGCCGAGGGCGGCGAGCGAATCCGCCAGGAATCGGAGCCGCTCCACGGCGATGCGACGCCGGGGCTCCGACCCGGCAGTACCGCCATATTTGGAGGGGTGGTGGTTCACCAGGACGGCGAATCTCCCGTTGCGATCAACCCTGAACGGGGGGTTGCTTTCTTCCGGGAGATTCCCGTTCAAGCCGGGAACAACGTCTCGCTTATCCCGGAATACGCACAGCAAGATGTCACGGGTTGCCATCACGGAATCGGCCGCCGCACCGGGAGGACCGGCGTCGGCATACAGGTGACAGGGCTTGGAATCAAGCAGTTCCAGCACCGAGGTCCGGTACAGGAGGGCTACATCTATGCCGCGGTGGTCCGGAGAATCGTAGTGGACATACTTGTAGTCCAGCTTCCGGAGAAGGGTCTTTGTCAATACCTGCCGGAGAACGAAAGCATTCTCCACCTCCTCCAGGCCGATGACATCCGGCAGCCGGCCCGTTTCCGCGCCGACCCACAGCAAGGCCTTCGCGAAAGCGTTCGCCTTGGCCTGGAACCGCTTCCAGGTCCAATGCCGCTCCCCTGCCGCCGAAAACTCAGCATCCGATACCGTCGTGGAATCGTTCCGCCAGTCGAAGAAGTTCTCCACGTTCCAGAACATCACTTCTAAGGTATTTCCACCTGCCGGTACAGACTGTTCCCGCGTTCCCTCCACCCCTTGTGACCGACCATGTTTCCCTGCCCTCTGTTGTACACTGCTCCTGTGTACAAATTCACCCCCACCTATACCCTTTTTTGTGTTCACTGCTCCCGGAGTTCCGGCTATTCCGGTGCTTACGTTGAGCAGTGTACAAAGAATCTGTAATGGAGAATGACTTGGCTGTACACAGAAGCAGTGTACGGGGGCGGCTTTCGAGCAAGGGAAAGCAATGGTAAGGCAAATGGACAAAAGTCCAGATACGAGCGTTCTCATGCGCCCAAGTTAGGGGGCGGCGACAAAACGCAGGGCAAAAAACGTAAAAATGTGGCGGAATCTTTCCGGTTGTTTCAAAGAAACATAACGGAAATCGCCATTCCACATAGATGGAACGGCGAATTGTAAAACAGATTCCTTCGCTTCGCTCGGAATGACAAGGGCGCTTCGCCCGGAAGGACAAGGGCACTTCGCCCGGAAGGACAAGGTTTCTTACACGTTAAACAGGAAATGCATGATATCGCCGTCCTGGACGACGTAATCCTTGCCTTCGATGCCCATCTTGCCAGCGGCACGGACGGCGGCTTCGGTCTTGTAGTGGACGAAGTCGTCGTACTTGATGACTTCGGCGCGGATGAAACCGCGTTCGAAGTCGGTGTGGATGACACCGGCGGCACGGGGGGCCTTGTCTCCCACCCGGATGGTCCAGGCGCGGCATTCGTCGGCACCGGCCGTGAAGAAGGTCTGAAGGCCCAGGAGGTGATAGGCGCCCTGGATCAGACGGACGACGCCCGACTCGGAAAGGCCCATCTCCTCGAGGAACATCTGGCGGTCCTCGTACTCTTCGATTTCGGCGATTTCAGCCTCGGTCTTGGCGGCGATCACCAGTATCTCAGCCTGCTCTTCAGCCACGGCGGCGCGGACGGCATCGACATAGGCGTTGCCCGTAGCGGCGGAGGCCTCGTCGACATTGCATACATACATGACCGGCTTGTTGGTCAGGAGGTAAAGGTCACGGGCCATCTGCTCTTCCTCGGCGTTCTCGGGAACGACCGTGCGGCAGGACTTGCCCTGAAGCAAGGCCGCCCGATAGCGCTGCAGCAGCGCCAGGAGCTTCTTCGCATCCTTGTCTCCCCCCGTCGTAGCTTGCTTCTCCACTTTCTTGATACGGTTCTCGACCGTTTCCAAGTCCTTGATCTGCAGTTCCATATCCACGACTTCCTTGTCGCGGACCGGGTCCACGGAACCGTCCACATGGACGATGTTCCCGTCGTCAAAGCAGCGGAGGACGTGCAGGATGGCGTCGGTCTCGCGGATGTTGGCGAGGAACTGGTTTCCCAGACCCTCTCCCTTGGAAGCGCCCTTCACCAGGCCGGCGATGTCCACGATCTCCACCGTGGCCGGAATGGTGCGCTTGGGCTGGCAGATTTCCGTCAGCACCTCCAGGCGCTTGTCGGGCACGTTCGTGGAGCCCACGTTCGGTTCGATGGTGCAGAAGGGAAAATTCGCGCTCTGCGCCTTGCCGGAGCTGACGCAGTTAAACAAAGTGGACTTCCCAACATTGGGAAGTCCCACTATTCCACATTTCAGTGCCATAGACTAATAGAATCTGGCGCGGTTGTCCTTGACGTCGGCGTCCTGCATCATCACGGGGACGATCATCTGGAGCGCATAGTTCATCAACTGGGAGTTGGCGTTCTTCGCGTCGCTGTCGGTGTAGAAGGAACCGGTCTCGCGACCCAGCACATTGAACACATACACACCGTAGGAACCGGCGACCGGACCGCAGATCTTGCCTTCCGGAGCGGCGGCGATGGCGCCGATGAACTTCGGATCCAGACTGCGGGCGGACATCGAAGCGAAGGCGACGTCGTTCTGCGTGGAAACCGTCGTTCCGAGCTTCTCGGCAATTGCCTCGAGATCGGTGAGGCCGGCAATCTGCTCGGCCACCTCGGCCTGACGCTTGGCGGCGTACTTCTCGCTGTAGAGCTGGTTCTTGATGGAGGCGGAAACCTCGGAAACCGGGGCGATACCCTCCTTGTGCGCGTCCTTCACGGCCACCACGAAGAAGTAGTTGTTGTCCACGGTGATGATGTTGGACACCTTGCCCGGCTTGTTGTCAAAGGCCCAGCGGGTGACCTCCTTGGCGTGACCGATGGAACCGTAGGTGTCGGTACCCTCGTTGATGGTCAGGCTATGGGAATAGGTGCCCACGGAATCGCAGGCGGCACGGTAGTTGGCCAGTTTGCCGGCGGACAGGGTGGCGAGGCGGTTCGCGTCGTTGTAGAACTTGTTGAAGGTCTCCTTGCTGGAGAGGGTCTCCTTCTCGAAGATGGCCACCTGCTTGAACAGGGCGGGGGCGCCGGCCTCGGTCACTTCCACGATATGGGTGGCAATGTTGGACTGGAGGATGAACGGCTGGCCCACCTTGGCGTTGAAGATGGCGTTGAAACCGGTCGGAAGATACTGGATGGTGCTCTGGGAGATTTCGCCGATGTTGCCGAATTCCCCGTCCGCGTTGGAGTTGCGGTCGGCGGAATAGGCGGAGGCGAGTTCCGTGAAGTTACCACCATTCTTCAGCACGGCGAGGAGGCTGTCAGCCAGGTGCTGACCGTCCTCGTTGGACTGGAACATCATGTGGCGGACCTTGACGGTCTCAGGCATCGTGGCGGAACCCAGGATGCGGGCGGCATAGAAGGTATTGCCGGAAGTGTACACCGGGGAAACACCCTCGTTGTGCTCGGAAACGAACGTATCCACGTCGGCATTGACGGAGCGGAGGTCACCGGCCTTGTACCAGCGGTCGTCCCACTGACGGTCGGAGTTGCGCTGCAGGAAGGAACGGACGTTCTCGGTCGAGGCGAAGTCGTCATAGAGCTTCACGAAATCGCTGTTCGCGGCGGCGATGTCCTCGGCGGACGGAACAACCTGGAACACGGCGTACTCGATATCGCGGGTCGCGTTCTGCTTGAAGAAGTCCTTGTGGTTGTTGTAGAAATCGGTGATTTCCTTGTCGGAGACCACGATGGTGCTGTCGGTGGCGAAAGTGAACGGGCTCATCACGAACTCGACGTCGGCGGTGGTGTTGTTGTCGGCGATCGAACGGTTCACCTGGATGGCGTTCTGGATGTTGGAATTCGCGAAGAGGGCGTTGTACTTGTTGTAGTACTGGGAAGTGACCATCGCCTCCTGCAGATAGTTCCAGATGGCCTTGCTGTTCTCATCCGCATCCACGTTCTGGAGGAAGTCCACCAGACGCTCGGAGGAGAAGGCGCCGTTCTCGTCCACGAACAGGGAGGCGATAACGGGCGAAACGTTCTCACCGTTGGTAAGGTCCATGATTTCGGCCTTGCCGACGTTGATACCGGCGGCCTGGGCATTCTTGATGAACAGGTTCTGGTCCACCAGGTTCTGCCACACGGCGTCGCGAATCTGCTTCTGCTGCTGCTCGCTGGAGGAAGTGGTACCGGAAAGCATCTCGCTGATGCGGGAATACTTCTCCACTTCCTGCTGGTAATCGGTATAGGAGATGGACTTGCCACCGATCTTGCCCACATCATACTTGGAAGAGACGGACTGGACCGTCTGGATGATCTGGCTCGGGTCGATGATGAACAGGAGGAGCGGGAGGGCGACCAGGATGGAAAGGAAGATGCCCCAACCGCGGAGTTTCTCTAAAACTGCCATTTTTATGTTACTTTTTTAAAATTTTCGTCAAAATCCAGTCAAGGGTGCGAATTTAGTGATTTTCTTTCAATTTATCACTATTTTTTCTCACAACAGCCTTTTTTGCCTGTTTTGAAAGCGGGAAAGGACCGACAAAGTTGACTGAATCGAGGACGACCTTCGTGGAATCCTGCTCCACGACACCATAGCTGTTGAAAGGACGCTGGATGATGGCGTTCCGGGCCATGTCGTCGGACCGCATCCCGAATCCCTGCATGTAGCCGGCCGGGGAATACATCTTGATGTAGCAGTCCGTCCAGATTTCCTTGGCCTTCTGGTCCCAGTAGATGGTGTCGGTTTCCATCGTTTCCTGTTTGACGATGTTCCGGATCACGACGGATCCGAAGGCCGACCACTTCTCCTCGTCGGTCGTCTTCCGGACATCGTGGCGGGCTTTCTGGGAGCGGATGGTCGTTTCCAGGGAACCGATCTCGGAATAACCGTAGACGGAAAGGCCTTTCGGAAACAGCTCATAGGAAACGGTGTCGAAGTCATATACTTCCATCACAGGAGCCTCCACCCGCATTTTCAGGCGGCCGTTCTCGGTCTGGACGAAGAACATGCTGTCCACCACCTGGAGCGGCGTCTGCGAGAGGTCCAGTTTCTCGGCTTCGGACAGGTTTCCTTTGCACGAAAATACGACGAAAGCAACCGCCAGCGCGGTTGCCATCGTCGTAAGTATGCGGTTTTGCTTCACGGAATCTTAACGGGTACGGACAGTCGTGGTGGTGGTCATGCCGCTGCAGGAAACCGTGTAGATCTGTCCCTTGCCCAGGTCGTACATGAAGATTTCGCTGGCCTCCGGGTAGTAGATGCTCACCTTGCCGATGGCGGCGTTGGCATCGGATGTCAGGGAAGCGTCGGCAGACTTGGCCTTCTGGTAGTAATCCGTGGCGGCCCAGTAGCGGGCGTACTTGTCCACGTCACCGCCGCAGCTGGCGGAAGCCCAGAGGTTACCCATGATCATGTAGGCCTTTCCGGCATAACCGTTGTCCAGGCGGACCGCCTTGCCGGCAGCGTCGAAAGCGCGGCCGCGCATGTTGTTCGCATAGCAGAAGCGGGCAAGCTCATACAGGTACTGGGCGTCGGTAGCCTCGTCGGAATCCTCGGAATCGATAGCCTCGTCCAGGTAGCGGCAGGCGTCGGCCACATTGCCGCGGGCGGCGTTCAGCTTGTACAGGCCATAAGCGCTGCGGTAGGACGGATCCAGCTTGTGCATCTGGGTGACGGCCTTGAAATAGAGGTCGTTGTTGGAGCAATCCTCGGCGTTGTTCATCAGCTTCACGATGTTCGTCACGACGGCGGCATCGTCCGGATTGGCATCGAAACGCGGCGTGAAGATCGCGATGAGATTCTCGCAGGAAGCGACCCGGCTGTCGGCGAACACGCTCTCGATGGTAGCCTTGGTCTTGAGGTTTTCCTCGGCATCGGCATCGTTCTTGGCGGTGGCGCCGTTGATGGCCTCCGTGACGGTGTCGTACATGTTGATCACGTCGTCGGCCTGGATCTTGCCCTCACGGTACAGGTTGATGGCAGCCTGGAGGTTGTTCACCAGGATGACACCGTCGGTCGCGCTGCCCAGCTCCCCGATGATGGCGGAGAGGTTGTCATACAGGTACTGGGAATCCTCGCTGCAGAAATTGACGATATATTTACCCTTGTTGTTCAGGATGGTCGGCTTCTGGTCCACACCCTTGGCCGTGCGCGGATAGAACTCCAGACGACGGTCCTGAAGGGTGAGCAGGGTGTCCACCAGTCCTTCGAAAACGGCCTTGTTGTTGCGGTTCTTGTTGATCTCGCGGTTGATGAGGGTGGAACCGTGGACGAACAGGTTCTGCGAAGCGGTTGCGGGGCAGATGGAATAGGCCTTTCTCCAGTTCGGGAGGGCGGAATCATAGTTCTTCTGCTTGTAATACTCCTGGTAGTAGGAGAGATACTTGATGCACTCTGCGCTGTCGGCGCCGTACTTACCCTGAGCCGAGGCGTTCTGGCCCAGGAAAACCGCAAGAACGGCGAAAAGGGTGAAAGTCAACTTTTTCATATCGTTAGAATTTTATGTTTTGTTCCACTTTACTGGTACTGCGGTTTCCGGAACCAGATGTCGAAGATGTTGAATCCGACATGGAAGCCGATGTATTTCTCCTTCACGAACGCGGTCCCGAACCCCCGTTGGCCAAGGTCCAATGCAAAGGTAATGCCATTGTAGCCCTGAAAAACGGGAAGTGTCATTCCGAGGGTGATGCCGGCGGAGGTGATGTTCTTTCCGTCCACCTGATAGTAGGACTGGTCCATATAGCCGCCGAACCGATAGGTGCAGCGCTTGAAGAAGTACCTAATATCGTTGCGGTTGGGAGTGAATTCCAAGCCGGCCCTCACCGACTGGGCGACGGATGAGGTAAAGGAATACGTTCCGTTGTTGCGGAATCCGCGGACGGCGTCGAAATTACTGCCCGTCCAGTCGCTCCGGGTATAATCCACTTCGACGGACCATTTGTCGCCCTGGCTGTAGGCAAGGCCGAAACCCATCTCGTCACCGATGCTGATCTTGTCGTCCTTCAGCTCGTGGCTGCCCGTATCCATCTCGGAGACATTGCTGAACTCGATGGCATGGCCGGTGATGGCCGCCTTCAGGCGATAGGTGGCACCGAGGGTAAAACGGCCCGAAGCGCCTACCGGCTGTTCGTACTGGAGGCCGAACTTGGCGGTATGGGCCCTGACCTGAAGGGTATCTCCCAGCATCTGGGAACGGTAACTGGCATCGCCGAACGTGCTGGAGGAGCGTTTGCTGATGGTGCCGAAGAACATGTTGTACTGGGCACCGAGGGAAAGGCGGTTCCACAAAAGGACGGATGCCCCCGCGAAGAACTGGTTGATTCCGCCGTCTCCAGCAGCGCTGTAGGCCCGGTTGCCGGTGTAACCGATGCTCTGCTCTCCCGAAGTGATCCGGTCGACATAGGACATCGAGAAGCCCGTATCGCTGAAAGGCTGGATACCCACCATGAAGGCGGTCTTGCGCCACATCGGGAACGAAATGACGAAATCGTTGATATTGAACAGGGTCTTGGATCCCCGCAGGTCGTCCTGGGAAAACAGGGAGGCTTTGCCGGAGAGTCCGAAATCGGCCATGAAGGACAGGGAGTCGCGCGCTGTCGCGGAAGCCGGGTTCATCGTGTTGACGAACCGCTTGTTGCGGGTGGCAATCCCGACACCGCCCATCGAGGCGTTATAGGCGGTTCCGGCGGGATGAAGGTCTCCCACACCATACACGGAATAGGGAGAATAGCCGTTGTAGGCACCGTTCTGGGCACAAAGCGGCATCCCGGCCAGGAGAAAGGCCGCGACAATCCATAACCTATCAATCAATCTTCTTGACATACTCGTCAGCCATTAATGCCAACCCCATCATCACGAGGTTACAAATTACAAAGATGGAACTTTTCATCCTTTTTGCAAAATAATTCGCGTCGCCGCCCGTAAACACGGCAACGTTTTCAGGATGAAGTCCAAGGTACCCTTCAATTTCAAATTGTATGCCTGTAATGACTCCGCTCTCGATGGAAGAGGTCTCGGAGCTGCCCACGACGGCACATTCTTCCGGTGTGTTCACAAGGGGAAGGGCCCGGGAATACCGGTTGAGCGCCTTGAAGCGGGTCCGGCATCCAACGGAGATGTTTCCGCCGACATAGGCGCCGTCCCGGTCCGTGAAATCCACGGTCAGGGTCGTGCCGAAATCCACGATGGTGCAGCCCATCCCGCGGAACAGGTAGCGGGCCGCCAGGACCGACGCGGCCCTGTCATAGGAAAGATAAGTGGGAAGTCCTTTACTCAGAAGGAGTTCCCGATGGTTTCCGTCCAGGATCAGGAGGCGTTCGCATTCTCCGGAAAGCAGGTTCTCATCCTCTTCCGTCAAAGGATAGACGGAACACACCAGCATCACCACGGGCTTTTGCCGGCGGACGAGCGAAAGGATGAAGTCCAATCCCTTTTCACCCTGATACCGGAACGTTTTCCCGAGGGTCATCCCATCGGACCAGGCCGCTTTCAAGGCGGTGTTTCCTATTTCTACCAGCAGATTGGACATAGCCTGCAAATGTAACAAATTTCAGTGTTTATTGCAACCGCTGAAGCACCTGAAGCGCCTTTTCCATGGAATCCACGCCCCGGGTCACCGTCCGGAGCTTGCCATTATCCTGATTCACCTTGTAAAGCGCAGGCTGGTCATTCAGCTTTCCGATAATCTTTTCGAACTGTTTGGACTGGTAGTAGCCGGACATCGGGTTGGAGACGAAGAACATGATCTGCATCCCGTTCTTGATGATGATCTTTTCGAATCCGCTCCGGGCGCCGAGGTTCCGGATCTTCACGACGTCCAGCAGATTCTTCACCTCTTCCGGCATGGTACCGAAACGGTCTTCCAGCTGCCGGCCCAGCCGGTCGATTTCCCGGTCGTCGGTTAGGCTGTCCAACTGCTTGTAAATCCGGATCTTCTCCGCGGTAATGTCGATATAGCCGTCCGGAATGAGGGCGGGCTGGTCGGTTTCCACCGTGCAGTCTTCCACATAGGCCTCGCGGGCCTGCCGCGTGGAAAGACCCGTTTCCATCCCCAGTTCCTCCATCGCCTCGGCCAGGATCTTCTGATAAGTTTCGAATCCCATGTCGGCGATGAAACCGCTTTGTTCGGCACCCAGGAGGTTACCGGCACCGCGGATGTCCAGGTCCTGCATCGCGATGTTGAATCCGCTTCCCAGGTCGGAGAACTCCTCGATGGCTTTCAGGCGGCGGCGGGCGTCGTCCGTAATCGTTACCAGCGGCGGAACCACCAGATAGCAGAAAGCTTTCCGGTTGGACCGTCCCACCCTGCCCCGGAGCTGGTGCAGGTCGCTCAGGCCGATGTTCTGCGCCTGGTTGACGATGATCGTATTCGCATTGGGAATGTCCAGGCCGTTCTCGATGATGGTGGTGCACAGGAGCATGTCGTAGTCGCCCCGGATGAAGTCCAGCATCTTGTTCTCGAGTTCCTTCGGCTCCATCTGCCCATGGGCTACGCAGATGCGCATGTCGGGGACCAGCCTGTGCAGGATATCGTGGATGGCCGGCAGTTCCTCCACCTTGTTGTGCAGGAAGAAAACCTGTCCGCCCCGGTTGAGTTCATAACTGATGATGCTCTTGATTTCCTGTTCGTCGAAGAGGATGATCTCCGTCTGGATGGGAATCCGGTTCGGCGGAGGGGTGCTGATGATGGAAAGGTCCCGCGCGCCGAGCAGGGAGAACTGGAGGGTCCGCGGAATCGGGGTGGCCGTCAGGGTCAGCGTATCGACGGATGCCCGAAGATGGCGGAGCTTTTCCTTTGCCGCCACGCCGAATTTCTGTTCCTCGTCAATCACGAGGAGACCCAGGTCCTTGAATTCGAAACCGGTGCCCAGGATCTTGTGGGTACCGATCAGGATGTCTATCTTTCCTTCCTTCAGCCGTTTCTTGATATCCGTGATTTCCTTGGCCGTCCGCAGGCGGCTCACATATTCCACAGTGCAGGGAAGGTCCTTGAGCCGGGCCTTGAAGGTCTCGAAATGCTGGAGCGCGAGAATGGTCGTCGGAACCAGCACGGCCACCTGCTTGGAATCGCAGACAGCCTTGAAGGCCGCCCGGATGGCGATTTCCGTCTTTCCGAAACCTACATCCCCGCACACCAGGCGGTCCATCGGGCAGTTGTCTTCCATGTCCTGCTTGACCGCCTTGGTCGCCTTTTCCTGATCGGGCGTATCCTCATACATGAAGGAAGACTCCAGTTCTTCCTGGAGGTAGGTGTCGGCCGAGAAGGCAAACCCCCTGGAAGCCCGCCGGCGGGCGTACAGTTGGATCAGTTCCTTGGCGATGTCCTTGACCCGCGACTTCGCCGACGATTTCATGGTGGACCAGGTCCTGGATCCCAGCTTGTTGATCCGGGGCATCTCCCCTTCCTTGGAACGGAAACGGGAAATCTTGTGCAGGGAATGGACCGACACGAACACGACGTCGTTGTCCTTGTAGATGAGTTTCACGACCTCGTGGACCCTTCCCTTGTCATCGGTCATCTTGACCAGTCCGCCGAAAACGCCCACACCGTGGTCGATATGGACGACGTAGTCGCCCAGGTTGAAGGAACTGAGGTCGTTCAGGGTCAGCTGCTCCGATTTTTCCACCGTCCTCCTCAGGCGCACCCGGTGGAAGCGGTCGAAGATTTCATGGTCGGTATAGCAGCAGATCCGGTCTTCGTTGTCGATGAAGCCGGCATGGATGTTCTTCCCCTTGACGAATCCGGGAAGGAGCGCCTGCTCGTCCTGCAGCATGATGGAACGGAGGCGTTCCAGCTGGGATTCCTTTTCTCCGAAGATGTAGACCTGGTAGTTGTTTTCCAGCCGGGTCCGGATATCGGAGAGAAGAAGTTCGAAATTCTTGTTGAAAACCGGCTGGGGAGCGATGGAGAAGACGACGGCGTCCTTTCCCTGGCTGAGCAGCGGAATATCCAGGAATACGTGACGGAATGCGGTCAATTCCGGAAAGAACCCCCGTTCCTTATACATGTCGGAGGAATCCATCCATACCACCGCATCGTCTTTCAGGAGCGTGAGGATGCTCACGCCATCCCCTTCTCCGCCGCCGGCGACGATATCCGGATAGATATCCGCCCGGTCCATCTTCTCCAGGGACAGCTGGGTGTTGCAGTCGAAGGTGTTGATCTTTTCCACCTCGTTGCCGAAGAACGAGAGGCGGTAGGGATGCTCGAGGGAGTAGGAAAAAATGTCGATGACAGCACCCCGGATGGCATATTGACCTGGTGCAGAGACAAAGTCCACCCGCTCGAATCCCTGTTTTCCCAGTATTTCCCGGAGATTGTCGTAAGATATGCTTTCTCCCGCCCGGAGGGTCAGGAGCGCTCCGTCAATCTCTTTCCGGTCCGGAATCTTCTCATCCAGCGCCTCCGGATAGGTAACGACATAGAGGATGTCGTCGCCCGGATCCATCAGTTTGCCGATGGCCGCCGTCCGCTGGACGCCCAGGGAAGATTTGTAATTGCTCCGTTCCACGGCCCCGCCGCTGTCCGGCAGGAAAAAGACCCGGTCGCCTTCCACCAGATTATACAGGTCGGCGCTGCAATACTCGGCTGCCTCGCGGGTCGGGAGCACGACCAGGTGGGTTCCTTTCCGCACGACCTGGGACAGAACGAACCAGCGTGCAGACAGGAATAGCCCGCTGCAGAAGGTTTCCTCCGAAGATTCCATCCTGCGGCGAAGCTGTTCCGTTGATTTCTTACTTATCAACATTTGCCTTGAAAAGGCTGTTGAAAAGCTGTTGATAACCCTGTTGATGCCGGTGTGGAAAACGCGACGCCTTCTTTCCGGCCGGCTTATCCACCGGTTTCCCACAGGAAAACACCGGGGTTTTCAACAATTTTCAAAGCACTTAACCTGATGATTGATCATTAATTCCGTTCAGTTTTCAACAAATTGACAGGAATATAAACAACATCAAGGATTCAATAATAAATACTATATTTGTATCTGAAAAGACCGGACCCTGCCTTATGAGCGAATTCGACCCCCGCAGTACAACAGACCGCAAAGATAATGAATTGGACGGAATTATCCGCCCCCAGGAGCTGGATGATTTCACCGGACAGAAGGAAATCGTCTCCAATCTTGAGATATACATCAAGGCTGCCAAGATGCGCGGGGAGGCATTGGACCATACGCTTTTCCACGGTCCTCCGGGGCTGGGGAAAACCACCCTCGCCCACATCATCGCGAACGAGATGGGCGTGAACATGAAGGTGACGAGCGGTCCCGTCCTGGACAAGCCGGGCGACCTGGCGGGCCTGCTGACTTCCCTGGAAAAGGGCGATGTCCTTTTCATCGACGAGATTCACCGGCTGTCCCCTGAGGTGGAAGAGTACCTTTACTCCGCGATGGAGGATTATGTCATCGACATCATGATCGACAAGGGACCCGGCGCCCGGAGCGTCCGGATTTCCCTGAATCCTTTCACGCTGGTGGGGGCGACGACCCGGAGCGGTCTCCTGACGGCTCCCCTTCGCGATCGTTTCGGCATCAACTGCGCCCTGGAATATTATGATACAGAGGACCTTCGGAAGATCGTCATCCGCAGCGCCACCATCCTGGGCATTGAGATTGACAACGATGCCGCATTGGAAATCGCCCTGCGCAGCCGGGGGACGGCGCGTATCGCGAACGCCCTTCTCAAGCGGGTCCGCGACTTCGCGCAGGTGCTCGGCGACGGACGCATCGACGTGGAAATCGCCCGATTCGCCCTGAACAAGCTCAAGATCGACAAGCGCGGCCTCGATTCCATCGACCACAAGATCCTCCGGACACTCATCACCACCTTCAAGGGCGGTCCCGTTGGCGTGGGTACGCTGGCCACTTCCATTTCCGAAGATGCCGGCACCCTGGAAGAAGTGTATGAACCCTTCCTCATCAAGGAAGGCTTCCTCATCCGCACCCAACGCGGACGCGTGGCGACGGAACTCGCCTATGCGCACCTTGGCATGGAATCGTACCTCCCCCAGCGCAAATACGATCCTGACGATAACGGAAAGCTGTTTTAGATGAGTGGCACACAAGTGCCTGATTATCATGTGTTTCGATGGGTGCCCCCTGTGATTCCAGTCACAGGGCAACCTATATAAAAGTATTGAGTATGAGGAAATTAAGTGCCACTGCAATCCTGCTTCTGTTTTCCATAGTACCGGCATTTTGCTGCACGTCCGTCATCATCAGCGGAAAGGTCCGCTCCGACGGGATGCCGGTGATGATGAAGCACCGGGACTCCAGCTGCAAGGGAAACGACATCCAATGGTTCCAGGGGGAAAAATACAGTTTCATCGGTCTGGTCAATACGGGGGAGCCGTTCAACAAGGAGGTATGGGCGGGGACCAACAGCGCCGGGTTCAGCATCATGAATACGGCGACGTATGACCTGAAAGAGGATGATATTCCGGCCAGGGACATGGACCGGGAAGGGTTCCTGATGTACAGGGCCCTGGAAATCTGCGAGACTGTCGAGGATTTCGAGCATTTCATCGATACCCTGCGGAAACCGATGGGCGTGGAAGCCAATTTCGGCGTGATCGATGCGAAGGGCGGTGCCGTCTACTATGAAATGGACAACTGGCGGATCCGGGCCCGGTACGACGTGAACGAGGAACCCTCCGGTTATCGGGTGGTTACCAATTTCACCTGGTCCGGGCGGCCTGCGGACCGCAAGGGCGTGGACCGGTACGAGAGGGCTTGCAAACTGTTGGAGGAAACCACTGTCCCCATCGCGGACTGGGGACACGATTTCCTGATCAATACGATTTCCCGCAGCGGCGCTCCGATCCTTCGTCCCATCACGACCGCCTCCATCGTTTTCGAGGAAGGGGTGATGTGGGCCGCGCTCGGCAATCCTGCCCGGAATCCCTATCGTCCCTATTCGGTTTTTCCGTAATAGTCCTATTTTTAATTGTAAAAATCCGGATTTTTGGTTATTATTGCAAGTTATTTGAAACTATCAATAATAATCCTTAACCCATATGGCCGATTCTAAACTTATCTCCAAGATTCCGGAAGGGCCGCTCGCCGAGAAATGGTCGAAGCGCAAGGCTGAAATCCGGATCGTCTCTCCGAACAACAAGCGGAAACTCGAGGTGATCGTCGTTGGTACCGGTCTTGGCGGTGCATCCGCAGCTGCGTCCCTGGGCGAGCTCGGATACAATGTCAAGATCTTCTGCATCTCCGATTCTCCGCGCCGGGCGCACTCCATCGCCGCCCAGGGCGGTATCAATGCCGCGAAGAACTACCAGAACGACAATGACTCCATCTACCGGCTGTTCTACGACACCATCAAGGGTGGCGATTACCGTTCCCGCGAAGCCAATGTGTACCGTCTTGCCGAAGTCAGTGCGGCCATCATCGACCAGTGCGTCGCACAGGGTGTTCCTTTCGCCCGTGAGTATGGCGGTTACCTCGCGAACCGTTCCTTCGGCGGCGTGCAGGTGAGCCGTACCTTCTACGCCCGTGGACAAACCGGCCAGCAGCTCCTGCTCGGCGCCTATGCGGCCCTGAACAAGGAAATCGCCGCCGGTTCCGTGAAGAGCTATCCGCGTCATGAAATGCTGGACCTTGTCATCATCAACGGACAGGCGAAGGGTATCATTGCCCGTAACCTCGTGACCGGCGACATCGAGCGCTTCGGCGCCCACGCCGTGGTCCTTGCCACCGGTGGTTACGGAAACACCTACTTCCTCTCCACCAACGCGATGAATTCCAACGGTTCCGCCGCCATGCAGGCCTACCGCAAGGGCGCTTTCTTCGCAAATCCCTGCTTCGCGCAGATCCATCCTACCTGCATCCCGGTCCACGGTGACCAGCAGTGCAAGCTTACCCTGATGTCCGAGTCCCTCCGTAACGACGGCCGTATCTGGGTTCCGAACAACATGGAGGATGTCATCAAGCTCCGCAAGCACGAAATCAAGCCTTCCCAGATTCCTGAGGAGCGCCGCGACTATTACCTGGAGCGCCGTTATCCGGCCTTCGGCAACCTGGTTCCCCGTGACGTCGCCTCCCGCGCCGCCAAGGAGCGCTGCGATGCCGGCTACGGTGTGAACGAGACCGGTCTCGCCGTCTTCCTGGACTTCGCCGACGCCATCAAGCGCCTCGGTCACCAGCGGGTGGAAGAGCGCTACGGCAACCTGTTCCAGATGTACGAGAAGATCACCTCCTCTTCCCCTTGGGAGGAGCCGATGATGATCTATCCGGCCATCCACTACACCATGGGCGGTCTCTGGGTCGATTATGACCTCCAGACCACCATCCCCGGCCTCTATGCCATCGGCGAGGCGAACTTCTCCGACCACGGCGGAAACCGTCTGGGCGCTTCCGCCCTCATGCAGGGCCTGGCCGACGGTTACTTCATCCTCCCGTACACCATCGGCGACTACCTGTCCCATAAGTTTGCGGAGCCGAAGACCGACACCAACGCTCCCGAATTCGCCGCTGCCGAAAAGGCCGTGCGCGAGCGCATCGAGAAGATCTTCGCCGTGAAGGGAACCGAGACCGTGGACAGCATCCACAAGAAACTCGGCCACATCATGTGGGAATATGTGGGCATGGCCCGCAACGAGGCTGGCCTGAAGAAGGCCATCGAGGAAATCGGTGAACTCCGCAAGGAATTCTGGAAGACCGTCCGTGTCCCCGGAACCAACGAGGAATTCAACCAGGAACTCGAGAAGGCCCTCCGTCTCGTGGACTTCTTCGACATCGGCGAACTGATGGCCCGCGACGCCCTGCACAGGAAAGAGTCCTGCGGCGGTCACTTCCGCGAGGAAATGCAGACCGAGGAAGGCGAGACCAAGCGCGACGACGAGAATTTCATGTATGTGGGTGCCTGGGAATACAAGGGCGAAGGTGTCGAGCCTGAACTCCACAAGGAGCCGCTCAAGTATGAGAACATCAAGATTGCGACCCGTAACTATAAAGACTAAAGACGATTATGGAATATAACGTGAAAGTGTGGCGTCAGAAGAACGCCAAAGCGAAGGGTCACTTCGAGACCTACCACGTCACCGATGTGGAGGAAGATGCCTCCTTCCTCGAGATGCTGGACATTCTGAACGACCAGCTCATCCGCAAGGGTGTGGAGCCCATTGCTTTCGACCACGACTGCCGTGAGGGTATCTGCGGCGCCTGTTCCCTGTATGTGGACGGCCGCGCCCACGGTCCGGACGACCAGGTGACCACCTGCCAGCTGTTCATGCGTCATTTCAAGCCCGGCGCCACCATCACCGTGGAACCTTGGCGCAGTGCCGCCTTCCCGGTGATCAAGGACCTCGTCGTGGACCGTCAGGCCTTCGACAAGATCCTTCAGGCCGGCGGATTCGTTTCCGTCCGTACCGGTGCCGCCCAGGATGCAAACACCATCCTCATCCCGCATGATGATGCCGAACTGTCGATGGATGCCGCCGCCTGCGTCGGTTGCGGTGCCTGCGTCGCTACCTGCAAGAACGGCTCTGCCATGCTGTTCGTGGCTGCCCGCGTCAGCTCCCTGGCCCTGCTGCCGCAGGGTAAGCCGGAAGCCGCCCGCCGCGCCCGCGCCATGGTTGCCAAGATGGACGAACTGGGCTTCGGCAACTGCACGAACACCCGCGCCTGCGAGATGGAATGCCCGAAGCACGTCACCATCGACCACATCGCCCGCCTGAACCGCGAATACCTCAAAGCCCGTTTCAGCGAGTAAGACAATCAATTACAAATAAAAAATAATAGAGGGATGAAGCTCCGAAAAAAGTCGCTCCATCCCTCTATTATTTTTCCTGACTTAATCAATGCGTCACCCAAATCACCTGCGCAATATGCCTTACAGTTATACCTGAAGCCGATTTTTAAAGAGATGCCGAAAAAAAACCAAACCCGGTAGCTTGAATTACTTCAGGGGCTATCGGGAATCAACATTACAAAATTACGAATAATAGTCAAATTAGTAAAAATACGCAATCCCTTTATTTATCATACTATGCCAGCGAGGAGAGATGCAAAATCGCTTATGTCACCTTGGACACTGGCACGTTCAAGCGCAGACATATATTTGTCTCGTATATCTTTTTGAATGATAGTCCATCGATACCCTCCGGAGGCCAGCATTACGTTCATCATAAATCTTCCCATTCGTCCGTTTCCGTCCATATACGGGTGTATGAAAGTGAAGATGAAATGACCAAGCACTGCCCTCACCCACGCATCTTCTTCACTTTTCAGCAGGTCGAAAAGTACCGGCATCGCATCCCTGACGGCTTCGGGATTGAGAGGCGTATGCATTGAATTGCGAATATAGACCTGGCCAGACCTATACCCTACGATATCTCCAGCTTTGATTATTCCTGCCATCACAGACGGCGCGAACATCTCCTGGTACCATACGCGATGGTCTTTCTCTACAACCTCACCGGCATTCTTGCCATCGAGGATTGCCAGCAGGCTTTTCTTGACTTCCTGAAATGCCTGCCAATATCCGCGTGCCGCAAGGGCGGCCTTGTCCTCTTTGTCAGACGCATTCTCGTCCGGTTTCCAATTGCCGCTGCGGACTTTTTCAATCAGCTCTTCAGAAACCTTATAGCCCTCAATGGACAAAGAATGATATGCGTCCAGCTTATATCTATCCTCGACATCCTTCATATAGGCTTCGATGTCGATTCCCGCAGGCACGGAAGGTTTTACGGCAAGCACCGTATCGCGCATACTTTTCCACATCAGGCGAATACGCGTGGCGTATGGAGACAGGTCTCTGACAAACTCATACTTGTCGGTAAATGGATCTTCTTCACGAATAACATATCCGAAACGATCCATTGTAGACTTTATTTCATCAGCGATGGGAAGCATCTGCACATTCCTAAATGCGCCTATCAATCTCCCGGCGCGTGATGAACGGCCCTTGTCGAGGAGATAAGGAAGTACTTCCGATGAATCCCTTATCGCAGCAAGAGCTGTTCTGGCAGTAATGCTGCTGCGTTGGAAGAGAATCGGCGACGACATCACTAAGGCTTCGGGGATGCTGTAAACATTCAAACCATATTGGCTTTCCTTGATAACATTAGTAGCGCAATCCGCTTTCAGAAAAAAGATGCTGCATCCGAAAGGAAGGATCACACTTGTGTTGTTGCATTTCGGCGAGCGTATAATCAATTGGGGAAGGACGGTCCAATTGCCCGTCTGAACATCTAATGACGCTTCAGCTGGCAGACACCATTCTTCTCCAAGTTTCTCCCGTACATACTCGGAAATGAACCTCCAGTATGAAATATACCAGGCCGTAGTATCGCCGGAAACAGCTGCCGGATCTGACTGAATATACCATCCCCCGACGACTTTCATCAGAAAGCCGTTTTCAACAAGACGTTCCTGGTGGGTCCTGCTGATTTCTGAAGACCTGATTATAGGACTGTTCTTCGACTCTTGTAACTGTCTCAGGACGTCAAGAGACTGTGCAAGTTTTTCTGAAGGTATTGCCATATCTTTGTAATGTTACACGTTAATTCTTGTTGCAAAGATACACTTTAATTTTTGCCGCGCAAACACAATGGAATTTTTGCTGCAAATATATGTGTCGAAATGATGGAAGAATTATTAATTTTCCTGACTTAATCAAAGCGTCACCCAAATCACCTGCGCAATATGCCTTACAGTTATACCTGAAGCCGATTTTTAAAGAGATGCCGAAAAAGTGATAAAGTCAGGAAATAATAGAGGGATGAAGCTCCGAAAAAAAGTCGCTCCATCCCTCTATTATTTTTTATATAAAGACTATATGATTCTTTTGGATGTAAGTCAAATGGATTATAGATGGATTATTCCTTGATGCAGCGGATGGCGTAGGCGTCGGCCCTGGAACCATTGGAAACTGGAGATGCGGAGAAAGACCATGCTCCGGTATATTCCTTGATACCGAAAGCCAGGGCGGCTCCCCGGTAAGTGTCGTTCTTGTCGTTGTCCAGGCTGGGTGCATTGGTCCAGTAATTTCCCCATAATCCAGCCATACTGCCCATAAACATGGCATATTGGCCGTTGTACCGGGTTGTGGCGGGAAAATAGGAAGCCGTTCCCGAAGGACGGTCCAGCATCAGATACCATCCATTCTGGAAATCCAGCAGGTTGATCCATCCGTCGCCGTTCAAATCCTGTGCCGCGAATTCCGCTTCGCCGCTCAGGTCGTACCAGTGCATTTCACCTTCCGTTTCACCGCTTGCCCACGTAAATCCCCCGGACGAAGTGATATGACAGAAAGTCTGGGGGTCAGGAACCCGCCAGCCCACGGGACAGGGATCGTAGAAGGTCTTTGTACCCGTATGGACGTAGGTTCCCTCTTCCCGGACGGTTCCTTCGGGATTGCCCCAGAGCGCGGTGTTGCTTTCGGCGGGACGCAGCCAGTCGGGACTGGTGCTGAACTGGGCATTGTTGCTGATGCAGACCGTCGGATGCGAGATGGAGTAGGCCAGGGTATTGTTTTCCGTATCGTACATGCTGGTGGAACCGATACTGACCGGATTTCCATCCATATCATAAACCTCCAGATTCTTCGTATAGGCAGTTCCCTCATTGAGGATCGGAGATCCCGGAAGCGGGTCTTTCCTGCCCCATTGGTACAGGAGACCGTAAGAGGACACATCATTCGGGTTTTCCAACAGGGCTCCGAGATTGAGGTTCATCGCCTTCACGCCCGATTCAACGGGAAGTTCAATGATATCTTCCTCCGGTTTCCAGATATGCCAGCTCCAGATGATGTCCCCGGAAGCGTTGGTCGCGGCGATGAGGGCGTTGCCTCTACCCTGGGTGGTTTCAAAACGGATATTATCCCCTTCCAGGGAGACAGAGGAAATGAGTCCTTTCCTGGTCTGCCAGACCAGTTTCGCTCCGGCCGGGGAAAGGGCGGCGGGTTCTTTGAGCCCCTCGCATGCGATGCCGTTTCCACGGACGGTGGCCTTGAACTCAAATACCCCGTTATGGGTGACCAGGTAGGAATTGGAAGTTCCCTTTTCACTGAGGTTTTCCAATTTATGCGTAATGTCGGTTCCTTTTTGGATAATGCTTACACTCGCCGTCATCTCATAGACTTTTCGGCTCGGGGCATAAATGGTAATGCGGGCTTCCCGGTCCACGTCCTTCGTGTTTTCCTCGGCGGAAAGGGTGAGGATGTTGCCAGACGCGGAGGCTTCCAGCCAGTTTCCTTCCAGTTCATATTCCCACGTGGGCATATTCGTCTGGATTGTGATGGAATAATCCTGCTTTTCTGAGGTGAGCGTCAGTTCTTCGCCGCAATCCAGCGACAGGGTGGGAACGAAAATGGAACCGGACTGGGACACCGTGACCGTTGCGGAGGCTTGGGGAGAGCCGGACGCCGGTGCAAAGATGCGGACCTTTGCACTCCGGGGAACGGTTTCTTCATTCTTGGCCGCCGTTAGGGTCAGACTGTTCTTCCCCTTGCTGCCCGAAAGCCAGGAGGCGCTTCCCATGTCAAACCCCCAGTCATCCTGATTGGTGGAGAAGGAGATGGAAACCGTTCCACCCCCGGCGGGAATGGAATGCGTGTCTGATCCTTCCAGGGTCAGGGAAGGTTCCGGAGCCGGAGCGGTGCAGGATGCGACAAGCAGGAAAAGCAGAAAACATGAAATAGAAGGATGTTTCATAACCTCGTCAAATAACGTAACTGATCGTAATGAAAACCGTATTTTGGTGATTATCCCCAAGGAAAGCCCAACCGGCATCCAGTTGAAGCCCCTTGATTCTTCCTCCAAGTCCAAGTGTTGCGAAAGAGGCTGTTCCCTGTGTGCGGGAACCCAGATGATATCCAGCCCGGACTCCGACGGAATCCTTCCACCAGTAGTCTGCCGCCACACCGGCCATCAAGGTTCCGGAAACCAGCCAATCCACCTGGGTCAGCAGACGGAGGCCCTTGACGGCCTCATAGGACATACCCGCCTTAATCATCGTGGGTTGTGTATAAGAGTTTCCTGATTCCGAATACTTGACCGGAGTACCGATATGGGCGAGGACCAGGCCAGCCTGGAACGCATCCTTGCGGAAGGTGGCGGAAATATCGGCGCTGAACACCGTTGCTTTTGCATCGACGGCAAGGGAAGAAGAAACCATTTTGGCAACGAGCCCGACGGATAATCCCGGTATGATCCGGTAGGCTCCGCCTATGCCCAGGATGGTTTCCGAGGGAGAGAAACGCTCGACAATCTGGTTGGCTACCCCATTATCGTCATACAGTTCATACGCAGGGCTCCGGAATGTTTTTCCCAACAAGCCGAGGGACAACCTGTCCTTTTTCCAACCGAAAGAGGCAGAAAGGATCTTGCTGCCTGAAACGGATGGGGTCCAAAGACCGTATGTGATTCCCGAGAGGATTCTTTTATCGGAGAAAGCAAGGGCTGACGCATTGTTTTCCCAGGCGAATGCCGTCGCTTCCGATGCAGCGGATATACCCGCCCGGCCGAAAGCTTCCGCATCGGGAACAACCTGCAGGGAAGGCAGGACTTGCCCGTGAAGTATCGTGCAGGTCATCAAGCCTGCAAAAAGGAAAACATACTTTTTCATAGCTTCACGATGCTGTACTTAAATGATTTTCCGTTCATGGTCAGGAGAACGGTATAAGGTCCGGGTGCCGCCTGTCCCATATCGATCATAGCCGGTTCGAAGGGGGTGATGGCCGATTCTCCCTGATAGAAAGAGGCTCCAGCCGCCGATACGACCCGAACGGAAACCTGCTGATCCGTGGAAGTCCGGATATAGAGTTTTTCCCGCACGGGATTGGGATAGACATCCACTTCATGGGAACCGTCCCGTACGAGGACTCGGAACTGCTGGGAAACCTTTTTTCCCCGGATATCGGTGGCGGTTACCGTCACTGTCGCATAACCGTAGTTCATGGGTGTCAGATAGAAATAACCATCCTGGGAAGTCAGGTTTACGACGGTAGCATTGTCAATGGAAATGGTATATTGCAAGTTTTCCCCGTCATCATCCTTGAAATAATCCTCGCAGCGCAACTCTTCCGTGATATTTCTGGCGTCGAATATCCGGTCTTCAAACTGGTTGACAATCTCAGGTTCATGATTATCCAGAACAGTGATGGAAACGGATTGCCGGGCAGAGGCGCCATAGGTATCCGTAACCACCAGCGTGGCTGCATAATGTCCGGAAGGCAAGTCCGGACCAGATGCCACGATTCTGGGCTGATTCCGGACCAGAGTATCCAGCACGATTCCATCCGAGTCTTTCTGCAGGTCAATCAGATAGAAATGACCGTCTTCGTCATGGATACTGAAATCAAGCGAACCTGTCTGGTGTGGTTTCAGGGTCAACTTCGTCTCTCCCAGGGACTGGATAGCCGGCGGGGTATTGCTGCCCGTGGTGACGGAAAGGCGGCTGGTCAGTCCTGACAGGTTGCCGGCCAGATCCGCAGCGGCTGCGGCGACGTAATAGCACCGGTTGAATTCCAGTCCGCTGATGGTTCCTTCAAGCGTGTCTCCAGGCTGATTGTTTTCATCCAGATAGAACTGGGCGAACATCAGTTCATCGGAAACGGCATCGAACGGTTCCAAGGCATAATAGACCATGATGGAGGTGGGGATTCCGTCGTCTCCGTCCTTTGGAATCCGGACTGAAAAATGGATATTGTTGGACTGTGTTCCCGCTTCCAGGTCAAAAGGTGTTTCCGGAGGAATGCCGCCGCTTCCGGCGATGGCGCGGTACGCATTGACAAGTCCGGCTCCCATCCGGAAACTCTTGTTGAAGGAAACGAGCGGGGTGGCGCTTTCCGTAAGCCGCTGCCATAATTCGTCCGGTGTGAATCCTTCTCCGCCGTATTGGGACACGATGAGCGCCGCTACGCCGGAAACATGGGGACAGGCCATGGACGTTCCCTGATACAGGCCGTATCGGTTATTGGGCAAGGTGCTCATGATCTGGGTCCCTTTCTTCGCATCTCCGCCCGGAGCCGAAATAACCACCCAGTCACCGTAATTGGAATAGTAGGCGCGCCGGTAGTCCGCGCCAACGGCCGCGACGCTCAGGATATGTTCATAGTCGCTGCTGCTGACATTCCTGTTTTCATTGCCGGCGGCAAAGATGACGATGCCCCCCTTCATCGGGCCCGTCTGTATGCCGTTCTCATCAATGCCGGCATACTTGATGAAATAGTCTACGGCCGCCTTGAGGGATTTCGGCGTCGTGGTTTCCGTCGTATATCCCCAGCTGTTCTGGGAAATGACGGCACCATGGTCGGCGCTCCACTTGATGGCGGCGGTGCCGCTGCCCTCCTTTTCTCCGTCGAAGATCTGGCAGGACATCAGCCGGACGCCTTTTTGTCCCTTTGCCGCGTCGCCGCCCGCAATGCCGCAGACGCCTTTGCCATTGTTGTTCACGGCGGCGATGGTTCCGGCTACATGGGTGCCGTGGTTCTCCGCATTGACCTGGTAGGAGTCGTTCACGAAATTGTACCCATAGACGGTATCCCCGGTCTTTTCAGGGTTGTGCCACATATTGTCGGCCAGGTCTTCGTGCTTATAGTCGATACCACCGTCGACGATGCCGACGATGACCTCGGGTGATCCGGTTGTGTACCGTTTCCAGACCGGAAAGACGTTGATGTCGCAGCCGCTGACCGAGGATACACCGTCGCCCTTGTTCTTGTAATGCCATTGCTGGAGCAGGCGCGGGTCGTCGAAGGGAAGGGAGGAACCGGCAGCCATGCGGGCGGGAACCGGTTCATCCGTGAAAACGGGTTCACTGTCCGTATCTATCCTGATTTTCGGAAGGAATTCAATCAGTTCCGCACCCGGAAACCCTACCCAACCGTCTGCTGCCCGGGTCAGGGACACTTCAGGATCATATTCCACGACATACCAGCGGTGGAGTCCCTCCAGACGGGTTCTTTCCTCGAATCTCCCGGCTTCGGGGAACAGGCGGTGCATCCGCAGGATACCGTCCGATCCGAAGGAACGGGTACGGCCCAGCTGGACGTTTCCGTCCGGACCGGTGATCTGTTCCAGTTCCCGGGATGTTTCCTCATTGAACAGGATATTCAGGACATCCGGAATCCTTTCGCTTTCCGGAATCCGGGCGCCGAAAACACGCTCATTTTCCAGTTCAGGCGGGGTGTCCGGTAATCCGTTTGTTTGGCAGCCGGTTATAACAAAACCGGCTGAGAGAAGAGCGTAGAGGATTTTTTTCACTACTGTTCCGGATTTAAGAAATCAACTACTTTCTGTAAACTTTCCGGCTGGTTCCACTTGATTTTGTTGGCTTTCAGCCAGGCTTTCCATTCGGCCTTGCGACTGTCCGGAAGCTGTTTTTCCACTTCGCGGCGATCGGCCCGGACACTGTTTCCCTGATAGAAGAGGTAGTACTTGGTGAGGATATCCAGCATTTCCCCTTCACTGCGCGAATTCTGTAGCAGCATATGGTTCTGGTTGATCTGGCTGTCTGTTTCAATGGAAGATAACTTGCGGGTTGCGGAGGTAACGGACGAAGATCCATAGGCGCCACCTGTCTCCAGCAGGGCATCGTAGTCTCCCAGTTTTTCGAGGACGACGCAGCCTCTCCCGGACCGGGAAACCACTTCCATCATCTCTCCGCCTACATTCAGATAGGTTTTACCGCCTATTTCGGCGCCATCCACTTGCATCAGGTCGGCTTCCCGGATGAGCCCTTTCTCATCCAGGTAATGGAGTTGTCCCCGGCGGAGGTGGATATTCAAAAGGTAGGGTTTGCTGTCGGCACCCCTGAAGGCGACAGATCCCGATTCGAAGGCTGGTAACAGGTACGGCCAGGTCGTCGTCGGATCCTGGGCGAAGGCAGGTCCGGCCAGGAAACTGGACACGACACAGGCCATGATCAGTATTCTTTTTCTCATAGTCTTTTAAACAGGCGTTTGTTCCTGCAAGTGTAATAAAAAACACCCGCAAAAATCATGCGGGTGTCTTTCATAGAGCGATAGGGATTACAGCTTTACGGCAGTGATGTCCGGAATGACAACGCCGACATAGCCGAGACCTTCCAGCAGCGCCTCGAAACCGAGACCTTCCTGGAATTTCAGTCCGGTGACCTTGCCGGTTTCATCCTTGATGATCTGCACGGTGTTGGAACCGGTCTTATCTTCATTCTCCCAGTCATCGCCGGCCTCGTTGCTGTCGATCCAGTAGAGGGTGACGGGGGTTTCTCCGCTATACTTGTACTCGGACTGCTGGCCGTAAGGAATATTGATAGTGTTCAACGTCTCATCCACATTGCCATAGAACATGGTTTCATCAATCGCCCAGCCCGAGTTGGCGAACAGGTTGAAGAACCAGACCATGTGGTCGTCGTTTTCGTCCTTCCGGATTTCGAACTCGTATTCGGCACCTTCGGTGGAATCCGAGCAGGTAGCCTTGTACTTGCCGATGATGCCGGACATCGGGTGGTCCACGTCACCGACCGTCACCGTGCAGGTAGACTGGTAGCCGAGAGCGACGTTCTGGGTAGGTTCGAGTTCAACGGTGAACTTGAGGTCGCCGGTGTAGTCGGGATCGTAGATGACGGCGAATTCGATGTACTGCGTGCGGTTCGTAGCATCAAAGGAAAGGGTACCGGAAGTGGTGTTCAACTTGTAATTTTCACCAGCCTTCGCCGTTCCGTCCTTGACCGTGAATTTGATGGTCTCGGCAAGACCTTTCACGGAACCCAGGGTGACGGGAATCTTGATGGTTTCCGTCTGGGGAACGATGGTGCCATCTTCCTTGATGATAGCCTCGTCAAGGGCAGCGTTAGCCTGGTCGAAAGCGACGAAGGCGTTGGCATCGTCAAAGACGGGCGGAAGATTCTTGCTGCAGGAGACGGCAGCGGCCATTCCCGCGATCAGAAGCATATAAAGAAATACTTTTTTCATAATGCGCATCCTTTATTAATATTGATCGTTCTGAACCAGGTTTTCGTTGACTTCCATTTCGCGCTTGGGAATCGGAAGGGCCCAACGATAGTCCGGGAACGGGATGTTGCGACGGGATTCCTCGAGGTTCCAGGAGGCATCGCGGTTGGCAGGCATGCTCCAGCGGGCGAGGTCGAAGAAGATGTGACCTTCCCAGGCGAGTTCCTTGCGTCGCTCGGTCCTCACGGCGTCCATACCGGCGGAGGTAAGGGCGGCGGCACCCCGGCGGGAGGTGATGGCGTTCAGGTCGGCAAGGGCGGTGGTACCGGCGACGGAAGCGCCGTTCACGATGGCCTCGGCCCGATTCAGATACATTTCGGACAGACGGAGGATGACCGTATTGTTGGCATCCGGAACCGTCAGGCCCTTACCGGCATACTTGAGGGTCCACCAGAGACCGTCCGTCTGCTTGCTGTCCTGGCAATAGAGATCGCCACGGACGTCGCCGTCCGCATAGAGGGCGATCAGGCTGGGCGAGGCGATGCAGTCACCATAGGCGCCTTCCGGATAGGTCATGTAGCTGCAGTCCAGGTTGGAGTAGTTCGTCAGGTCGATGTAGTTCTCGAAGATGACCTCGGAACCACCCACGTCCTGTGTCCAGACGGAAGCGTATTCATCCGCTTCATACAGCTTGTAATTGCTGTTGTTGATGACCTTCGTCGCATAGTCGGCAGCGTTCTGCCACTGGCTCATGTACAGGTACACGCGGGAAAGGAGGGCCTGGATGGCGGCCTGGGAAACAACAGCCTTCTTGTCCTTCGCATTGCTGCGGGTATAGGCGGGGTCGATAGCAGCTTCAGCCTCCTTGAGGTCGTTGACGATGTTGTCGTAGACAGTCAGCACGTCGTCACGTTCGGGACGGGCGTCAGGATCGGTATGATAGACATAGGGAACACCCAGTTTCTGCTCAGGCTTCAGAGAACCCGCGTTCATGAACAGGGCCTCAGCCTTGAGGTTGTTCAGGTCCTGAGTGGTCACGCCGGCCGCTTCGTCTTCCTTGCCTTCGAGGTTGTCGATGACATTGTTGCAGCGGGAAATGGTGACATATCCCGTGGACCAGAGGCCGGAAGTTGCATCGGCGGTATAATTCCAGTTCATCTGGGTGGAATACCGGTTGGAATTGTGGTCGATGTGCTTGATGCCGTTACCGCCACGCATTTCGGATTCGAGGACGAATTCACCGCCATACCAGCCGGAACCGCCGAGTGCGTTATAAGCACCGATGACCGCTTTGTCCAGACCGTCATAGGAGGACAGGGTGAGTTCCGTACTCTGGGACAGGACAGGGGCTTTCTCCAGGAAGTCCTGGCAAGCCGTCGTGCCGAGGATTGCGAATCCAATCAGAATATAGGAAATGATTCTTTTCATAATAGTCTTCTCCTTTTCAGTTTAGAAAGTAACCTCAATGCCGCCGACAAAAGTCTTGACCATCGTGTGGTTGCCGCCATAGGCGCAGCCCAGCGGACCGAACTCGGGATCAAGGGCGTTGACGTGGTGGAAGGTATAGGCATTCAGTGCGCTCACATAGAGTTTTACGCCCTGCATCCTGATGACGTCGAGGATGTTCTGCGGAAGAGCGTAGGAGAGGGTGACATCCTTGATGCGGAGGTAGCTGCCGTCTTCGAGGAAGCGGGTGGAATACCCGGCATACCAGACATTGGAGGCGCCGGCCATCGGAACCGGGTTGACACCGGTGTCACCGGGCTTCTTCCAGTAGTTCAAAGCGGTATTCTGGCTGTTCTTGTTCAGGGCATCGGCGCCGTCCGTGATAAACCAGTTGTTGGTCATCACTTTATTTCCGTACGTAAAGTCGAAGTAGGCGCTCAGGGAGAGACCCTTCCAGGACACGTTGGTGTTGAAACCGCCGGTGAACTTGGGTTCCGGGGAACCGGCATAGTAGTAGCGGGCCTTGGTACGGTCGGAGGTCAGTTTGTGATCCTCCGTCCAGAAGAGGCCGTAACCATTGGACGGGTTCACGCCCGCGTAGTCGCGGATGTAGAAATTATACAGGTTCATACCTTCCACGATGCGGACGGCCATGTCCTCGTCGTTACGGGGATCAGCGGCGGTCAGGAAGCCGGAACCGGCCAGGTCGAGAACCTTGGTGCGGTTGAAGGCCAGGTTGCCGCCGACGGACCAGAACCAGTCGCTGTTGCGGACGAGGGTTGCGTCGACCATGAATTCAAGACCGCGGTTACGCAAGGAACCGGTATTCATGAAGTTGGAACCGAAACCGGTGGTGAAGGGCACGCTCTTGTTCAGCAGCATGTCGGTGGTCAGACGGCTGTAAGCGTCGATGCTGCCGGTGATGCGGTCTACCGTTCATTCCGTTGTAGGAATTGGTGCCGTACACACCGTAGGCACGGTAGGCGGAGATGTTGTTGTTACCGTTCACACCGTAGGAAGCGCGGACCTTGAGCTGGCTCAGCCATTCGCTGGTAGGCTTCATGAAGCGCTCGTTCGAGATGTTCCAGGAACCGGAGACGGACCAGAAGAGACCCCAGCGGTGGGCGGAACCGAACAGCGAGCTGCCGTCGCCACGGACAGAGGCGGACCACGCCGAAGAAGGAGAGGAGGCTATACTGCGTATAGTTGAACAGGCCATGATCCTTGGCAGCGGTGGAAGTGGTGATGTAAGGGATAGCGGGGTCTACATCCGGGGATTCGACACCTACATAATCATAGGTGTTGAGCATCGCTTCCTGACCGGCCAGAAGGCGGAGGGAATGATCGTCAAACTTATCCTGGTAAGTGGCGGTGTTGGAAGTCGTGTAGCGGATTTCCTTAATCCGGTAGGTGTAGAGGGAGGATTCTCCGTCCGGATCCGCAAGCGGGTTGTTGTAGTTACGGGAATCGATGAAGGACGCTTCGGCTCCGTTGGTGGTCTTGAAGGTCAGCTGGCGGAGCGGCTTCCACTCCAGGAACATGGACGCGTTCACGCGGTATTCCTTATCGTTGTTCTCGTCATACTTCGCATTGGCAAGCGGGTTCAGCTTGGCATTCTCAGCCGGCTGGTGGAAGGCGCCATCCTTGTCATAGATCGGAGTCCAGGGCAGGAGGTTGAACATGGCCTGCGCCGGGTTGATGTAGTAGGAGGAACCCATCGGGCCGGAGTTGGAATTGTTGTAAGCCAGGTTGATCTTGGCGCCCGAGGTAATGCTCTTGGTGAGCTTGTACTCGGCATTCAAGCGGGCGGAGAAACGGCTGTAATCCAAACCGTTATAAACACCTTCGTTCTTGTGGTAGGCGAGGGAGGAATAGTACTTTGCACGGTCCGTACCCCCCGTGGCGTTGATTTCATATTCCTGGAGGGTTCCGAGCTTGGTGAGGTCCTTGTACCAGTCGTGGTAGCCATCCTTGAGGAGGGCTTCTTCTGTTACGCCACTAGCATCGGGATCATAGCCGCCGTATTTGAGGGCGTCACGCCAATAACCCACGAGCTCCTGTGCGGTCATCGGGAGGAAATGGTTGTCATTGGCCAGCTGCTGGACACCGTACTTGGCACGGGCCGTGAGCTTAGCCTCCCCGGACTTACCACTCTTGGTGGTCACGAGGATGACGCCGTTTGCCGCGCGGGAACCGTAAACGGAAGCCGCGGCAGCGTCCTTCAGGACGGTGATGGACTCGATGTCGTTCGGGTTGAGGAAGGCTGTGTTGGTACCGCCGCCCACGCCATAGTTGGACAAGGCGCGGTTATCGTCGGCGATGATTGGAATTCCGTCGACCACCCACAGCGGCTCGTTGCCGGCGTTGATGGAGGAAGTACCGCGGATACGGATGGCGGTGGTGGAACCCGGCTGTCCGGAATAGGAGGCCATCTGGACACCGGCCATCTTACCTTGCAGCATCTTGTCGACGGAAGTGGCCGGCGCGGTGGCGAGTTGCTCGCCCTTCACGGCCGAAACCGAACCGGTGGCCGCTTCCCGGCGGACCGTACCGTAAGCGACGACGATGACGTCGTCCAGGACAGTGGCGTCCATCTCCATTTCGACGTTGACGCGGCTCTGGCCGGCAACGGGGACTTCCACGGTCTTATAACCGTAGAAACTGAAGACGAGGACTGCCTCCTGGGGATTGGCGACGCGGACGGAGTAGGAGCCGTCATTACCGGCCGATGCTCCCGTCCTGGTTCCTTTCACCATGACAGCGGCCCCGATCAGGGGCTCTCCGTTCGCGGCATCGCTAACGATACCGGAAACCTGCTGTCCTTGCGCAAATGCAGCCGTAAGGCTCAGGAACAAGCACGCCATGAACAGTTTTACTCTTTTCATAAGCATAAAAAGATTAGTTAAACATAAAATATTTGATACAAATCGCTTTCTTTGTATCGGATACACTACTATAGGGTCATTTTACAGTGTGGCCGTGAAACGACTTAAACTTTAAAAATGAAAGTGTGTCATGAATTACGTGTATATCCGTGTAAGTACCGCGCTGCAATCCTACGAAGGACAGCGGTTCGAAGTGGAAAGATGGTGCGAAAGGAATCATTTTTCCATTGATGTATGGGTACTTGAGAAAGTGTCCGGGACGATGGATTTGAACAGGAGGACGCTGGGAAAAACGCTCCGGAAGATGAAGGAAGGCGATTTCCTCATCTGTACGGAACTGTCCCGCCTGGGAAGGAACATGATGATGGTCATGTCCATCCTGAATGTGTGCTCGGAAAAGGGAATCCAGGTCCGGTCCATCAAGGACGGATTCGAACTGTCCGATTCTATCCAGAGCAAGATCCTCGCCTTCGCCTTTTCACTGGCGGCAGAGATTGAGCGGAACCTGATTTCACAGCGGACGAAGGAAGCGCTGGCAGCCAAGAAAGCGGCGGGTGTCCGGCTGGGAAGGCCCGAAGGATCGTCTTCCAAACAAAAGCGGTTCGAGGAATTGCTGCCGGAAGTGAATAAAATGCGCGAACAAGGCGCATCTTTCAAACTGATAGCTGGTTTTGTGGGTGTCCACGAAAACACGCTTCACAGATATTTGCAAGGGCGTTCCGGCCGAAAAAAGCAATAATTCAACTTTTGTTTAAAATTTTTATTATTACAATTAGTCGCAATTATTGTATTTTTATTAATGATTTTTTAGTATATTTCGGCGAAATAAAAGAATAATATATAGATAATAACCTTAACAAACTAACTATTCGTAAATTGTCAGCTACTGACGGAATTTGCAAATTTGAATTTTGTTTTCAAACTTTGCAGCCGGATGTCGTTTTGCAATTAACGACCGTTTAGTAGTAGTGTAAAAGATACAACAAAGAATTGAATTGTATCCAATATTATGTTTAACCAAACCAATCCTTAGCTTATGGGTAGAAAACTTCTGACCAGCGCACTGGGAATCCTCTTCGGAATCGGACTCTCTTTTGCGCAAAGCCAAGTGAGGGGCCATGTCGTCTCTGCGGATGACGGACAGCCCGTCGCCGGCGCCTCCGTCGTTGTCGAAGGAACCAGCATCGGTACCTATGCCGACTTCGAAGGTAACTTTGTTCTCAACAATCTTCCGAAAAACGCCCAATGGATCGTCGTCGGTTTTGTCGGAATGAAGGAGACCCGGATGGAAATTTCCCCGAACATGGAAATCACCCTGTTCCCGGACCAGAACACCCTGAATGAAACGGTTGTCGTCGCATACGGCACCCAGTCCCGTCAGTCCATCACCGGATCCGTCGCCCAGATCGATAATGAGAAGATCGAACTGCGCACCGGCACCTCCGTAACCGGCGCCCTGGAAGGCGCTGCTCCGGGTATCCAGGTGAACAACACCTACGGCGAACCGGGATCGGCCCCGAGCATCCGTATCCGCGGTTTCGGTTCCATCAACGGATCCAACTCCCCGCTCTATGTGGTGGACGGTGTCATCTTTGACGGAAACATCTCCGAAATCAACTCCGCCGACATCGCGTCCATCTCCGTTCTGAAGGACGCCGCTTCCGCCGCCTTGTACGGTTCCAAAGCTACCAACGGTGTCATCATCATCACCACCAAGAGCGGCTCCGGTTCCATGAAGCCGCAGGTGACCGTAAAGGTGAACCGGGGTCTGTACACCCGCGGTATTCCGGAGTATGACGCCCTGGGTCCCGACCAGTGGATGGAGGCTTCCTGGATGGCTATGAAAAACTATGCGATGACCAGCAAACTCGGTCTGGACGAAGCGGCCGCCAAGGTCTATGCCACCGAGCATGTGGTTTCCGACTATGCCAAGTTGAACATCTACGACAAGGCGAACAATGCCCTCTTCGACGCCAACGGCAAACTTGTCGCCAAGATGAATCCCAACTTTACGGACCTCAACTGGTTTGACGTCATCCAGCGCAACGGTCTCCGTCAGGAATACAACGTTTCCGGCAGCGTGGCTTCCAGCAAGTTCAACGTCTATGCCTCCGCCGGTTACCTCAACGAGCAGGGTTATGTCCTCGCCTCCGACTACGAGCGTTTCACCGCCCGCCTGAACACCAATTTCACGCCCAACAAGTGGTTCAAGAGCGGCATCAACGTCACAGCCACCGTTTCCGACCGGGACTACAACTCCAACGCAAGCGGAACCTACTATGCCAACCCGTTCAATACGGTGCGCATGATGGCTCCGATCTATCCGTACTACCTGCATGACCACAGCAATGGCGAAGCCATCATGAAGGACGCCGACGGAGAGTATATCTGGGACACCCAGTCTTCCTACCTGACGAACCGCAATATCGCCTACGAACTCCGGAAGGACTCCAACAAGGCGCACCGAAACGTGCTCGGAGGCCAGGTTTACGGAACGTTCATGCTTCCTTACGGATTCTCTTTCACCGTGAAAGGCGACATGAACCACAGCACGACCAACCGGAAATCCTACAACAATCCGAACATCGGTGACGGTGCCACCAACAATGGCCGTCTGACCAATTACAGCTACCGGTACATGACCTACACCGCCCAGGAATTCCTGAACTGGGATTACAACTTCGGAAAGCATCATGTGGACGTGCTGCTCGGTCATGAGAATTTCACTTCCGATTCCTTCTACGATTATGCGATGAACACGGGCATGGCCGTTCCGGACATCCTCGTGATGAGCAACTTCCTCACCAATTCCTATACGCAGGGTTACAACGACTACGACCGTACCGAGGCTTATCTGAGCCGCGCCCGCTACAACTATGACGAGCGGTACTTCGTGGACGCCTCCTTCCGCCGTGACGGTTCGTCCCGTTTCGCGCCCGGAATGCGCTGGGGTAACTTCTATTCCCTGGGTTTCAACTGGAATATCGCCCGTGAAAGATTCATGCAGGGTCTCCCCTGGGTCGATGACCTCCACTTGAGAGCTGCTTTCGGTGAGGTGGGCAACAACGCCGGTGTGGGCCTGTATGCCTACCAGGCCCTCTACGAAGTGGACAAGAACGGTGGCGAAACCGCCCTTCTGAAAAAGAGCCTGGATGCTTCCGACATCAAGTGGGAGACCACCCGGACCTTCGACCTCGGCGTGGAAGGCGCCCTGTTCGACAACCGCCTGAACTTCTCCCTCGGCTGGTTTGACAAGCAGTCCGTGGACCTGCTGTTCAGCGTAGACCTTCCGCTTTCTGCCGGTTCCTGGTCGCACAGTGACTACTGGAACATGTCCAAGTATCAGAACATCGGTTCCGTTTCCAACCGCGGTGTGGAACTCTCCCTGAGCGGTGATGTGGTCCGTACCCGGAACTTCGCGTGGACCCTCGGCGCCGACGCCACCTTCCTGAAGAACGAAATCAAGAGCCTCCCGAACGACGACGCGGAAATCCAGAACGGCTCTCTCCGCCGCCTGGCCGTGGGCAAGTCCATCTATGAGTTCTACACCTATCACTTCGAAGGAGTGGACCAGATGACCGGACAGTCCCTGTATACCCTTGATCCTGAGCAGAAGGAAGCCGCCCAGAAGGCGGACGAACTCGTGACCATCAACGGCACCGACTACACGAAGGACACTTCCTTCGGTCTGAAGGACTGGAAGGGCACCGCCCTCCCGACGGTGTACGGTTCCTTCAGCACCGGCTTCCGCCTGTACAACTGGACCCTCAACGCCCTGTTCACCTGGAGCCTGGGCGGCAAGATGTACGACGGCACCTATGCTTCCCTGATGTCCACCAGTTCCGCCTCCAGCTCTTCCGCGAACCACGCGGACGTGCTCAAGTCCTGGAACGGTGTTCCTGACGGAATGACCGAGACCTCCGCCAACCGGATCGACCCGAACGGCATCCCGGCCCTGGACTTCAACCGGAGCACCTACAACAACAGCGCTTCCGACCGCTGGCTCACCAGCAACAACTACTTCGTAATCAAGAATATCAACCTTGGTTACAGCCTGCCCAAGCGCTGGGCCAACGCCCTGTCCCTGGAAGGGCTCATGCTCAATGCCAGTGTGGAGAATCTCCTGTCCATCTCTGCCCGCAAGGGTATGAATCCGCAGTATAGCTTCAGCGGCGGTTCCGACAACACCTATGTCACCGCCCGTGTGTACAATCTGGGTCTTACCGTCAACTTCTAAAAAAGAGAAAGCGTATGAAAAATATAAACAAAGCCTTTGCCGCCATCCTGATCGGTGCAGGTGTCTTCGCTTCCTGCTCCAAGGATTATCTGAATACGGCCCCGACCGATTCCGTAGGTGCCGCCACGGCTGTGGACAGCTACAAGAGCGCCATCGGAGCCCTGAACGGAATCGCCCTGACCATGTGCTCCCAGCAGAACATGGGTTCCCAGGGAGACTGCGGCGAAAATGCTATCATCCGTCTGTATGAGAACTATCCAAGCCAGGATTACAACTACAACGCCTATGCGTCCGGCTGGTCTTCCATCCACAACCAGACCTTCCACCTGCGCAAGGACAGCAAGTATGACTTCTATGCCTGGTACTACTATTACAACGTCATCGGACAGGCCAATTCCATCCTGGCCCATATCGACGAGTCTTCGGCCTCTACGCCTGAAAAGGCCTTTATAAAGGCTTCCGCCCTTACCTACCGAGCCTACGGTTACCAGAAACTCCTGCTGTACTACTGCCCCCGCTGGCTCGATTCCGCCAATGGAACCTCCGAAGAAGGGAAGACCCTCGTCCTTCGTCTGGACGAAAGCACCGGCGACCAGGCTCCGACCACGATGGACAAGGTCTATGAGCAGATTTACGCCGACTGCGAAGAGGCGATCAAGCTCTTCACCGAAAGCGGCATGGACCGGGAAGCCGGCCATGTCTGGTTCACCAATATCAACGTCGCCCACGCCGTGTATGCCCGCGCCGCCCTCAACAAACTGGATTATGCCAAAGCGGCTTCTGAGGCGAAGCTCGCCCGGGAAGGTTATCCGCTCGTGAGCGGAGCGGCTTACAACGACGGCTTCATGCGGCCGAATTCCGAGTGGATCATGGGATCCTTCGGCGATGCGACCGAGAACCAGTGGTACTGGACCTACGGCACCCAGTTCTCCTGCAACGGCTATTATGCCAGCAAAACCGAGAATGGCGGCGGTTCCATCAGCCTGGAACTCACCAACCAGATTCCGGACAACGACGCCCGCAAGGCCCTGTTCCTGACCCCGGACAAGTTCCCGAGCTACTCTCCGGAAGGGGTCGGTTCCCAGAGCGCCCAGTGCTACCTGGGACTGGAACTTGTAGGAAACGACTATGAATACACCAGCGAGGACCTGTACAACGAAGTGGATGATTATATCACCAAACACGCCGTCAAGGGTGTCACCCGTCCCCTGGGCGCCGGCATCTATCACCTGTGCGACCAGCTCAAATTCTATGTGTTCGATACGCCTGGTGTGAGTTATCTCCCGTTTATCCGCTCTTCCGAGATGGTCCTCATCGAAGCGGAAGCCGCCTATAAGCAGGGCAAGACTGCTGAGGCCCAGAATGCGCTCAACACCCTCAACGCCGAGACCGGCCGTACCCCGGACTACAATTGCACCAAGACCGGCGATGACCTTTGGAATGAAATCATGAACTTCCGCGGCATCGAGCTCTGGGGCGAAGGATTTGCCTGGTCCGACTTCAAGCGTTGGAACCGTCCCGTGGTCCGCAAGACCTTTGCCAACGGCAGCAATGCCCACAGCGCCGTCGCCATCACCATCGGCGTGAACGAAGTCAACAACTGGGTATGGGTCGTTCCGGAGCGCGAAACCGACTACAACAAGGGTTTTAATACCGGAGAACCTGAAGCGGAATAAAAGAATCCGTCATCAATGAATCGGGCGACCCCTCGGCGGGCCGCCCGTTTTTCATTCCACCTCGAAGACCAGCTCCTGGTAGACGGGCTTTCCGTCCTCCGTAAACCCTTCTGCGACGGCCTTGAAGCGGCCGGCGTAGCCCGGCGTATGGATTTCCAGGCGGTTCTCGTCTCCCGGGCCCAGCTCCAGGACGGGGTTCCAGTACAGGAGCTGGCGCAGGTCCTGACCCGCTCCCGAGGGCACGGCGCCGTAGTAGGCGACGGGGTAGGCGACGCCCTGGAAGTCCACCACGCGCACATTGGCGGGGAACCGGAGGGCCGTGACGTAATTCTTTTTGGTGATGAAATTGACGATCCCGTTGACGGGCGTCTTTCCCACAATGACGGCCTGGTTGTAGATGTCGATGTCCTCGAGGAGCATCGCGTCGAAATCCAGGAGAAGGCCGAGGTCGCTCAGGACCACGCCGTCCATCATCACGAGAATGTTGTTCGTCCGGTCAAAACGGCGCCCCAGGGCATCCCCGTACGTCAGGAACAGCATCGGCTCCCCGCCGACGCTGCGAAGGGTGAGTTCGGGGATGATCTCCACGATGATCTCCCTGACGGAGGGGAAGCGGGTGTATTCATCCAGGTGGTACCGGCGCGGGGCCACGGAAGCGAGAAGGAGGTCTTCGCGGTGGGCCATGAAAGAGGTCAGCGTGTCGGTCCGGAGCGTTTTTTCCCTCCGGAGGGCGGTTTTCCGTGCCATCAGGTCCGTCCGCTGGGCGGGACTCAGGCGCAGGCGGGGCAGCTTGCCGGCATCGGGCCGGAGGAAGGGGCTCTCGAAGTCGATATATCCCTCCTTCCGGTCCAGCTGGGACACTTCGCACACGATTTCCCGGTTCCCGTAGATGTTGGAGGTGTAGAACCGGATGCGGTCGTCGCCGTCGGTCCGGCCGATGTAGACGTCGGAAGGGGACCCGGCCGAGGAAAGGGTGGCGAAGGACAGGTCGTCCGGGCCATGGATCAGGGTTCCCCTGAGCCGGGCGGTGATGACTTCGCCGTCTTTTTCGGGCGAGGCTTCCCGACTCAGGCGGGCCGTGTCCGGAATCGCTTCCAAGAAGCTTCCCGGCGTGTTCTCCTGCGGAGCGGCGGTCAGGTCGTCCTCATGGTAGACGGACAGGCTCACGGAGGCGGCGGAACCGGCGTTGTGCAGGTTCAGGACGGCCGGCGCATTCTTCGGGAGGCGGACCCGCATGGACAGTTCCAAGGCGCCTTCCGGCGCCGTACCGGCTGTCTCCTGCTTTTCATAGTCCGCTTCGTCCACCAGTTCCACGCCGCCGGCCACCCGGGCGGCGGACGTGGTGTTGAACACGGTCAGGATCCGTGATCCCGCCATCCAGGGCATCCCCTCCTCGGCGGCGTTCACCGCCGTGTAGGCGACGAGCCGGTAGGTGCCGGTGGGCGTCGTGACCGGAATCCGGAAGGAACCGGCGCCGCGGCCCTCCAGGAGGCCGATCTTGGCCGTGCAGGCCGTTCCGTCCGTGGAAACCAGTTCCAGGTAGGCTACGGCGCTTTCGTTCGAAAAACGGCCGTTCCGGTCCAGGATGGACAGGGAGCACCAGACGGCATCGCCGGCGAGATACACCGGCCGGTCGGTGGATACGTATACCCGCTCCACCGGGGCGGCGGAGAGCAGGATGCCGGTCCAGGCCAGAAGGACCGTTGTCAGGAGTCTTTTCATCATTCCGTTCCGAATTTAATCGCCGTCCGCACGGAAGTCGTCCCAATAGTCCGGCTTCGTCTGCGTTCCGCCTGCCGCCGTGCAGTCATAGCAGCGGCGAGGCCCCCATCCATAAGGTCCCTCCACCTTCGGATCGTAGCCAGGTTTGTTTTCAACCAGGGGAAGATAGCCGATTTTCCAAAGCCCCGTGTAGAAATTGGCGAGCGGGTAATCCAGGGCGGCGGGAGGAGAGGGCTTCAGGTACCGGCTGTCCAGGAAAGCCCGCTTCGAGGTGGCGAAGGAGAAGAGGGCGTAGCCGAGCACCGTCCGTTCCGGGTTGCTTTCGCAGCGCAGGTTTCCGGCGATTTCTCCGGGATTCGGCGTGAACAGGTTGTCTCCGCCGTCCGTGTTTTCCTCCAGGTTCCGAAGGAAGCGGTAGGAGTCCTTGGAGATGGACCGGGCCGTCACGTTGATGCAGTAGCGCCGGTGGTTCCGGTTGTCTCTGCGGGAGAATGAGGCAAGCGGATAGCCGGACAGGCCGCTCTCGGTGCGTCCGGTATAATCCACGGGATAGACCCTGCCGGTGGAAACAGACTGCCAGCACCAGTATCTGGAATAATCGGAGAGGATCAGGGGCGAAATGGCGACCATGTCGGTCATGGAGTCGTAGGTGACTTGATAGTCGAGGGGATAATCGGCATGGAATTCCCAGGTTTCTTCGTAGGAGAGAAGGACATATCCGGTTCCATCCTCTCCGCCGTCCACGCTGACGGACACGAAGACATTCTCTTCATCGGCCGAGAAGCTGATATCCCGGATGCGGGGCGGTGACAGCACGTCGTTCCAGTCGCTGACGAAGCGGTCTCCCAGGGCTTCGATGCATAGGCGATAACGCCGGTCGGCAGGAGCGTTCCGGGTGTCGATGGTGTAGGCGGGCTGGTTCCAGCCGTACCCGTACCCGTATGGGGCGGATGTTCCAGGATATTCGCCTCCGGCGTCGTCCTCCACCCAGACCCGGGCGTCGGAGAAATCGGCCGGTTTCCACTCGGCCTTCCACAGGGACAGGAGCGTTCCCAGCCGGACGGTGGAGGTGCTGCCGATACAGATGTTTCCGTCCACGGACAGCACGCCTTCCGGCGCCTCTTCCAGTTCCGGAGAGTAGGGATAGATGCAGGCCGTCGCGCAGAGGATGGCGGCAAGGAGGAGCAGAATCTTTCTCATCAGAACAGGAGGTTGAGGTTGATGTAGGGAATCTGGGTGGCGAAGACGGACAGCATGTAGCCGCCCACCGCCCCGTAGGCATCGGACTTGAAGAAGACCGAATAGGGATTCTTCCGTCCCGTGACGTTGTATACCCCGATCGTGATGACGGTGTGGGCGATGGCCTTCAGGTAATGACCCGGGTCGATGTTGAAGGCGACGTCGGTCCGGAAATAATCCGGAATCCGGTGGGCGTTCCGGGTGGAATAGGCCATCCGGTAGGTTCCGCCGTAATAGTAGATGCCCGTCGGGATGGTAACGGGGCGACCGGTGGAGTAGTCCACGTTGACCGAGAAACTGTACCGGTGCGTGAGGGCGAAATTGGTGACAAGCTTGAACTCGTGCGGCTTGTCATAGGGGGCGTTGTACCAGTCGCCGTGGGCCAGGGCCTCGTAGCCGCGGTCGCCCATTTCCCTGAGCCGGGCGCGGGAATAGCTGTAGGAGGCCCAGCCGGTGATGCGGCCGGTGGTCTTGCGGGCCATCAGTTCTATGCCGTAGGAACGTCCGTACACGGGGACGAGTTCGTCCGCAAGGTCCGGATTCATGGTCAGGGTCGCACCGGGCAGGAAGTCCAGGGCGCGGTAGGTCTGCTTGAAATAGGTCTCCAGGGAGAAGTCGATGCCGCTCCCGAGTTCGGTCCAGTAGGCTCCCGCGGCGGCCTGCCAGCCCCAGGTGGGCCGGATCCGGTCGTCACTGAGCTTCCAGGTGTCCATGGGCGAGACGGCCGACGTATTGGAAATCAGGTGGATGTTCTGGGACAGGGAGTTGAGGCCGGCCTTGAAGGAGAGATTCTCCGCAGGGGAGTACTTGAAGGCCAGACGTACGTCCGGGACGCCGTACAGTTTCCGTCCCTTCATCGCATAGAAGGCGGAAAGCCGGGCGCCGGCTTCGAAGGAAAGCTCCTCCGACGGCTTCCAGGTATCCGACACGTAGACGGCTGGCTCCAGGGCCAGTTCCCGGTCCAGGGTGCGGGCCTGGACGCCGGATTCCGCCCCGAAGGGCGTCATGATGCCGGGATCCAGGGCGTAGCCGGTCACATGGACCCCCCAGCCGAGTTCGTGGGCGTCCGACAGCGTCCGCGTCCGGTCGGCGCGTAGGAAGGCCTGGCGGATCCAGGTATCCAGGTCATAGGCCCCGCCGGCCCACCGATGGGCGGATACGCGGTTCTGATACTGGTCATAGCCGCCGCTTACCTGCAGGCGCCCTTCGTCCGTATGGTGCTTCCACACGAGGGAGGCGTTGAGGTTGCCGTAGTTGAACGTCGTGTCGCCGCCGAAGGAGAAACGGTCCCGGGCGTAATAGCCGTAGGCCTGGAGGGTATTTTCGTCGTCGATCCGGTGGGTGATGCCCAGGTTCGCATCCGTGAAGCCGGCCGAGCCGCCTGCATAGGCGCTTTCCTTGGGCAGCATCTTCAGGATCCAGTCGGAATAGGTCGTGCGGGCGCCGGCGATGACGGAGGTTTTTCCCTTATACAGAGGACCTTCCACGTGAAGCCGGCTCGTCAGCAGGCCGATCCCGGCCGAGCCTTTCCACTGCTGCATGTCGCCGTCCTTGCTACCGACGTCCAGGACGGAGGAGACGCGTCCGCCGTACTGGGCCGGAATGGAACTCTTGTACAGTTCGATATTGTCCACGATGTCCGGATTGAAGGCGGAAAAGATCCCGAACATGTGGGTGGGGTTGTAGAGGGTGTTTCCGTTGAACAGGATGAGGTTCTGGTCGGCGCTGCCGCCGCGGACATTGAAGCCGCCGGAAGCCTCGCCCACGCTCTTGATGCCCGGGAGGGTGAGGACTGCCTTGATCACGTCGCCTTCCCCGAAGGCCGACGGAATCTTGCTGACCGTCTTCACGCTTACTTTCTCCACGCCCATCTCCGTGTTCCGGTGCTGGGCCATGCTCTCAGCCGACACGACGGCTTCCTTGAGCGTCGTCACTTTCTCCGTCATCACGACGTTCAGGCCTCCGTCGGAGTGGACCTGGATCCGGAGGGCGAGCTCTTCTTTTCCTTCCGCGTTGAAATTCAGGATGTTATCGCCGCCTGGGAGGGAGATCCTGTACTGACCGTTCCGGTCGCTCCGGGTATAGGTCTTGGTGTTGTCGTCAAAGATGACCACCCCGTACAGGGGCTCGCCGGTTTCGGCTTCCGTCACGGTACCGCGGACGGTCTTCCGGGGTGAACCTTTGTCCATGGACGGGTCTCCTACCGGGTAGACTTTGTTCCGGTAGGTGGCGAGAAGGGCGCTTTCCACGTACTGGACCACGAGGGTGTCTTGCTTCTGCTCCCCGAAATAGTGGTCCGGCAGGCCGTTTCCGGTGCCCGGGAGATCCGCCTCGGCGACCGTTCCCGTTGGTTCGGCCGGGTTGTGCGGGTGCCAGGCGGCATGCTCGATTCCCAGGGAGGGTGCTCCTGCCGGCTCTTTAAGCCGTTTATTCAGATTCCGCTTGGTTATTTTCTTCAGCCGGCCGTTTTCCAGGGCATAGTTGGTTTCCTGGTACTGGAAGAAGTTCGGGATCCCTGCATCATACTCCGGGTCTTCATATCCGATCCGGATCATGCCGCCGCCGCTTCCGTCGAACCGGAGCGTCTTCCCGACCTGGCGGAGCAGCGGAACCGATCCGTCCCGGATGACCTCGAAATAGCCTTCCGGCGCTTCCGGATAGCCCAGATAGCGCAGGTTTACGAACAGCTCGGAGCCCATCGTGAACCAGGCGACCTGGTCGCGGAAAACGACCATCGCGCTGATCTTCTCCATCGGCCGGACCTCCAGTTCCTGGCTGCTGGCGTTCACGTTGAGGGAAACGTTCCGGTACAGTTTCCCGTTGTACAGGACGTCGCCTTTGAGGAATTCCTTGGTGTGCCAGTAATAGGTTCCGTTATATTTGTAAGGATAGACCCCCGGGAGCTTTCCCCGGTAGATACCGGAATAGGCACTTTCGGGATCCTGGGCCGCCGCGACGGTGGCGAGGGCAAAGAGAGCAGCCAGCAGGAAGAGCTTCTTTCTTACCATAGGAAGTTGTTGAAGGGATACCGTCCGGCATGGATCTCGGCGACCATCTTGTACAAGTCGTTCCGCAGCTTGTCGATACCGATCTTTTCCTTCGCACTGATGAAGATGCACGGGGTCTTTTCCTGTGCGATCCAGCTGTTTTTCAGTTCGTCCAGCGTCCGGTTCCGGGCCTCCTTGGGCGTGAGGGAGAATTCGTCGTAGGGCTCGTAGGTATAGGCGTCCACCTTGTTGAAGACGACGAAGACGGGCTTGTTCGCCGCGCTGATGTCCCGGAGGGTCTGTTCCACCACCTGCATCTGCTCTTCGAAATCGGGGTGGGAAATGTCCACCACGTGGACCAGGATGTCGGCCTCCCGGACTTCGTCCAGGGTGCTCTTGAAGGCTTCGACCAGCTGGGTGGGGAGTTTCCGGATGAATCCGACGGTGTCGCTGAGCAGGAAGGGGACGTTTTCGATGACCACTTTCCGGACAGTCGTGTCCAGGGTGGCAAACAGCTTGTTCTCCGCGAAGACGTCGGATTTGGCCAGCAGGTTCATGAGGGTGCTCTTGCCGACATTGGTGTAGCCGACAAGGGCCAGGCGGACCAGGGAGCCGCGGTTGCTGCGCTGGGTGGCCATCTGGCGGTCCACTTTCTTGAGGTCTTCCTTGAGTTTGGAGATGCGCTGCTTGACGATCCGGCGGTCCACTTCGATCTGGGTCTCACCCATGCCGCCGCGGGTGCCCATGCCGCCCCGCTGCCGCTCCAGGTGCGTCCACATACCCGCGAGCCTGGGCAGCATATATTGATAATGAGCCAGTTCCACCTGCATCTTCGCGTAGGAAGTCTTGGCCCGCTGGGCGAAGATTTCCAGGATCAGGCTGGTGCGGTCGATGACGTCGCAGCACTCGATGATCTTTTCGATGTTGCGCTGCTGCGTGCCGGTGAGCTCGTCATCGAAAATGACGTACTGGATTTCGTTCTCCTCGCAATATTCCTTGATCTCCTTCAGCTTGCCCGTGCCGATGTAGGTGGCCTTGTCGGGCCGGTCCATCCGCTGCATGAACATCTTGTCGCCGATGGCGCCGGCGGTTTCCGCCAGGAACTGGAGTTCGTCCAGATACTCCTGTACCTTGCGCTCCCCTCCCTTTTCCAGGACGACGCCCACGAACACGGCTTTCTCTGTCTTGTATTGACTCATTCTGCGTTTAATTCCCTTATCTGGTCCAATCTTGCAAAATTAGCCATTTTATTTGTAGATTTGCACAAATTTAAGGATATGGTCTCTTATTTCACCGAAGATACGAAATTTGCTTTCAAGGAGAAACGCCTGACGAGCCGCTGGCTTAAGCTCGTCGCGGAGAGCGAAATCCGCCGTCTCGGAGACATCGCCATCATTTTCTGTTCGGACAATTATATATTGGACGTGAACATGAAATATCTCCAGCATGATTATTTCACGGATATCATCACTTTCGACTACTGTGAGGGCGACCGCCTCAGCGGAGACCTTTTCATCAGCGTCGATTCGGTCCGGGAAAATGCCGAGCATTATGGAACCGCATTCGCCGATGAACTGAACCGGGTGATTGTCCATGGGGTCCTGCACTTGATCGGTTACGATGACCATACGAAGGAGGATATCGCCCAGATGCGGGCCAAGGAGAACTACTACCTTTCGCTTCGGGAGCTGGTATGACGGGCCGTTACGACATCATCGTCATCGGCGGAGGGCATGCGGGATGTGAAGCGGCGATGGCCGCGGCCACGCTGGGTTCTTCTGTCCTCCTTATCACCCCCGACCTGAACGGTCTTGCCAAGATGTCCTGCAACCCGGCCGTCGGCGGTATCGCCAAGGGGCAGATCGTCCGGGAGATCGATGCGCTCGGCGGCTGGTCCGGCATCGTGACGGATGCGGCTACGCTCCAGTTCCGGATGCTCAACCGCTCCAAGGGGCCCGCCATGTGGAGTCCGCGTGCGCAGTGCGACAAACTCGCGTTTTCGCTGAAGTGGCGTGAGGTTCTCTTAAGTTCCTCTAAATTAAATATTTACGTCGATTTTGTTAAAAATCTTCTCTTTGAGAATGGCGTTTTGACGGGCGTCCGTACGATTACCGGGGCAGAATTCAAATCTCGCGCGGTTATTCTGACGGCTGGAACCTTCCTGAACGGCAGGATGTTCATCGGACAGCATGCCTTCGAAGGCGGACGCATCGGCGAGCTTGCGGCCTACCATGTCTCCGACCAGCTTGCTTCGCTGGGAATTCCGACGGCCCGGATGAAGACCGGTACTCCCCCGCGGATTGACGTCCGTTCGCTGGACCTCTCCAAACTCCCGGTTCAGGTCGGCGACCCTTCTCCGGAGCGCTTCTCTTTCCTGGACCGCCCTTCCGCGATTCAGCACGCTGTCATTCCGAGCGCAGCGAAGGAATCTCTTCCTCTTCCGCAGATGGAGTGCTACATTCTCCACACGAACGAGCGCGTTCACGACATCCTGCGTTCCGGCTTCGACCGTTCTCCCCTGTTTACCGGCATGATCCATGGTCGGGGTCCGAGGTATTGCCCGAGCATCGAGGATAAGCTTCGCACGTTTGCCGATAAGGATTCCCACCAGCTTTTCCTTGAGCCGGAGGGCCGCAACAATCCGGAGTACTATCTGCAGGGTTTCTCCTCCTCCCTTCCCTTGGATGTTCAGCTGGAGGCGCTGCATGCCATTCCCGGGTTGGAGGATGCCGTTGTCTTCAAGCCGGCCTATGCGGTAGAGTACGATTATTTCGATCCGCAGTACCTGCACTATTCCCTGGAGTCCCGGGTTGTCGAAGGTCTGTTCCTGGCCGGCCAGGTCAACGGAACGACGGGATATGAAGAAGCGGCTGCACAAGGTCTCATGGCCGGAATCAATGCCCATCGCAAACTGGTTGACGATGCCCCGTTCATTCTTCGCCGTGACCAGGCATACATCGGTGTCTTGATTGATGACCTGATCAACAAGGGGGTGGATGAGCCCTACCGGATGTTTACCTCCCGTGCGGAATACCGGATCCTGCTCCGGCAGGACAATGCCGATTTCCGTTTGACGGAGCTGTCCCACTCGCTGGGGTTGGCCTCCGAGGAACGCTATGCGGCCGTGTGCCGGAAGAAAGAGGCGGTCTCTAACCTGGATTCTATCTGTGCTTCTAAGAAAGTCCGTGCGGAGGTTGTCAATGACTATTTGATCTCTAGGGGCTCTGCTCCTCTTTCCGATTCCAAGCGCCTCTCCGAGCTGGTTGCGCGCCCGGAGCTGTCTCTAAAAGATTTGCTGAAAATTGTTCCATGTGGAACATTTTCTTCGGAGGTTGTGGAATCTGTCGAGATTGGAATTAAGTACGAGGGCTATATCGAGCGTGAAAAGCAACAGGCCGAAAAGAACAATCGCCTGGAATATATCAAGATTCCTGCTGACTTTGATTTCGATCGCGTTCAGTCCCTCTCCATCGAATGTCGCCAGAAACTGAAGCGCTATAAGCCTGAAACGATTGCTCAAGCTTCCCGTATCTCCGGCATATCCCCCGCTGATATCTCCGTCCTTCTCGTCTATTTCGGCCGCTAGCGTACTTTCTTTCCCGGGCTGATTGTTCCACGTAGAACAAATTCTCTAGCAGAAGGTATTATTCCGGAAACCGTCTCCGCTTCGCTCCGACCCCTCCCTCGATTCAGGATTATTGTTAGCTCGCGGCAATAGAGACAGACATAGGCCCCGGGCGACTTTTTTTCGGAGCCCGGGGCCTATATCTGTCTCCACTATGGGCGTGGAGCTCAGAAAGAGAGATTACAGTTTCTTGAGGGCGGCTTTGATGAGGTCTTCGACCTTGGCATTCGGGTTGTCTTTGAGGATGGCCGGCATGACTTTGTTGATTGCCGCCTTGGAGAAGCCGAGCATGACGAGGGCAGTTGTGGCTTCATCGACGAGGGCGTTGGTGTCCGCCTTGAAAATGGTGCCGGTGTCCGAGCCGGCGCCTTTGACGATCTTGTCTTTCAGTTCCAGGACGAGGCGCTGGGCGCTTTTAAGCCCGATTCCCTTGACGCTTTTGATCCGGTTGATGTCTTCGGCCAGGATGGCGTTCCGGATTTCGTCGGAGGTAAGCGAGGAAAGCATCATCCGGGCGGAATTGACTCCGATACCTGAGACACCGATCAACAGGCGGAAGAGTTCCCTTTCGTCCTTGGTGGCGAAGCCGTAGAAGAGTTCTTCGTCTTCCCGGATATAGTGGTGGATATAGGCGACAGCCTGCGTCTTGAGCTGCAGGGCTTCGTAGGTCTGGAGGGAGATGAGGATGCTGTATCCGATGCCGCCGCATTCCAGGATGAGTTCCGTAGGCGTCAGTTCGATGATTTGTCCTTTAATATAATCTATCATAACGCAAAAATATGTAAATTTGCAGACTTATCAAAGAAGAATGAAACCGGAGGAAATCAGAAGCCTGTTCCCGGCGTTGACGCAGACCGTGTACGGTAAGCCGCTTGTGTATCTGGACAATGCGGCGACCGCGCAGCGGCCGGCCAGTGTACTGGAGAAGGAACGTGCGTTGGCATCGACCGCCAATGCCAATATCCACCGTGCCGTGCATAAGCTGGCCGTCGATGCGACGGAGGAATATGAGCGGACGCGGGACATCGTCAAGGATTTCCTGAATGCCGGCAGCCGGGAAGAGATTGTCTTTACCTCCGGGACGACGATGTCCATCAACCTGGTCGCCTCCTGTTTCGGGGAGGCCTTTGTCCAGGAAGGAGACGAGATCATCGTTTCGGTGGCGGAGCACCATTCCAACATCGTGCCCTGGCAGCTTCTTTGCCAGCGCAAGAAAGCCACCCTGAAAGTCCTTGACATTGACGAATTCGGCGGCCTGCAGGTCGACACCCTGGAAAAAATGATTTCTCAGCGCACGAAAATTATAGCTATCTCTCACATTTCCAATGTGTTAGGGCTTGTTAACCCCGTGCGTGAAATCATCCGGATTGCGCATGGACACGACATTCCGGTGCTGGTGGACGGGGCGCAGGGGAGCATCCACGAGGAAGTGGACGTGCAGGAGATGGACTGTGACTTCTACGCCTTTTCCGGGCACAAGGTCTACGGCGCCACCGGAACCGGCGTACTGTACGGGAAGAAAAAATGGCTCGACGCGATGCCGCCGTACATGGGCGGGGGAGAGATGATCGAAACGGTCCGGTTCTCCGGAACGACTTTCGCTCCGGTTCCCGGCAAGTTCGAGGCCGGCACGCAGAATTTCAATGCCGTCCCGACGCTTCAGGAAGCGCTCCGGCTGGCCCGCCAATTCCAGCAGGACCCGGAAGTCGCGCAGAACGAATGGGCCATTACCCACTACCTGATGGAGACGCTGTCGGCGGATTCCCGGATCCGGATGGTCGGTGTTCCTCGTGGAACACAGGTGAAGATTCCGCTGTTTTCCTTCTCCGTGGAGGGAGTGCATCACGAGGACCTGGCCCTCATCCTGGACAAGATGGGCGTCGCCGTCCGTTCCGGACAGATGTGCGCTGAGCCCCTGATGGACCGGTGCGGGGTGACCGGCATGCTCCGGGCGAGCTTCGCCCCGTATAACACGCTGGAGGAGGCGGAGACCTTCGTAAAATGTTTGAACAAAGCGATTTCGATGTTGATATGACCCTGGAAGAGAAAAAACAGGCGGTCATCGAGGAGTTCTCGATGTACGACGAATGGCTGGACAAGTACGAGTACCTGATCGAGCTGGGAAAGGCCCTGGAGGCCTATCCGGAGGAAGAGAAGACCGAGGACAAGCTCATCAAGGGCTGCCAGTCGCGCGTATGGCTGGACTATGAACTGAAGGACGGGAAACTGTATTTCCGGGCCGACAGCGACGCCATCATCACCAAGGGTATCATCTCGCTGCTCATCAGCGTTTACTCCGGCCGCACGCCGGAGGAGATTGCCGCCGACGATTTTGGCTTCGTGAACGAGATCGGACTTCGCGAAAACCTGTCTCCGACCCGCGCCAACGGCCTGGTGTCCATGATCGAGACCATCAAGAATGCCGCCCGCGAGGCCGCTGTCATTCCGAGCGAAGCGATGGAATCTCCGGATTCTCACGTCGGCCAGAGGCCTCCTCAGAATGACAATGCCCAGGTCCTTTCCGCCGAAGACGTCGCCGCCCTGCAGCCGCTGTATGCCGACGTGATCCTGGCCCTCAAGCAGGTGTATGACCCGGAGATTCCGGTGAACATCTACGACTTGGGCCTGATCTACGAGCTGAATATCGACAAGGAGCGGAAGGTCTCCATCGTGATGACCTTCACGGCCCCGAACTGCCCGATGGCGGACGAGGTCATGCACGAGGTGGAAGACAGCGTGAAGCGGGTCCCGGGCGTCACGGGGTGTCACATCGAGCTTACCTTCGAACCGGTCTGGGACCGCAGCATGCTGTCCGAGGAGGCCCGGGTGGACCTGGGACTGGACTACGAGGAAGACGATTACGGAAAGCTGAGCTAGATGGCTTCCGTCAGCGTATATCTGGGACTTGGATCCAACCAGGGCGACCGCAGGCAGAACCTGATGCGGGCGCTGGAACTGCTGGACCAGGGCTTCGGCCGTCCTTATGAAGCGCTTTCCGGGATGGTCGAGACCGAGGCCTGGGGATTTGAAGGGGCGGCCTTTCTGAATGCCTGCGTGCTGTACCGGATCGGCCGGAAGGGGAGTCCTGAAAAGCACGGACATGAGATCCTCTCGCTCTGCAAGGCGGTCGAAAGGGCCCTCGGGCGTACGGATGCGCCGGAATTTGACGCCGTTGGCAGGCGGGTGTACCACGACCGGGCCATCGACATCGACATCCTTTTCTACGGGAAGGAGCGGATTGACTGTGAAGACCTGCAGGTCCCGCACCCGCTCATCGCCCAGCGGGATTTCGTGAAGATTCCCCTGGCGGAGATTGCAAAACCCTCGCTGAAAGCGGCGTTTCCGGAATTATTTGCGTAAATTTGTCGGCTCTGTCATTTCGAGCCTGTCGAGAAATCTAAAATACATTGAATATGACACAAGACGAACTTTTCAAGGTGCTGGTAGCGCACTGCAAGGAGTATGGGTTCATTTTCCCGTCCAGTGAGATTTATGACGGCCTTGCCGCCGTGTATGACTACGGCCAGATGGGCGTCCAGCTCAAGAATAACATCAAGAACTATTGGTGGGAAGCGATGACCCGCCTGCACGAGAACATCGTGGGCATCGACTCCGCCATCTTCATGCACCCCCGCATCTGGGAAGCCTCGGGCCACGTGAGCGCCTTCAACGACCCGCTCATCGACAACAAGGATTCCAAGAAGCGGTATCGCGCGGATGTCCTGATCGAGGATTTCCTTGGAAAGATCGAGGAAAAGATGAACAAGGAGGTCGCCAAGGGCCGCAAGCGCTTCGGCGATTCCTTCGACGAGGCCCAGTTCCGCGCCACAAATCCCAATGTCCTCCGCGAGCAGGCCAAATGGGACGAGGTGCACAACCGCTACGTGGCCGCCGAGAAGGCCAATGACCTCGCCGAGTACCGCCAGATCATCATCGACAACAACATCGTCTGCCCCATCAGCGGCACCTGCAACTGGACGGATGTCCGGCAGTTCAACCTGATGTTCCAGACCTCCATGGGCTCCACGGCCGAAGGCGCCAACATCATCTACCTCCGTCCGGAGACCGCCCAGGGCATTTTCGTGAACTACCTCAATGTCCAGAAGACCGGCCGCATGAAGATCCCGTTCGGCATCGCCCAGATCGGCAAGGCCTTCCGCAACGAGATCGTGGCCCGGCAGTTCATCTTCCGCATGCGCGAGTTCGAACAGATGGAGATGCAGTTCTTCATCAAGCCCGGCACGGAACTCGAGTGGTTCGCCAAGTGGAAGGAAGCCCGCATGAAGTGGCACGTGAACCTCGGGATGGGTGCGGAGAACTACCGCTTCCACGACCATGAGAAGCTGGCCCACTATGCCAACGCCGCCACCGACATCGAATTCAACTTCCCGTTCGGCTTCAAGGAGCTCGAAGGCATCCACAGCCGTACGAACTTCGACCTCGGGAACCACCAGAAGTTCTCCGGCAAGAAGATCGAATATTTTGATCCTGAGGAGAATGTCTCCTACACCCCGTACGTCATAGAAACGTCCATCGGCGTGGACCGCATGTGCCTGGCCGTCCTGGCCCACAGCTACACCGTCGAGAAGCTCGAGAACGGCGAGGAGCGCGTTGTGATGAAGATTCCCGCCCCGCTGGCTCCGATCAAGGTTGCCGTCATGCCACTCGTGAAAAAGGACGGCCTGCCCGAGGTGGCCCAGAAGGTCGTGGACGAGCTCAAGTACGACTTCTCCTACCAGTACGACGAGAAGGATTCCATCGGCAAGCGCTATCGCCGCCAGGATGCCATCGGCACGCCTTTCTGCGTGACCGTGGACCACGACACCCTCGTGGACGGCTGCGTCACCGTCCGCGACCGTGACACGATGACCCAGGAGCGCGTGAAGATCGAAGACCTCCGCGCCCTCATCGACAGGAAGGTTTCCCTGACGAACCTGCTGCGGAACCTGTAGGCCGGAAGGGATGTGCCGCAGAAGCGGCCACTTGCACACGGAAACGCGGCAGACCCCACTTTGCGATTCGGGGTCTGCCGCGTTTCGTTTCATGAAAGGCCGGAAGTGCGACAGAACGATTGTGGCACAATGGTTGCTTATGGAGGAAAATCATTATGGAACCTCTAATAAATTAATCATTTAGTGTCATGAAACGTTTTTTGTTACTGCCCCTGTTCTGTGCCTTATGTGGTGTCTGTTTGGCCCAGGAGAAATCGCCGAAAGGCGGATTTGAGTTTACGCTCTCCGAAAATCTCCTGCCGGGCACCCATCAGTTGATGAACTTTGCAGGAGTAAGCGTCGGCTATGCCTTCCCCTCCAACGACAAGATCCTGCTGGACTTTTCCTTTGGGAACAACGTGACGGGAATGAATTACAAGTCGCAGGTTCTTTCCCTGATGTACGGACATGAAATGCGTCATTCGGAGCGATTCGGGACGCAGTTCGCGATCGGGCCGGGTTTACTTCGGGATTTCCAGCCGGACACGGGCTATGTATTCAAGCCGGTCGGGACCCTGGAGGTGCAGCACCGGATCTATTTTACGTCGCGCAGTTTCATCGGCCTTTCGGCGAAGGCCTTCGTTACGAAAAACTATCAGCAGGCTTCTTTCATCGGGGTCACCTGGGGCGGAAAGTTCTGACGCGCCGGTTGCGGAACCTGTAGGCTACTTGTCCGCCAGCAGGTTGATCAGGCAGGGCTGGGTGGTGTCGCAGTAGAGGCGGCCGTTTTCGTCCAGGAGCAGCTCCGTGACGTGGACGGCGGAACCCCGCTGGCGGACCCATTCGCCCGTTTCGGGGTCCTGTCTGCGTAATCCGCTGAAATAGAACATGTAAGCGTGCCCGTCGACCACTTCCACATCGGCGTGGTTGCCGCGCCGCTGCCCCTCCTGTCCGTCAATCAGATAGCGTCCCTCCTGCTTGGTCCAGTTCATCAGGTCGTCCGATTGGAAGACGGACAAGCCTTTCCACTCGTCCACGATCATGAAATACTTGCCGCCGAGTTCGAAGACGTTCGGACCCTCTCCGTTCACGACCACCGATTCCGCCTTTCCCTTGTCCGTCCAGTGGTACAGGTCGTCGCTGTCGGCATAATAGATGCTTTTTCCATCCGTCTCGTTGTTGTACCACAGGCGCCAGCCGCCGCCCGGCAGCGGGAAGATGCAGGCGTCGATGACGCGGTTGGAGGAAAGGGAAAGGACGGACTGCTTGATCCAGGTCCTTCCGTCTTCGCTCGTCAGGTGTACCAGGTCGCGCGGGTGCTCCCACGTATCGAAGATGCCCGGAACGTACGACAGGTACATATGGAACTCACCGCCGCTCCAGATGACTTCCGGGGCCCAATAGGTGGGGTTCTCGTCCGGATGATAGTCGATTTCGGCGTCGCCGATGTACATCCACGTGGCGCCGCCGTCCGTGGATTCGGCCATCCCGATCGGGGAACCGTGGACGGATTCGATTCCGCCCAGTCCCGGCACGTTGGAACGTCGGCTCGTGTAGTACATGTAGTACGTTTTCGTTATCGGGTTGTAGCATACCATCGGGTCCGTGGAACCGTTGTAGACCGGATCCACAAACAGCGGATCCGCCGCCTCCCGGTATTCGGCCGTGCTCGTCCCGCACGCCGCCAGGACGGCCACGATGGCCACGATGGCCGCCAGGGGAAGAAGATGGAGGAGATGGGGCGTTTTCATATCATTCAAAGACAGGGAGTCATCCTGTCCTGCAAAAATAATAGAAAAGATTAAATGATTGAGCAATGCAATCCCTAAAATTGAAAACAGCTTTCGGGGACGAACGGTCAATCTCTATGGCGCAGGTGGGATTTTCCCATGGGGACCGGCGCCACCGGAGAGCGCAGGAACGCGATTTGCGGCGCTGGTCCCCCACCAAAAAACCTACCTGCGCCGATACCGTATCCCACTTGCGCCAAGACCGTATCCCACCCGCGCCAAGGGGCGGCGGCCTTCCCCATTATTGGGGATTTCCTTTTTGCGTGGAAAAAAACTATCTTTGTAATCGGTATGAGACGGAGTCTGTGCATCTTGCTGCTGCTGGTGGCGGCGGGCGTCGAAGCGCTTGCGGCCGGTTTCCGTGTACGTGGACGGGTGGAGGATGTTGAGGGGGCGCCGGTGCCGGGTGCCGTCGTGCGGCTGGACGGGGACTATCTGTGGGCCGTCACGGATGCGAAGGGCGTCTTCGTCCTGGAGGCCGTCGAGGCCGGGTCGTACCGGATGGAGACGGAATGCCTGGGATACGCCGCCGATGTCCGGACGCTCCGGGTGGACCGGACCGTGGAGGACCTGGTCATCATGCTGCAGGAACAGACGCTCGCTCTGAACGAGGTCGTGGTGACGGCGGAACAGTCCAAGGAGAACCTCAATACCACCCACCGGATCGAACGGACGGCCCTGGACCACCTGCAGGTGTCGGGCCTTTCGAACATCGCGGCGCTGATGCCGGGCGGCAAGACGGTCAATCCCGACCTGACGGCCGTTTCGGAGCTGACGGTGCGCGGCGGCGGTTCCTCCGCCGGAAATGCCGCGTTCGGTACGGCCGTGGAAGTGAACGGCGTCCGGATGGGCGACAATGCTGCCTTCGGCGGGCTTGCCGGCGTGGATACGCGCAGCCTCCAGGTGGAGAACATCGAATCCGTCGAGGTCATATCCGGCGTCCCGTCGGCCGAGTACGGCGACCTGGGCAGCGGAATGGTCAAGGTAACGACGCGGAAGGGCCGGACCCCCGTGCAAGTCTCCTTCTCCGTCAATCCGCGCACGTATGACGCTTCCGTTTCCAAGGGCGTCGCCCTCGGAGAAGGAGTCCTGAACCTCAGCGGCCAATGGACACGCGCTACGCAGAAACTCACATCGCCCTATACCTCCTATACCCGCCGGGGCTTCACGGCGGAATACAGCCGGACTTTCGCCCGAACGTTGCGGCTGGAGGCCGGGGTTTCCGGCAACATCGGCGGCATGGACAGCAAGGACGATCCGGACGCCTTTTCCGAAGAATATGCGAAGGGAAGGGACAACCTCCTGACGCCCCACCTCAAGCTGACCTGGCTGCTGAACCGCTCCTGGGTCACGAACCTGAGCCTGGAAGGATCGGTCTATTATCACGACAACCGCACGCACGAGCACCTGTACAACTCTTTCGGCTCGTCCCAGCCGGCCGTGCATGCCGAGGAAGCGGGCTATTTCCTGGCGACGGCCCTCCCGCCCACCTTCTATGCGGACCGTATCACCGACTCCCGGGAACTGGATTACGCCGCCTCGTTCAAATATGACTGGCTGCACCATTTCGGGGCGGTCAAGAGCGTCCTCAAGGCCGGTGTCCAGTGGAAGGCCGACGGAAATGTCGGGCAGGGCGAGTATTACGAGGATCCCGCCCTGGCGGCAAACGGTTACCGGCCCCGGCCCTATACGGACTATCCGTACATGCATAACCTGGCGGTCTATCTGGAGGAAAAAATCTCCAGGAAGGGGTTGGAGGGCAGTTTCGGCTTGCGGGGAGAGCGGACTTTCATCGAGGGCACGCAGTACAGGAACCTGCAGACCCTGTCGCCCCGGCTCAATCTCCGCTGGCATGCCACGGAACACCTTTCTTTCCGCGGCGGCTGGGGCATCACCCGGAAACTCCCGGGCTTCTATATCCTGTTTCCCCGGCAGGAGTACCGCGACATCCAGACCTTCGGGTTCTCCCACGGAGCGGGTGCTTCGTACATCTACTACACCATTCCCTATACGATGACCTATAATCCGGACCTGCGCTGGCAGTCCCATCACAACACCGAGCTGGGGGTGGATTTCGACCTTCCCCGACTGGGCTGGCGCGTCAGCCTGGCCGCTTTCCGGAATGTCACGAAGGACCCGTACGAACTGGAGAACCTGTATGCCCCGTTCTCTTATAACGCCCTTCAGGTCCCCTCCGGTTTCGTCATGCCGTCGAATCCTGAAATGGTCGTTGACCACCAAACCGGCGCCGTTTACCTGCGAAACAACGCGGATGAGTACTTCACGCCGATGGATGTCCGCGTGAACGACCGTACCTTTGCGGGCACGCGGATGCAGCGGGGTGGAGCCCCGGTCGTCCGGACCGGCCTGGAACTGACGGCGGACTTCCCGGAGATCCGTGCCCTCCGCACCCGCCTCCGGCTGGATGCCGCCTATACCCATACCTCCACCCTGGACGAGAACGAAACCGCGTGGTACCAGGCCGGCTGGTCGCACACGTCCCTTCCCGGCCGGTCCTACCAGTATGCGGGCCTCTATGCCGGCGGCGCCTCCGTCTCCAACGGCCGCAAGACCGACTGGCTGGACGCCAACCTCACCGCGATCACCCACATCCCCGAGGTCCGGCTCATCCTGACCTGCCGGGTGGAGGCCACGCTGCTCCGCCGTGCGCAGAATCTCTCCACCCACGCCTTCACCGTTTCGGGGGACAGCGTGTCGCCTTCCGGCGGAAACATTTATGACGGAAACAGTTACACGGCCGTCTGTCCCGTCGCTTACATCGACCTGGACGGAGAGCGCCACCCTTGGACCCAGGCGTCGGCGGACGATCCCGCCCTGCAGCGGCTCATCCTCCGTTCCGGCAACATCTATACGTTCGCCAGGGATGGTTACGACCCGTACCTGTCGGCCAACCTGAGCCTGACGAAGGAGATCGGGGACCACGTGTCGCTGTCCTTCTTCGCGAACAATTTCACCAATGCCCGCCCGTACCGGAAGAGCCATGCAACCGGGGTGAGCGCGATTTTCACCCCTGCCTTCTATTACGGACTTACCTGCCGGATCAAGCTATGAAACGGTTCATTCTCATAGGATTGGCCCTGTTGCTTGCGGCCTGCGCCGAGGAATACAAGAGTCCCTGGCCGGACGCCCTGCAGCTGCTGTCGGTGAACGCCGTCTATCCGGACGGCTATGCCCAGGCGGTCCACGAAGGGGCGGTTATCCGCATCGAGGAGGTGTCTTCCGGCGCGGCTTACCTGGCCCGGACCGACCGGCGCGGCCTCGCGGAGATCCAGGTCCCCCCGGGCATCTACCGCATCACCTGCAGCGACCGCACCGGAAAAGACCTCTTCAACGGCGCCGCGGACAAGGTCGTGGTGACCGGGCGCCGCATCGTGGATCTGTTCCTGTCCCATTCCCGCGCCGGGGGCCTTGTCGTCAAGGAGATCTACAGCGGGGGCTGCAGCAAGGCCCCGCAGGAAGGCACCTACCAGAGTGACCAGTATTTCATCATCCATAACAACGATTTCGAGACCGTGTACCTGGACAGCCTCTGTTTCGGCACCCTGTCGCCCTACAACAGTACGTCGGTGAACAACTGGGTGGAGCGGGATGCGGTTACGGGAGAGTCCGTCTTCCCGGACTTCGTGCCGGTCGTGACCGTGGTCTGGCAGCTGCCGGGCAGCGGAAAGGACTTCCCGCTGGCCCCGGGCGAAGACGCCGTCGTGGCCCTTCGCGGCGCCATCGACCATACCCTCCAGTATCCCCTGTCGGTCAATCTCAACCGCAGCGACGTCTTCACCTGCTACAACCCCACGTATTTCCCGAACCCGACGTACCATCCCGCCCCGGGCGACCAGGTCCGGGCCGACCGCTATGCGCAGGTCGTCATCAAGACGGGCCAGGCCAATGCCAACACCTTCTCCCTTTCCTCGCCCACCGTCGTCCTGTTCCGGACGCCGATGCCGGCCGGGGACTATGTCCTGCAGCCCGATGTGGTGCGGGTGACGCCCGGAAACAGCGCGGACCGCGTCGTCATCGTTCCGTATGAATGGATCGTGGACGCCGTGGAGGTTTTCGACGGGCGGTCTTCCAACAACGGGAAGCGGATCGCACCGGCCGCCGATGCGGGTTTCGTCGTCCAGAGCGACATTTTCAAGGGGCATACGCTCCGTCGCAAGGTGGACGAGGAGGCTTCGGCGGAGAACGGGTACGAGGTCCTCATGGACACGAACAATTCAAGTAATGACTTCTATGAGAGCGAGATACAGAGCCTGCATCCTTAGCCTGCTCGTGCCGCTGGCCCTGCAGGGCCAGGACATCGGCCTCCTGCGGCTGGACCCGACCGCCTCCGGCAGCCGGGGGACGGCGCAGGTATACGGCGGCTACGAGGCCGGCGGCTACCATCCCGCTTTCGCCCCCTCTTCGCTCTGGAAGGCGGGCGCGTCGGCCCAGGGGACCCACCACGGGCACAGAACGTCCTTCACGGGATCTTTTTCCTTCGAGCAGATCGAGGGAAAGGACATGTTCACGTCCGTGTTCCTGGAGCCGGGCTTCTTTCCTGTCGACGTGGTGGAATTCACTCCCGGCGACAAGACGCGCCAGACCTATAGGCTGGGGGGCGGTTTCGCCACGGACCTGACGGACGAATTCTTTTTCGGCATCAAGGCCGACTATCTGAGCGCCAACTACGCCAAGCAGAAGGATATCCGGCATACGACCTACGGGATGAATCTCCGGGTGGAGCCGACCCTGGCCTTCAGGATGTTCGACAACGCCGGCCTGTCCGCGTCCTACATTTTCCAGAAAAGGACGGAATCCATTGATGCCGAGCAGGTGGGTGCAGCGACGGACGCCTCCTACTACGCTTTCCTGGACAAGGGGATGCGCTACGGTACCTATCAGGTCTGGGACGGCGACGGCATCCATCTGGACGAAGCGGGGGTGGGCGTCTTCCCGGTGAAGGAGTACCGGAACGGTTTCGCCTATTCCGTCGACACGCCGGATTTCGCCGGGGGTATGGAACTCCTCTGGAAACACGGGAAGGTGGGGGAAAAGGGCTATGACTGGTTCCGGTATCCGGGGCATTCCTGGTCGGTTTTCCTGGAGCGGCGGTGGCGGAGCGCTCAATCCCTGCGCCTCGCCTTAACGCTGGAGGACGACCAGCTGGAAGAAGCCGTGCTGGACAAGGTCTCTTCCGGTGGCGTTACGGTCCCTGCGGTCTACGGGTACAATGCGGTGTCCGACCGGAACTGGTGCAGTCTGGACCTGACATGGGCCGCCCGTTTCCAAAAAGGGCACCTGCGGCGCCTGCAGGCCGTTTTGCACGGTGGCTTTTGGGCGGAGCACTCCTATCTGATGTATCCGTACGAGGACCGGACGGACCGTTATAACGGGTCGCTGACCCTGGTGTCCGCTTTCGTCTTCGGGCCCGTGGACCTGGGCCTCCGCGTCAACGGGGGGATGGGATCCTGGAAGGAACAGGGACTGCAGGGGGGGACGGACAGCGTCGTTTCCGCGCCCTTCCGGCTTCAGGCCGACTGGGACCGGAAGATGGAGTATTTCTCCACGTCCAAACTGGGCGCAGGGCTCACCCTGACCTATCATCTGAAGGCCGTCCGCGGTCTTTACATCCAGGCCGAAGGCTCCTGGCTCCACGGCTTCGGCACCGTCCTCCTTCCGGGGGCCGACCGCTGGAGTTCGACAGCCAGGGTCGGTTACGGTTTTTGAGAAAAACGCCATATCGGATATGAATAAACTGTTCAGCATCGCAGGTATCACCCTCTGTCTGCTTTCTCCGGCCCTGGCGGAAGGCCAGGATATCGGACAGTTCCGGATCAGGAAGGCCGAACCCTCCGAGAGCGAAGTCGCCCTCTGGGGCGGGGTTGAGGACGGTCGTTTCAAGCCGACGCACGCGGCCCTGTTCCAATGGAAGGCCGGAGCGGATGCCCGCCTGGTCCGACATGGACGCCATACCTCCTGGACCGGGTCCCTTTCCCTGGAACAGGCGGCGGGAAAACACCTGGGATCCTCCCTGTTCCTGGAGCCGGGAGCTTTCCCGATGGACCTTTGGGACCAGACCACGGGGACGGCGTCCCGGCAGACCGGACGGATGGAGGTCGGCCTCCTGCGCGATGTCTCGGATTTGTGGGCCGCCGGTTTCAAGGCCTCTCTCAAAGCGGCGAACGAAGTGAAACAGGGGTCGTTCCGCCATTCGGCCTTCGGGGTGGACGCGCTGCTGGAACCGACCCTCACCTTCCTGTATGACGATGATGCCTGCTTTGTCTCCTCCTATCACGTCCGCCTGCGTACTGAGCGCGCCAAGGCCGGCCAGCCCGGAGACGGGGTTCCGCCCGTTTTCCTGGACGAGGGCATGCGCTACGGCACATATGAGCCCAGCCTGGGTATTTTCCCGGTTCTGGAGCTCTCCCACGGCTTTTTCGGGCGGTATTACAGCCCCGAACTGTCCGGCGGATTCGGGATTACCTGGAAGCGCGGGCGGGCCGGGGAACAGGATTACAGCCGCTTCCGGGCTCCGGGAAGCACACTGAAAGGTTTCTTCGAGGTGCCCCGCGAGGGGTTTGAGGTCGATCAGGTATACCGTATCGCCTATCAGCGCGACCGGGACCAGCTCCGGGAGGCCCGGGATGGCGGTTACACCGCCCTGTCGGACCGGGTAACGCGGAATGCGGCGTTCCGTTTCTCGCTTGTCCCCCACAAGGGAACGTTAAAGCGGGCCGGCGTTGACCTGGAGGGCAACCTGTGGCGGGAACGCGGCTTCGTGTCCGTCCAGGATGCCGTCCGGATGATCGGCGGAACGGCAACGCTCTTTGCGTCCGCGAGGTTCCTCTGGTTCGACCTGGACATCCGCCTGTCGGCGGGCGGCGGCCGGTGGCTGGACAGCGGCCGGTCGTACGGGGAAGACCCTGTTCCCCGCCTGGCGGAGGAGTGGAGAAAGGACATGGATTACCGCCTGCTCCCCCGGATCGGAATGGGCGGAACGATTACTTATCACCCTTATTTCCTGGAGGGCTTTTCCTTCCAGTTCGACACCGACTGGCTCCGGGCCTTCAAGAACATCCACCTGGGCGGCAGGAACCGGAACGTCGCCACCCTCAGGGTCGCATATCATTTTTAACAGACATAACCCATCAGTCCCATGAAGAAAGCCTTGATTATCGCGGGTGCGGCCGTCCTGGCCCTTGTCGCCTGCAACAAGAATCCCGAGACCGACCGGACGCCGGTCGATTTCTCCCAGTACAAAGTCCGCGTGGAACCGGTGATTACGCGCGTGACCGAGACGAATTTCGAAAACGGCGACGCCATCGGCGTGTCCATCGTCCGCAAGGGCGGCGACTTTGCCGTCAACACGCCGTTCACCTACGACGGCACCGCCTTCGCCGGCGGCCTTAATTGGTATGAGGACGGCGAGGAGGCCTGCACCCTCAAGGCTTATTATCCGTACCAGGAAGGAGAAGCCCTCCCGACGAGGTTCACCGTCCAGCAGGACCAGACCCAGGGAACGGCCGCATCCGATTTCGTCTCGGCCGTCAAGGAAAACGTCCTTCCGAGCGCCAATGCCGTTTCGGTGGTGTTCAAGCACCAGCTGAGCCGCCTGGTCGCCACGGTGAAGAACAACGCCGGCGCCGACATCGAAAGCATTGTGTTCGAGGAGTTTGTCCCGGTTGCCGACATCGCCGCCGACCTGACGGCGAAGGTGGCGGACGGCGCCAAATGGCAGCCCCTGAAGCCTTTCTTCAAGGATGGCACGTACTATCTCATCGTCCCGGCCCAGACCGTAAAACCCGTCGTGAAAGTGACCGTGGGCGGCAAGGAGCTTTCCCAGAAACTCGCCGAGGCGAGCCTGGAGCCTGGCAAGCAGTACAGCCTTTCCATCGTCGTGAACAAGGAGGAAATCAAGGTCGTCCTTGCCGGTGAGATTGAAAACTGGAATGACGGCGGCGAACTGGACGGGGACTTCCGGGAGAACCTGGAAGAGGGGTATTTCACCTATGCCGGTGTCAAGTACAACGTGGTCAAGATGAAGGACGGCAAGTGGTGGATGGCCCAGAACCTGGCTTATCTGCCGGAAGGCTGCACGCCCGCCACGGATCTCGGTGCCGTCACCGCCGGCGTCTTTGCTCCCCTGAAGGTCAAGGCGGACCAGTCTGGCCTGGAATTCACGACCGATGAGGCCGTCGTTGCCGCCAACGGCTACCTGTACCAGGCCGAAGTCGCCCTGGGCCTGAAGGTCGGCGACCTCCGGACCGTGGCGGAGGCCGAGGCGCTCGAGGGCGCCCAGGGCATCTGCCCGACGGGCTGGCACGTCCCTACCGCCGACGATATCACCGGGCTTGTGGGCAAGGCCGTCTCTCCGATTCCTACCAATGCCGAAGCACCGTACTACAACGGGGTCAACGGTTCCGTCGCACTCCTGAACGCGGATGGCTTCAACATGGCTCCTGTCGGTGCCGTTTCCATCCAGGACAACACCAAGACCGCCGGCACCTTCATGGGCTGGAACTCCAAATATCCCGACAAGATCACTTCCGGGATGTTCTGCGGCTCCACTTATGGCGGCGTCACCTACAACACCTCCGGTGACGAGACGTCGGGCGTCAAGAACCTCCAGTTCTTCGGCCTGATGCCCATGACCAACAAGGATGCCGAAGCCGATTTTACCTGCAACGGAACCAAGGTGAGCTATCGTATCGCCGGTCCGGTCCGCTGCGTACGCAACTAAGGGATGAAGCGCTTTTCACTCATCGCCGCCCTGCTTCTGGTGAGCGGGACGGCAATGGCCGATGAAGGGATGTGGATGATCCACGCCCTCAACCAGGCCCTGGAAAAAAAGATGCAGGAGCGGGGGCTGCAGCTCTCCGCCGGGGAAATCTACAATGCCGACGCGCCGGGGGCCACGGTTTCCGACGCCGTCGTGTCACTCGGCTTCTACTGCACGGCCAGCGTCATCTCGGATCAGGGACTCCTCATCACGAACCATCATTGCGCCTACAGCGACCTCTCGGACCTGTCCACGCCGGATAAGAACTATCTGGAGGACGGCTACTGGGCATTCTATCGCCAGGATGAGATTCCGCTCCGGGGAAAGGAAGTCTTCTTCCTCAAGCGCGTGCTGGACGTGACCGATGAAGTGGCTGCGCTGAAAGACTCGCTGCAGCGGGCCGGCGCCCCTTTCGGTTCGCGGCGCCTGTCTTCCCTGATGGAACGGAAATATGCCGCCCGGACGGGCCTGGAGGCCTCCCTGGATGCGATGTGGGCGGGCGAGAAGTATTATCTCTCGCTGTATCGGAAGTATACGGACATCCGCCTGGTGGGCGCTCCCCCGGTCTCCCTCGCCGCTTTCGGCGGTGACGAGGACAACTGGGAGTGGCCGCAGCACAAGGCCGATTTCGCCCTGTACCGCATTTACGACCACGGGGAACCGCTTTCTTCTCCCTGGCACCTGAAGGTCTCCGAGGCCGGCTATCGGGAAGGAGATTATGCGATGGTCATCGGCTATCCCGGCCGCACCGACCGCTACAGCAGTTCCTTCAAGGTCGATTACCTGGAGCGCGTGGAGCGGCCGGTGACGAACCGCCTCCGTGGTGCGCAGATGGAGATTGTCCGGAAATGGATGGACGTCGATCCGGACATCCGGAGGAAGTATTCCGACTGGTTCTTCTCCCTCTCCAACGTGCAGGAAATGCAGGAAGGGGAAGTCCAGTGTTTCAAGCGTTTCCACGTTGTGGACGAGAAGCGGGCCCAGGAAAAGGACCTGCCGCCGGACATCCTGAAGGGACTCGCCGACGAATATGCCGCCATCGAAGAGATCGAGCGGGAGAAGGCCTATTATCGCGAGACGATTGTCCGCGGAATGCGCATCACGCCCACGATGCTCCGGATGTCCAACGCCAATACCGAAGAGGCCCGCGCGGAGCAATATCGACGGGGCCTGGCCGAGGTGGATCCGCGTGTGGAGAAGGACCTCATCGCCTACTCCCTGGAAGAGTATTTCGGCCATCTGCCGGCGGAGGTCATCGGCCATCGGCAGGATTCCCTGCGGAAGGCCTTTTCCGGCGATTACAGGGCCATGGCGGCGCATTTGTGGGACCATCCCCTGGAACTGATGGATTTCATCACGGAGGTAAAGATTACGGCCTTTAACACCCGCGAACAGCACACGGGCGACCTGACGGAGCTCACGCGCGCCTATACGCGTGCGCTTTATAAGGACCGCGCGGACAAAGGGATCGTCCAGTATCCCGACGCGAATTCCACGATGCGCATCACCTACGGGCGGGTTTCTTCCCTGGACCCCTGGGACGCCGTCCATACGTCCTGCTGGTCAACCCCCCGCGGCCTTTTCGAAAAATGGGACCCTGCGCAGCACGACTATGCGCTTCCGGCAGACTTCGTCGAAGCGGTGCACGACTATGTGGGCCCGGTCAATTTCCTTACGGACAATGATATCACGGGCGGTAATTCCGGCTCCCCCGTCTTGAATGCACGGGGCGAACTCATCGGCCTGGCCTTCGACGGCAACAAGGAATCCCTTGCCTCCGACGCCTCCTATACCCCGGGATACAACAAGTGCGTCTGCGTGGATATCCGCTATGTGCTCTGGATTCTCCGGGATTACGTGGGATTGGAACGGATCCTGAAGGAGTTGGAATAAGCGGGAACAGGAGCAAAAGAAAGAGGGATGGCGCGACTTTTTTCGGAGCGCCATCCCTCTTTCTTTTGATCTGAATGATCCCCTTCGGGCTTATTTCTTCTTGGGTTCGACAGCCTTCTTGTCCGCACCCTTCATGGTGGCGTCGTACATGACCGGAGTACCGATCATGATGGAGGCATAGGTACCGATGAGGATACCGAGGCAGAGGGCGACGGCCAGACCGCGGATGGACTCTCCGCCGAAGATCGCGATGGCGAGCATCGGGAGGAGGGTGGACACGGAGGTGTTGACCGTACGGGTGAGGGTGGCGTTCAGGGCGGTGTTCACGGTGGTCCGGAATTCCTCGCTCGGGTGGAGCGCCTTCTGCTCGCGGATACGGTCGAAGATAACCACGTTATCGTTGATGGCGTAACCGATGATGGTCAGGATGGCCGCGATGAACGTCTGGTCCACATCCAGGTTGAACGGCAGGATACCGTTGAACAGGGAGAAGAAGCCGATGACGATGAGGGCCGTGTGGGCGAGGGAGACCACGCCGCCCAGACCCCAGGTCCAGCCCTTGAAGCGGACCGCGATGTAGGCGAAGATCACGAGGAGGGCCAGGAACACGGCGATGAACGCGCTGCGGGTGATGTCGCGGGCGATGGTCGGACCCACCTTGTCGGAGGAGACGATACCGTTCGGATTCTCCAGCGTGGAGGTGAACTGGTCGAGGGTCGTCTGCTCGGCGTAGAAGCCCTTGAGGGCGTCGAAGAGCAGGCGCTCGATCTCGGCGTCGACGGCGGTGTCTTCGCTGTCGTTCTTGTACTGGGTGGTGATCTTCATCTGGGCGTCACCGCCGAACTGCTTGACCTCGACGGAGTACTGGTCCTCGCCGGCGGCCTGGGCGGCAGCCTGGAAGGTGTTTTCCACGGCGGCGCGGACATCCTCGGCCTTGACGCTCTGGTCGAAGCGGACGACGTAGGTGCGGCCACCGGTGAAGTCGACACCGTAGCTGAAGCCCTTGAACGCGATGGAGGCGATGCTGATGAGGATCAGGGCGCCGGAGATGATGTAGGAGTACTTCTTCAGGCCGATGAAGTCGACGTGCGTGTTCTTCAGGAAGTTCCGGGTGAGGTTGTTGGACAGGCTCACGGTCTTTCCCTTGTTGATCCGGTCGTCGAAGATCAGGCGGGTGATGAAGATGGAGGTCAGCACGGACGTGATGATACCGATGATGAGCGTGGTGGCGAAGCCCTGGACCGGACCGGAACCGAACACGTAGAGGATGATACCGGTGAGGAGGGTGGTCACCTGGCCGTCGATGATGGCGGAGTAGGCGTTCTTGTAACCGTCGGCGACAGCCTTGGAGAAGCCCTTGCCCGCGGCCAGTTCTTCCTTGATGCGCTCATAGATGATCACGTTCGCATCCACGGCCATACCCAGGGTCAGGATGAGACCGGCGATACCCGGGAGGGTGAGGACGGCGCCGAAGGACACGAGGGTTCCGAAGAGCAGGAGGACGTTGCACAGGAGGGCGACGTCGGCGATGAGACCGGCACCCTGGTAGAAGAACACCATGTAGATGAGCACCAGGACGAAGGCGATCAGGAAGGAGATGAGACCGGCGCGGATGGAAGCGGAACCGAGGGACGGGCCCACGACCTGCTCCTGGATGATGGATGCCGGAGCCGGAAGCTTACCGGACTTGAGGACGTTCGCGAGGTCTTCCGCCTCCTGGACGTCGAAGTTGCCGGTGATCTGGGAGTTGCCGCCGGTGATTTCGTTCTGGACGTTCGGATAGGAGTACACGAGGCCGTCGAGGACGATGGCGATCTGCTTGCCGATGTTGTCCTTCGTGAGGCGGGCCCAGATGGAGGCGCCCTCGGCGTTCATGGTCATGGAAACGGACGGGGCGCCGCCGTTACCCTGCTGGCCGCCGTTGAAGTCCACGCGGGCGTCGGTCACGGAGCCGCCGTCGAGCGGGGCCTTGCCGTCACGGGAGGTGGCCTTGATGGCGACGAGCTCATAGATGTTGCCGCCCTTCTCGACGAACTCGGACGGTTTCACGGTCCAGAGGCCGCGGAATCCCTGCGGAAGGACGTCCTCGGCCATGGCGAGGTAGCGGTTCACGGTCACGGTGTCCACACCGTTGGCGAAACCGATGCAGGCGTTGTTCCAGCCGCTGGGCTGCAGGACGCTGAGAAGCGGGTTGGCGACGGCGGTGCTGTCGCCCAGGTTCGCGAGGATCTCGGAAACACGGGCATCCACGGCGTACAGGTTCACCTCATTGGCGGTGAAAGTGGGCCAGAACTCGAGGGAAGCGGTGCCCTGCAGGAGCTTGCGCACGCGCTCAGGGTCCTTGACGCCCGGGAGCTCGATGAGGATCTTGCCGCTGTTCTCGATGCGCTGGATGTTCGGCTGGGTGACGCCGAAGCGGTCGATACGGTTGCGCAGGACGTTGAAGGAGTTGTCGATGGCGCTCTTGGCTTCACCCCGGATGACCTCGATGACCTCGCGGTCCGTGGATTCGGGCTTCACCTTGTCGCGGAGCTCGTAGGTGCCGAAGATCTCGGCGAGCCGGCGGCCGTTCGCATTCTCGGCCCAGGCGCTCTCGAACAGGGCGATGAAGTCCTGGCTGGAGTTGACGTTGTTCTTCTTGGCGGCATCGATAGCCTTCAGGAAGTCAGGGTCGGCGCTGTTGCCCGCAAGGGCCTTCACGAGGTCCTCAAGCTGGACCTGCAGCATCACGTTCATACCGCCCTTGAGGTCGAGGCCGAGATTGATCTCCTTTTCCTTGGCGCTCTGGTAGGTATATCCGAGATAGACCTTTTCGTTGCTGATGGAGTCGATGTAGGCGCGGTTCCGGATGGCTGCCACCGAGTCGAGAACGAATTCCCGGACGTCGGCGGCGACATTGTTCGCGTCCACGAACTGCTGCGCCTTGGCGGCAGCGGCCTTGGCAGCCTTGTTCTCCTGGATGCGGGTCACCGCCGTGAAGGAGAGCTGCCAGATGCTGGCCAGGGCAAGCAGGATGGCGAAGAGCCTGATTAATCCTTTGCTTTGCATTTTTAACTCTATTTATTATTAGTTTATCCACATCAAGCCGCGCCGGCAAGGGCCGAACCTTGCAGACCTCGGCAAAATAAGGGTACAAAAGTACAAATTTTTTCTGATAAATGAAGATTCTCACAAGGATTTCTTAATTTTGCATACTCGAAACGAACGATTGAGGTGAGAAGAAGGCTTTTTTCCATCTTTTTTTTACTCCTGGCGGCAACGCCCTGCCTCCGGGCCCAGACGGATTCCCTCCTCCGGGAAGGAGACCGCCTGCACCGGGAGTACCGTTTCGAAGAGGCGATGGACCTGTACCGGGAAGCGGTGGCGACCGCCCCGGCCGACACGGTCCCGCTTCTCCGCGCCCGGATTGACAATTGTCAGAACGCCCTGGTAATGACGGACTTCTGTGAGAGTCCCGTCGTCATCGCCCGCCAGCGGTTCTCCCGGCAGGATTTCTTCCTGTATTACCCCCTCAAGAACCAGGGGTGGCGGCAGGGACCCAATGTCCTGGATCCCTCGACGGACGAGGATTTCCCCATTTACGCCCCCAAGGGCGGCCACACGGTCTGTTTTTCCGCGCCCGACGCCGTGGGCAGCCGGAACCTGTACATCACCCGGGACCAGGATACCCTGTGGTCGGCACCCGAACTGCTGGGTGAGCATCTCCTGTCCTTTGGAAACGAGGTGTTCCCGATGCTTTCGGAAGATGGGAAAACCCTGTATTTCTCCTCGGACGGCCTGTACGGAATGGGCGGATACGACCTTTACCGGTCGACGTGGGATGAAGAGGCCCTCACCTGGGGCGTGCCGGAGAACCTGGGATTCCCTTACTCCTCCCCGGCGGACGACTTCCTGCTCACCGACACCTCTGACGGCCGCTATACCCTTTTCGCCTCCAACCGGGACTGCGCCCGGGACAGCGTCTACATCTATGTGCTGGAAAAGCGGGCGGATCCGGTCCGGACACCGGTCCGCGACCCGGTCGCCCTGGCCCGGATGGCCTCGCTGAACCCGCTGGACGACCCTTCGCGGCTGGACCACGGTTCCGCCGTCTCGGAAGCCGCTCCTTCCAACGACGACACCCGCCTGTATATGGAGAAGATGGCGCAGGCGCGGGCGCTGCGGGATACGATCTATGCCTATGAACAGCGGGTGGACCAGCTCCGGGCCCGGCTTTCCGCCGATTCCGGGGAGGGCAGGACCGCCCTGACGGCCGCCATCGTGGAAAAGGAAACGGCCCTTACTCCGCTCCGGAACAAGCTGGAAGAAACCACCCGGGCGATCCGCCAGATCGAGCAGTCCTTCCTCCGGAGCGGCGTGGTGTCCTCTTCGGAGCGGGCCGACCGCGAGGTGGTCGGGGCCCGTTCCAGCTATACCTTTACGAAGAACTCCTTCGGGGCGAAACTGCGGATGAAACTGGCCGCCCCTCCCGCCACGACGCAGAATTCCTACAAGGTGGGGCCCGTGGGACGTTTTGCCCAGGATACCCGGCTGCCGGAGGGCGTCATCTACCAGATCCAGCTTTTCCTGTCGGCGCGCCATGCCACCCTCGAGGAGATCGGCGGCCTGGATCCCGTGTATGAGCGGTTGACTTCCTCGCTGAAGTATACCTACAGCGTCGGCGTGTTCCGGACGTTCCGGGAGGCGCTTGCGCAGCTCAACCCCATCCGCAAACTCGGTTTCCCGGACGCGGAGATCACGGCCTTCATCGACGGGAGGCCGGTTCCCCTCGCGCTGGCCCGTCGCGCTGAATAAGGCAGCACAGGCCGAGGAAGGTCAGTCCGGCATTCATCACCAGCAGTTCATAGCTGAACCGGTAGCCGTTGAACCACCGCTCCGAATTGAGCTGGAGGACCAGGCAGAGGACCGGTGCTGCCAGGGCCACGAGCGGGACATAGCGGTCTTTCACCTTTTTCCGGGTCAGGATTCCGAAGGCAAACAGCCCCAGAAGGGGGCCGTATGTGTAGCTGGCCAGCTTGTACACCGCGTCGATGGCGCTGGTGCTGTTCAGGGCGTTGAACGCGATGATGGTGACGGCCATCAGCACCGCCATCATCAGGTGGACGCCTTTCCGGACCTTCACGTCGCCGGCCTTGTCCAGGATATCCACCGTGAAGGAGGTCGTGAGGGAGGTCAGGGCCGACCCGCCCGCGCCGTAGGCGCTGATCATGAAACCCGTGACGAAGAATACGCCCACGATGGCGGGCAGGCAGCCGCCGGTCGCGACGGCCGGGAAGAGACGGTCCCCGGTCTCGGTGATGCCGTGCGCGGCGGCGAATTGGTACAGAAGCGAGCCCAGGCACAGGAAACCTGCGATGACAACCGTTTGCAGGAGGCTGCTCACGACCAGGTTTTTCTGGGAGTCCCTGTAATTCCTGCACGCGAGCGTCCGCTGCATCATGTCCTGGTCCAGGCCGGTCATGGCGACCACGGTGAACAGTCCGCCCAGCAGCTGTTTCCAGAAGTATTGCGGGTGGTTCAGGTCATCGAAGAAGAACACCTTCTCGTGGATCCGGACGGCCCCGAGGTCCTTCCCGATAAAAACGATGGCGAGGATGACCGCCACGATCATGCAGGCGGTCTTGACGACGTCCACTCCGATGACGGACTTCACCCCGCCGCGGAAGGTGATCGCCAGGCAGACCGCCACGTTGCAGAGGACGTTCAGCCAGAAAGGGAGGCCCAGCGGATCGAAAAGGAGCAGCTGCACGGTCAGGCACACCAGGAACAGGCGGACCGCCGCCCCCAGCATCTTGGAGAAGAAGAAGAACCAGGCGCCGGTCTTATAGGAGGCCCGGCCGAAGCGTTCCTCCAGGTACTGGTAGATGGAAACGACATTGAGCCTGAAGTACAGGGGGGTCAGGACGAAGGCAATCACCAGATAGCCCAGGAAGAAGCCGAGGCACATCTGCAGGTAGCCGAATCCGCTCGTGCCCACCATGCCCGGGACGGAAACAAAGGTCACGCCCGACATGCAGGAACCGATCATGGCAATGGCGACAACGGCCCAGTGCGTCTTGCGGCCGCCGTTGTAAAAGGAGGAGTCCTGACTTCCCTGCGGCTTCATCTCAGGTTCTCTTTATGGGCCCGCCCGACCGGGAGGGGGGTCTCCACGCCGATCAGCTTGACGGAGGAGGCCTTCTTGCTCTCGATCCGGTGGAGCGGGACGATGTAGGAACGGTGGATCCGCACGAACTTGCCTTCGGGAAGCATCTCCAGCAGCGATTTCATCGTGATCTGGGAGACGATGTCGTCCTGGTGGTCCAGGTGGATGCAGGCGTAGTTGTTCCTGGCTTCGATGTACTGGATGGCGCCGAGCGGGATGGTCACATCCCTGTAATCGGCTTTGACCGTCACGGTCTCCCCGGCGACGGCCGCGGCGGCGCGGGTTTCCACCGCCGCCCGGACGGCCAGCGATTCCTCTTCCGCGCTTCGGAGGCCTGCCTGCTCGCGGAGTTTCCTGGCCAGCAGTCCGGTGGCCAGTCCGCATCCCATCGCGGAGATGTACAGGACCCAGATTGCCTGCTGGTACAGATACAGGCGCGCAGGCCGGTCCGCCCCGCTTTCCTGCGGGAAGGGTACCTGCCTCAGGGTCATCAGGAAGGTGACGACCACCGTCAGGAACAGGATGGCGATTCCGCTCCAGCGCCGTCCTTTCCCCGCCGCGAACATGCCCGGCAGGATGTGCCGGCCGAGATACCAGCACAGGTAGGTCCAGGCCAGGCAGAGGACAACGTCCGTTGCCCGCCATCCGATCCATTCTTCCAGGGGAAAGACGGCGGCCAGGCCCGGAAGGACGAGGAGGCAGACCAGCAGGTCCGCCCACGTCTGGGTCGATATGTTCGGCGTGTGCTTTGCCATAACGACTGCAAAAATACGGATTATTTCGTTTATTTGTCGATGGAACGCGAAAAAACGCCGTTCACCCCTGAAATTGAGTACGCTAATGGGTTGATTATTTCCCGGTTAAACCGTATCTTTGTACATATGGTTACCGAATGGATTGTCACGGAGATAGACGGACGGATCGCGTCGGTCTCCGCCGATTACGGCCACTTCGCGCAGATCGCCGCGAAGGTTGCCCAGCTGCCTCCCTCGAGCGTGGGCGCCGTCTCAACGCACAAGATTTCGACGGAGGAGCTCGTCGCCCTTTCCGGCCGTGTCCAATGGGAGGACTTCCGTCTGTTCGGCACGAAATTCCAGCTGCGGGTCTGGGAGACGCTGTTCCGCCTGGAGCCCCGGCTGTACAGCTACACCGACCTCGCCGTCCTGTGCGGCAATCCGCAGGGCGTCCGTCCGGTGGCGCATGCCGTCGCTGTCAATCCGGTCGCCTACCTGATCCCCTGCCACCTGATCGTTCCCAAGGAGTCGATGGACAAGGCCAGGGACATCCGCGCCACCGCCCAGTCCACCCTGTTCAAGGGGAGCGACCTGTACCTGCTGGACAGCATCGATGTCGGGGAATACGCCTATGGCTCGGAGACCAAGCGGGAGCTGGTCAAAATCCACCTGAAACACTGAGATGGCGCTGCTGGAAGTCTGTTGCGGCGGCTTGGAAAGCGTCGATGCGGCCGTAGCCGGCGGCGCGCGGCGGATCGAACTGTGTTCGGCCCTGGAAGTGGACGGGCTCACCCCGCCCGTGGATTGGCTGAAAGCGGTCAAGGGCCGCTATCCTTCCCTGACCGTCCATGTCCTCGTCCGTCCCCGTGCGGGGAATTTCGTCTATGCCCCGGACGAGGTTGAAACCATGGCCGTGCAGGCCGGACAGACCCTGGAGGCCGGTGCGGACGGGATTGTCGTGGGAGCCCTGACTCCTTCCCGCGACGTGGACGAAGCCGCGATGGAACGGCTGCTGGCGTCCGTAGACAAGCCGGTCACTTTCCACAGGGCCTTCGATGCATGCCGCCGGCCTTTCGAAGCCTTGGAGAAGATCATCGGCCTGGGCTGCCGCCGCATCCTCACCTCCGGCCAGGGGCCTACCGTCACGGAAGGGGCGGACATGCTGCGCGAACTCCGGAAGCGTGCCGGGGAACGGATCATCATTTTGCCCGGCGGCGGCGTCACGCCCGCGAATGCCGCCCGGACCCTCCGCCTGACCGGCTGCACGGAAATCCATGCTTCCGCATCGGAAGTCATTGACGGAAAAAAGATTACCTCGGCTGCCCGGGTGGCGGCCATCCTACAAGCAATACAGAAACCATGAAACCCATCAGCACCTCCGCCGCACCTGCGGCCATCGGACCCTACAGCCAGGCTGTCGACAGCGGCATCGGCCTTGTCTTCGTTTCCGGCCAGTTACCGATCGACCCGGCTACCGGAGCCTTTCCGGAAGGCGGCGTCGAAGCACAGACCCGCCAGTCGCTCCTGAACGCAAGCGCCATCCTGGAGTCCGCGGGTCTTTCGCTTTCCCATGTCGTGAAAACCACGGTCTTCCTGGCCGATATGGGCGACTTCGCCGCGATGAACGGCGTCTATGCGCAGTTCTTCTCCGAGCCCTTCCCCGCCCGCTCGGCCGTCGCCGTAAAAACCCTTCCGAAGGGTGCCCTCGTGGAGATCGAGTGCATCGCTTCGAAAGGGTAAAGGGTAGGAAAATCCCTCTTTACTTCTTCTTGAACAGTTGTCCTGCGCACCAGCACAGGGCGGCGACCGCCATGCCGTTGATGGAGGCGAAACCCCAGTGCACGAGGTTCGCGACCACGGCGCCGGCGATCACGCCGATGACGGCGCTCCAGTCCACGACGGGTTCCCGGATATCCTTGCCCCGGTTGAAGAAATAGTGCAGGATGAGGATGATGCCCACCGGCGGCAGGGTGCAGTTCAGCACGTTCAGCCAGTCGCAGAAGTTCCAGTACAGCCACACGGCGGCCATCGTGCCGATGAAGCCGGAGATGATGACCCACGTTTTCTTCGACAGGCCGAAGATGTTGGAAAGCCCGAGTCCCGCCGTGTACAGGGCGTTGTCGTTGGTGGTCCAGATGTTCAGGCCCAGGACGAGGACGGCGAGGTAGAACAGGTTGAGGTTCAGCATCACCTCGAAGATGTCGTTTCCGCCCACATAGATGCTGGACACGGCGCCGAAGAGGAACATCAGCGAGTTGCCGATGAAGAAGGCCACGACGGTGATCCAGAGGCCCACCTTCCCGTTCTTGGCAAACCGCGTGAAGTTCGGCGTGGCCGTGCCGCCCGACACGAAGCTTCCCACGACGAGTCCCGCACCGGCGATCACCCCGAGGTCCTTGGTGCCCTTCGCGAACTGCTCCACGAGGCCGGCGTCGCCCCGCTGGACGGCCATGACCATCGCCACGGTACCCAGGATGGCGACCGCGGGAACGGCGATGTAGCTGATGATCGTGAGGCTCTTGATGCCGAAATAGGCGCTGGCGGTCATCAGGACGCCCGCGATCGCGACCAGCAGGTATCCCTGCCAGGGCATCGAATCCGGTGTCACCTCCAGGCCCATCAGTTCCTTGGCCACAGGGATTGCGAACATGGCGAGACCCACGCCGAACCAGCCGGTCTGGGTGAAGCTGATCATCGCGCTGGGAAGCCAGCTGCCCTTGGTGCCGAAGCTCCGGCGGGCGAGCATGTCCAGCGACAGGCCGCTTTCCGCACCGATCCAGCCCAGGGTGCCCGTATAGGCCGCGAGGATGAGACCTCCGAGGAGGAGGGCCCAGACGAAGCCCCACCAGTCCAGTCCGGAGGCCAGTTGCTGGCCCACCCACATGCTGGCGGAGAAGAAGGTGAATCCGAGCATGACCATGAACATGCTCAGGTTGCTTTTGCGGCCGGCCTTGTCGACCGGTGAGGACGTGTAGTCGACGTCCGTCATCTTTTTGTCACTCATATTGTTGAAGGATTGTAGTGATCGAGTTGATCCGCTGCATCGCGATGGTTTCCAGCGACAGGGCGGACGCATTCTCCAGCAGTCCCGTCTCTTCGTTCCACAGGTCCAGGAGCCCGGTTTCCGGGAGCTCCTTGAAATGGGTCACCTCCAGCCATTCCCCGTAGGAAAGCGGCCGGTCGTAGCCCAGTTTTTCGGCAACCAGCTTCTCCGGGTCGATGCGGTCGGCCCGGCCCCAGAGGCCTTCCCAGTATTCCAGCGCCTCGTGGAAATGGACCGGGATCTCGTACCGCCGGGCACCCCCATCGTAGATGATGCACTTTTCGAGCAGGGCGTAGGGATGCCCCAGCACGAAGCGTCGGAATTCCGGGGCGATGACCCCGCCCTTCCAGCCGAAGTCGATGTCCGGGACGTTGATCCCGGAAACGCCCTTGTCCTCGTAGACGGTGAAAACGCCCTCGTAGAAGAAGCATTCGAAGCCCTCGAAATCCGGAAAGACCGCCCGGATCTCCCCGGTCATCTTCTCCATCAGGTCGATGGCGCGGGTGCCGCCGATGGTGAAGAAGATGATCTTGCGGATGCTGCCGCCCCGCCGGCGGAAACGGTCCACCACCTGGCTCAGGCACAGCCGGAGGGTGTCCCCCGTCGCAATGATGTCGCCGATGACGAGCGTCCGGTCGCGGGTGACCCGGATCTTTTCGTACTTGATGTCCAGTCCGGTGATGATGTGGTCCTCGATGATGCGTTCGCAGGAGACGAAATGGATGTCCCGCACCCGGATGCCGTTCCGGGCGCACGCCTCCTCCACCGGATAGTTCAGTCCGCCGCGGAGGATGGTGAGGATATCGACATCGCCGCCCGAGCCAGGGAAAAGGAGGCGGAGGGCGGCGACGGTGGCGGGAAGCATCGACAGGTATGAATCGAAGCCGACGACTTCGGGAAAGGCCATCAGCTGGCGGGTTCCGGACCCGCTCAGGATGTAATAGCGGTTGGTGAAATGCGGGCCCTGCAGTTCATACAGGCTCGTTTCGTAGTGCAGGCCGACGAAGCGCAGGCTCACGTCCCGCAGGCAATCCCGATTATTCCCGGACATAGGACTTCAGCTCCTTCCAGGGGACCGTAACGGAGATGACGCCCAGGTAGTAAGGGGCGATGTCGTAGGGCTGGTAGTACCAGGTGACGCCCTCCTTGGTCACCTCGTACAGGCCGTTGGGGCCGACGAGGTCGGGTTCGAAGAGCTCGCCCAGGGTTTCGTCGTCATTCTCCAGGGCTTCCGGAAGGTGCGCCTGGATGAGGGCGGCGACCGGTGCGCGGTATCCGTCGGCGAAAAACTCTTCCTCGGGGACGGTCTTTCCGGTCTTTTTGTCGAAGACGACCGGGGTCATCGTGTTGATTCCGTGCGCGCCGCCCCGGAAGCTGTAGTACTCCACCATGTAGGAGACCAGGTTCCGGTAGCTGCCGGAGAAGTAGCCGTTGACCTGGTCTTCCCAGGAGAAGAAACCGTCGGCCGGCTCACCGGTCAGGGCTTCGCTCTCGTTGAAATACTCGTCCTGCAGGTTTTCCTCATAGCGGAGGGCCGTTTCCTCCACGGTCCCCGGCTCTTCTTCCAGGTCGAAGGCGGAATTGAGGATGCTTTTCGTGATGGCGGCGAGCGCTTCTTCCCCGGTTCCCTTCACGGGATACTCGAGGGAGATGTACAGGGAAAGCGAATCGGTCCGCCCCTCCTCCAGGGGCATCGCCTGTTCATCGGTGAACGTGGCGGTTTTCAGGGCGCAGCCGGTGACGAGCAGCAGGAGCGCCGGAAAAAGGAACAATCTTTTCATGGTCATATCAGTCATTATTCAATTCTTCAATGTCGACGGGACGTTCTCGCTTGTCGCCGATCAGCCAGCGGGCATAGTGGTCGGCCATCTTCCAGAAGAACCACTCGTTCATGTCCCCGAATCCGTGGCGCTGGCCCGGCAGGAGGACGTATTCGAACCGCTTGTTGGCCCGGATAAGGGCGTTCGCCACGCGGATGGAGTTCGCCGGGTTCACGTTGTTGTCCGTATCGCCGTGGACCAGCATCAGGTGCCCCTTCAGGCGGGCGGCGATCTGCGGGTTCGTCTCGATCTTGTACACGAAAGTGGTGTCGCCTTTCTCGATCTTCTCGGCGACGCCGTGGTGCTGTTCGCTCCACCAGCGGTTGTAGATGCGGTTGTCGTGGTTGCCGGCGCAGGAGACGGCCGCCTTGAAGAAGTCGTTGTACTGGAGGATGGCGGCCGTGGACATGAATCCGCCGCCGGAGTGACCGTGAATGCCCACGCGGTTGATGTCGATGTACTTGTGCCGGGCGGCCAGCTGCTGGATGGCGTATTTCTGGTCCTCCAGGCCGTAGTCGCGGAGATTCCCGTAGCCGTAGTTGTGGTACCACTTGGAGCGGTCCGGATGGCCGCCGCGGTTGCCCACGGTGATGACGATCATCCCCAGCTGGGCGAGGCGGTCGGTGCGGGTCATGCCGCTGGACCAATAGACGGTGTTGGCCTCCACCTGCGGGCCGGGATAGACGTAATCCGCCAGGGCATAGACTTTCGTGGAGTCGAAGTCGAAGGGCTTGTAGATGGCCCCGTGGAGGTCCGTGATGCCGTCGGCCGCCTTCACGACGAAGCGTTCCGGGAACTTGTAGCCGGCGGCAAAGAGCTGGCTGAAGTCGGCCTCCTCCAGGTCCGTCCGCTTGCCGGCGGCGGAATACAGGACCGCGAACGGCTTGCAGTCCACGCGGGAGCAGTTCGCCACGAAATACCGGGCGTCGTCCGACGCGTCGGCGGCCACGTACATGTCGTCCATGTCCAGCTGCTGCATCGCGCCCCCGGCGAGGGGAACCCGGAAGGTATGCATCTGGTACGGGTTCTCCGTCTTGTTCACGCCGCAGGCTGAGAGCAGGACATAACCGTCACCCACCGCGAGGACGTCGTCCACGTGGAAGGCCCCTTCGGTGAGGTTGCGTTTGAGCGTGCCGTCAGGGCCGTAAAGGTACAGGTTCGCCCAGCCGTTGCGCTCGGACCACCAGACGAAACTGCCGTCCGGAAGGAAGCGCGGGCTGCGGTACTCCACATAGGTGTTCATCCGTTCGGAAACGATGGTTTTCGTGGAGTCGGAACCCACGTCCACCCGGCACAGGTCCAGCCGCTTGAGGTCGCGGCTCTGGCGGACCAGCCAGAAATGGTCGTCATCGCCCATCCACTTGGCTCCCCGGTATTCCAGATAGGCGTCCTTCGCCTTCCTTTCGGCGCTCAGGATGCTGCATTCCTGGTCCTTGAAGGCGATGACCTTCACCGCCTGCCTGTTCCCTTCCGTGTCCATCACGTACAGGAACGGGGTGGGACCGGGCTCGCCCGGCATCTGGTACTTGTAGGTTTCCAGCGTGGGACGCGGCTCCGTGACGGAATTGATCACCCAGAAAGGCTTGACCATGGACATGTCCCACCGGAAAGTCGCGAATTTCTTTCCGTTCGGTGACCATTCGACGGCCGCGAAGTGACGGGCGGTGGAATCCGTCTCGGTGTCACCGGAATAGTTGTTTCCGTCCCAGGAAAAGTCGGCCGTGCCGTCGGTTGTCAGGGCGATTTCCACGAGGGTGCTGTCCTTCTCGTCCTTCGCCGCCTTGCGGAGCGAGGTGGAGTCCATCAGGTACAGGTTGTGGTTCTTGACATAGACGCCCTTGGTCCCGTCGGGGGAGACATTGGCCCACATCGGGTACTTCCGGTTGTGCTCGTCGGTGTCCCAGGTGAGCTTTTTCGTGGCGATGTCGTAGTAGAACCGGTAGGTCACGAACTTGCCCGTCCCCTTGCCCGTGGAGTCTTTCTTCTCGGTCTTGGAGGTGATGTCGAACTGGAAGTACTTGTCCTCCTTGAGCTCCAGCCGCAGCGGAAGATGGGCGGCGTCATAGGGGTCGCGGGTGATTTCAGTGACCTGCATCGCGAGCTTTTCCAGGTCGAAGATCTCGCTCTTGCGGCCGGCGGCCGGGTCTACGAGCCAGTATTTCGTGCCCTCGGCGGTTTTCCAACTGTACCAGAAGCGGTCGCTGCCGGCGAACCAGTGCGGGGTGATGCGGGTGGAGTAGACCATCTGGCCGACCTTCTTCTGGGAGAAGCGTTCGGCGAGGTCGTAATTGGCCGTCGTAACCTTGTTGGATTCGTGCCCGGGTCTTTGCGCGGCGGCGTACAGGCCCGGCAGGAGGGCGAGGAGGAACAGGATCTTTCTCATTTCAGGATGATTTTTTCGGATTTCAGGTCCCTGGCGGTGACGGAGACGGTGACGGGACCGGGTCCGGTGCGCCGGACGATGGCGGAAGCGAGACCGTGGAAGGCCCGGATCTCAGGGCTGTGGAAAGGCGTATGGGAGGTAGGGTCCCCGGCGTCCGTCGCGACGAGGACGGCGGGACCATCCACCTTGAAAGTCAGCAGGTTGTCCGCATCGGGGACGGTCGTTCCGTCCTTGTCGACGATCCGGGCGCTGACGAAAGTCAGGTCCTTGCCGGCGAAATCGGTCTCCAGCACGGTCTGTTTTGCCGGTCCGGCGGTGCGGAGGGATTCCGTGGCCCAGGTCTTGCCGTCCTTCCAGGCGACGACCGTCAGTTCGCCGCTCTCATAGACCACGTCGTCCCAGACGATGCGGTAGCCCTCCTTCGCCTTCCGGCCCTGGGATTTGCCGTTGACGAACAGTTCGGCCTCGTCGCCGGAGGTATAGACGTGGACCGGGGTCACCTGGCCTTCCCGGCCGGGCCAGGTCCAGTGCGGCAGGATGTGCACCATCGGCAGGTCCGGACGCCAGCGGGCCTGGTACAGCCAGTAGCGGTCCTTCGGGAATCCGGCGAGGTCGATGATGCCGAAATAGGAGCTCCGCGAGGGAAGCGGGACCTCGGCGATCGCCTGGCCCCAGCCCGCGACCATTTTCTTGAAGGCCTCCTTCTCCTCCTCGGAGTGGAAGTTGGTCAGGACGGAAGGGTCCATGTTGAAAGGCGTGGGTTCGCCCAGGTAGTCGTAGCCGGTCCATACGAACTCGCCGGCGCACTGCGGGACCACGTCCTCGTATTCCCATTCGTAATCGGGCTTGGAGGCCCATCCGGGGGCGTACAGGTCGTAGGAACTCACCTGGAAGGGAGCGTCCATCGACCAGCCCTTGCCCTTTTCCTGCTCCACCGGGAAGCGGTAATAGCCGCGCGTGGAGATGCAGGAGGCCGTTTCCGAACCGTAGACCGGCTGGCCGGGGTGGCTTTTCACGAACTCCGCGTACAGGTGCGGCTTGTAGTTGAAGCCGTAGACGTCGATGGTGGCGGCGTAGCCCTGGCTGGCGGCCCAGGGGTTGTCGTTGCCGGCGGTGGTGGGCCGCGTCGGGTCCTCCCGGTGGCAGAGGTCGGTGAGCATCTTCGGGATCCACCATTTGGTGCTGTCCCCCTGCTCGCCGCATTCGTTGCCGATGGACCAGGCGATGACGGACGGGTGGTTGCGGTCGCGGTGGATCATGGCCGTGAGGTCTTTCTCCACCCACTCGTCGAACAGTACGGCATAGCCGTTTTTCTTCTTGGGAACCGTCCAGGTGTCCGTCAGTTCGTCCAGCACCAGGAAGCCCATCCGGTCACACAGGTCCAGAAACTCCGGCGCCGGGGGATTGTGGGAAGTCCGGATGGCGTTGCAGCCCATCTTCCTGAGCATTCCGAAGCGGCGTACCCAGGCGTCGTCGTTCCAGGCGGCGCCGAGCGCGCCCGCGTCGTGATGCAGGCAGACACCCTTCAGGAAGTATTTCTCTTCGTTAAGGTAGAATCCGTCGGCCTTCCATTCGGCCTTGCGGATGCCGAAGGGCGTCTCGTACTTGTCCAGCACTTCGTCGGGCGTTTCCACGGTCGTGCGGACCAGGTACAGTTCCGGATGCTCCGGGCTCCAGAGGCGTGCGTTCTCCAGGTCGAAGGTCTGGATGACCGTCTTCCCGTCTTCGATGTATTCGATGCTCCGGGTTTCGGCGACGACCCGGTCCACGACGAGGTCCTTCGCATCGGGGCTGCGGTAATGCTCCTGGCGGAGAATCTGCGTCCGGACCATGCCGACGGTCTTTTCACCGGTGTGCTTGAGGGTGACACGGAGGGTGACGGCCGCGTCGGCCACCATCTGTTCGGACTTCGTGGCGATCTTCGCGATGTTCCGGATGTTCCGGGGTTCCGCCGTGATGTAAGTCCCCCAGTGGGCGACGGAGGTCTTGTTCGTCTTGGTGAGCCAGACATTCCGGTAGATGCCGCCGCCGGGATACCAGCGGGAGGATTCCTCCGGATTGTCGATGTGGATGGAAACCGTATTCTCACCGGCTCTCAGGGCCGGATTCAGGCGGACGGCGAAGGAGGCGTAACCATACGGCCAGCCGCTCAGGTCGACCCCGTTCACAGACACCGTCGCGTGCGACATCGTCCCGTCGATTTCCAGGTCGATGTCCTTGGTGAGCAGTTCTTCCAGGCCGACGGTCACCTGCTTCGTATAAACGGCCTTCCCCCACCAGGCGAGTTTGCCGGATTCGCCGGGGTATTCCTGCCGGAACGCCCCTTCTACGCCCCAGTCATGGGGCAGGTCGACGGTCTTTTGGACACCGTCTTTTTCAAAGGTCCAGCCTTCGTTGAAAAGGACTCGTCCGACAGGCTGGGCGGAGGCGGCAAGGGAGAGGGACAGGAGTATGGCCACGGTGAAACCCGCGGCGGGGAGGCATAGGAACGGTTTCTTGGTCATAATATGCGAAGATAAGGATTCTTCGGCACTTCGACAATAGTTTTTGACGGAAGGAGCGGGAGAAATGATTATCTTTGCTCCATAAAAAACTTGGATTATGCGTATTGCAAAGATGTCTGTCTTAGCTTCCCTCCTGGTCGCTGCGGCCGCCTGTGCGCCGAAGCAGCAGGAAACGGCGGAACCTTCCGCTTTCGAGGTCATTTTCTCCCGCAAGAGCGTGCGTTCCTACACGGACCAGGCTGTGTCCGACCAGCAGGTCGAGCAGATTCTCCGGGCGGCGATGGCCGCTCCGACCGGCATGAACCTCCAGCCCTGGCGCTTCGTCGTGGTCCGCGACCAGGCGGTGAAGGAGGCCCTGGCCGGCGGATTCAACAAGATGATCGCCCAGGCCCCGGTCGTGTTCGTCGTCTGCGGCGAGACCACGATGATGCGCAAGCCGTGGGGCCAGCCCGATGCCGAAGAGGTGGAGATGGAGAACGGCAACTGGACGGCCGACTGCGCCGCCGCGACGGAGAACCTGCTCCTCGCCGCCGAAGCGCTGGGCCTCGGTGCCGTCTGGACCGCCTGCTACCCCTATGAGGACCGGATGGGCCCCGCCCGCGAGGCCCTGGGCCTTCCGGACAACGTCTCCCCGTATTGCATCGTCCCGTGCGGCTATCCCGCCGGAGACGACCGGCCCAAGGACAAGTGGAAACCGGAGAACATCCACTACGACAAGTGGTAGGGGATTGTCATTCCGAGCGGAGCGAAGGAATCTGTTCCCCGGTCCGGTTCCGTATCCGTTCCGCCTTGCCGTCCGACCTCCCTGCCGTGCTGCCTGTCTTCGAGGCCGCCAAGGCCATCATGCGCGCAGACGGCAATCTCGAGCAGTGGTCCGCCCCGGGTTTCCCGGGGGAGGACCTTCTCCTGCGTGACATCGACCGAGGCGGCGGGTACGTCATTTTAAGTGACGAGATCTCTCCACGCGCTTCGCTTGGTCGAGATGACAGGATTGTCCTTTCGAGCGGAGCCGAAAGCGGAGTCGAGCAAACGCCCGTCGCCTACTTCGCCCTCCTCCCTTCGCCCGAACCCACTTACGACCATATCGAGGGTGCCTGGCTCACCGACGAGCCTTACGGCGTCCTCCATCGCATCGCCAGCTACCCGGACGTGCATGGGGTTTTCTCCGCCATCATCGACTTTGCTGCGGCCCGTTTCCCGCATCTGAGGATCGACACGCACCGCGACAACCGCATCATGCAGCACGTCATCGACGCGGCCGGATTCACGTATTGCGGGGTCATTTGGCTCACCGACGGCACCGAACGCCTCGCCTACGAGCGCTAGAACGCGTATTTTTTGTATCTTTACGAGAATTTCAGGAAAAAGGCATGAAACATTCCCTTTCAGCTTTTGCCGTCATTACCGGAGCCTTGCTCTGTTTTGCGGCATTCGCCCGGTACAGTCCGGCGGAAGACCCCGAAAAAGGCCTTCGCCGGATCGACCTCAGCGCTTGGGAGCCCGAGAAGGTGGACACGGCCGCCATGAAAACCTTCCTCCCGCCGGTGGTCGTCCCCGAGGCGGATACGCGCGACACCACTTCCCACCGGATTCTGTTCGTGGGCGATTCCATGGCCGGAGGACTGCGTCACCGGATGTCGCAGTACGCGACGGCCAACGGCCACACGATGGAAGTCGTCGCCTGGTACAGTTCCTCTTCCAAGTATTGGGCGCGGACGGATACGCTGAGCGCTTTCATCCGGAAATTCAATCCCACTTATATCTTCCTGTGCATCGGTTCCAACGAACTGTTTGTCCGCAACATCGAGGAGCGGGACGCCGCCGTCGGCGAGATGGTCCGGGAGATGGGCGACCTGCCTTTCATCTGGATCGGCCCGCCCAACTGGAAGAAGGATACGGGCATCAACGACATCCTGCTCAAGCATTGCGGGAAGAAGCGTTACTATCCCAGCCTGCGGCTCAAGTATCAGCGGGCGGAAGATGGCGCGCATCCCACGATGTCGTCCTACAAGACCTGGGCGGACTCCGTTTCCGTCTGGCTGCGCGACTCCTGCGCCCATCCGATCCGTTGGGAAATCCCGCCCAAGGGCACCCCGGAGACCCACGGTTTCACCCAGCTCTCTTCGCCTAAAGACTAGCGGCCATGAACTTTCTCAGCGTCGGTTTCTGGTTCGCGTTCTGCGTGTTCTTCCTGGTCTACATCTGCTTCAGGCAGTGGTCCCGGAAGGCGATGCTCCTGTGGGTGATCGCGTTTGACCTGTTCTTTTTCTGGAAGGCGAACGGGTGGCTGATGCTGCTCCTTCCCGCCACGGCCGCCGTCAATTATTTCCTGACGGAGGCGATGCGCCGGGCCCGCCGGGGGCGGGGGTGGCTGCTGGCCCTGACCATCCTCTCCGACCTGTCCGCCCTCGTGTATTTCAAGTACAGCGGCTTCCTGGTCGAAGGAATCCTGAACCCGCTGCTGGACAGCAACTTCGCCGTCGGCGACATCGTCCTACCCATCGGCATTTCCTTCTATACTTTCCAAGCGATCAGCTATACCGTGGACGTGTACCGGGGCAAGTATGACGGGCATCCGGACTTCCTGGAATTCTGCTTCTACCTGTCCTTCTTCCCCCTGCTGCTGGCCGGTCCCATTACGCGGGCGGGCCGCTTCCTGCCCCAGATCCGCCGGGCGGAACCCGCCACGCGCCATGAACTGCGCCTGGGTCTCTGGCTCATCGTGCTCGGCCTGCTGAAAAAGGGGGTCCTGGCCGACTACCTGGCCGTGTACAACAACCTGGCTTTCGACAGCCCGGCTTCCTATTCCGGTTATGAGCTGCTGATGGCCGCCGTGGGCTACACGATGCAGATCTATCTGGACTTCTCGGGCTACAGCGACCTTTCCATCGGCATCGCCTCCCTGATGGGCTTCCGCCTGGACGACAACTTCCTGTTCCCTTACCGGTCGGTCAACCTGACCGAATTCTGGCGGCGGTGGCACATCTCCCTGTCCACCTGGTTCCGGGACTATGTCTATATCCCGCTGGGCGGCAACCGGAAGGGGAAAGTCCGGACCCTCGTGAACAATTTCCTGACGATGGTGGTGGCCGGCCTCTGGCACGGCTCCACCTGGATGTTCGTCATCTGGGGCGCCCTGCACGGCCTGGGCCTGGTGGTGCACAAGCTGTGCCGCCCCTGGCTCAGGAAGATTCCGGACAACGGATGGTCGAAGGCCTTCGGCTGGTTGCTGACGATGGCTTTCGTCACGGTCTGCTGGGTATTCTTCCGTGCCGGCAGCCTGCTGGACTGCCGGGAGATTTTCACGCGGATATTCACGACGTTCGACCTTGCCTACGCCGCTCCGTTCTGGGCTACCCGCAGGCTCTGGTGCATCCTGCTGGCCGTTTCCGTCGCAGGGCTCCTCCTCCCGCCCCGGCTCTACAATCGGGCGCAGGCCCGTTTCACCCGCCTTCCCTGGGTGGTCATCTTCCTGGTTTTCGTCATCGCCGTCCAGCTCGTGATCCAGTTGCGCGCCGGCGACATCCAGCCTTTTATCTATTACCGGTTCTGATTACAGCTCCTTGGACAACACGCTGTGCAGCACGACTTTCTGGCGGGGCAGCAGGGTGAAGGTGTAACCGAGGAGCGCGGTTCCCGGGTTGGGAACGTCGGTCGGGTGGAGGTATTGCATGCCCTCAAGGTCCGGAGCCTCGGCGTCGTAGGTCGTCGGCCAGAGATGCGGCGTGATTTCAGGTGTGGACCCTTCCGTCGTGACGGACAGGCTCCGGCATTTTCCATCGGCACGCAGCAGGAACCGGCCGTCGGAAAGGGTGGCCTCGGCCTCCGTGCACATGGCCCAGCGGATGGTACAGGTGGAATCCCCGGCCTGCAGATAGTCCACGACGTGAAGGTCCTCTCCGTCGAAGAGCACCTCCCGCCGGTAATCGGCGAGGTCGTCGTCATAGGCCGGACGCAGATACAGCTCCGCTCCGGCGGGATCCGCCGCGGACGGAACGTCCGGCTTCCGCGTCCGGAGTAGATTGATGACGCGGTTCACCTTGGGTGCTTTCCAGTTGATCGTCAATATGTTATGGGAGAACGGGCCGATACGGAAAACCTCCCAGCGCTCGCTGTCCTGGGTCATGTCCCAAAGGTCCACGCCGGCCGATTCCAGCGAGTTGTAGTCCTGCATCCCGAGGTCGGTCGCCCAGGCGACACCGTCGGATTCGAAGTAGAAAGACCCCTGGTCGCAGTGCGAGTGGCTGGACATCGAGAGACCGCCCTTGACGCCCAGATAGTCGTCGTTCCGGGAAGTCCAGCCGCTGCGGTAGACGAAGATGGGCGTCGTGCCGCCGCACTCGTAGTAATGCTTTTCAGGCGGGGAGATTTCGAAACCGGGCATCCGGCTCAGCGAGATAAGGAACATCGGGAACAGCCTTTCCTCGCACAGGCGCTTGTAACCGGTGTCTTCCATGATCCGCATTTCCGGGTACAGGAGCGAGGAATCGCCCGTGCGGGTCATCATCCAGGCCTGCATGTACTGCCCGCTGGCCTTCCGGTAGGAGTCCGAAAAGCTGTAACAGTTTCCCGCCGGGGTGGAGGTGAAGCGGACGAAGTCGGCGGAGGAGAGGAAGTCGGGCGGGAGATGCCCGGCCCGGCCGGGCATGACGGTCACGTCGTCGTCATAGCCGGCTCTGACCGGCCATTTCTGCGGGAAGGCGCTTTCTACGGCCGCCTCCAGCATGATCTGGAAGGAAGTCCCGTAGCCCCAGTAGTTGTATCCTTCCGGATAACCGCCACCTTCGTAGGCCTTATAGGCCAGCTTGTTGGATTCCAGGGACTTCTCCAGCATCGACCGGCAAAACTCCGGATCCTTCTCCCAGACGGCGAGTGCCCCGTACACCATCCCTGCATTGCACACGGCGTTCCAGTTGATTTCGCTCCGGTAGAACCACGCGTCGGCCTCATTCGAGGCCGGCTGGAGGCCCTTGTCGATGATGGCCTTCGCGACCGTCTCCCGTTCGCGCTGCGACATCTGTCCGTACAGCCAGTCATAGCCGATGGCGAGGGCCATCGTCATCTCACCTACATCCAGGAAGTGGGAAGGGTTCCAGTCGTCAAACGCGCTTGCGGCGAGCATCTCGTCGATGGCGCGCCGGGCATAAGCTTCTCCGCCGTGCGTCCGGTAGGTGTACCCCAGCCAGAAAATCCGTTTCAGCGCCTCCCGGGAGGTGTGCAGCAGCCGCTTGCCGATCATCTTCCGCGTCACCGGCGGCTCGTCCAGCACCGCATTGCTGAATGCGACGATGATGCTGTCGGCCTTGGCGAACCGGCTTCCGGCGGCGATGGACGGCTCTTCCCCCTCAGCCATCAGCAGCCGCGGGTGCGGCCCCGGCTCGGGAATCTGCGCAAAGGCTGCCGTACAGAGCAGGACGAAGGACAATAGCACGAGGCGTCGAATGGATGTCATTGATTGACAGGTGTTTGTGAAGTTATGTGTGCGCAAATCAGAACACTCAAAAACATATAAACTATTGAATATTAATCACTTCCATTCGACACCCCGATGGGGGTTTCGGACTCAGTGCTCCGAGGGGAGCAGGTGCAGCGCCTCGAGGAAGTAGTAATCGGCATAGGTCAGGGGCACGTCCACCTCGGAGCGGCCGGGGAGGTTGCCGACACTGTGCTTCAGCAGGAAGCCGCCGTTCGTGCGGGGCTCGGCGAGGTATTCCGGAGAGGCGAGGGTACGGAGGATGCGTCCGGCCATGGCGAGGGCGGGATCGTCTGCGGGACAGCCCCGCAGGTTCCACATCCGAAGGAAGCCGCAGGCGAGGATGGCGCCGGCCGATGCGTCCCGGAGGTCCTTCTGCGAGAAGTCCCAATAGGGGACGCCGTCCTCGGGAAGGCGGGGAAGCATCCAGCCTTCCAGTTTGGCGGCAACCTCATAGAACTGCTGCCCCAGCGCCTCGTTTCCGGCCTCCCGTTCCCGCTGCGCCATCTGGGCGTAGCCGTAGAGGGCCCAGGCCTGGCCGCGGGCCCAGGCTGAATCGTCGGCATAGCCCTGGACGGTCTGCTTGCCCAGGATGCTCCCGTCATCGGCGTAATCGACGAGGTGCCAGGTGGTTCCGTCCTCCCGGAAATGGTTCGCCGCCGTGGTGAGCGCGTGCTTTTCGGCCACGGTCCGGTCGCCGTAGACCATCAGCAGGTCCAGGTTCATCATGTTGTCGATGATGACGGGGATGTTCCAGCGGCTGCCGTTCCAGCTCCGGAGGATGCCGGCTTCGGGAATGAAGCGGCCCGCCAGGGTTTCAGCGCCGCGGGCGAGGATGGTTTCGGGAGAGATTCCTTCGCTCCGCTCGGAATGACAATCAAGAGCCATCTTTCCGAATGAGGACATCAGCTGGAAGCCGATGTCGTGGTCGGTTTCGCGCTCAAGCAGCCCTGCCAGGGGAAGGGTATGCTTGACGGCCAGGTTCCGGAACAGCGTGTCCTCCGTCGCCTCGTACACCTGCCACAGCACGCCCGGGTAGAACCCGCTGCACCACCATCCGATGTCGCTGGTCACGAGCGTGTCGCCCTGGAAGGTCCGGGGGCACAGATTTCTCGACTCCGCCTGCGGCGTCGCTCGGGATGACAGTAAACTGTCCATATACACGGTCTGAACCTTTGCCACGTCAACCACCCGGTTGCGAAGCTGTTCCATTGTTTCTTCCTGCGGAGCCTGTGTTCCGCACGCTACGGCAGCAACGGCCGTCAAGAATAGCAGTCTTCTCATATCTACAAAGATAAGAAAAAGCATGCGCTTTGACAATGTTCCGTGTTTGTACACTGCCGCAGTGTGCAAAGGAACGACCTTCTGGACATCTTTTTTTGTACGCTTCTCCGTGAAAAAGGCGGAAAGGAGGTTTTTTCCGGAGGAGTGTACGGAGAATCGTGCTGCAGGGGCGTTTTTTCTGTACGCTGCGGCAGTGTACAAAAGTGCGTCCCATCGCGGCAACGCTGTTTAAACCGGACACTTACACTGAAACCAGCCTGTTGAAAACTTTGTTAATTAAATTTTTTTACGTATCTTTGCAGCCCCAAATTGCGGAACGGAGACTCCCGCAAGGTGGGAAACAAAACCTAATTTATTTATTAACAAACATTTATGCCTACTATTCAACAGTTGGTCCGCAAAGGACGCGAGCAGCTCGAAGTGAAGAGCAAGTCTCGTGCGCTGGATGCTTGCCCTCAGAA
>CACYWN010000007.1 GCA_902778105.1 uncultured Bacteroidia bacterium
TCCGCGACGGCATCGTGGTGTACACCGGCGCCCTCGCCTCGCTCCAGCGCGGCAAGGACGACGCCAAGGAAGTGGCCGCCGGCTTCGAGTGCGGCTGCGCCCTGGAACGCTTCAACGACATCCACATCGGCGACGTCATCGAGGCATTCACCGTGGTGGAAATCAAGAGGAGTCTGTAAGACGATGAGAATCAGGAATATCGGCCTTTGGGCCTTTGTCACGCTCGCTTTTGCGGGCGTGTCCTGTAAGCCGGACGAGATACAAGTCGCAACGGTCTCTGTGCAAAGCGTTTCCGTGCAGCCGGCTTCCGCCACCCTCAAAGAGGGCGATACTTTGCAGCTCGAAGCGGTGATTTCTCCCGCGAACGCCACTGAAAAAGGCGTGGAGTGGAGCACGAACAACGACAAGGCCGCCATCGTGGATGCGAAGGGCCTCGTCACGGCGCTGGCTCCCGGCGCCGCGAGCATCACCGTCAAGACCCGGGACGGCGGGCATTCCGCCCGCTGCCGGATCACGGTGAAGGGCCCGGAGGATCCGGGCACGGATCCGGGGACCGACCCGGGAACGGATCCCGGCACCAATCCGGGCACTGACCCCGGCACGAATCCCACCACCTACCGCACGTGGGAGGACACGGGCGCCAGCCTGCCGGACTACCCCACCTACAACACCGTCAGTTCCCTCTCCGACTTCCCGCGGATCGATATCACCTGGGAGAAGGAAACCCAGCGCCTGGCCGAGGGCGAATACACCTGGGTGGACGGCACCGTCCGCTTCCGCGACCCCAAGGGGATGTACAAGACCGCTAACGAGAAGGACTATGAAACCGACTCCCAGGTGCTCCAGATGCGCATCCGCGGCCGCGGCAACACGTCCTACGACGCCGAGGGAGGCATCAAGCACTCCTACAAGATCAAGCTCGCCGACCACCGGAAGGTGTTCGGAATGAAGGGAGACAAGGACTGGATGCTGCTGGCCGACGTCCAGGACCCGTCGCTCCTGCGGAACGCGGTCGCCCTGCGCATCGCCCGGATGGTGTCGATGCCCTGGACGCCCAAGTATCGCGCCGCTGAAGTTTACTTCAACGGAAAATACGGCGGCTGCTACCTGCTGGTGGAGGCCAAGGAGGTGGACCGGGAGAACAAGATTCCCATCACCGTGGTGGAGCCCGGCCAGACCGACGGCGGCTATCTCCTGGAAATCGACAACAAGGGCGACTACGACCGCTACTTCCGGACCGAGACCTTCCAGAAGAAGATCAAGTTCAAGGAGCCCGAATTCGGGGATCGGAACAATCCGGACAACTCGGCCGACGCCCAGGCCCAGATGGCCTACATCACCGGGTATGTGAACGACGTGGAGCGCCTCCTGAAGGAGCGTTCCTTCGATCCGGAGACCGGCTACCAGTCCAAGCTGGACCTGTACACCGTCATCGGCAACTACATCGTCCACGAGCTGACGATGAACGTGGACGGCGGCATGCGCCTTTCCACCTACTTTGCCAAGGACAAGGACACCAAGCTGTTCATGCCCCTGGTGTGGGACTTCGACCTGTCCCTCGGGAACTGCTCCTACATCGGCAACGACTTCAACCTGGATCCCGGCATGGACGGCCCCAAGGGCTGGTTCATCAAGATCCGCGGCGGCTCCTTCGAAAACGGGGACTGGGACGGTTCCCGGAAGAGCTACTACCAGTATCTGTTCGAGGATCCGGTCTTCGTGCAGGCCCTCAAGGACCGCTGGAACCTGGTGAAACCCCGCCTGGACAAGATTCCCGCCTTCATCGACAAGATGACGGAATACAACAAGCTGGCCTATGACCACAATGTTTCGGGCGGGAAGAATCCGCGCGCGAATCGCTCGTATTACTACCCGCCGGACAACTTCACCTCCTGGTCGGAGGCGGTCGCCTACATGAAGGATTTCTACACCCAGCGCCTCGCGTGGCTGGATACGGAGATCAACAAGCTATAGCAGCAGAAGCAGCGCCAGGAGGTACAGGGCGAATCCCTGGGCCTTGATACGGCGCTTCACCGTGAAGTCGGTGAAAGCATCCACCGAGTCCCTTTCCAGAAGACCCGTCCACTCGGAGCCTGAAGGAACGTCCTTCGGGCTCCATTTGGAAATGATCTCGCCGTTGTCGATATAGGTGGCACCCCCGTTCGCCCGGTTCAGGGTGATGAGGGGCTTGTAATCGCCATAATACACCGGGAAGTCCTGCGGAATGCCCTCGCCGGGGACCGTGAGGACGAGCGGCGTGGCGCCCTGGGCGCGGACATCGGCCGCCTGCTCCCGGATCAATGGCCAGTCGGCCTTGCCGGGGTCGTACACGGAGAAAGTCACGACCTTGCCCAGGACGGCCATCTCGTCCTGATAGGTTCCCTCCGCATCGCGGAAGGAAAGGACGGGCTTGTCCTCGCTCCGATAGACGCTGCGGCTCAGGGTATCCACCCCCACGAAGGTCCATGTGGAATCCGGCAGGTTGTTGAGCGAGAAGGAGCCCCGCTGGCCGTCCCGCTCATAGATGAAGGTCGGGACCTTGCCATCCATTTCCTGGTAGTCGTTGTCCAGGGAAGCAAAGAGTTCCACGCCGGGAGCGAACTCCGTGAAGTCGATCATCGGCAGGTGCCGGTGGTTGTACCAGAGGGCGAAAACGAGGGACGGAAGCGCCAGGAAGAAAGCGACATACTTCCCTCTCCGGGACACGCCGAAATTCTGGAACGGGAGGAAGGCGACCAGGGCGAGGGCCAGCAGGACCAGGTTCTTGAGGAGGGTCTGCGCGTGGGTGAGATGGATGGCCTCACCGAAACAGCCGCAGTCCATTTCCGGATTCGCCAGCCAGAGGATGAAGGTGACGGCCGTGAAGAAAAGGACCAGCACCGAGGTGATGATGGCCGTGGTTTTCCGGAAAACACCGGTGACAAGGGCCGCCCCCGTAGCCGCTTCGAGCAGCGAAAGCCCCATTCCGAGCGCCTTCGAAGCCCCCTGCAGGAATCCGATGTGGAAAAACTTGAGATACTCGCTGATAATGAGCCCCGTACCGACGGGATCCAGCAGTTTCAGAAGACCGGAGGCCAGGAAGACCAGGCCGATGAGGAAGGCGCATAAGCGCCGGAGTCTATGATGTGCCTTTTTCATACGAGATAGGGATCGACGGCCGCACGGACCTTGGCGAAAATGTCATCCGGAGGCAGCATCCGGCCTTCGGGATCTCCGCAGTCGATGCGGAGGAAATGCGGATCGCGGGCCGCCTCGGACCGGTACAGGTCACGGACTGCCTGCTGGAACCGGATGTCGGCTTCATGGATGTCCTGGCTTCCATGGAGATACGTCCGGTCCGCACCGTCACGGTGCGCAGCCAAACTTTTCTCCACAAAGTCGATAGGTACGTCCAGAAACAGGTTCAAATCCGGCTCGGGGAGGTCGAAAAAGCCATATTCCGTGTCGAAGATCCAGTTACGGAGACGGAGGCGCTCCGCCCCCTGCGGGAGCTTGGCGCACTGATAGGCGATGTTGGAATAGACATAACGGTCCAGCAGGACCACTTTCCCTTCGTCCAGGGCCTTGCGCATCATCGGAGCGGCGCCGTGCCGGTCCTCAGCGAACAGAAGGGCCACCAGCTGCGGATGCACGGCCTCGATGCTGCCGAATTCCCCTTTGAGGAAACGGCCGATGAGGTCGCCGTATACCGGGGCGTCATAGCGCGGGAAATGGATGTATTCCAGCTGCCCGCAGCGCCCGGTCAGGTATTCCTTGAGTCTTTTGACCTGGGTGGACTTCCCCGCCCCGTCCAGGCCTTCCAGCACGATGAGCATTCCGTTTTCGTTTAATTCCACAAATATAACTATTTTTGCGATATGAAACGGAAGATCCACCTCCTCGGCATCGTAAACATCACGGACGATTCGTATTACGCACCCAGCCGGGTGCGGGAGACGGACGCCCTGCTCACGCGTGTCGGAACAATGCTGGAGGAAGGGGCGGATTTCATCGACATCGGTGCCTGCTCCACCCGCCCGGGTTCCCGGCCCGTCGGGGCGGCCGAGGAATGGCAGCGCCTCAGAACAGCCCTGACGGAGGTCCACCGGACCTTTCCGGAGGCACGCATTTCCATCGACACCTACTGGGCCTCCGTAGTGGAACAGGCCTATGACTGCATCGGTCCCTTCCTGGTGAATGACATTTCGGCGGGAGCCTATGACCCCGCAATGCTGCCGCTGGCCGGCCGGCTCGGCCTCCCCTACATCGCCATGCACCTGCGCGGGACGCCGGAAACCATGCAATCCCGGACGGATTATCCGAAAGGGGTCACGGAAGAGGTCCTGCGCTATTTCCGCTCCTTTGCCAGGCGGGCGGCGAAAGCCGGCGTGACCGACTGGATCCTGGACCCCGGTTTCGGTTTCGCGAAAACCGTGGAGCAGAACTGGACCCTCCTGGAAGAGCTGGACAAACTGCAGGTGCTCCAGATGCCCATCCTGGTAGGAGTATCACGCAAGAGTATGATTTACAAGCGGTTCGGAATTACGCCGGAAGAAGCGCTCCCGGCCACGCAGGTCGCACACTACATGGCCCTCCAACGGGGTGCGACTTTCCTTCGCGTCCACGATGTCGCCGAAGCGCGCCGGACGGTGGAGATTTACTCGATGATGTATACATCCTCGCCCGGAGCGGCGAAGTGATAGGTTTCCCGGGCAAACTTTTCCAGGGAATCCCGGCTGTTCGTAAGAGCCTGGATCTCAGCATCCATCTCGTCGATCTCGCTGCGGTACTTCTCCATCTGGCGCTCCTGGCGCCGGATTTCCACGTTGGCACGGACCCAGTTGAGGACACTGCTGTGCGAGAGGAACAGGAGCCACACGGCCGCAATCGCCGTGATGATGATCACGAACGGAAGGAAGTAGTTGTGCTCGCTGCGGGTCAGGAGACTGCCCTTGTTCTTCTTTTCTGCCATATTTCAGGGAGAGAATGTCCGTCTTTTCTGCGAAATTACTAAATTTGTATGATTAAGCGAAAACAATTTTAAAATTTCGATCGTTATGAAACCTACCCTTCTTGTCCTGGCCGCCGGTATGGGCAGCCGCTATGGCGGACTCAAGCAGATGGACGGGCTCGGCCCCCACGGAGAAACCATCATCGACTATTCCATCCACGACGCCGTGGAAGCCGGCTTCGGCAAGGTCGTCTATATCGTCCGGGAATCCTTCAAGGCCGATATGGAAAAAGCGGTCCAGGCCAAGTATGCCGGGGTCAAGACCATTGACGGAGAACCCCTGGAGTTCGTCTTCGTGACGCAGGAATTGGACAAGATCCCCGCCCGGTTCACCCTGAATCCCGAGCGCGTGAAGCCCTGGGGCACCGCCCACGCCGTCCTGATGGCGAAGGACGTCATCCACGAGCCGTTCGCCGTGATCAACGGGGACGACTTCTATGGCAAGGAATCCTTCCGCATCCTCGGTGACTGGTGCCGCGCCCATGCGGACTCCAAGGGGAAATACTGCATTATCGGCTTCGAACTGGACAACACCCTCTCCGAGAACGGCACTGTCTCCCGCGGCATCTGCTCCTATGATGCTTCCGGTAACCTCACCGACATCGCCGAGCACCTGGAAATCGGGAAAGATGCCGACGGGGTCGTCTATGGCAACAACTCCGTCACCGGCGAGAAACATGTGGTCCTGGACGCCAAGGCCTTGTGCTCGATGAACATGTGGGGCTTCACCCCGGACTATTTCGCCCTGAGCGAGACCATCTTCGAGAAGTTCCTGGAAGCCAACATCAACGAACCCAAGAAGGAGTACTACATCCCTTACGCCGTGGACTGCATCATCAAGGAAGGCAAGGGTGCCTGTGAGGTGCTCTCCACCCCGTCCCACTGGTTCGGCGTGACCTTCAAGGAAGACCGTCCGGGTGTCGTGGCCAAGTTCGCCTCCCTGGTGGAAGAGGGGGTCTATCCCAGCCCGCTGTATTGATATGGCACTGTTCGCCCGCAAGGTCAACAGCTATGACCTCTACTCCGGCCACGCCTGGTACGTTCCGGGCGTGAAGGGAATGTTCGGATTCCTGGGATGGTTCATCCTGGGCGCGCTCCTGGGCGGCCTGGTCCAGGGCATCATGGGGCTGTTCATGTCCCAGCAGGCCATCCTGGACTACGGGATGATCGTGGTCTATCCCCTCCAGTTCCTCCCCGCGATGGTCTACGTCGCCGGCCAAAGCCGGAAGAACATGATGTTCGACCCCGGCTACCAGTTGGACAGCAGGCACTTCGGAAAGTACGGCATGGGCGTCATGATCCTCGTGACCATCGTGATGACCTTCGCCTCGATGTTCGCTTTCGACCTTCCGAACTACTGGAACCTGCAACTGACGAACAAGTCCTCCATCCTGGCCAGGGCCTATGAGCTGTTCGAGGAGGTGATGAAACAGATGACCGGCGGTCCCCTCTGGGCCTCCTTCCTGACAGTCGCCATCTTCGCACCCATCTTCGAGGAATGGCTGTGCCGGGGCATGGTCCTCCGCGGTCTCCTCACCAGGATGAAGCCGGCCTGGGCCATCGTGGTCTCCGCCCTCTTCTTCGCGGTCATCCACGCCAATCCCTGGCAGGCACTGAACGCCTTCCTCATCGGCCTGGTGATGGGCTATGTCTATTACAAGACCGGTTCCCTCATCCTCACGATGATCATCCATTTCGTGAACAACGGTTCCGCCGTCATCCTCTCCAACATCGAGAGCCTGAAGGACTATGAGTACATGATCGACATGATGGACAAGGGTACCTACTCCGCCGTCGTCGCCGTCAGCGTCATCATCCTCGCCGCCTGCCTCTGGGCCTTCTCCCGCATCCCGGTCGAGAACCCCTGGGGCAACATCGACCGCATCCCGCCCGCCGACGAGACCGTCGCTACCGAGGCGGCCGTTGACGAAAAGCCCGCCGCTCCCGCCGAATAGCTTGGAACAGGCGTAGAATGGAAACGCCTGTCCATCATTGATTTACAGAAAGTGCTTTAGGCAATTTGACCTGAAGCACTTTTTGTATTCGACTATATTTCAATCGTTTACGTTTTACGGTAACAAGTGGTGGCAGATGGCCTCCGCTTCGGGAAGGGTGGCGAACTTGCCCACATCGACCAACTGGAAATCCCGCGGGACGGCGGCGTAGACGGGATAGTCGGCGCAGGCGCGGAGGTAGAAGTCCACGATGGAGAAACGGTCGCCGAAGCCGTACCGGTCGAAGGCCTCGAAGATGGCCGGAGAAATCAGGTGGATGCCGGAGAACGCCAGCTTGCGGCACTTTTCCGGGTCGATGTCCGGGTACGGGCTGCGGACTTCCCCGGTCGCGATGTTGGTCCATCCCTTGAGCCGGTCGTCCCCGTCGAACAGGAAATACCGCTGCGTCTTCCGCTCGCTCACCACCAGCGTCGCCAGCGCCCCCTCCCGGTGCTGCTCCCGGAACCAATTAAGGTCTAAATTGCTGACAATGTCCACGTTATGGACAAGGAAGGGAGAGGAGGGGATGGGAGGTCTTCCAGAATCTGTGCCACCCTCGGCATCATAAGAGGGAGGAGCCCACTTGTGGGAGGGGTCGCGCAGCGACGATGCTGGAAGACCTCCTGTCCCCTCCTCCAGAAGGATCCGTGCGTACTTAATGCCCCCACCGGTTTCCCGCAGGAAATCCCGCTCGTCGGAGACAGCGATGCGGGCGCCGAAGTCGTGGGTGCGGAGATAGTCGATGATCTGGTCCGGGAAGTGATGGACATTCACCACGAGGTCGTCATATCCGGCCGCCACGAGTTTGGTGATGACATGGTACAGCAGCGGCTGCCCGCACACAGGCACGAGCGCCTTGGGGATCGTGTCCGTGATGGGTTTCAGGCGGGTACCCAGCCCCGCGGCAAAGATCATCGCTTTCATCGTCTGACGGCCGTCGAATGGAACTTGTTTATTATCAATGTTTTATGCGATAATGAGTGCTCAGTTTTACGCACTCAATTATCATTAAGTCAATCACTGTCAATCACTTACATTCGACGCACTCTTGGGGTAACCAGCGGTCGATGCCCCGCTCGCGGTGAATCAGGTGAACGCGGACGGGATATTTCGCAACCAGGTGCTCGGCGAGATGCTGGGCGCTGTAGGCGGAGCGGTGCTGGCCGCCGGTGCAGCCGAAGCTGACCTGCAGGTGGGTGAAGCCACGCTCGAGGAAACGCTCCACGTGCGCATCGACCAAGGAATAGACGTGGTCCAGGAAGCGGAGGATCTCGCCGTCCTGCTCCAGGAACTCGATGACCGGGGCATCCAGGCCGGTGAGCTGCTTGAACCGATCGTACTTCCCGGGATTGTGCACGCTCCGGCAGTCGAACACATACCCGCCCCCGTTCCCGGATGTATCCTCAGGAATACCCTTCTTGAAAGAGAAACTATAAATCGTTACCGTCAGGGGCGATCCGGAGGAGGGGGTGTTCTTTTCCAAACCTGTGGCCACCCTCGGCCGAACCACCCCAAAAATCGGCAGATTTTCGGGGGCCCCGGATGCCAACCCTTCGAGGGGCCCGCCGCTTGCGGTGGGAGAAGAATACTCCCTCCGGAGAAAGGACGCCCCCGCAAAGCCCGGCAAGCACTTCGGTCAGGTACGGGTAATCCTTGAAAGGCAACAGGCTACGGACAATCTCCAGCGCCGGGGGAATGCTGTCGATGAAGGCCTGTTTCCTTTCCCAAAGGCCACGGTAGCCGTAGCAGCCGAGAACCTGGAGCATCCGGAAGAGGATGAAGAGGCGGAGGCGAGCCCGGGAGTGGGTTTCGTCCACGGGCCCATAGGCACGAAGCGCGTCCAGGTACACCTGCAGCAGTTCTTCCCGCAGGGTCTCCGGATACTTGGCGCGGGCCTGCCAGAGGAAGGACGCCACGTCGTAGTACACCGGGCCGCGGCGGCCGCCCTGAAAGTCGATGAACCAGGGTTCCCCGTCCACCAGCATCACGTTCCGGGCGTTGAAGTCCCGGTACAGGAAGGTGTCGGAGGGTTCCGCCAGGAGGTCCGCCTTGAAGCGGTCGAAATCGTCCTGGAGCCGCACCTCGTTGAACTCCAACCCGGTGAGTTTCAGGTAGTCGTACTTGAAGTAGTTCAGGTCGAAATCCACCATCCGTCCGTCGAACGAAGGCTGCGGATAGCACACGGAGAAGTCCAGTCCCCGGGCTCCCTCGACCTGGATCTTCGGGAGGGCGGCGAGGGTCTTTCGCAACAGCGTAACCTCGTCAGGGCCATAGTTCCCCGAGGCACGGCCGGCGGCGAGCGCGTCGTACAGGACGGTCGCGCCCAGGTCCTCCTGCAGGTAGCAGAGGCCCTCCTCGGCCACGACCTTCGGAACATGGATTCCCTTTGAGGCGAAGTGACGGTCGATGGTGAGGAAGGCGCGGTTTTCGTCGGCATCCGTCCCTTCCACGCCGATGAGCGTCCGTCCGTCGGCCCCGGTGAGCCGGTAATACCGCCGGTGCGAAGCCGACCCGGTCAGCGGCACCACGGACACCGGCGCCGCCCCGGTATATTGCTCGAACAGTGATTCCAGTGACATAACATACAAAAATACGCAAATTCTGCGACTTCCCTGTTCTTTGTACATTTTTCGTATCTTTGCGGACAAACGAAACGGACATGAAAAGGAATTTCTGCCTGATGATATGCCTGACCGCCCTGGCGGCCATCGGATGCAAAGCGCAGCCGCAGCGGACGGTATACGAACCGGTCCGGTTCGAAGACGGAACACCCGTAGCCGGAGACCCGGTAGCCGACAGCCTGTTCGCACAGGACCGGTTCCTGACGGATACGACCGTTACGGTGAAGGGAGATACGGTCTTCACCGTCCGGCACGCCAGTGCCTTCGTGCACATGCTGTTGGAAGGATTGCCTGCCGATGCCGGCATCGGGGAGATCCTGCTGGTGCCCATGCAGGGCGCTCCCGAGACCGTTCCCGCATCGGTTTCGGAATCCGGTGACCTGACTCTCTGGATGGCCAGGGAACCTGCCTTTTTGCCGTCCACGGCCGTCATCGCACAGGCAAGGGATGGGCGCATCTGGTCGGTCCGCCTGCCCGCCCTTGACCTTCAACCAGGTACGGCATATCAGACGTCCGGAGCCTTCCTTACCCCCGAAGCTCCCGCTTCCGACCTGAAGGCAACACCCCTGGCGGCCACGCTGCTGGACATCGACCCGGGCGAATACTCCGGCATCACCTGGCTCGGCGGGAACCAGTATGCGGTCGTGGACGACAACCTGAAGGGAGGGGGTATCCTCCGATTCTCCATTCCCATCGACCAGGACGGGAACATCGGTACGGTCCGGAAACAAGTTGCACCCGGAACGGAAGCGGCAGACGGAAAGAAGCGGGACACGGAGGGCGTCGCCTTCGTTTCCTCGGAGAACCTGCTGTACGTCACTTCCGAGAAGCACCAGGAAATCCGCGGCTATGACCTGAACGGCAACGATGCCGGAATGGCACTGGACGTCCCGGAGGACCTGAAAGGGATCGAAAACAACCGGGGATTTGAATCCCTCACCTATAACGGGAACACCGGCCTGTTCTGGACCACGACGGAAGCACCGCTCAAGGCCGACACCTTCCTCCCCCGCATCCTTCGCCTCCAGTGTTTCGACCGGGAAGGAAAGCCGGCAGGACGTTACTTCTATCAGACCGGCGAACCATCCAAAACCAGCGATAACACAGTCGCTTACGTGTTCGGAGTCCCGACCCTTGCAGCCCTGGATGACGGCCGCCTGCTGGTTCTGGAGCGGGAAGTCTACGTGCCCAGGGGAAGCCTGTGGGAAAAACTGCAGGGGGCTTTCACGGATATCCATATCTATCTGGTCGATCCGGTCCATGACACGGCCGGCATCCTCCGCAAGTCCCTGCTGTGCTCCTTCACCACCGGTGCCTTGAACCTCGCCAATTTCGAGGGGATGTGCCTTGGTCCCACCCTTCCGGACGGAAGACGCTGCCTCGTACTCATCGCCGATTCCCAGAAGGGTTCCGGCGGGTTGACGAACGAGTATGCAAAGGTCATCCTTCTGCAGTAAAAATCGGCCTCTGCCGCACATCCTTCCGTATTTTTCGTTATATTTGCATAATTGCCCCCGATGGGCACCTCACAAACAATAACGACATGGACAAACTGAACACTGCCTACTGTTCCGACAAGTACCAGTACACGATGGGGAAGTCGTACCTGGAATGCGGAAAGGACAAGGAAATCGCTACGTTCAACCTCTTTTACCGGAAGGCCCCCGAGAACAACAACTGGGCCGTCGTCAGCGGCACGGAAGAAGTCATCCAGATGGTCCAGAAACTGGGCACCGAACCGGAGGAATTCTATGAGAAGTTCCTCCCCGGAGATGACTATAAAGAATTCCGCAAGTACCTGAGCACCATGAAGTTTACCGGCGCCGTGTACTGTATGCGCGAAGGCGAGATCGCTTTCCCCACGCAGCCCATCGTCACCGTCGTGGCCCCCATGATCGAGGCCCAGGTGCTGGAGACCCCGATGCTGTGCATCCTCAACCACCAGATGGCCGTCGCGACCAAGGCCTCCCGCGTATGCCGGGCCACCGACCGTCCCGTTTCCGAGTTCGGTTCCCGCCGGGCCCATGGCCCCTGGGCGGCGGTTTACGGCGGAAAGGCCGCGCAGATCGCGGGCTGCGCCAGTTCCTCGAACATCCTCACCGGCGCCTTCAACGGCGTCCCCTCCACCGGAACGATGGCCCACAGCTTCGTGACGGCCTACGGCAGCACGGTCCAGGGCGAGTATGAAGCTTTCTGCGACTATATCCGGACGCACCGGGGCGAGAACATCATCCTCCTGATCGACACCTACGACACGCTCAGATGCGGCGTCAAGAACGCCATCCGCGCCTTCCGCGACTGCGGCATCTCCGACGGCTACGGCCCGGGCTACGGCATCCGCCTGGACAGCGGCGACCTCGCCTATCTGTCCCAGGAAGTGCGCCGCATCCTGGACGCCCACGGAATGACCCGCTGCAAGATCTTCGCGACCAACAGCCTGGACGAGTACCTGATCACGGACCTGGAGCGCCAGGGCGCCTGCATCGACAGCTACGGTGTAGGCGATGCCATCGCCACCTCCAAGGCCGCCCCCTGCTTCGGCAATGTCTACAAGCTCGTGCAGATCGGCAACCAGCCTGTCCTGAAACGTTCCGAGGACAAGATCAAACTCATCAACCCCGGCTTCCAGCTCACCTGGCGCATCAGCGCCCTGGATTCCTCCAAGGGCAACAAGATCGACGGCTATGTGTTCAAGGCCGATGTCACCTGCCTCCGCGGCGACAAGATGGACCTGGCCATCCAGAAAGGCGAGACCATTACGGTCCGCGACGAGTACGACTCCTTCAAGTTCAAGACCTTCGAGGCGGGTACCTACGAGGCCCGTCCGCTCCAGCACCAGGCCATCGCGAACGGCAAACGTGTATGCCCGCAGCACACGCTGATGCAGAAAAAGGCCTTCTTCAAGGACAACCTCCACCACTTCTCGCCTGCGGAGACCCGCCTGATCAACCCGCACTACTACAAGGTCGACATCTCCGACGACCTCTACGACACCAAGATGCGCCTGATCGACGACCTGGTGAAGCAGATCCAGCAATTCGAGATCGACTGAAACACATGATGAAAGACAGCGCACTGGTAGTCGTGGACATGCTCTACGACTTCATCGACGGCACGATGGCGTGCCAGGGGGCCGACGCGGCCATCGAAGGGACGCTCAAGGCCATCGGGAAACTCACGGAAGGGACGGAGGCCGATGAGAGCGGCATCCATTCCACCTATCCGATCCTGTTCGTCCGGGATCACCATCCCGCGGATCACTGCTCGTTCGCCGCGCAGGGCGGCCCGTGGCCTCCGCACTGCGTCCAGGGGACCCATGGAGCCGATGTCCATGACGCCCTGCTGCCCTATGTCAAGGAAGACATGACGTTCTTCAAGGGAGAGGACCAGGCCCGGGAACAGTACAGCGGCTTCGAAGGCGTGAATCCGGCCGGCCAGAGCCTCGGCGAAGTGCTCCATCTCCTGGATATCCAACGGGTCCTCGTGTGCGGTATCGCCACGGAATACTGCGTCCGCAACACCGCCGAAGACCTCCTGAAAGACGGTTTCGAAGTCACCGTCCTGAAGGACGCCCTCGCCTGGGTCGACGCCGACGGCCATGTCGCGGCCCTGAAAGCCATGGAAGAAGAAGGTATCAGAATCCTATGAATATCAGACATTTCCTGCTCAGCAGCCTCCTTGTACTCCTGAGTGCCGTCTCCTGTACGGAGAAGAAAGCGGTTGAATACCCCATGTTCTGGACCTGGCTGGAAGACCTTCCGGACATCGACATGGAAACCGCCTTCACCCATATGGAGGAAGCGGGCCTTGACGCCGTCATGCTGCACGCAGCCTCCGCGGAGGATTACCGGAAAGACGTGGAAATCGCGCGCCGGCACGGCATCACCGTCTATGCCTGGGTCTGGACGCTGAATCCCCCGCGCCAGGAACGGCCGCAGATGCTCGAGCAGCATCCCGACTGGTTCAGCGTGAACCGGAAAGGCGACAGTGTCGTCGATTACAAGGCCTATGTCAATTCCTACAAGTTCCTCTGCCCGGCCCTGCCGGAAGTCAGGGACTATCTCGTCCAGAAGGTGAAAGACATCTGCGCCATCGACGGCGTGGAGGGCATCTGCCTGGACTATTGCCGTCTGATCGACGGGGTGCTTCCGATCTCCCTCGCCTACAACTACGGACTGTTCCAGGACGGGGAGGTCTTCCCCGAATACGACTTCGGCTACCATCCGGCGATGCTCGAAAAGTTCCAGGCCCGGTACGGCTACGATCCCCGCGAGAAGGAAGACCCGACCCGGGACGATACCTGGAACCAGTTCCGCTGCGACCAGGTGACCGAGGTCGCCAACCTCCTGTGCGAAGCCGCCCATGCGGCCGGAAAGGCCGTCACCGCCTCTCCCTTCTCCGCCGCCGGCGTCTCCCGTTTCATGGTTTACCAGGAATGGTGGAAATGGGACCTGGACCTCGTCCATCCGATGGCCTACACCGACTTTTACACGATGGATCCGTCCTTCGCCCGGGATGTCACGCTGGCAAACCAGCTTGTGAAAGCCCCCGGAACGACCCTGATGTGCGGGGTGGACACCGAGCTCGGCGGCGATCCTGAACAGATCTTTGAAAAGATGGATGCCGCTTTCAGCGCCGGTGCAAAAGGGATATCCCTCTACACCATCGAGGGACTTGAATCCCCCGACTTGCGCCGCCGCTTCAAGGTTTACGCCGACAGCCTCCGGACCCTCCGGTCCGAAGGAAAGCTGCCTGCCGCCCCCGGCATCGCCCCGGACATGGACCCGTTTGCCAATCCCGGTCTGATGAAGGTCATCGAAAGGAACATCCAGCGGCTGGTCGCCGGCCAGTCCATCCACGAACGGAGCGTGAACGGCATGGTTCGGGACGATCCTTCCGTCACCTATCCTTCCCTGGATCTGGGAGACTATGAACTGGTCCGGGAAAACGACCGCATCCGGGTATACAACGTGAAGGACAACGCCAGCGGACAGCGTTTCGAAGTGCTTTTCGTCTGCTACGGCGACATCATCTCCGGCTGGGACGTCCGGTCAATATAGGTTCCAGTAAGGAATGGTTTCGGGCGTTCCGCCCGTCATCCGGAGCTGATCTTCCGACAGATAGCGGCGGTCGATGGCCATCCGGAAAAGGTATGTCCTGAGCCAGTCGGCGTCCAGCTGGACATAGCCGTCCGCCCCGCGGACGGTGCCGAACGTGTTCTCCGACACCCAATAGACAATCTTTTCGCCCTCCATCTTCACCCCGCACATCGCCATGGCATGCGTCGAGGTGACATCGCGGCTGTCGAAACGGTCGGCCTTGGACATTTCCGAATGGACGCCCAGCTGGGCATCCGAGGGGAACAGCCGGGAATCGTAAACCCCCTCGTCCGGAAGGGCATCCCGGTTCGTGTCGCAGGTGAAATAGAAACGGTCCCCCGCCCGCAGGGATGCCAGGGCAAGCGCCTCCAGCTCTTCGCAGGGCAGGTTCAGGAAGGTCCATTCGGCATCGTCGGCAGCCGAACGGGAGCCTTCCACCCGGTACATCCGATGATAAGGACGACGCGGATCGTTCATCAGCATCACATACCGCCCGGAAAGCCCGGGAGCCACAAATGCGTCCCGGTAGGAGGCCGGAGTATAGGTCTTTCCTTCATGGACGAAGGTCTTGGGCGGATTGCCCAGGGCCATCGTCAACACGCGCCGGACATCCTCCAGGGCCTCCGCCCGAAGCTGTTCGGGCTCGGTCGTCGCCCGCATCCGGATTCCGTAGGAACGGAGCAGCGTCCTGAGTTCCTGAAGCAGCGGGGCGGAATTCTGAGACACCTTCGTCTCCGGCATCGCCGACGAAGGGACAACACCATACTTTTCAATCAGATAGACGGCATTCATGAAATGCCCGCCATCCCAGAGGGGACGGCTGAACAGTTTTTCATTGTATCGGCTGTCCACGGCCTCCTTGCGGTGGTTCCACACATTGACCAGGAAGAGGTTTGCCTTCTCCAGCAAATCCCAGTAATAGGGATAGACGACGGAAAATACCTGGTCGCCACGCAGCACGTTCGCCGTCGCGAAATACCAGCAGCGGCCCGATTCGGCCTGGTTCTGAATCGCAGAAGACCGGAGGAAAACCGTGAGGCCCGTCGTGTCGGCCCGGGGCGTCGCCACCGGCTCGCCCAGGGGGCCGGGGCCGGGCAGGACCGCATCGGACAGGGCCGGCATCGCCGGATCCAGCGTAGCGGCGGGGAGGAAAGGCGGACGACGGTTCCCCATCATCGGCTCGAAGACGAAATCCGCGCCGCGCCGCGCCAGGAACTCGGACCGGACCGCGCCCAGCAGCTTGGCATCCGTCATCAATTCCACGGCGCTGTAATAGAGGACCTTCGCCGCTCCCAAAGCACCCTTCGTCCCGATGGTCGTTCCCCCGCTGGAGACCTGCTGCCAACTGTGTCCGACACCGCCGGGGACGAAACAGGAATAGCGGAAACTGCCCGTAGGCACGGCCCAGGTCACGTTTCCGACATCGCTGGAGACATACGCTTCATATCCTTCCTCGGAAGGAGGGACAACGATGGATAACTTGTCAATCAGGGAAGCATCCACGCCGGACTCCGCCACCATCGCCCGGGCAAAAGCCATTTCCCGGTCATCCAGCCGGATACCGCCCACATTCTCAAGGGAACGGCCCACCAGGTCGGCCATCGCGTCGTTGGGAAGCCGCTCGTAATTGCCCGATACCAGTTCATAATCCATGGTCGTTCCGGTCCCCATCGCCGCACCCTCGGCGGCTTTCAGCGCCCGGGAAAGGATGTCCTGGACCACCTCCCGGGAAGGGCTACGGAAGAAATATCTCACGGACGCCTTGTCCGGAACCACGTTCGGAGCCTTGCCGCCATCCGTGATCACATAGTGGATGCGTGAAGTCTGAGGGACGTGCTCACGCATCAGATTCATCAGATAATCAAACGCTTCCACCGCATCCAGCGCGGAACGGCCCGCCTCCGGGGCACCCGAAGCGTGGGATGACTTCCCCGTGAACGTGAATTGCACCTGCACATTGGCCAGTCCGGCTGTCCGGTTCACGGTGTTGCGCGTATCGGGATGCCAGTCCAGCATGGCATCCAAACCTTCGAAGACGCCTTCCCGCATCATATAGGCCTTACCGCCGCCGCCCTCCTCGGCCGGACAGCCGAAGAGTTTCACGGTACCGGATACACCCGTGGAGGCCAGCCACTTGGACACGGCCACCGCTCCTGCGACCGAACCGGTTCCCAGCAGATTGTGTCCGCAGGCGTGTCCCGGAGCCCCGGGTACGAGGACTTTCGGATATGGCACCGTATCCTGTGACATGCGGGCGATGGCATCATATTCGGCCATCATTCCGATGACCGGGGTACCGCTCCCGTAAGTGGCCACGAACGCCGTGGGAATCCCGGCCACACCCCGCTCCACCGTGAATCCCTCCGAGGTCAGGAAGTTTATCCACTGGTCCGCGCTGCGGTATTCGTCATAGGCGGTTTCTGCCAAGTTGAAGATCCGCTTCTGCAGGGAATCGTACAGATGGAAACGGGAATCCAGGTAGCGGATCCCCACCGTAACGTCGGACCTGCGTGACTTCTTCGCGGAAAACGCTGGCGTCACGGAAAGGCCGACAAGGGCGGCCAGGATGATCGGTTTCAGTTTCATACGTCCGTTTTATTCTGTGGGCGCATCCAGCCTTTGGCTACGGCCAGCCCCAGGATGCCGGCGCCGGCAAGGGCGCACACGGTGACGAACAGCCAGCCCCACCCGTAGGCGAAAGCGACGGGAGAGAGGCTCACGAGCGCGATCTCCACCGGAGCGATATACAGGTAAGCCAGCGCGTAGTCGTCCAGGCAGCCGCTCTTGGAGTCAGGGTCGGAAATGCGCAGCAGTGCGATTCCCATGGCCATGGTGCCGGTGAACCACCCCCAGGTAAAGATGGATTTCTCGAAGGCGTACTGCCGATGGATCCGGGCACCGACCCAGAAAACGTAAGCCAGCGTAAGCGCCAGTCCCACGGCCAGCAAGATGAGCAGGGGGACAATGTATCGGCCCACGACCTCCAGTTTGATGGAGGCGACGCCGAAAGCGACCAGATAGTCGGTAAATGCGCCGCTCAGGTGACTGACGATCGGCTTGGAGATGTGCTCGTCCGCCTTGACCTTGCCCAGGAACCAGCGGACCAGGAGGCCCGCAATGAACGCACAGCTGAACACAGGCAGCATGAGCACCGGCCAGGCGAGGGCAATCAGTTTGCTGAGCCCGTATCCGCCGAGGGCGATCAGGGCGATGACGGCGAAATTAAAGGTCATTGAATCCAGGGAGATGGCCGAGAAAGAAGCCTCCCCCATACTGCTCCGCTTATCCTTGGGCAGGATACCGGTACGGAGTTCCGGAGGAAGGTCCTCGAACCGCTGGAGGAAGGAAGTCTTTCCGTGGGCGGCGCCCCAGGAGATCATCCACATTCCCACGATGACGGAAGCGATGATGCCCACGGTCGCTGCAGTCATCGCCAGGGACTGCATTTCCTCCACGCCGTAACGGGAGAAAGCCTCGCCGATGGCCGCCGCCGTGCCGTGCCCGCCGCAGAAGCCGGCCGGCATCGCCAGGCCGAAAGCCTGGTCGAGGGACCAGAACAAGTTGAGCACCCATAAACCCAGGGCACCGCCCAGGGCCCATTGGAGCAGCATTCCGGCTTGTGAATAAGCCCACATCCGGCCCACCCGAGAGGTTCCGTCACCGGTCCGTTGACTCGCGGAAGTCAGAGGGATACAACTGAAAACCAAGGCGATGAGGATTCCGGCATAGGTCCCCATCTGCGACGAAAGCGGAAGCCAGCCCAGCACTTCCGGCCCGAGCAGGAGGCCGCAGAACCCGGCGATCAGGCTGGGCGGGATGAACAGACGCTGGATCCAGCGCACGCGGGCGCGGAGCAACTTTCCCAGCAGCAGAAGCAGGGAAACAAGGCCGACGTCGACCAGCAGGCTCCAGGGGGTAAAGTCCATGTCAATCGGCGGTTAACAGGGTTTGGAAGCGCTCAAAACGGAGCGCGGCCTCCGTGTTGTAGCGTTCAATCGCCCGGAGGTCGAAACCGTTCCGGTCCATCTCCGACGCCAGCCGGCGGCCGGCCTTGCGTTCGGCCTGTTCCGCCTTCCGGACCTGCCGGAGAATAGTCTTCAAGGCAGAGACATCCAGGTACTTCTCATCCCATGCGAGCGGGCGGACTGACCGTTTCAGTTCCACGGCCAGCCGGTTGGCCGGAGCATCGCCGGTCAGCATGGACGGGATCCGCTCCCCTGCCGCCACCCACACGGGGATGGCATAGCTGCAGGGGGTATATCCCAGGGCGCACCAGAGGATGCCGCTGTCGGCCTTTCCGCCGGGCGCGACACCTTCCAGGACAAGGGAGGCCGTCGTCGTACTGCGCGGGATGAAATCGTGTTCATACAGGTAGGCTCCACGGCTTGCCTTCAAAGCATCGGTACCCGTCAGGGCATTCCGGAAAGTGCGGCCGGTTTCCAGGAAAAAGCCGGGGGTGAATCCCCGGCGGGCCTGGCGGGCCATGACCTCCGTCATCGTCGCATACCGGGCGAAGCCACGGCCGCGGCCCGGATCACCGGATACGGAAAAGTTGGTGCGGAAGAGGTATCCGCCTTCCGGGACGTCGAACCGGACATACGCCGTATCCGACACCTCGTAATAGGCGGCGCCCCCGAACGCATCGATGACGGCAAAGTTCGCACTGAGCTGCATCGGATGCTCCTTCGCGGCAAGGACCGCTTCGAATTCATCCAGGGAGGCACAGGTTCCCAGCGCCAAGGTCATCAGTTCCCCGTTCCGGGTCCCGGCAACCCCGACGGAATCCGGACGGAGGTTGTAGGACAGGTTGTTGGTGATGGCGAAGCCGGCCTCGTTGATGCCGGCGTAAGCGTTCCTGCAGTCTTTGTCTGCCGTCGGGAAGAGGGCCGTAAAGCCATACTTTTCCCCGCGTACATAGTCAATCCGGTTCTCATCGTCGCCCGCATCCCGCTGTTTCCAGATCATCGGCCGCCCGGTCCCGCTGGCTTCAGCGGAAACGACGGCGGTCGTGCAGGGAAAGGCCGGGACGGAGCAAAGCAGCAACAGGCTACTTGCGAATCTTATAACCGTAGTACGCATAGAACATGATCAGCAGGTAGAACGGGAGGCAGATCCAATAGGCGTTCTGGTTGCCCACCCAATCCTTCATGGCCCCGAAAAGCAGCGGAATCAGCGCACCGCCGCCGATGGATGCGACCAGGAGTGAAGAGCCCTTCTTGGTGAATTTCCCCAGGTCCACGATGGCGAGGGGCCAGATGGCCGGGTACATCAGCGAGCAGGCGAAACTCAGCAGGGCCACGCACCAGACCGACACCTGCGGCGGCGTGAGGACGATCAGCAGCGAGTCCGCCACGGCCAGCCAGGTGCAGATGCGGAGGGCCTTCACCTGGGATATGACCTTGGGGATGAACAGGATACCGAGGATATAACCCGCCGCCATGCCGATACCGGGCCAGATGGTGTAGCTTTCCGGATTGGCCAGCCCCAGTCCCTGTGCGTAATCCAGGACAGTGAGCAGCGCCAGGTTCTCCACGCCCACATACACGAACAGGGCGAGGGCGCCCAGCACCAGGTGCGGGAACTGCCAGAGGGACGTCTTTCCGGCGGCATAGGGACAGTCCTCCTCGTTCTCCTCCCCCTCCGCCTTGATTTCCTCCAGCGGAGCGAAGAGCGTGATGATACCCAGGACTACGACCACGGCGATGATGATGTACAGCGGTTTGTCCAGGTCCACCAGGCCGACGGCCTCGATGGGCTTGCGCGTCACCGCGGCGATAAAGACGGACGGCAGCGCCAGCGCGCAGGAATTGCAGATGCCCATGATGCTGATGCGCCGGGCTGCACTGTCAATGGGACCGAGGATGGTCACATACGGGTTGATGGCCGCCTGCAGGACGGTGTTGGCCGTACCGCTGATGAAACAGGCCAGCAGATAGAGGACGAAACTCTCCATCCGCGCGGCCGGGATGAACAGGGCGAAAGCCAGGGCGAACAGGAAGAACGACAGGGACATCGTCCGCTTGTAGCCGATCTTCGCAATGATGGACGAGGCCGGGAAACTGAACACCAGGAAGGCCAGGAACGTGGCGGCGATCACCAGGTACGACTGGGCCGACGTGAGGTGCAGATTGTTCTCCAGGAACGGGACGAAGTACCCGTTGATGCCCGTGGCGAAGCCCACGGTGAAGAACATCATCCCGATGAAAGCGAGTGGAACGAGGTATTTGTTCTTGCCCATACGGCCGCTAGTTTTGGGTATGGTACTTGATAAGCCCCTCCATCGGTGCCTGGAGGACGGTTCCCATCTTCATGCCGAACTCCGCCACCACTTTCTCCAGCAGGGGCTTGAAATAAAAGCCCACGGAGCCCACGGAGTTGAAGGTATAGGACTGATAATCCGGATAATGCGTCACAATCCGCTCGAAGAACTTCCGGAATGCGTCCGTCACCAGCTCCGGGAAGTACGGATCGAAATCCAGATGCTCCGAGATGAACTTGGCATACTGCGCGCAGAAACGGTTCGGGAAAGGCTTCGTGTAGATGATGTCGATCAGTTCGTCGTTGGTCCGGCCCAGTTCCTGGCCTACCAATTCATACACCTTCGGAGGCATGTTGCGCCGGATGAAGTCGGTGATCATCCGCTTTCCGAGATAGCCGCCGCTTCCCTCGTCGCCGAGGATGAAACCGCAGGAGTCCACGTTCAGGCCTTCGTTGCATCCGTCGTAAAGACAGGAATTGGCGCCTGTTCCCAGGATGGCGGCAAAACCGGGTTCGCGCTGGAGCAACGCCCGGCAGGATGCCAGCGTATCCATCGCGATAAACACCTGGCCCGCCTTGGGAAACACCTCCCTCAGGGTCTTTTCCATGAAGGGATACTGGAGTTCGGTGACCCCGGCCCCGTAGAAGTAGATCTCGTCCACGAGGTCCGGAGAAAGTCCCTGGGGCAGATTCGCACGGATATCCGACACGATCTGCGTACCGGTGATGTAGTTGGGATTGTACCCCTGGCTGAAAAAGCCGATCCGGGTTGCGCCGTCCTTCGAGATACAGGCCCATTCGGTCTTGGTGGCGCCGCTGTCTGCGATCAGAATCATTTCGTCAGATTATTATCGTTCCACAATCCGTGCAGGTCGGGCAGGTCCCCCAGCCCGTACCGGAAAAGGACCACGCCGGTCGCCTTCGAAGAGTCGGCGAACATCCGGCAGTCGGAGAGGATCCTCTCCGCATCCATCGGCACAGCCTTGGTCGAATCGGTGTCCTCATACGTTGTCAGGCCGGCCCAGACTTTCGCCGGAGCCCCCTTTGTCGCAAAGTGGTCCGCCACGCCGAGCGCCCACTTGGCACCGTTCTGCCGGTAGCCGTCACTGTGGTAGTAGATCATGGGCATCAGGATGTCCAGATACTGTCCCATCTGCGCAGGATCCTGGCCGTAGTAGTACTCGCTGTCCGGCTCCGGCATCAGGGCCGCTGAAAGGATGATGCCGGGGTTCTCGGCCTTTACCGCGTCGTGGATCTGACGGCAGAATTCCGTCACGGCGCCGACGGCGGTGACCTCCTCGGACGGGTTGTGCTTGTAAGCCGTACCGCCAAAACGGATATAATCCAGGTGGATGCCGTCCACGCCCATCTTCACGTAATCCACGGCCCGCGCGATGACTTCGTCGAAGTATTCCTGCTTGTAGCGGTTCAGGGAATCATCTACGGGGTTGATCCACTGGCCGTCCTGGTAGAAGCACTGGAACCAGACGTGGACCCGGATACCCTTGGACTGCGCTTCGTAGATGAACGCCAGCGTGGAGTCCACGCCGTGCCTGGTGAAGGAAATCTCGTGCAGGATGACATGGTGGATGTCCCTGGCGACGAAATCGTCGAGGTCGGCCTCAGTCATGTACTTGGACCAGAGCCAGATACCGTTGTGGGCCGGTTCGGGGGCAGGACCGCAGGAAGCCAGGGCGAGCGAGAGCGCCAGGAGGGAGAACAGACGTTTCATGCTCAGAACTCCAGCTCGTTATACCTTCCGTTGAACGTTTCCATGCCCTTCCACTTGGGCGTTCCCCAGGTGGAATCGTTGTTGGTAGGATCGGCGATCCACCATTTCCCGTCCACATAGATTTCGGGAATCACGTGGCCGATGACATGGGAATAATAGCACTGGCCGTGGAGATAACGGGCCGGAATGCCGGTGGCGCGGCACATGGCCACGGTAGCGTGGGTAAGGTCGCAGCAGTTGCCGCCCTTCGCCTTGATGGTGCCTACGGCGCCTTTCTTGGTGTTCATATAGTCTTCCCACTCCCACTCGTCACGGGCGTATTCATAGATGGCTTCGGCCTTCTGACGGAGCGTCGCATCGGCGGGAAGGTCCTTGATGGCGGCATCCCGGGCGGCAATCACCACAGGGTCGTCGATCGGGCAGTTCCGCACCGCATCCAGATAGGAAGCCGGCCAGGAGGAGACTTCCTCCGGCCACTTGCCTTCATTCTTCACCCAGTAATTGAACACCCTGGCAAGCACGACCATGCAGGCCCGCAGGTTCATCAGGTTGTCATGCTCGGTAACCACCATCGTCAGTTTGGGAAGATACCCCGGGGAAGCCGCGTCGCCCGAAGGGAAGGTCACATAGTTGGGCATCTGCCTGTTCTCCTTCGTATAGGCCAGCAGGCGAGACGCCATGAAGCGCACGTGTCCCATGTCGATGACATCCGGGTCGAACGTATTCCAGCGGTATTCGCCGCCGAAGGTGACGGCCGGGATTTCGATGTCCTCATCCTGCCAGTGCTCCGCATCGGCGTCAATCTTCTCCATCAGCATGCAGGCGGCCAGGATATACTTCCCCTTGTTGTACTCCAGTCCCTCCACATTGACCATCGCGGGAAGGGATCCGGTCGACTCGAACGTATCATATGCATCCGAAATGGCCTGGGCGAACCGGCCGTTGTAGCTGTCCAGCTTGAAAGCCGGCACATCGGGTTCATCGGTCTTCTGCTCTTCCTTCGGATCGGGCGTCTTGCCGCAGGCACAGACGGCGAAGAGCAGGGCACAAGTGGTAAAAAGGAAAGAAAACTTTCTCATGATCAGTTAGGTATTTGACTGGCAGCTGCGGGGGCGGTCAGGCCCCCGCAGCCGAAAAAACTACTGGATACCGTAGAGGTCGAAGGAGTACGTCTTGCCCTTGATGGCCGTGTACACCTTGTCATCCACATTGTTGTCCAGGATGTCCTTGTAGATTCTCATCAGGATCAGCATCTCGCGCATCGGGGAGATCAGGCCCTCATAGCCGTCCAGAATCAGTGTGCTGGAAGCCGTGCCGAACTGCTGGAAGTTGCCGATCATGCCCAGCGGGCTGTTGCTGCCCACGGCGATGAAGGAGCGGACCACATGCCAGGCGCCCACCTTCACAATGAAATTGACATCGACGGACGTGATTTCGCCGCCCTGGTACTTCAGCATTTCGTCAGCACTCCCTTCGTACCAGGGATGCTTGCCCCACTGGTTATCGGCGGACGGAGTCGGAATGGGCTGGTTGAGCGAACCGTTGTCGGCCAGCGTATAGGCCTTGTTACGGTCGGTCATTCCGTTCAGGAACTCCTCTCCTTCGGCCGTGACCAGGTTCATCAGACCGCGGATGGCGATTTCCCAGGCCTGGCTGGAAGAAATCTCCTCACCGGCGACATGCAGGACCCAAGGCGTATACTTGGGATCGTACTGGTTGCCCTCATGGCCCAGATACTCGCAGTTCGGATTCGGGACAATCGGAATGAAGTGGGCATTCTCCCAGGCTGTACCCTTCTCGATGAGATGCTGACCCTCGGATTCGACGGTACCGACCGTGTTCTGCCACACATCCAGGCCTTTCACGAATTCCTTCGCGAAATCCTTGAGCGTAGGCTGGCCGCCCTCGTCGCCGAGGAGCTCGGAACGGATGATTGTGTCATCGGACACCTGCGTACCCTTGTCCAGGTTGTTGTCAAGCATGTACTTGAAGAAGAACGCATAGGTGAGGAGCGCACGCTTGGAGCAGAAGCAGCCATAGTAACCGGGCAACTGACCGCCGGCATAGCCGCACAGGTTGGTGATGTCCTGGCCGTGCTGGAAGTTCAGCGAACGCATCGCCCAGTTGTCCAGGATATCCACTTTCACCTTGCAGTGCTCACCGTTCTCATCATTGCCCATCACGAGATGGCCGCCGTTGCCCTTCGTCTCATTGTAAGGAGAAGAACCCCAGGTATAGCCATGCGTGTCAGGAACGGGAGTCGTACTCATCGCAAGGGCGCCGCCTTCCAGGGCAGGAATGCTGTTCTTGCCATATTTCTCCGTCTCCAAACCGTCATATCCGCGGATCAGCAGGTAACTGCGAAGGGCGGTCTCGAACATATCGGCCGTGTTGTAGGTCTTGCCGCCCACGGTGATCGTGGTGGTCTCGGGGACATAGTGGGCATTCGCAACCGTCTCCTCAGGGACATCCGGATGCATCACGACCTCACCGGTGGTCTTCTGCCAGATGTCGAGGATCTTCACATACTCCTGCGCGAATTCCTTGATGGTGGCACTTACCGGGACAGCCTCTCCCCAGAGTTCGGTATCTATCTCAACGTCCTTGACCGCATCCAGGGAGGTAATGTTGTTCTTCACCATATACCGGTACAGGCGGGAAAGCATCAGCAGGTCGCGTTCGACGCAGACATAGCCGTTGTAATTCGTGAGAACCGGATCGGACGTACGGGGATAGCCGCAGACATTCGGCCACTCTCCGTTGTTCTGGAGATAATTGAGGCAGCGCGTGGCGAAGTTGGAGATCAGATCCAGTTTGGCGACCTTCTCCTTCAAGGGATCGTCATACTCGTGATAAGGGCTGGTGGCAGGCTCGTAGGAACCCGGTTTCTCGATCGGATCGGTCATCGCCGCACCATTCTCCAGGGCCTTGAGGGCACGCATGCCGATTTCGTGCATCTGGAACTTGTCATAGTTGGTGCCGTTGAGCGTAATGACGAAGTTCTCAGGAACGAAATGGACGTTGTCGTACTGGTACGTCGTCCCCTCACGGGTGTAACTGACGGTGCCCACATTGGTGTCCCACTTGTCAGCCACCTTGGCGAACTCCTGGGCGAAGTCGTCGATGGTGGGATCCGGAGTCGGGGCGACATCCTGGGCGTACATGTCATAGTCGAACCGGACATCCTTGATGGCGCTGTAGACATTCTGGTCGATGTTGTTGTCAAGCAGATACTTGTAGACACGCATCAGGAGGATGAGCTCACGCATCGGGGAAATGAGGCCGCTGTAGCCTTCGAGGATGAGGGAACTGTCGGAGGTTCCGAATTCCTGGAAGTTGCCGATCTTTCCGAGAGGATCGAAGACGCCGGGGATGCCGACGAGGCCGCGGACAAGGTGTCCCAGGGTAGCCTTGGTGATGAGGTTGACCCCGACCTCTTCGACCGGAGCGCCGTTGTAAGTGACGCCGTCTTCCTCATACCAGGGATACTGGCCCCAGACGGCATACTGGGAAGGAGTGGCCGTCATGATTTCGGAGAAGGCCTTGTAGTCGCCGAGGGTGTATCCGGGCTTGTTACGGCTGGTCATCTTGCCGATGTAATCCTGGCCGTCGGTGAGGACCATGTCCAGCAGACCGCGGGTAGCGATTTCCCAAGCCTGCGCGGAAGTAAACACGGTTCCATTGACGTTGAGCGTCCAAGGGGTGTACATGTCATCGTGCTGGTTGCCCGGGTGGCTGTCATACTCGCCGCCGGTCTTGCCGACAGGGATGAAGTGGACGTTCTCCCAGGCGGTTCCATTTGCGATGAGGTGCTTGTTCTCGGACTCCACGGTACCGACGGTAGCAGCCCATACGTCGAGACCCTTCACGAATTCCTGTGCGAAATCCTTGAGGGAGACGCTGGAAGGATCGACATACTTCGCCTGGGTTACGGCAATCTCCAATCCGTCGGTCACATTTCCGCCACTGATGACGACGGTGCCGGTGCGCTCGTCGCCCGTGTTGGGATCGGCGGAGATGGAAACGATGGCTGCATCGGACGCGTCACCGGATACGGGCTCGACGTGGATCCAGCTCTCTGTCGCGGTTGCGGTCCATTCCTTCTTCGCCATGAAGGTGGCGCTGGCCGCCTTTCCTTCAGCGTCGAGCGTAACGGACTTGGTCTTGAGTTCGATGTCCGGCATCTCCACGCCATACAGGTCGGTGGAGAACTTGACATCCTTCACCGCGTCATAGACGTTCTCGGTGATGTTGTTGTCCAGCAGGTACTTGTAGAAACGGGCGGAAATGAGCCACATGCGCATGGCGCTCACGAAACCGCTCAGGCCCTCTTCGACGATGCATTCGTCGGGATCGGTGCCGAAGATCTGATAGTTGCCGATCTTGCCCAGGGGCTTGATGCCGGTAATCTCCTCGGGAGCGGCCTGACGGGCGAGGAACCACGTGGCGAGGCGGGCAATCACGTCGACGCCGATCTCGCTCTTGTTGATGGGCTGACCGTCGTTGGTGCTTTCATACCAGGGATACTGGCCCCAGATATCATAGTCATACACGGGCGGGATGGACTCCTTGAGGGGAGCGCCGTTCCCCATCGTGTGCTCGAAGGGATTGCGGTGAGACTGCCACTTGGCGGAGCCTTCCTTCGTCACCATGTCCACGATACCGCGGAGGGCGATACCCCAGGTCTCGGCGGAGGTGTACTCCTTGCCGTCGATCGTCACGGTGAAGTAAGGCTGGTACTTGGCATCGTACTGGTCCACGCCGTCGGCATAGGCGCCGCCGGAGTGCGGGATCGGAACGAAGTGGACGTCATGCCAGGCAGAATTGTTATCCGTGCAGTGCGAACCGTCCGCAGAAACGGTACCGACCGTCTTCTCCCAGATGTCCAGGATGCCGACGAACTGCTGGGCGAAGCCCTTCAGCGAAGCCGCGGCGGAGAGATACTCCGTGGAGACCGAGGCCGGGAAGGAACCGCTGTCCTTGTAGGCGGCCAGGGCACGGAGCATCGTCACGGTAGCACGGTTGGTGGAGAAAGCGATGGCGCTCGCACCAGTACGGGTGATGACCGTCTGGTTCGGGACCGTCAGCTTGTCCTCCATCGCAGCGAGCATCCGCTTGGCGATGTCCACAAGGTCTTCGGTGCCTTCGGTGATCTTGGCGCCGTTCTTTACGGCAATCTCCTTCTGGTCGTAGCTGTCGCGCTCGGGATGGTCGGCGGCCTTGTAGTTGATGACGTCAATCGCAGACTTGTCGCCGGCGGCGAGATTCGTGAGCAGCTTGGCAATCGCATACTGATACTGAGGCAGGGTCAGCGTCGTGGTGCCGACCTTGAGAGAGGCGGGAATGGTGGTGTCCTCTTCCCACGCAGCATAGGCTGCCGCCGCGGCATCGAGCAATTCCGATGCATTCACGGTCGCTACAACGTTCGTCGGGACCACGGGTTCCGGTTCAGGCTCCTTGCAGGCCTGGAAGGAAACCGCCGCAACGAGCGTTGCCAGGGTGTACCAAAGTAATTTTTTCATAACTGTTTTGTGTTAATGATTTGGGTTAATATGTCATAGTTTGTCCTATGGAAGGTCGTTCACATCCGGGAAGGTTCCCAGTCCGTAGCGGAACAGGACCAGGCCGTCCGCCTGGGAGTCCATGAAGACGTCGATGTCCCTGCGGAGGGCGTCGGCATCCATTCCCGTCACACCGCCGGCATCGTTACCGGTATAGGAGGTGATGCCTGCCCATACCTGTGCTCCGCCGGAGTGTTCGCAGAACCAATTCGTCCTGGACTTGCAGGTAGCATCGTTGAAATTGTACGAATAGCGGTATAGCATGGGCATCAGGACGTGGATGTACTGGCCCATCTGGGCCGGGTTCTGCCCATAGGAATACTCCGTATTGGGCTCCGGCATCAGGGCGGCGCTCATGACGAGGCCTTCGTCATAGCTGTCGGTGATTTCGCGGAGCTCGCGGCAGCAGCGGTTCACGGCCCCTACGGAATTGACTTCCGCATTGATGTTGTGCCGGGAAGCTGTGCCGCCGAAACGGATATAGTCCAGGTGCAGTCCCTTGACGCCGAAGTTTTCCAGATAGGCTTTCGCACGGGTCCGGATGTCAGCGTACAGGTCCTCCCGGTAGCATTTGTTCTCGTCATCCACGGGGCTTACCCAGCCGCCCTTGTAGAAGCACTGCATCCAGCAATGGACATTGATGCCCAGTTCTTCGCACTTATCCAGGAAAGCGAGGGTCTGCCGGCGGTCGGCGGTTTCGAAAGCGACGTAGTTCAGGAGGACATGGTCGTAGCCCAGCTTCTTGAGGTTCCTCAGCGACGCGAAATCGTTCTCGCTCAGGGAAGGTACATGGGAACTCCAAGCCCAGAAGGCCGTATGGTGATAATCTTCCAGTGAGAAAACCTTGTTCTCCCGGCCCATACTGTTGTAGGTCATGTTCCGCCAGTCGCCTGTTCCGTCCGGAATCCGCTGGTAGCTGCCCCGGGGATAGGCGGCGGCCGGTTCCGCGAAGGCCTTGGAACGGTCGAATTCATCCACGGCAGTCCCGTCCTCCACGGCCAGCTTCAGGATGAACTGTGCGGCGGAGGAAATGCCGGTCCGGAGCGTCTCGTCATCCGTGGACAGGACCAGGCGCTCTCCGGCGGAGAGTTTCGTTCCGGCGGGAGCCGCCCAGATGGACTGGCCGGTGAAATATTCATCCGTGATGTACAGGCCCAGTCCCGAGAGGTCCATCGTGGTAGATCCCGCATTGAGCAGTTCCACCTTCGTCACCGCGTCCACCGTCTGGTCGTGGGCAGCGATCTCGTTGATGACGAGACCCTTCCACGCACTCACGTCGACAGGCTCCACGGGCTGGGGCTTCTCCTGGCAGGCACACACGGCCCAAAGGACCGGGGCTGCCATCACGAGGATTCGTTTCAATCTCATCTGACAGTTCCGTTAAATGACGCCCTGCTCGTGCAGGTACTGCTCAGCCTTCTTGAGGCCGCCGCATTTCTTGATGACCTCTTCGCAAAAACCGTACTCAAGTTGCGGATTCCGCTCCACCATCGTGCGGGTGAGCCGGTCAACCACCTTGTTGTTGATCAGGTTGGCGCAGACCATCCGGTTCCCCTCCACGCGGCCGAGGCGCACCATCAGGGTGGTGCTGATCATGTCGCACAGCAGTTTCTGGGAGGTGCCGGACTTCATCCGGGTGCTGCCCGTGATGAACTCGGGGCCCATCACGATCTCGATGGGATAGTCGACATAATGCGAGATGGGCGAATCCGGGTTGTTGCAGATGGAGCCGCAGGGAATGCCGTGCTCCTTGCAGGCCTTCATCGCGGCCATCACGTAAGGCGTGCAGCCACTGGCGGAGATGCCCACCACGATGTCCTTGGGCGTGACGTGGTGCGTCTCGCTGAGCGTGCGCCAGCCTTCTTCCGTATCGTCCTCGGCTTCTTCGAGGTCGAGCACGAGGTTTTCGTTGCCACCGGCCAGCACGGCCTGCCAGATCTCAGGGTCGACGCCGTAGGTATTGGGTACCTCGAGCACGTCGAGCACGCCCAACTTGCCTCCGGTGCCGGCACCGAGCCAGAAGAAACGGCCGCCGGCGCGGATCTGTGCCTCAATGGCGTTCACGAGGCGCTCGATGTCCGGCAGGACCGCCTCAATTGCGAGAGGTACTTTCTTGTCCTCCGTGTTGATGTCCCGAAGCAGTTCCGCCACGGACTTCTTTTCCAAATGATCATAGAGCGAAGGTTGCTCCGTCATCCTTACTGCCATAGTTTAAAACTCTTTATATTTAATGTTTCCAATTTGCTTTCCGTCACGGAAGGCCGCCGCCGTGACCCGTTGCTGCCGGTTGATGGCGAAGGGTCCGGTATACAGGGGGGATGCCGCCGTAGGCGTGCTGCCGTCCAGCGTGTAATGGATTTCGGCATCCGGCGCATCCACGGACAGGAGGGCCACCTTGCTGAACTCCGTATCCTTGCGAAGTTCGATGAAGGGGTCGTAGAAATTCCTGCAATAACCCACGTCCAGCCGGTCCAGTCGGCCCAGGTGCGTTTCCAGCCGGCGCGTGAAACCGTCCCAGTCCTTGGGGGCACGGCTCCAGCCCGATTCGGCGATAGCGCACATCCGCGGCCAGGCCATGTATTCCACCCGGGCAGGCGTAGGCATGTATTCGGTCCAAACGCAGCCTTCGACGCCGATGATGTATTTCCGCTGTTCGGCGTCCAGGACCTCCGGGACCGGATTGTACTCGTACATCGTCCTGAGCAGGGTGGGACCGCCCATCGCAAGCGGCTCGCTGTCCGGGTCCCCCTGCCAGTAGTCCAGGTAATACTTGGGATAGGGCGCCATCACCACCTCGTGGTGCTGCTGGGCGGCCTTGATGCCGCCTTCCTCGCCCAGCCAGGACATGACCCGGGCATTCGGAGCCAGACCTCCCTGGAGGATTTCATCCCAGCCGATGATCTGGCGGCCCTTCGAGTTGATGTAGCGCTCCATCCGCTGGATGAACCAGCTCTGGAGCTCGAATTCGTCTTTCAGTCCCTCGCGGCGGATCAGCGCCTGGCAATGCGGGCACTGCTTCCAGCTGGCCTTGGGGCATTCGTCGCCGCCGATATGGATCAGTTCCGAAGGGAACAGGTCGAAAACCTCGTCGAAAACGTCCTCAAGGAATGCGAAAGTCTCCTCCTTCGGACAGTATACCTGCTTGAATACTCCCCACTTGGTCGCCGTCTCGTAGTGATCCTCCAGGCCGCAGCTCAACTCGGGATAGCAGGCGATGGCCGCCAGGGCATGCCCGGGCAGCTCGATTTCCGGAATAATGGTGACATACCGCTCGGCGGCATACTGCACCAGTTCACGGACCTGTTCCTGCGTGTAATACCCTCCGTACGGCGTACCGTCATACACGCCCGAGGAGAGCGATCCCACGACGGTTTCCTTGCGCCACTGGCCCTTTTCGGTGAGCAGCGGGTATTTCTTGATTTCCAGCCGCCAGCCCTGGTCCTCGGTCAGGTGCCAGTGGAACCGGTTCACCTTGTGGAAGGCCATCACGTCGATGTATTTCTTGAGGAAATCGACGTCGAAGAAATGCAGGCAGCAGTCCAGGTGCATGCCCCGGTAAGGGAAACGGGGGGCATCCTCGATGTCCACGGCCGGGACCGTCCAGTCAACGCTTTCCCGGCTGTCGGAAAGGCATCCGGCGGGAAGCAGCTGAAGCAAGGTCTGCAGGGCGTAGAAGGCTCCGGCGCCATCGGTACTCTCAATGAGGATCCTTCCGCTTTCGACCCGGAGCTGATAGCCTTCGGCCGGGTAGCCGTCGGCCTGCATGAAGTAGATGGCTCCGCTCCGCGGGAACTCCTCCGCGAAACGCAGGGCCTTTCCGGTCACGGTCTCGAACCGCCGGGAAAGCATCTCCGCCGTGCGGGTGAATTCCGCAGGGCCGTCCACCCAGATGGGGGTATCGGCCGTAATCCGGAACGACCCTTCCAGCATCTGGAGATGCTCGGGAAGCGGAATAACCTGCGGGACGGCAGGTTCCTTCACCTCCTGCGCACAGGAGGCGAGCAGTGCCGCAACGGCCGTTAGCAGGCAGAGTGACTTTCTCATGGCTTGAAGGTTTTGGTCGTCGTCTTTCCCAGCGGTTTGCCGGTACGGGAGAAACCGCGGGCCTTGATTACGGCATCCTTGTCCACCATGAAAGGGACACCGTTATAGACGGGACTGTTCTTCGTAGGTTCGCTGCCGTCCAGGGTATAGCGGACCACGCCGGCCGGATCGTCCAGTTCCAGGTTCATGGGCTTCGGGAAATCCAGGTTGCGGTCGTAGTCGAAGATCACCTCGTGGAAAACCGGACAATAGGCGACGTCTTTCTGGTCCAGGCGCCTCAGGATCTTGGGCATCCGCGCGCGGAAGGACTCCCAGTCCTTGTTGGACCGGGCCGTCCAGCCCACCTCGGCGGCCGCCACGTTCCGCGGGAAAGCCTGATACTCGGCCGTGGCGTTGTCCGGGATGTATTCCGTCCAAAGGCAGGTCTCATAGCCGACGATATACTTGGCGCTCAGGTCCGCCAGGGAATCCACGGCCGGATAATAGTTGTACACTTTCTTGAGCGGCATGAAGATTTCCTGCGCCACGTCGTCCGCCTGGTCCTCCTGTTTGTTGTCCAGGTAGCACCAGCGGTTGGGGGTGAGGATCACCCGGATGCCACGCTTGATACCCTTGGCACACGGGGCATGGCCGCGGTAGGACATGGCGATCGGGTCTTCCAGGGCGCCTCCGTCCAGGATTTCGTCCCAGCCGATGACCGTCTTGCCGTGCTTGCGGAGGAAATCCCCCATCCGCTTGACGAAGAAGGTCTGGAGCTCTTCCACCGAATCCAGCCCGAGGACCGTCATCAGGTCCTGGCAGTACTGGCTCTGCAGGTAGGCGTCCTTCGGAGCCTCGTCACCGCCGATATGGTACAGGGGGGAAGGGAACAGCTCGAAAAGTTCGGTGAAGACATCCTCCAGGAACCGGAAGGTGGTCGCCGTGGGGGCGTACAGGTTCTTCCAGATACCCCAGCGCGTCTGGACCTCATAGGTGCTGTCCGGGAAGCAGCTCAGCTCGGGATAAGCCGCGATGGCGGCCGTGCTGTGACCGGGGATCTCCACTTCGGGAATCACGGTGACGCAGCGCCGGCGGGCGTATTCCACGACTTCGCGGATGTCGTCCTTGGTATAATAACCGCCATGCGGGATTCCGTTGCCGATACCGCTGTGCCAGGCCGTCTCCTTGCGCCAGGCCCCGACCTCGGTGAGGCGGGGATACTTGTCGATCTGGATGCGCCAGCCCTGGTCCTCGGTCAGGTGCCAGTGGAACATGTTCTGCTTGTGCATCGCCATCAGGTCGATGAACTTCATGATCTCCTCCTTCGGGAAGAAGAAGCGGCCGCTGTCGAACAGGGTCCCACGGTACCAGAAGGCGGGTTCATCCTCGATGGTGCAGCAAGGAACCGTCCATTTCCTGACGCCCTTCGCCCGGGTTTTTCCGTAAATCTCCGCGGGAAGGAGCTGGAGGACCGTCTGCAAGCCGTAGAAAGCGCCGTTGACCTCCGTCGCCTCGATGAGGATTCCCTGGGGGGTCACCTCCAGGCGATAGGCTTCTTTCCCAAGGCCCTCCACTTTCCGAAGGACGATGGGATAGTTCTTTCCCTGCAGTCCGAAACCGGTTGCCAGGGCCACCTGGGCACGGAAATCGTCGGCGATCTCCGCGAAGGAGTCATCCTCCACCAAAAGACCGGTCTGGCTGTTCAGGACAAACTCCCCGGGAGCCTCGACCAGGCTCTTGGGAAGGGGAACCAGGTCATAACGCGGCGCGGCCGCGAGGAGCGACGTCCCCAGGGCCAGGCCCGCAAGCAAACTTATGAATCTGCTGGTTTTCATTCACTCTCAATGGTTTCACGGATGGTACGGATCACGCCTTCCCGGTAGGTGGAAGGCATCCGGTCCGAAAGCGGATAGGGAGCCTTGATGTACACGTGCATCTGCTCCACTTCGTATTCGTATCCCTTGCGTACCTGATAGGCATGTTCCGAGGGCAGGTAGGAATTCTGCCCGTTGGTATACCCTGCGAAAAAGACGGTCCGGTCGGGGAAGGCGGCACGGGCCTCCATCTGGTATTCGCAGAAGGGCTCTCCGTCCGAGAAGAAGAAGATGATTCCGTCCACGTCCATACCGTGCAGGTGGTAGCGGAGCTTCGAGGCGACCGGCCCCTTCTCAAAACGCTCCAGGATCTCGTCCTTCCAGTGCATCACGTCGTCCGCGAAGCGCGGGAACTCGGTCCGGGCAGATGCGGCGAGCGAATCGGCGTGGCGGGTCACCGCTTCCGGTGTCACTTCCGCAATCTGATACGGCAGGTCCACGGTTTCGTTCACAAGGCGCAGGAGTCCCTGGGAAGGGACCTTCTCGAACGGGATGTCCTTCAGGTCATCGGAGAGTTCCTTGCCGCACTGTTCGGCATAATCCACCTGCTTGGGACCGAGTGCCGGATCCATGTTGCCGGCGGCGCCCGTCAGCTGGAACACTTCCCCGCCCCAGGCCTCGGAGAGGTACCGGGCATTCACGCCGGGATAGTCCGAGGAAAGCAGGTAACTGCCCGGGCCCATGCACACGGGATGGCAGGCCAGGTTCACGATGGAGACCACCGGTTTGCCATGCTGGAGGAAACGGGCCACATAGACGTCATGGTCGACGGGGCCTTCCTTCTCGCAACGGTTGCCGTTGATGAGGGTCTTCCCCTTTCCGACCTCCAGCGCGAAGGGGCTGCCCTTCTCGCCGATGGTCTTCACGGCATTGTCCACCACCGTTGCGATCATCCGCTCCTTCCACGCCCGGTTGGTGCCGCCCGTATAGTTGGACGCACCTCCGGAACGCGGGGCGGAATGCGTATGGATGTTGTGCATCAGGATATGGTCCAGCGCGAGACCCGACTGAGCGGCGATCATCGTCCGGATCGTATCCGAGATATCCGGGGAAATCTCCATCAGGTCATTGGAGATGACGCAGACTTTCTGCGTACCGTCGCCCAGCACCAGGCAATGCGTATACAGATGCTGGTGGATGCCGTCGGACAGGGTGTCACGGGCCGCGAAGCCGGCCAGCACGACATGTTCGTCCTCCGTCGTGGAAATGTCGGCGGAGTGATAGCTCATCGTCAGCCCTCCCCTGTTACAGGAGAGGACTGACAGGATGAGCAGGAGTATCCAAGCACGTTTCATCAATAACCCGGGTTTTGTTCAAGCTTGCCTTCACTCTTGGTGATCTCGTTGCGCGGGATCGGCATCAGGTAGTTGCGGCCGCTCTCGGGGAAATACCGCGGCGTAGGGTTCTGGTTCAGGATGCAGTCGCCATAGTCGATGGTATACTCCTTGCCGAGCCACTTGTAAGTGATGATGTATTCGATGGGCTTGCCGTAGCGGGGGTCGCTCTTGAAGCCCGAATAGACGTAGGACTTGCTGGGCTCGGTATTGGCCCAGTAGTAATTGGTGTTGTTCTTGGCCGGATCGTACAGGCGGGCGACGCGGTAGACGGTGTCCATCTGCGTACCCTTCTGGAGGACCATCGTCCGGCCGCTGGCCAGGGGAACGTTCTCATAGAAATCGGCCATCTTCCAGCGACGGAGGTCGAAGTAACGGAAAGTCTCGGCATAGAGTTCCACGCGGCGCTCGTTCACCAGGCGGTCCCAAAGGTCGGTGCCGGATTCCGTCACCTCGGGCATCATCACATCCGGACGCTGCCGGATCTTGTTGATGTACTCGCGGCAGATATCCTCCCGGCCCAGCATATAGGCGCACTCGGCGTAGTTCAGGTACATTTCGGCCAGGCGGAACCAGGGATACAGCTTGCTGCCGGTCTGGGATTCGGAAATGTATTCCGTGGGCAGATACCATTTATAGAGCTCCAGGCCGCCGTGGTTGCCGGAGGTGGTGTGCTTGGCTTTGGAAGTATAGGCCGGCTCGTCCTTTCCGAGCGCGAAGTCATCGCGGGTCATGCCGTCGTACAGGTAATAGAGAAGGAGCGGATCCTCCTTGTAGTTCCCATTCTTGTCGGTGCTTCCGTAAGGGTAGAACGGGGCGGCGATGCAGTAGTAGAAGCGCGGGTCGCGGTTCTTGTACGGATGCTTCTCGTCATAGCCAGAGCCTTCCTCGAACCACTTCTTGCCATTGATCATCTCGAAATCGATCTGGGCGGCCTGGGTAGGATGGAAAGCCTCCCAGCCGTTGTAGTACTCCACCGTATAGAGCAGCTGCGCCTTCTTGGTGTAGTTGTCGTCGGCATCGGAGGTAGCCACGAAATACTTGGCCCAGATCAGCTCGGGAGAATTCACGTCCTTCCAGATTCCGTCGTAGGTATCGTCCAGGGAATAGGCGCCGTCCACATCGGCCCGGTCCACGATGGCCTTGGCCGCATCGAACGCGCGCTGCCACTTGTCACGGCTGTAGGTTCCCCGGAAAATCCCGCCCTGCGGCTGGTCCGGATCGTTGAAGAGCTTCGAGGCGGCCACCAGGGTCAGCCGGCTCCTGAGGGCGAGGACGACGTCCTTGTTGATGCGTCCCAGCGGGGTCTCCCCCTTGGCCGGCACCATTTCATAAGCACGCTGCAGGTCATCCAGGATGAAGTCCACGCAGGCGTCGAAATCGGCACGCTCCACCGTGAAGTCGTCATCCAGGGAATGGGGCTTGGTGATGATCGGGACACCGGCATAGCGCTGGATCAGCAGGAAGTAGGACCAGGCCCTGAGGAAATAGACCTCGCCGCACAGGCGGGTCTTCGCGGCCTCGGACATCTTGCTGCCGTTCTCGTCGATATAGGTCAGGAAGTAATTCATCCGGTAGATCCACTCGTAGGTGCGGTTCCAGATGTTCAGGACGGTGGTACGGGTATTGTGCGCCTGGCCGCCTTCCTTGATGTACATCACATTGTCCGGATCCATGTAGCCGGATGCGATGTAGCGGGTGGAAGTGCCGCCGTAACGGAAGTATCCCTCGTCCGTGATACAGCCCACATTCCCTTCCTGGTAAGGGTCGGGCAGGACGGTGTACAGCGCGTTCACATAGGATTCCGCCAGGGCGTCGCTGTTGAACACGGCGTCCTCGGAGAGCTTGTCGAGAGGGGTCTTGTCCAGGAAGCCGTCATTGCAGGCCACCAGGGCGAACGCCGCAGCAATCAGGATATATATCTTTTTCATATGCGCTTAGAAGGTAAGTTTGACACCGGTATTGATAATCCGCATCTGCGGGTAGGTCTGATAGCCTTCATCCGAGGTCTCGGGGTCCACGAACTTGAGTTCGGACAGGGTGAGGAGGTTGTAACCGGCCACATAGAAACGGAGGCCGGAGACGCCCAGCTTCGGAACGAGCCGGTTCATCGGGATCGTATAGCCGATCTCGAGGTTCTTCAGTCGAAGGAAGGCCGCGTTCCGGGAATAGAAGCTGGAACGGTTCACGCCGCCGTTGCTGACGGTGGAGCCGATACGGGGCTGGTCGGAATCGGGATTGTCCTTGGTCCAGGCATTCTCGGCCGCGAAGCGGTCCAGGTTGCCGGACACCGGGTCCATCATCGGAGAGTAGTAGTAACGGGCCAGGGCCTGTCCCTGAAGGAGCATCGAGAAGTCGAAGTTCCGCCACGTGATGTCCACGCTCGTACCGAAGACCATCTGCGGGACGACGGTGTAGTCCATCCGCATGCGGTCCAGGTTGGTGATTTCGTTGTCACCGTCCAGGTCTTCGAACCAGAAGTCGCCGAGGGTGGCGCCGCTCATCTGGTGATGGTTCGTCAGGTCCTCCTCGGTCTTGTTGATGCCGCCCACCACATAGTACAGGGAAGCTCCCATCGGATGGCCTTCCTGCTTCATGTAGTCATGTCCCTCCGGCCACGGGGCCTCGTCCATGTAAATAATGGTATTCTTCGCGTACATCAGGTTGCCGTTCACCCGGTAGCGGAAGTCGCCGACCCGGTTCTCATGGCTGAGCTGGAGCTCGACGCCCCGGTTGACGACCTCGCCGATGTTCTCGTCCGGCAGGTTGTTGGTCAGGCCCGTATAGTACGGGATGGAAGCGTTGCGGGAGCAGAGGATGTTGGACCGGTGGGTGTAGAACCCTTCCAGTTCCCAGCTGAAGAGGCCGTTGCGGATGTTGCCGTCCAGGCCCACGTTCCAGGTGCGGGCGACCTCCCAGGTGACGTTGGGATTGGGAATGGTGCCCGGGATGATGAAGTTCACCTCCTTGCCGTCGAACAGGGTCTTGTAGGAATAAGCCGAGGTATAGCCGTAGGTGGTCATGTACTGGAACGGGTCGATCTGGTCGTTACCCTGCTCGCCGTAGGAAGCGCGGACCTTGAGGTTCGTCAGCCACGGCCAGTTGTCCTTGATGAAGGATTCCTCCGAGATGCGCCAGCCGGCGGAGACACCCGGGAAGATACCCCAGCGCTTCCCTTCCGGGAAGTTCTCGGAGCCGTCGTAGCGGACCAGGGCCTGGAACAGGTACTTGCTCTTGTAGTCATAGCCGATACGGCCGAAGAAGGAACGCCGGGCTGTTTCGCGGGCATAGCCGTTGATGGCGTACCAGCTCTTGTCGGCCGATCCGGCGAAGAACTCGTCCAGCAGGTCGGAGTCATAGGAATTGATGCCCGCCTTGAAGTAGTCCAGCCGGTAGGCGTTCTGCTCGAAACCGGCCAGGGCCGTCACGTGGTGACCGTTGAAATCCCGGTCGTAATTGATGTTCGTATTGATGGCCGTATTCTTCGTATGACGCTGATACTCATGGAGAACCGGAGTGGGCCAGTAAGAGTTCGAACGCTCCTCGAAGAGTTCGGTGATCTCGTCGTACCGGAAATAGTTCCAGTTCTGCTGCCAGTTCTTGTTGAAGGTGCTCACCACGTCATAGGCCAGGTGGCCGTTCACCGACAGGCCCTTGGTCAGGGCGCTGAGGTCCCAGGCCACGGTGAAGGTCGTGTTGACGGTATTGATGGTCGAACGGTCATAGCCGGTCAGGTCCTGCACCAGGACGGCCGGATTGGTGCCGCCGCGGAGCAGCCGGCCCTCATAGCCCTGCGCGGCGCCCGCCCCGTCGGGGAAGTATGCCGCACCGGTCGGACGCATACGCATCGCGATGTAGAAGATACCGTAGGAATCCGACGGGAAGGCCGAGTAGTTCTTGTGCTGCTGGCGGGCGTTGATGTCCACGCCCAGCTTGAGGCTCTTGGTAACCTGGATGTCCAGGTTGGATCGCAGGTTGAACTGGTTGTAGTTCGTGGCGCTCTTGTAGTAGATACCATCCTGGTACTGGCCGTTGAACTGCACGAAATAGGCCGCCCGCTCCGAACCGCCGTTGATGCTCACGCCGTACTTGTGCTGGGCGGAGACGGGCTTCACGATCTCACCGAGCCAGTCGGTGTTGGGGTAGTTGATGGGGTCGTCCTGGTCGATGTAGTGCTGGATCTGGGCGTCGTTGTACACGGGCGCACTGCCGCTGATCGCCAGGCTCTTGTTGTAGGCGGTGGTGTACAGGACGGCGTCGGCCAGCTTGACCATGCGGGTAGGCTGCTGGAGACCCAGGTCGTAGGTAAAACTCACCTTCGGACGCTCGTTGTACTTGCCGCGCTTGGTGGTAACGAGGATGACGCCGTTCGCCGACCGGGCGCCGTAGATGGCGGCCGAAGCATCCTTCAGGACGTTGATGCTTTCGATTTCGTCACCGGTCAGGCGGCCGAACTCGTCTCCACGGCCCTGCACGCCGTCGATGATGATGAGCGGGCTGTTGTCTCCGAGGGTGCTGCGGCCGCGGATGAACATCACCGCATCGTCACGTCCCGGCTCGCCGGAACGGTTGTTCACGATGACGCCTGACATACGGCCCGCAAGGCCCTGGGACAGGTTGACGGAGGAGTTCTTGACCAGTTCCTCGCCGGTGGTGGTCGCAACCGAGCCGGTCAGGGTCACTTTCCGCTGGTTGCCATAACCGATGGCCACGGCCTCGTCGAGAACCTCATGGTCGTCCCGGAGGACGAAGTCGATGGTGGAGCGGCCGTCAACGGCGACGGACTGCTCCTCGTAGCCCATCATGTTGACGACCAGGGTTCCCTTGGCCGGAACACCGCTCAGGCTGTACCGTCCGCCGGAACCAGTCATCGAACCGTTGGATGTTCCCTGGACATAGACCATCGCTCCGACAACAGGCTCTCCCTTGGTGTCGGAAACGGTGCCCTGCACCCTCAGGGTGCCGTTCTGGCCCCAGAGGGTAAGGCCCGTGAGGCAGAGCAGGACGCCCGCTGCAAGAAGCATCAGAATGGATTTCCTTCTCATGATAGTTAGTTCAAATTGTTAGTTTGCTCCAAATGTAGGAAATTTTTTTCGTTCTTCAAACACTTTTTTGTTTCGTTTTTTCGTTTTGTTTCGTTTTTGTTTTTCATTATTTGCAGGAACGGAAACAAAGACGTATCTTCGTACCGACAGCTAAAACCGAAAACCATGACCAGTATCGCCGAACGGCGCAAATTCATCCTCGACAATATCTTCCAGGACGGTTTCGTCCGGGTTGCGGACCTCGCGCAGAAACTATCCGTCACCCAGGCTACCATCCGGAAAGACCTTACCTACCTGGAGGGACAGGGACTTCTGTACCGTGCCTACGGCAGCGCCCTCCCCACCACCGCCCAGGTGATGGACATCAGCCTGAACACGAAGAAACTGATCAACTTCAAGAAAAAGCAGAAAATCGCCGCACGGGCCGTCGGTCTCCTCCAGGTGAACGACTCCATCATCATGGGGGCGGGTTCCACCGTGGAAGTGATGGCCGAACTGCTGAAGCCGAAAGGACGGCTGAACGTGGTGACGCCCGCCGTAAACGTTTCCATGGCGCTTGGAGACATGTCCGGCGTGTCGGTCATGCAACTGGGCGGCATCCTGTACGGCAACTCCCTGTGCGTCATCGGCTCTGAGACGAAATCCCAGCTGGAGAACCTCCACTGCAGCAAGCTGTTCTTCGGCGTGGACGGCATCGACCCCGAGGCCGGCGCCACCTGCGCCACCGTGGAGGAGGCCGAGCTGCTGGCCCGGATGACCGGCATCGTGGACACCACCATCGTCCTGGCCGACTCCTCCAAGATCCGCTACCGGGGCTTCAGCCGCATCTGCGGATGCGAGGACGTGGACATCCTCATCACCGACTCCGGCATTTCCGACGAGGACCGAAGGGCCATCGAGAAGACCGGCGTGAAAGTCATCGTCGCTTAGGGTTCCATGGACGTTTTCGAAGGTCTGAACAGCCGCCAGCGGGAGGCCGTGACCACGACGGAGGGAAGGATCCGCGTCGTGGCGGGAGCCGGTACGGGGAAGACGAAGGCGCTGACGCACCGGTATGCGTACCTGGTGAACGTCGTGGGCATCGACCCGGCCAATATCCTGTGCCTGACCTTCACGAACAAGGCGGCCGCGGAGATGCGGCAGCGCATCGCGGGGATGGTGCACAGCGGGGACTACAATGACTTCGTGTGCACGATCCACGGGTTCTGTGTCAAGTTCCTCCGGAAAGAGATCTACCGCATCGGCTTCCCCAAGGGATTCACCGTCCTGGACGAGGAGGACTGCAAGGCCATCGCGAAACAGGCGATGGACGAGATGGGCATCAAGCGGACCGAGAAGACCGTCAAGCAGTTCCTGGAGGCGGTTTCCATCGACAAGGCCCTGAACGGGTACATTCCCGCCTACATGCTCCCGGGGGCGAAGGTCACGGACGAGATGCGGAAGTCCTCCCGGCTTGCGGGCTATGTGAGCCGGCAGATGAAGCACTACGCCCTGGACTTCGACGACCTGATGAATGTCACCAAGTACATCCTGGACCGCTTCCCGGAGGCCTGCGAGTGGTGGCAGAACAACCTGAACTACATCATGGTCGATGAGGCCCAGGACTGCAACCTGGACGACTGGGACCTCGTCGAGCGGCTCGCGGCCAGGCACCGGAACCTTTTCATCGTGGGCGACCCGGACCAGGCCATCTACGAATGGCGCGGCGCCCGGCCGGACCTCTTCGTGCAGTTCGCGGCCGACCATACCGTCATCCTGGACGAGAACTACCGCTCCACCCCGAAGATCCTGGACGTCGCCAACTCGGTCATCTCCCACAACAAGAACCGCATCCCGAAGGACCTCTTCACCCGGAAGGCTGAAGGCCGCGCGGTCATCCACTACCACGGCAAGTCCGAAAAAGAGGAGATGGACTGGATCATTGCGCAGATCAAGACCCTCCTCGCGCACGACGCCAAGGTCAATGACATCGCGATCCTGTACCGCAGCACTTACCAGTCCCGCGCCCTGGAGCAGGCCCTCCTGAACGCCCGCCTCGAGTACACCGTCTGGGGCGGCACCCGCTTCTTCGAACGCCGGGAAATCAAGGACGCGCTGAGCTATCTCCGTCTCGTGAACAACCAGGACGACGACCTCGCCTTCGAACGCATCATCAATGTTCCCTCCCGGAAGCTGGGCAAGAAATTCCTGGACACCCTCCGGGCCGATGCCGACCACGACGGCATCTCCCTTTTCAGCGCCCTCCAGATCCGGGACGGCTACGGGAAACCGGCCGCCCAGGCCTTCGTGGACCTGATCGAGGACGCCAAGGCCTATGCCCTGGAAAACCGCGTGAGCGACCTCCTGAACCGCCTCCTGGACCGGTCCGGCCTCAAGCAGGCCATCCGCGAGGACCAGGACGAGGACCGGCTGGAGAACCTGGACGAACTCCTTTCCTCCATCAGGTTCTACGAATCCGTCCGCACCCCGGACGAGTCCACGCTCTCGGACTACCTGCAGGACATCGCCCTCTACACCAACGACGACCACCGTAAGGACGTCCCCACCCTCAAGATGATGACCATCCACCAGGCGAAGGGCCTGGAGTTCCCGTACGTGTTCATCACCGGCCTTTCCGAAGGGATTTTCCCGAATCTGAGAACCATCCGGGAATACAAGAAGAACGGCGAAGAGGAAGAGCGGCGGCTCATGTATGTCGCCATCACCCGCGCCGAAAAAGCCCTCTTCCTCACGGAATCCGAAGGCTTCAACCTCTCCACGAAAACGAACAAGTACCCGTCCCGCTTCCTGGCGGAAATCAAGCGGGGAATGGTTGTGGTCGAGGGCGTTATCCCCGAAGAACTCTGGCGCGGCACCCGGAACCTCATCCACGTGCTGGACGAGGAGTTCGACCCGCACCGGCCCATCAACCTTGACGAGGTGGACTTCACCGCCGAACGCGCCGAACTCCAGAGTCCCTTCCACATCGGGGATACCATAACCCACCCCGTTTTCGGGGAAGGCGTCATCCGCGCCGCGAACAAGGAATGGACCACTTTCGAGGTCGAATTCTCAGACGGCAAAGTCCGCTCCCTCCGCGCGGCCTTCATCAAGCTTGCGGACCTTCCGGAATGAGATTCCTTCGCTTCGCTCGGAATGACAAAAGTATTCCGTTCGGAATGACAAAGATTTTTCGGAATAAAATTTGTACCTTTGTAGGTTAGAAACAATGTGTTGGTATTAAAACTATAAAAACGATATGCTTTTCAACCTTTTGCAGACAGACACGCTCGTGGAGGCCGCCTCCGGAGCCGTGGAGCAGATGGCCGCGACGCCGGCCCAGCCGGCGGAGATGAGCGAGAGCCTCTTTTCGATGTTCACGCTGGGCGGCCCCCTCATGTGGGTCCTTCTCGTCCTTTCCATCGTCGCCATCTACATCATCGGATGGAAGTGGTGGACCCTGAACAAGGCTTCCAAGATCGACGGCAATTTCATGAACGATATCCGCGACTACATGAATGCGGGGAAGACCAAGTCCGCCGTGACCCTGTGCCGCAAGTATGACAACCCGGTCGCCCGGATGGTCGAAACCGGCATCCACCGCCTCGGCCGCCCGATGGGAGACATCCAGTCCGCCATCGAGAACACCGGCAACGTGGAAGTCGGCCGCCTGGAGAAGGGGCTCCCGATCCTCGCCACCATCGCCGGCGGCGCCCCGATGATCGGTTTCCTCGGCACCGTCCTCGGCATGGTGAAGGCCTTCTTCAACATGTCCAAGGCCGGCAACAACATCGACATCACCCTCCTCAGCGACGGTATCTACACCGCCATGCTCACCACTGTGGGCGGCCTGATCGTGGGCATCATCGCCTATTTCGGCTACAACTGGCTCACCGCCAAGATCTCCAACCTGGTGAACAAGATGGAGAGTTCCACCATGCAGTTCATCGACATCGTCCTTCACGAACCCGGAGAGGAATAGTCCCATGGCACTCAAGAGAAACACGAAGGTGGACGCCTCGTTCTCGGTATCCTCGATGACGGATATCGTGTTCCTGCTGCTGATCTTCTTCCTGGTGACCTCCACGCTCATCAACCCGAACGCCCTCAAGCTCCTCCTCCCGAAGAGCACGGGCCAGATCGGGGCGAAGGCCACCGTATCGGTCAGCATCAAGGACTGGGGCAACGACACCTACACCTATCACATCAACGGGGACCAGGAACCCGCCACCTATGAGGAGGTGGAGGACAGCCTGATCGAGCTCCTGTCGTCCGAAGAGGATCCTACCTTCTCCATCTTCTCCGACCAGAGCGTACCCGTGGGCGAAATCGTCGGTATCATGAACATCGCCAAGCGGAACCACTACAAGGTGATCCTGGCGACCCAACCCGAATAACAGATGCAGCCGTACCTCCGCACCAGACAGCAGCAGGACCGTCGGGGCCGTATCACCGGTCTCGCCGTCACCGTGGCCGTCCACGTCCTCGCCCTCGTCTTCTGCCTGACCGCGGGGCTGAAGTATCTCGATCCCCCGCCGCCGGAGACCAGCTTCCTCATTGACTTCGAGGAAGAGATCCTGGAGCCCGAGAAGCCGACCCCGACCAGGGTCGGACGGCAGCCGCAGGCCGAAGAGGTGGACCGGACCAAGGAAGTGGAACTGGTCCAGAAAGCCCGGTCGCCCCATGTGAACGACCGGCCCAACACAACGCCCGCCACGAAGCAGAACAACCACGGCGACGTGGAAGTGCCCACGCCCCCGCAGAAGGAAGAGCCCAAGCTGGACCCCCGCGCCTCGTTCCCTGGAATGAGCCAGAAGGACGACAAGGCCACGGCCCCCCACTCCGCCAAGGAGGCGTCCGACGGATTCAAGCCGGGACAGCCCGACGGCAACACGAAGGAAGGCAAGACGACGGGCAATGCGAACGCCCACCTGCAGGGCCGCAACGTGGTCGGCTCCCTGCCCAAGCCCAGCTACAACGTCCAGCTGGAAGGGACCGTCGTCGTCCGGGTAACGGTGGACCAGTATGGCAACGTGACCGAAGCGATTGCCGGCGTGGAAGGGACCACCGTCACGGACAAGGCGCTGTGGAATGCAGCCCGCGCCGCCGCCCTGAAGGCCCATTTCAACCAGAGCGCCAACGCTCCCGTCCTCCAGAGTGGCACCATCACCTACAAGTTCAAGCTGCAGTAAAAGGAAGCATATCCCGCACAATGACGCGATGTCATTGAACTTATTTAATTAAAAGCCCGTGAGGGGCATGACAAAAATGGAAAACAACAAGAAGGGTACACGTACCCATTTCACCACCAGAAGGCCTTCCGAAGGCCGCGCAGAGAAAGTGGAATACGGCCGCCGCGAAGGCGGATACCGCCCGCATCGGGAAGGCGAATTCAAGCCCCGCGCCGAACGCGCCTACAGCAGTGATTTCAGCACGAGCCGGAGTTTCGATTCCGAAGAAAGGCCGCAGCGTGTCTACGGCGCCCGTCCGGCCCGTCCGCAGGGGGAAAGGAAGCCCTACGGTGAGCACAAAGCCTACGGCGAACGGAAATCCTATGGTTCCAAACCCAATGGCGAAAAGCCTTACGGCGAGCGTCCCCGCAAGTCCGGCTACGGCAAACCGTCCTTCGGCGGCGCCAAGCCCGCCGGCCGCAAGCCTTACCAGAAACGCTCCGACGCCGATGCCGGCATGAGCGCGATGCTCAGCCGCAAGCCGCAGGTGACCGGCAGCGCCTGGTCCGACGACGACACCGCGAAGACCCCGATCAAGGAGGTCATCCGCCTGAACAAATATATCGCCAATTCCGGCGTCTGCTCCCGTAGGGAGGCCGACACGCTCATCCAGAGCGGCGTAGTGACCGTGAACGGCGAGGTGGTTACCGAACTCGGCACCAAGGTCAACGTCCTTACCGACGACGTCCGTTTCAACGGGCAGCGTCTCAAGGGCGAAGAGAAAGTGTACATCGTGATGAACAAGCCCAAGGGGTATGTCACCACCGCCAGCGACCCGCACGCGGAGAAAACCGTGATGGACCTCCTCAAGGGATGCCCCACCCGCGTCTTCCCCGTCGGCCGCCTGGACAAGAACACCACCGGCGTGCTGATGTTCACCAACGACGGCGAGATGGCCGAGCGCCTGACCCATCCGTCCTACAACAAGAAGAAGATCTACCAAGTGATCCTGGACCACCCCCTCACCGAGGAGGACAAGGAAAAGGTCCTCGCCGGGGTCGAACTCACCGACGGGGTCGTCGCAGCCGATGAGCTCGAATACATCGACGCCCGCGACCACCGCCAGCTGGGCATCGAAATCCATTCGGGCAAGAACCGCATCGTCCGCCGCATCTTCGAGTCCATGGGCTACGAAGTGAAGGCCCTGGACCGCGTCTACTTCGCCGGCCTCACCAAGAAGGGGCTCAAGAAGAGCGACTGGCGCTACCTCACCGAGGGTGAGGTGAACATCCTGAAGATGGGGGCATACGTATAATGGCACACAAGGCAGGTTTCGTCAACATCATCGGCAACCCGAACGTCGGGAAGTCCACCCTGATGAATGCGCTCGTCGGGGAGAAGCTCTCCATCGTCACGGCGAAGGCCCAGACCACGCGGCACCGCATCATGGGCATCGTGAACGGGGAGGATTACCAGATCGTCTATTCCGACACGCCCGGCATCCTCAAGCCCAACTACCGGCTCCAGCAGAATATGCTGGACTTCGTGGACACGGCCATCGGCGACGCGGACATCATCCTGTACGTCACCGACACGGTGGAAAAGGGCGACAAGAACGAGGCTTACATCGAGAAGCTCGCGAAGGTGGAATGCCCGGTGGTCCTGGTGATCAACAAGATCGACATCTCCACCCAGGAGAAGGTCGTCGAACTCATGCAGTGGTGGCACGGGAAGCTCCCGAAGGCGGAGATCATCCCGGCCTCGGCCCAGGAAAAATTCAACCTGGAGAGCATCCTGGAAGCGGTCTCCAGCCGTCTTCCGGAAGCCCCGGCCTGGTTCGACAAGGACCAGTTCACGGACAAGAACCTCCGCTTCTTCGCCTCCGAGATCCTGCGGGAGAAGATCTTCCTCAACTACGGTGAGGAGATCCCCTACAGCTGCCAGGTGGAGATCGAAGCCTTCCACGAAGGCGAGGAACGCTACGAAATCAGCGCCGTTATCTATGTGATGCGCGAGTCCCAGAAGGGTATCATTATCGGCAAGAAGGGCGCCGCCCTCAAGAAGGTGGGCACCGAGGCACGGCTGGAAATGGAGGACTTCTTCCAGAAGAAGGTATTCCTTTCCACCTTTGTGAAAGTGGACCCCGACTGGCGCGAGTCCCGCAAGGAGCTCCGTCGCTTCGGGTATGAATTCTAGACAACGACTATGAGCGAAGAATTCGACGATATTCAGGAAGAGCCCCTCGACGAGGAACAACCGTTCGAAGGGGAAGCGCAGCAGACGGGAAAATTCACCCGCCTGCTGGGCAGCGACAGCCGGAAGTTCAAGCTTTCCGGCATGTTCAAGGACTGGTTCCTGGACTATTCGTCCTATGTGATCCTGCAGCGGGCGGTGCCCCACATCGTGGACGGCCTCAAGCCGGTCCAGCGGCGCGTGCTTCACGCCATGTACAAGATGGACGACGGGCGGTACACGAAGGTCGCGAACATCGTCGGCCAGGCCATGCAGTACCATCCGCACGGCGATGCCTCCATCCTCGGCGCCCTCGTGCAGCTGGGCCAGAAGGGGTATGCCGTGGACTGCCAGGGTAACTGGGGAAACATCCTCACGGGCGACTCCAACGCCGCACCCCGATACATCGAGGCCCGGCTGTCCAAGTTCGCCAAGGAAGTGATCTTCGACCCGAAGGTCACCCATTGGATGACCTCCTACGACGGCCGCAACCAGGAACCGACCGAATTGCCGGTCCGGTTCCCGCTCCTGCTCGCCCAGGGGACGGAAGGCATCGCCGTGGGCATGCAGTCCCGCATCCTGCCGCACAACTTCAACGAACTCATCGACGCCTCCATCGCCATCCTGAAGGAGGAGGACTATGAACTCTATCCCGACTTCCCTACCGGCGGCCTCGCCGACTGCTCCAAGTACAACCACGGCCGCCGCGGCGGCCAGGTAAAGGTCCGTGCCCGCATCGAGAAGGTGGACAAGAGCACGGTCACCATCACCGAAATCCCCTATGGGAAAACCTCCCACATCATCATCGACAGCATCCTCAAGGCCAAGGACAAGGGCAAGATCAAGATCAAGAAGATCGAGGACATGACCACGGACAAGGTGGAGATTATCATCCACCTCCCGGCCGACGTCTCCCCCGACAAGACCATCGACGCCCTGTACGCCTTCACGGACTGCGAGACGACGGTGAACCCGAACGCCTGCGTCATCAAGGACGACAAGCCGCAGTTCCTCTCGGTCAATGACATCCTGGAGTACGACACCTGGCATACCCGCGAACTCCTGGGCCGGGAGCTGGAGATCAAGCTCGGGGAGCTGGAGGACCAGTGGCACTACGACTCCCTGGAGCGCATCTTCTTCGAGAACCGCATCTACAAGGTGCTGGAACAGAACCAGCGTGACTGGGACGAGCAGCTGGAGGACATCTTCACGCAGATGAAGCAGTACCAGGACCTCCTCCACCGCGAAATCGTGATGGACGATATCCTGAAGCTCGTGGAGAAGCCGGTCCGCAAGATCTCCAAGTTCGACACCAAGGCCCTGGACGAGAAGATCTACGCCCTGGAGGACGAGATGAAGGACGTGCGGGACAAGCTCGCGCACCTGACCGAGTACACCATCGACTGGTTCAAGTCGCTGAAGAAGAAGTACGGGAAAGACCACCCGCGCCTGACGGAGATCACCTCCTTCGAGACCATCGCGGCGACCAAGGTCGTGAACAACAATGCGAAACTGTACGCGAACCTCGCGGAAGGCTTCGTGGGCATCGGACTCAAGAGTTCCGACGGCGCCGAGTTCGTCGCCGACTGCTCCGACCTGTCGGAAATCATCGTCATCGGGAAGGACGGCAAGTTCCGGGTGACCAAGGTCGCCGACAAGGCCTTCTTCGGGAAGGACCTGCTGTATGCCGGCGTATTCAACCGGAATGACGCCCGCACCATCTACAACGTCATCTACCGCGAGGGCAAGAGCTCGGTCCACTACGCCAAGCGTTTCGCCATCACTTCCATCACCCGCGACAAGGAGTATGACATCACGACCGGAGCGGAAGGATCCAGGATCCTCTGGTTCACCGTGAACCACAACGGCGAAGCGGAGACGGTGAAGATCAGCCTGCGGCCGAAGAAAGGCATCAAGAAGTCACAGTTGGAGTACGACTTCTCCACCCTCGCCATCAAAGGCCGGGGTTCCCGGGGCAACCTGGTGACCAAATACCCGATCGCCAAGATCCAGCTCAAGGCCAAGGGCGTCACCACCCTGGGCGGCAAGGACATCTGGTACGACCCGGACATCCAGCGGCTGAACGAGGATGGCCGCGGCGAGTATGTGGGTGAGTTCACCGGCAACGACCGGGTCCTCGCCATCTTCTCCGACGGTACCTACTACACGACCAACTACGAGACCGTGAACAAGTACCAGGGCGACGTGATCCGGATCGAAAAACTGGACCCGGGCCTCACCTACACGGTCCTGTACTGGGACAATGCGGTCAAGGCTTTCTATATCAAGCGTTTCAGCTTCGTGGAGAGCAACAACACGCCCGCCTCCTTCATCTCCGACGCCAAGGGTTCCAAACTCGTGGACATCTCCGCGGACCTGCACCCGCAGGTGCAGCTCACCTTCGGCGGCCGTCACGAAGGCCGCGAGGCCGAAGTGCTGGATGCCGAGGAATTCATCGCGAAGAAGGGCCTTACGGCAAAGGGCAAGAAATGCAGCGCCATGGACCTCAAGGCCGTCGAGTTCATCGAACCGCTCCGGAGGCCGGAGGACGACATCGTCGCCGAAGAACCGGAGCCCGTGGAGATCGAACTGGATGACGACATCCCGGAGATTCCCCAGATGCCGGCGGAAACGGCCGCGGGCGGCGAAGCGGCCGAACTTCTCCAAAAGAAGGACGACCCCGAAGAGCCCGCCTCCGATTTTACCGATTGGACGCTGTTTTAGAGGGAAGAGATGATGATTTCATCCGCGACCTCGTCCGGAGTGAGACCGTCCGTGTCGATGACGACATGGGCGGTTTTTTCGTAAAGGGGGGCGCGTTCAGCCAGGCGGACGGCCAGGGAGCTGTCGGCCAGCGGCCTTCCGGCAGTTTCGCCTTCCAGACGCTGCAGGAGGGTATCCAGCGAAGCCCGCAGGTAGATGCAGACCGTTTTTTCGTGCAGGAGGGAGGCCGAGGCGGGCGTCGTGACGGCGCCTCCGCCGAGCGCGAGGACCATCGTGGACTCGGAATACTTCTCCACCGTCTGGCGGAGCAGGCGGGCCTCCAGGGCACGGAAAGCCGCTTCACCGTCCTCGGCAAAGATGTCCGGAATGGATTTCCCGGCTTTCTTGACAATCAGGTCGTCCAGGTCCAGGAACAGGCAGTCGAGCGCATCGGCCACGCATGCTCCCACCGTGGACTTTCCGCTTCCCATGAAACCGGTGAGGGTGATCATCATCGGATGTCGTCCGCTTTCAGGGCGGCTTCCACCGTGGTGTCTACCGGCAGATAATACTTGTAGAAGGCATTCTCGCCCAGTTTCGAATAGCGGGCGACCAGGGCGTTGAGCTGGGGCTGCAGATACGGAAGGGTCTCCGTAAACTCATCGTCCTTCACGGTGATGCCGTCCTTCCGGAGGGCAAACTGGCGGAACTGGCCGGGAATGTCGGCCCGCCTGAGGAAGGCATCCATATCGGGATAACTGCCGATCTCCCGGAGCTGGGCGCGATACTTGTCGAACATCTCCGCGGCAAAGCGCATCTGCGTCGCCTTGCGGTTGCAGGCCACGAAGAAAGCGGAAGCGCGGGTGGTATCCATGGGCACGAAGACGTCCGGCATGATGCCGCCACCGCCGTAGACGACGCGTCCGCTGCGGGTGTGGTGCAGGTCCTCCGTGTTCAACTTCACGCTGTCGGCGGAGAAGATCTCTCCGTCGGTATACCGGTGATAGATGTCGTACTCATAGTCGTCGTACGGCTTCTGGATGCATCGTCCGGAAGGGGTGTAGAAACGCGCGACCGTCAGGCGCAGGCCGGAACCGTCGGTAAAATAGAACGGTTCCTGCACCAGTCCCTTGCCGAAGGAGCGGCGGCCGACAATCGTCCCGCGGTCGTTGTCCTGGATGGCCCCGGCAAAGATCTCACTGGAAGAAGCGGAATTCTCGCTGATCAGCACCACCAGGGAAATGTCCTTGAGGCTGCCGCGGCCGTCGGCCCGGTAAACCTCACGCTTGCGGTGCAGGCCCTCCATATAGACGATGGTGTCCCCCTTGGAGAGGAACTCGTTGGACAGGAGCAACGCCTGGTCCAGATAGCCGCCGGAATTGTCGCGAAGGTCCATCAGGAGCCGCTTCATCCCCTGCTTCTGCAACGCGGAATAAGCGTCGATGAACTCGGCGTCCGTCGACCGGGAGAATTTCTGGAGACGGATGTAGCCGGTGGTATCGTCCACCATGAAAGAAGCGTCGATGCTGTGCAGCGGAATCTTGCCGCGGGTGATCTCGAAGGGAATCTCCTCCTTCCCCCGCTTGACGGTGACCGTCACCTTCGTCCCGGCAGGTCCCTTCATCCGGCGGACCATGCTGTCCTGGGGAAATTTCACGCCCGCGATCACCTTGTCATCCACCTTCAGGAGCCGGTCGCCGGTCAACAGGCCCGCCTTCTCGGAAGGCCCGCCGGCGATGACTTCCAGCACGATGGCCGTATCGTTCGGGACATTGAACTGGATGCCGATTCCCTCGAAGTTGCCGGAAAGCTCCTCTTCGGCGGCTTCCAGGGTGACGGGAGGCATATACACCGAATGGGGGTCCAGCTTGGCCAGCGCGCCGGCAATGGCGGCATCGGTCATCCCGGCCTGGTCGATGGTGTCCACGTAATTCTTCTCGATCTCATCCAGGATCAAGTTCAGTTTCCGCCACTCTATATACTTGGCATTCAGTATTTTCCGATTCTCGCGATAGCGGACGACGGTGAGAGTCAGGATCACCCCGGCCACCACGCCCAGCAGGACCTCCGCGATTCGGATCCAGTTCTGTTTCTTGTCCATAAGGTCCTCAGTCCACTTTTTCCACTTCGATGCCGGCCCGGCGGAGCAGGTCGATCCCGTCGGTAAGCCGGTATTCGTCGCGGTATACCACCCGCTTGATGCCGGACTGGATAATCAGTTTGGAACACTCCAGGCACGGAGAGGCGGTGACATAGAGGGTCGCGCCGTCGCTGCTGTTGCCGGACTTGGCCACCTTGGTGATGGCGTTGGCCTCCGCGTGAAGGACATAGGGCTTGGTCACGCCGTCCTCCTCACAGACGTTCTCGAAACCCGAAGGCGTTCCGTTGTAACCGTCGGAGATGATCATCCGGTCCTTCACCAGCAGGGCGCCCACCTTGCGGCGCTTGCAGTAGGAGTTCTGCGCCCAGATCTGAGCCATCTCCAGGTAGCTGTGGTCGAATTTTTCCATTAGTTCCGCTGATACAGATACCGTTTGATGCTCTTCTTGGGGGTGCGTTCGAAATCCTCGGGCATGAATTCCACCTTGCGGATCTGCGCATATTTGGGAAGCTCCGAGTTGATGTCGGGAAGCACGCCCAGAAGACGTTCCTTGAGCGCGTCGCGGGTCATGCCGTCCAGTTCGCCCTGGTGCCAGTCGGGATAGATGAGGGCGGTGAGACCGCCGTCGTCCTCCACGACGAGGGAATCCACGACGTAGGTGTAGTTGTTGATCACGGCCTCCAGTTCCTCCGGATAGATATTCTGGCCGGAAGGACCCAGGATCATGCACTTGGAACGGCCGCGGAGGAACAGGTATCCGTCCTCGTCGACGACGCCCATGTCACCGGTCCGGAACCAGCCGTCCTCGGTAAAGGCGTCCCGGGTGGCCTGTTCGTTCTTGAAGTAGCCCAGGCAGACGTTCGGACCGGACACCTGCACCTCGCCGGGAATGTTGCGGGGGTCCGGGGAGTCGATGCGGATCTGCATGTTCTTGGCCGCACGGCCAGCGGAACCCACCTTGACCTTGTTCCAGTGGGCATAGCCGATGATGGGGGCGCACTCGGTCATGCCGTACCCCACCGTATAGTGGAAGCCGATCTTGTGCAGGAACTGCTCTACCTCGGGGTTGAAGGCCGCACCGCCCAGGATCACCTCTTCGAACTGTCCGCCGAAAGCCGTCGTGAGTTCGGTGCAGAAACGCTTGGCTATCACCTTGTCCAGCACCGGGATGTTCATCAGGAACTTGATTTTGTTCCGGTCAATGAGGGGCTTGAGCTTGGTCTTATAGACCTTCTCGATCACCAGCGGAACGGCGATGATGATGTCGGGATGGATTTCGGCGAAGGCGTTCATGATGATCTTCGGGCTCGGAACCCGGCTCAGGAAATGCACGTGCATGCCGCAGGTCATCTCATACAGGAACTCGAACATCATGCCGTACATGTGGGCCGACGGAAGCATGGATACGCACTGCATGCCGGGCTTCAGCATCGGGCAGGCGTCGTTCTTGGCGAAGTCGATGTTGGAGTAGAGCGCCCGGTACGGAATCATCACCCCCTTGGAGAAGCCGGAGGTACCGGAAGTGTAGTTGATCACGGCCAGTTCCTCGGGGCTGTCCTCGTAATAATCCAGATGCTCCGGACCGAAATAGTCCGGATACTTGCGGCCGAAGGATTCGTTCAGGTGCTCACGGACGGAAGCGCGCTCTTCCGTGTCGGCATACAGGAACTTGAAGGTATTTATCTGGACGACGACCGAGAGGCCCGGCATCTCGTCCTGGGCAAGCCCTTCCCAGATGACCTCGTCCACGAACAGCACGCGGGCTTCGGAATGGTTCACCAGGTAGTGGATGTTGCCGGGCTTGAATTCATGCAGGATAGGGACGGCCACGGCGCCGTAGGTAAGGGTAGCCAGGAAGCAGACACCCCAGTTGGCCTGGTTGCGGGAACAGATGGCGACCTTGTCACCCTTCTGGAGACCGCACTGCTCGAAGGCGATGTGCAGCTTGGCGATCCTGCGGGCAACGTCCCGGTACGACAGGGTCACACCCTGGTAATTGGACAGCGCGGGGCGGTCCCAGTTGTCCCGGATACTGTTCTCGATGATCTTGTTGACGGATTTGAATTCCATTGTTGAGGAGGTAGGTTTTAGTTACAGTTTGATGTCGCGGGACTTGCCGTCATAGCAGTCCACCGTAATCCCGCGGGAGGCGGGCGTGATCCGGGAGTCGGGCCGGATCATCTTTCCGCCCTCGTCCCGGGTGAGCGGCTCCCCGCCCTCGAATCCGTACACGAGGGTACGGATGGAAGTACGGACCACCCAGTATTTCATATCTTTCAACGTCAGCAGTTCAGGCAGGGCCTTGACGGTTTCGGGGGCAGCGATCCCCTTCCAACCAGCCGGCTTCTGACCGTGAAGATTGTACATTTCCAAGGTGTTGTCCTTGTGCAGGACCATCACGGTATAGCCGTGCGCTCCCGTGAAATCATAGGCCTGGGGCCCCAGCAGCACCGGTTTTCCGAGATCCACCGGGAAACCGCCCACGAAACGGCCCAGGCGGTCGAGCAGGTACAGGTTCTGCCCGGCGGCGAACAGGAACTGGATCTTGCCGTTCCCATAATAGTCGATGCTTTCTACATATCCGCAGATGGGCTGCTTGAAAGGAACGCCCCACACGCCCTTGCCGTTCTCATCATTCAGGCAGAGGTACAGGTTCGCGTTCTGGTAGAAGGAGTTGGTCTTGCCGGTTTCGCCGTTCAGCACCGGGAAAGGTCCCGTGGGAATGACGACGGTCGTGTCGCGTTCCAGCACCTGCACCTTGTTGCCCTTGAGGGCGCGCTTGTCCAGGGAGAACCGGATGTCGGGCTGGCCGGAGGAAAGGTCCACGCTGGCGAACGCGGGGGCGTAGGCCGATCCGGTCACATAGGCATCCAGGGCGGAGGCAGGTGTCCTCGAGCAGAAGTCGGTCAGGATGGAAGGACAATCAGTGACGGAAGCGTAGGCGACGAAACCCTCCGGCACGGAAAGGCCGGCATCGGAGAGACGTTCTTTCAACGGATAGTCCAGGAACTTCCTGTCGGAGAAGGGACCGGCGGAAGAGGCGGTACCCATCACGGTCCAATGGCCGGGCAGGGAGACGCAGAGCGAATCCGTCACGTCGAAGAAACCGCCCAGAAGCTTGGCCAGGGTGCCCGGATAGGCATTGCTGCCGGCGGGGATGTCGCGACCCGTCTTCACGAGGAGGATATCCTGCCGGATTCCGTCCAGCTGGTAGGCGGCACGGACCACTTCCTTCAACTGATAGTGAAGCGCCCACTGTTCAGGGGCCATTTCCCGACCCGCCTTGTCTTTCAGGGTCTTGTTGTAGTTGCCCAGCCTTCCCTTCGCATCCAGGAAACCGCGGTAACGCTCCAGATAGGAGGCCACGTCTCCCAACGGAATGGAAACGGCGTAATCGGCGAAATACGGAAGGGCCTCCGCAAAAGAGGCGGCGGGCATCTTATATCCCCGGAAAGCCGTCAGGAAACTGGTCGCTTTCTCCGGGCAGGCAGACGAGCCGGCAAGGACGATGTGCTTTTCATCCGCAGCGGCGAGGTCGAACGCCATCCAGTCCGCCAGCGTGCGGATGAGATCCGTCTGCTGCCGGACCCGGGCCGTGGACCAGACCTGCAGCAGTTTGGGTGTCTGCCGCGCGGACAGGAAGGCCACGGCGGCACCGCCGATACGGCCCGTCAGGTCCGTGAGACCGGGCGCTTCGAGGATGCAGATTCCCTCGTCCAGGGAACGGACGGAAGCGTTCAGGAGGGTTTCGGAACCGGAGGCCAGCAGGAGCCCGTCCCGCCAGGTCGTCTTGAGCCCGGCCGTCCCGGCCAGGGCGATAAACGGTGCGGTAAGGGTGGAATCCGCCGATGCCAGTTCAGTGATGACCAAGGGAACCAGCGAGCCGGTGTTGTGCAGGGAAACCGCCATCCTTTTCTCCCCCGCCTTGGCCATGAACCGCATCAAGTCCGGATTCTCCGGCGAGAGGAACGCCTGCAGGACGCCCGTGGAGTCGGCCAGTACCTGCCGGGCCCTGGCAGACCCGTCGAAGCAGAAAACTGCGGCAGCATCGGCCGGAACAGCCCGCAGAAGCGGATACTCGGTGCTCGACGCCGGGGTTTTGGGCTTGTCGTCCCCGTACAGGCGGACCACCGCCCATGCGATGCCCGCCAGCATCAGCGCGATGGCAACGACCGCTATGACTGTCAGTTTCTTGTTCATCTCATTGCCTGGTGCACACTTCGCCAGAATATGCAAAGTTAATCATATTTTCCGTATTTTTCCCATAACCTCATCCGTAATAATAAAAGTCCGGTTTTGTGCGCGGAGCTTCATCATGCGCGACATCGGGGAAAGACACAGGGAACGGGCGAGTCTCCCGCCGCGTACAATATCACGTGAAAATAGGTCTGCTGCACTTTCGCCATTCTGCGAAACAAATCGCGGCAGACCCCACATTTCAAACCGGGGTCTGCGTCAACCAGCCTCATACAAGGCCGATATCGCCGCAGACCGATTTCCCAACTTCACCTACGGCAAAGATCAAGGGATGCCGGAGGCATTTAAACCGGGAAGCAGGGCACTCTGGCTCCATACGTCTTTCAGCCGCTCCGCCTTGTCGGGAAGGCGCTTGACGTCGCAACTCCTCCTTATCCGGGCAAGCCCGGAACGTCGTCGGACAAGCTCCGTCATCCCTTACGGGACTGCACCTTCCCTCTGGCTCGCTGTTCTGCTGAAAGCCGAATTCCGCCAGAGTGCCCTGCTTCCCGGTTCAGATGCCTCCCGAAATATCCACAGAAGCTGTTGATAACTTTTTGTGGAAAAATTTGGAAAAGATTGGATGAAAATGGAAGGTTTTTCTTATCTTTGCACTCAGCGTGAAAGAAAGATAAGTTCAACCCATTCGACCATGGTCAGATTCTTCGGAAAGGCAAGCGGAAAGCTGGATGACAAGGGACGCGTCGTGTTCCCTGCCATCTACCGCGACGCACTCACCCGCGAGGGCGAGGAGGACATGACCCTGGTCGTCAAGAAGAGCGTCCACGGCGATTGCCTGAACCTGTTCACCCGCGCAGAGTGGGAGCGCAGGTCCGACAAGGTGCTGGAAGGACTCGACCCCGAACTCAATCCCGACCACGCCGCGTTCTGGAGCAAGTACAACGACGGCGTCTTCTATGTCGTTCCCGACGGGAAACTGGGCCGCCTCAACATTCCTTCAGAACTGCTTGAAGAAACAGGTATCACCAAGGAAGTTGTGTTTGCGGGAGTCGGTTACAAAATCGAAATCTGGCCCAAGGAAAGGCGTGAGTCCACCCTGATGACGGACGAAGCCTTCAAGGAAACCGCAGCGAGACTTTCCGAAAAGAGATAGGAGGTCGCGCACAATGTCCGGATACCATACCCCTGTAATGCTTGACGAGAGCGTTTCAGCGCTCGTTACCAACCCCGACGGCGTTTACGCCGATGTCACTTTCGGAGGCGGTGGCCACACTGCCGAACTTCTTTCACGCTTACACGATGGCGCGCGCGTCATCGCCTTCGATCGTGATGGGGATGCCCTGGGCAACGCGCCGGATGACCCGCGGCTGACCCTGGTCCACAACAACTTCCGCTTCATCGAGAATTACGCCCGACAGTTCGGCGTCCGCTTCGACGGCATCCTGGCGGACCTGGGCGTATCCTCGCACCAGTTCGACACGGCGGACCGGGGATTCTCCTTCCGCTTCGAGGAGGCACCGCTGGACATGCGGATGAACGGCAAGGGCGGGACCACGGCGGCAGACATCGTGAACGGCTACGCCCCCGAGGACCTGGAGCGAATCCTCCGCCTGTGGGGCGAGGTCGACCAGCCCCGCCGGGTAGCCCAGCTCATCGCCGCCGCCCGCGGGCAGCAGGAGATCCGCACCACCGGCGACCTGGACCGGGCCATCGCCCGCATCCTTCCGAAAGGCGCGGAGCACAAGGTGCTCGCCAAGGTCTACCAGGCCCTCCGGATCGAGGTGAACCAGGAAATGCGCTCCCTGGAGAAGCTGCTCGAAGGGGCCGCGGCCACCCTGAAGGAAGGCGGCCGGCTCGTGGTCATCACCTACCACAGCCTGGAAGACAGGATGGTAAAGAATTTCATCCGGACCGGCAACGTGGAAGGCCGGGAGGAGAAGGACCTGTACGGCCGCACCGTCACGCCCCTCGCGGCCGTGAACCGGAAGCCCATCCTGCCGGAAGAGACCGAGATCGCCGGGAACACCCGGGCCCGCAGCGCGAAGCTCCGGATAGCGGAAAGGAGGGCTGCCGTATGACCTGGAAGAATGTCGGAAAGAGCTTCGTCAATTTCTGGAAGGCCCTGACCAAGGGAGACCTGCTCCTGTCGATGGGTGTCCATAAATACTATATGCACGTCCTCTACCTGTTCATCCTCGCCTGGATCTCCATCCTGCTGAGCCTAAAGGTGGACGGCACCCTGACCAAGGTGGAGGAGAACAAGGCGGTCCTGCGCGACCTGGAAATCTTCCACGCCGAAAAGGAGGCCGAGCTGGTGCGCCTGCACAGCGCCTCCACGACGGCCAAACGGCTGAAACAGCTGGGATCCGATGTGGCACTGCCGGAACAGCCGGCCATCAAGATCGACAAACGATGAGCACGAAGAAGAAACAACAGACCGAGATCCGGGACACCTTCGAGAACCGGGACCGCATCCACCTGGTGATGGTCGGCCTGACGATGCTCTTCGTCGTCCTGTCGGCCGGCATCCTCATCTGCATCGGGCGCATCCAGGCCACCTATACCGTGGACCCGAAGGTCATCAACCTGTTCCGCCCCCGTCCGGACCGCTACGTGGAAGAGCCCAAGCGCGGACGGATCCTCGCCGAGGACGGCCGTCCGCTCGCCATCAGCACCCCTCTGTACGACATCTATATGGACTGCACCGTCCGCAAGGCCGAATTCGAGGAAATCGACCGGAAGGAAGCGCGACGCCTGCAGAAACTGGCCGAAGAGGGCAAGGAAGTTCCCGCCGCCACCCACAAGGGCGCCAAGGCGGAGCAGGGCTGGCAGGCCAAGGCCCAGGCGCTCTCCCGGGAACTGGAGCGCCTCTTCCCCGCCAAAACGGCCGCACAATACTACAAGGACATCATCGACGGCCGCGCCAACGGCAAGAAGCACGTCCTCATCCGCAAGAACGTACCCCACGCAACACTCAATATCCTGAAGAAGCTTCCCCTGTTCGACGAGGGCAGCTACAAGGGCGGGCTGATCGCCGAAGAGCACGACGAGCGCATCTACCCGTACGACACGCTGGCCCGCCGCGTCATCGGCTATGTCCGGGAACAGGGACGCATCGGCATCGAGGGAACCTTCGACTACGAACTCCACGGGAAGGAGGGGCACGAGTGGCGACGCGTCACCGACGACCGCAAATACATCCGCGACTTCGACAGCACCGTCGTCAAGGCCGTGGACGGCAACGACGTCCGCACCACCCTGAACATCGACTTCCAGGACATCGCCGACCGGGCCCTCCGGGCCCAGATCGCCGACGACCCGCAGATCCGCGCCGGCATTGCCGTCGTGATGGAGGCCTCGACGGGCGCCATCCGGGCGATGGTGAACCTCTCCCGCGACACCATCCCGGGCTCCAAGCTCTGGGAACGGGACAACCTGGTCCTCAAGGAGGTAGGCGAACAGGGTTCCGTAATGAAGACCGTCACCCTGCTCTCCCTGGTGGAGGACGGCTACGTGAAATCCCTGGAGGAGACCATCCCCACCAACCACGGCGTCGTCGCGGGCGGCTACAACCAGGACACCCATATCCTCGATTACGAACGGACGACGGGACGCAGCGAGATCACGGTGAAGCACGGCTTCGAGATATCCTCGAACTACGTGTTCACCTACCTTCCAGAGAAATTCTACGGTGCGAATCCGCAGGAATTCTTCGACCACATCTACGCCTACCGCCTGGGCGAGAAGTTCGACTTCGACCTGGACGGACTGGGCACACCGGTCGTGAACCGGCCGGGGTCGCCCGGCTGGAGCCGCACGACCCTGGGAACGACCGCCTACGGATACGGCATGTCCGTCACGCCCCTCCACGTGGTCACCTTCTACAACGCCATCGCCAACAAGGGCAGGATGATGAAGCCCTACCTGGTCGAAAGCATCGAGAAGGACGGCAAAGTCATCAAGCAATACGGCCCGTCCGTGCTGAACACCATCTGCACGCGCGCCACGGCCGACACGGTCACCCGCGCCCTCCGGGCCGTCGTGGACGACGGTACCGCCAAGCGCCTGAAGGCCGCCAAACTCCCCGTCGTGGGCAAGACCGGAACCGCCCAGGTGGTCCTGACCCCCAAGGAACGGAAAGGCAGCGCCGATCCGTATCATGACACCTCCGGCCGGAAGAAGAACCAGGGGACCTTCGTCGGCTTCTTCCCGGCGGACAACCCGAAATACACCATCCTCGTGACGGTCTACTCCTACCTGTCGGGGATGAGTTTCTACGGCGGCACCAAACCCGCCGCGGCCGTCCGCGAAATCGTGGACAACATCTATGCGATCGACGATACCTGGTCGAAAGAGACCCCTTCCACGGGACAGGTTCCCGTCCTCCAGGCGAAAACGGCGGACATGGATGGAGGCAAGGCGCCCGACCTGAAAGGCTTCAGCCTGATGGACGCCCTGTTCGCCCTGGAGAATGCGGGATACAAGTGCACTTACGAGGGCTCCGGTCACGTGACTGCCCAGTCCCCCGCCGCAGGAGCCGCCCTGAAGAAAGGAGAAACCATACGACTGACTTTGAAATGAAACTGAAAGACATCATACGGAATATCGACCCGGTCGAGGTCCTCGGATCCCTGGACACGGAGATCACCGCCATCACCTGCGACTCCCGCGAGGTGACGCCCGGCGCCCTCTTCATTGCCGTGAAGGGCTTCGCCTCCGACGGGCATAAATACATCCCTTCCGCCTTGGAAAAGGGTGCAGCGGCGGTGATATGCGAAGAGACAGATTCCTTCGCTTCGCTCGGAATGACAAAGGACGTTTCGCTCGGAATGACATGGATAAAAGTGCAGAACAGCCGCCACGCGGTGGCGATGGCCGCGGACACGTTCTACGGACACCCGTCCCGGAAACTCTCCCTCGTGGGAATCACCGGAACGAACGGCAAGACCACGACCGTGACGCTCCTGTACCGCCTGTTCAAGGCAATGGGCCATCCCTGCGGGCTGCTTTCGACCATCGCCAATTTCGTGGACGACGAGCGCCTGGAAACGGCCAACACCACGGCCGATCCCATCACGATCAACCGCCTCCTCGCCCGGATGGTGGAAGCGGGCTGCGGCTACTGCTTCATGGAAGTGAGTTCCATCGGCGTGGAACAGGAGCGGGTGGCCGGCCTGTCCTTCGCAGCCGGCATCTTCTCCAACCTCACCCACGACCACCTCGATTACCACAAGACCTTTGCGGAATACCTCCGCTGCAAGAAACTGTTCTTCGACAACCTTCCGAAGGAGGCCTTCGCCATCATCAACATCGACGACAAGAACGGCCCCGTGATGGTGCAGAACACCGCTGCCAAGGTGGTCACCTACGCCTGCCGGCGACCGGCCGACCACACGGCGCGCATCCTGGAGCAGAGTTTCGAGGGGATGCTCCTCCGGATCGACGGGAAAGAGACCTGGAGCCGTCTTATCGGTGCGCACAATGCCTACAACCTTCTCGCCATCTACACGGCCGCCGTATGCCTGGGTGCCGATCCGGACGAAGTCCTGGTCGCCCTGTCGAATCTCCAGTCCGCCCCCGGACGGTTGGAAAACCTCCGTGGGCCGCACGAGCTGTCGGTCGTCATCGACTACGCCCACACGCCGGACGCCCTCGAGAACGTACTGACGACCCTGCGCGACGTCGCCCCGGAGCGCCAGCTCATCTGCCTGTTCGGCTGCGGAGGCGACCGCGACAAGTCCAAACGCCCGGAGATGGCACAGGTCGCCGCGCGGCTCGCCGACCGCCTGGTCGTCACCTCCGACAACTGCCGGACGGAAGACCCGGAGGCCATCATCGCAGACATCCGGGCCGGCCTGGACTGGGACGGCATCGCCAAGTCCCTGTTCATCACCGACCGGCGCGAAGCCATCCGGACGGCCATCCTCACCGCCCCGGAAGGCGCGACCATCCTCCTGGCCGGGAAGGGCCACGAGGACTACCAGATCATCGGGCATGAAAAAATTCACTTTGACGAAAAAGAAATCGTGACTGAAACCTTCAAACTGATCCTGAAATGATTTACCACCTGTTCCGATACTTCGAGTCGGCGGGGATCGACATCCCCGGAATGGGACTGATGCATTACCTGTCCTTCCGCGCCATCATGGCGGTGGTGGCGGCGATGCTGTTCGCCCTCCTGGCGGGCAAGCGGATCATCCGCGCCCTCCAGCGCCACCAGATCGGAGAAACCGTGCGCGACCTCGGCCTCGAGGGGCAGATCGAGAAGAAAGGGACCCCGACGATGGGCGGCATCATCATCATCCTGTCCGTCCTCACGGGCGTCCTGCTGTTCTGCGACCTGACCAACATCTACGTGATCCTGCTGCTGTTCAGCACCTTGTGGTGCGGAGCCCTGGGTTTCACCGACGACTATATCAAGGTGTTCAAGAAGCGGAAGGAAGGGCTTTCCGAGAAAGCCAAGCTCTTCGGGCAGATCGCCCTCGGCTTCATCGTGGGTCTGACCGTCTGGATGAGCCCGAACATCGTCGTCCGGGAAAAGGTGTCCGACCCGGCCATCGAAGTCATCACCGAGCGGGACGACCGCGACGTGAACACCGAGACCCAGGTCACCTCCGGCCGCTACCAGGAGGAGGATGTGGTCAAGTCCACCAAGACCACCATCCCCTTCGTCAAGCGCCATGAGTTCGACTACCGCTGGCTGTCCCCGTTCAAGGGGGCCTGGGGCTGGTACTGCAAATGGGCCATCTACGTACTGATGATCGTCCTCGTGATCACCGCCTGCTCCAACGGGACCAACCTCACCGACGGCCTGGACGGCCTCGCGGCCGGAACCTCCGCCATCGTGGGGGTGGTCCTGGGCATCCTGGCCTGGCTGAGCGGGAACCTCATCGACTCGAACTATCTCAATATCATGTATATACCCGGTACCGGAGAGATCGCCATCTTCATGTCCGCCTTCGTGGGCGCCCTCATCGGCTTCCTCTGGTACAATTCCTACCCGGCACAGGTCTTCATGGGCGATACGGGAAGCCTCACCATCGGCGGCATCATCGGCGTATGCGCGGTGTTGATCCGCAAGGAGCTTCTCCTGCCCCTGCTGTGCGGCATCTTCTTCGTGGAGAGCCTCTCGGTCCTCCTCCAGCGCGGTTATTTCAAGATGACCAAGCGCAAGTACGGTGAAGGCCGGCGCATCTGGTCGATGACCCCCCTCCACCACCATTACCAGGACAAGAAACAGGTCCCGGGACAGGTCCTGATCGCCAAGCCGGTGCCCCCGCACCACGAGGCGAAGATCACCGCCCGTTTCTGGATCGTCGGCATCATCCTGGCCGTTTCCACGTTAGCACTTCTGAAAGTCAGATAATATGTCCAGAGTAGTTGTTTTGGGCGGCGCCGAAAGCGGAGTGGGCGCAGCCGTTCTCGCCAAAGTGAAAGGTTACGACGTCTTCCTGTCCGACAAGGGGAAGATCGAGGAGAAATACGCCGAAACCCTCCGGCAGTGGGATATCCCCTTCGAACAGGGACACCACACCGAGGAACTCATCCTCAATGCCGACGAGGTTGTGAAGTCCCCGGGCATCCCGGGAACCGTCCCGATGGTCCGGAAGCTCCGGGAGCAGGGCACGCACATCGTGTCCGAGATCGAGTTCGCGAGCCGTTTCGACCCGGCGAAGAAGATCTGCATCACCGGCTCCAACGGCAAGACCACGACCACCTCGCTGATCTACTACCTGCTGCAGAACGCCGGCCTGAACGTGGGCCTGGGCGGAAACATCGGCAAGTCCTACGCCTACCAGGTCGCAACGGAGCATTTTGACTATTACGTGCTGGAAATCAGCAGTTTCCAGCTTGACGACGTGTACGACTTCAAGCCGGACATCGCCATCATCACCAACATCACCCCGGACCACCTGGACCGCTACGACCACAAGATGGAGAACTACGTGGCCGCGAAATTCAACATCACCAAGAACCTCACCCGGGAGGACTGCTTCATCTTCGACAGCGACGACGACATCACCATCGGCCATCTGGACAACATCATCCTCCGCTGCAAGATGCTGCCCTTCTCCCAGAAGAAGGAAGTGGACGAAGGCGCCTTCCTCCGCGACGACAGGATCGTCCTCCGCTACGAGGAGGAGGAGACCAACCTGTATCTCCAGGAACTGGCCCTCGGCGGGAAGCACAACATCTACAACTCGATGGCCGCCGCCCTTGCGGCGAAGGCCACGGGCATCGACAACGAAGTCATCCGCCAGTCCCTCGCCACCTTCCAGCCCATCGAACACCGCCTGGAACCGGTCCTTTCCATCAAGGACGTCCTGTACATCAACGACTCCAAGGCCACCAACATCGACTCGGCCTGGTACGCCCTCGAATGCCAGAAGCGCCCGGTCGTATGGATCGTGGGCGGCACCGACAAGGGCAACGACTACTCCATCCTGAACGACCTCGTGCGCGAGAAGGTCAAGGCCATCGTCTGCCTGGGCGTGGACAATGCGAAGATCCACGCCGCCTTCGAGGATATGGTGGGAAGCGAGAACATCACGGATGCGCTCTCCGCGGAGGAGGCGGTCCGCAAGGGAGCGAAGTTCGCCGCCCCGGGAGACGTGGTCCTGCTCTCTCCCTGCTGCGCGAGCTTCGACCTGTTCAAGAATTATGAAGACCGCGGCGCCCAGTTCAAGGAGGCCGTGCGGAAACTGTAACCCTTCGGCAAGTGCAGGGACCATGGCAAAGGAAACGGCTCATACCAAGCGAAGGAACATCTGGAACTGGATGGAAGGTTTCAGGGGAGACAAGGTGATCCTGATCATCGCGCTCCTGCTGATGCTCATTTCCGTCATTTCCGTGTTCTCGTCCACCCCGCTGCTGGCGCTGGAGACCGGTGTCGACCGGATCGGCATCATGACCACGCAGCTCAAGGTGGTCGGGATCGGCGTCCTCACCATCCTCGTCCTGTATATCTTCGGCCGGAGCCGGGCTTACCGCTGGGCCGGAAAATACTGCTTTGCCATTTCGCTCGCCCTGCTTGTCATCCTCGCGGGAAACCTGCACCTGGGCTTCATCGAGGCCGGTGAGATCAACGGCGCCCGACGCATCATCAAGGTGTTCGGGAAACAGCTGCACGTCTACGAGTTCGTGAAGGTTTTCATGGTCCTGTACCTCGCATGGGCGCTGGACACGTATAAACGGGGCGGGTTCAAGCTGAACAAGCTGCTGGCCAACCTCTCCCCCAAGGCTTTCACCTGGACGACCCGGCCGCTCGGCGAGAAGTTCGTCTACATCTACGCCCCGGTCCTCATCACCCTGTTCCTGGTGGCGATGGGATCGAACTCGTCCGCCCTGTTCATGGCCGTCGTCCTCGTCCTCATCATCCTCATCGGCGGGGTCAACATCCGGGAAATGCTGGTATTCGGCGCGGGAATCGTAGTCCTGGCAGGTCTGCTGCTGGTCGGACACAAGACCGGCCTGCTGAAAAGCAACCGCATCGACACGGCCATCAGCCGCATCACCAACGACGACGACGCGACGATGCAGGTCCTCCTGTCTTCGCGCATCGGATCGCCCGAGTACGAGGCGGCCCGCGACGAACTGCGTCAGCCGGTAGGCGCCCAGCTGGCCATCAAGGAAGGCGGCATCTTCGGGAAGGGAATCGGCAACAGCACCCAGAAATACGCGGTTCCCGTCATCTTCGGGGACTATATGTTCAGTTTCATCGTGGAGGAAACCGGCTTCCTCGGGGCCATCTTCATCATCCTGCTGTACTTCAGCCTCCTGGCACGCGGATCACTGGTCGCGCGGGACTGCGACGACTATTTCGACAAGATCGTCGTGGCGGGCCTTTCCATCCTCGTGACCGGCCAGGCCTTCATGCACATGATGGTCAACGTCCACTTCCCGCTGGTGCCCCAGACGGGGCAGACCCTGCCGCTGGTGAGCCACGGAACCACCTCGTTCCTGGTGTTCAGCGCCGTCTTCGGCATCCTGCTGTCCATCAGCCGGCAGACCTACCTGAAGATGAAGGAACGGGAGGCGAACGCCACGCCCATCATCGAACACACCGACGAAGTCCAGACCCGCCTCGACGACCTGGACGCCCTGGATACCGAGCAATTAAACGACGAAGAATATGGAATATAAACCGATACGGGCCATCATCAGCGGCGGCGGAACGGGAGGTCACATCTTCCCGGCCGTCTCCATCGCGAACAAACTGAAGGAACTCAATCCCGACACTGAAATCCTGTTTGTCGGCGCCACCGGCAAGATGGAGATGGAGAAAGTCCCGGCGGCCGGCTACAAGATCGTGGGCCTGCCCATCGTGGGGATGCAGCGGCAGCTCAACCTGAAGAACATCGTCAACGACCTCCAGGTCCCGTTCCGGGTGATCAAGAGCGTGTCGATGGCCAAGAAACTCATCCGGGAGTTCAAACCGGACATCGCCATCGGGGTGGGCGGCTATGCCAGCGCTCCCCTGCTGTGGGCGGCCACCAAGGAAGGTATCCCCGCCCTCATCCAGGAACAGAACGGCTTCGCCGGCCTGACCAACAAGCTCCTGGGAAAACGGGTCCAGAAGATCTGCGTCGCCTACGACGGGATGGAGAAGTTCTTCCCGGCCGACAAGATCGTGATGAGCGGCAACCCCATCCGGCGGGAAGTATCGACTCCGCCGACGCCGGAAATGAAGGCCGAAGCGATGAAATTCTACGGACTGGATCCGGACAAGAAGCATCTGTTCATCGTTGGCGGAAGCCTCGGAAGCGGAACGCTCAACCGGTCGATGAAGAAATGGATCACCGACGGCTGCCCGGGCGGAGAGGACATCGAGGTCATCTGGCAGTGCGGAAAGTACTACAAGAAGGGGGTCGACCAGTTCATGGAGGAGCATCCGGTCCCGGGCGTCCGGCACTATGACTTCATCGCCCGGATGGACCTGGCCTATGCGGCGGCCGACGCCGTCGTGACCCGCAGCGGCGCCAGCACGGTTTCCGAACTGTGCGCGATGCACAAGGCCGCTATCTTCGTACCCTCCCCCAATGTGGCCGAAGACCACCAGACCCACAATGCCATGGCCCTGGTGCGCCGGAACGCCGCCCTCATCGTGAAAGATGCGGAAGCTCCCGAAAAGCTGATGGCAACGGCCGTGGAACTGCTGAAGGATCCCCAGCGGATCGCCACCCTGGAAGAGAATGCAGGAAAGATGGCGCTCGTCGAGGCGGCGCAGATCATTTGTGACGAAGCATATAAACTGATATGAGGAACGTTTACTTCATAGGAATCGGAGGCATCGGGATGAGCGCGCTCGCCCGGTACTTCAAATTCAAGGGATACGAGGTATCCGGTTATGACAAGACCCCGTCGGAGCTGACGGCGGCGCTTGAGCAGGAAGGCATCGGCGTCCACTACGAAGACCGGCCCGACCTGGTCCCGGCCGACGTGGACCAGACCCTCGTCATCTGGACGCCGGCCATCCACGAACTCGGTGAGCTGGACTTCGTCCGCGAGAAGGGCTATCGGCTCATCAAACGCTCCCGCGCACTCGGGGAGGTGGCCCGGGGCCAGCACTGCCTGGCGGTCGCCGGAACACACGGAAAGACGACCACCTCCACCCTGACGGCCCATATTTTCACAGAAAGCGGGACGGGATGCTCCGCCTTCCTCGGGGGCATCTCCCGCAACTACGGCACCAACCTCCTGATGAGCGAAACGCCCGTGGTCGTAGCCGAAGCCGACGAGTTCGACCGTTCCTTCCACCAGCTCTTCCCGGAGATCGCGGTCATCACCGCCATGGACGCCGACCACCTGGACATCTACGGCGACTATGCCCACGTCGTGGAGGCCTTCAAGATCTTCGCCTCCCAGGTCAGCGGAACCGTCATCGCCAAGAAGGGCATCGACATCACTCCCGCCGACACCCGTGCCAACCTTCTAACCTACCATTATACCGATCCGACGGCTGATTTCTATGCGGAGAACCCGCATCCGGATGCCCTCGGACACTTCCTTTTCGACCTTCATTATCCGGGCGGCGTCCTCCGGGACATCCGGGTGGGCGCTCCCGGCTGGGTCAATGCCGAGAACAGCGTCGCTGCAGCGGCCATCGCCCTTACCTACGGCCTGGATCCTGAAGCGGTGAAGCATGCCATCGGCACTTTCGAAGGAGTCAAACGCCGCCTGGAGGTGCACGTAAACCTGCCGGGTGTCGCCTATGTCGACGACTATGCCCACCATCCGGCGGAACTCTCCGCCGCCATCGCCTCCCTCCGGGACATCTTCCCCGGAAGGAAGCTCACGGCCATCTTCCAGCCGCACCTGTATACCCGTACCCGGGATTTCGCACCCGATTTCGCGAAAGCCCTGAGCGCCGTGGACAAACTCATCCTCCTGCCCATCTATCCGGCCCGGGAAGAGCCCATTCCGGGCGTTACGTCCAAGATCATCCTGGACAGGGTGACCGCCCCTGAAAAGGTGCTGATCCCCAAGGAGGAACTGATGGATTACCTGGCCCAGGAGCCCGTCGACGTCGTGGCCACCTTCGGGGCCGGCAACATCGACCGTTTCATCGGACCCATTGCCCAAATGCTCCGCAGCCGCGTATGAAACCGTCCGTCCGCATCATCCTCGCCGCCGCGGCCGTCGCTGCCTGCCTGTTCATCTGGCTCCTCAGCGACCGGCTCGCCGCCGAAGCGCGCCGGGAAGTGACCCTGAACAGGGTCGAAGCCGTCGTCGCCGACAGCCTGGACCGCAAGTTCATCACGCCCGAGGACGTCAAGGACTGGATGGATGATTACGGGACCTACATGGGACTGCGCCTGGACAGTGTGGACCTCTGCAGGGTGGAAACCCTCATCGACCGGAAAAGCGCCGTCAGAAAGAGCCAGGCCTGGCTCACCGGAGACGGAACCCTCCACATCAGCGTCACCCAGCGGGAGCCGGTTGTCCGGTTCCAGAGCCGGGAGGGCGGATTCTATGCCGACCGGGACGGTTTCCTGTTCCCCCTCCAGAACCGCCACACGGCCCGCGTCCCCGTCGTGGACGGAGACCTCCCGCTCCACCTGGAAAAAGGGTTCAAGGGCGAGCCGGAAAGCGAAGCCGGAAAAGCCTGGGTAAGCTCCATCCTGAGTCTGGTCCGCTTCCTGGAAACGAAAAAGGAATGGGCCGACCTGGTCGGCCAGGTCACCGTCCTCAAGGGAGGCAACCTGGTCATCATTCCCCGGGACGGAAACGAGCGTTTCCTCATCGGGACGCCCACGGACATCGAGGCCAAATTCGACCGGATCCGGAAGTATTACGAAGGCGTCGCTCCCCTGGAACAGGGATACAGGACCGTGGATGTCCGCTACGCGCATCAAATCGTCTGCAAAAAACATTAACGCCATATGGAAGAACGATACATTGCATCTATTGACTTGGGGACCGCGAAATTCGGGCTCTGTGTAGCCCGTGTCAAGGGGGATGACGTCCAGGTCGTCTATTACAAGGAGACTCCGTCGGCCGGCATCCGCGCCAGCGTGGTGCAGAACCCGATGAAGGCGTCGGTTCCGCTCCGGAAAGCCATCGAAGAGGCTGAGAACGAACTGATGATCAAGATCCTGCAGGTCGTGGTGGGCATGCCCCGCAGCGATGTCCGGCAGGAGACGGCCACCGGCGGCATCCTCCGATCCAACCCGGATGAGTACATCACGGAGGAAGAGGTGGAGAACCTCAAGGCGATGGCGCTGGAGTCTTACCCGCTTTCGGACGTGGACAGCCAGATCATGTACGGGGCGGTGGCCCAGTCCTTCTCCATCGACGACCAGATCCAGCTGGTGGAGAACGATGTCGTAGGCACCCTCTCCAAGGAACTGGAAGGCAATTTCAAGGTGTTCATCGGCAGCCGCCGGGCCACCACCGCCGTGGACAAGATCTTCAACTCGATGGGAATCGCCATCGCCAAGAAGTATTTCCTCCCCGACGTGGTGGCGAAGACCGTCCTCACGGAAGAGGACCGGCAGAACGGCGTGGCGCTGGTGGACATCGGTGCGGGCGTGACCTCCGTCGCCATCTACCAGGGCGGCGTCATGCGTTCCTATGACGCCATCCCGTTCGGCGGCAAGACCATCACCGGCGACTTGCGCACCGAGTGCTCCATTTCGGAGGACCTGGCCGAACGGATCAAACTCAAGTTCGGCGCCTGCATGCCGGGCAAACTCGCCTCCCTCAGCGAAAAGGTGCTCCAGATCCGCCTGACGGAGCCGTATAAGGAAGTGAGCGTCAAGTATATTTCCGAAGTCATCGACGCCCGGTGCCGGGAAATCATCGACGCCGTCCTGTTCTATATCCAGGAAAGCGGACTGGCGAAGAGCCTCCGCAGCGGCATCGTCCTCACCGGCGGCGGAGCCTCCCTCGTGAATTTCGCCAACCTGTTCAAGGAGATTTCCGGCTACGAGGTGCGCATCGGATTCCCGCGGCACCTGTTCTCCGCTTCCGTCGGCGCCGGCATCTACGACCCGTCCGCCACGTCAGCCATCGGCATGATCCTGGCCGCCAAGGACGACCGGATGCCCGACTGCGTCACGCGTCCCGCGCCCGTCTGGGCAGACGCTCCCGAAGCGGAGCCCGTCCAGGAAGAAGATGAAGAGACGGTTGAAGCGACCGAAGGATTCTTCGTTCCCGATCCCACCTACAATGAAGGCGAACAGGGGACCCTCATCCCCGAGGAGGAATATGGAGAGGAGCCGGGAGCCGTGGAGGAACCGGTTGAGGAGAAGAAGGCGGAGAAGGAGAAGAAGAAAAAGAAGGAGCCCAAAGCGCCGAGGAAGCCCAAGGCAGCCAGCATGTTCTGGAAGAATCTGAGCAACAACGTCAAGACCGGGCTGCTGAATTTTTACGATGAAATGACCAAAGAAGACGAATAGACGCCATGGAACTCGATATCAACAACGACATCATGCCTCGCGAGTGGGTCGAGGAAAACTCCATCATCAAGGTCATCGGCGTGGGCGGCGGAGGCTGCAATGCCGTGAACTACATGTACAAGCAGAAGATCAAGGGCTGCAACTTCGTCGTGTGCAACACCGACTCCCAGGCCCTGTTCAAGAGCGAAGTGCCTACGAAGATCCAAATGGGCGCCAAGGGCCTCGGTGCGGGTACCGACCCGACCGAGGGCCGGAACGCCGCCCTGGAGTCCCAGGACGAAATCGCGGCGAAAGTGCTGGACAACGGCACTGAAATGCTCTTCATCACCGCCGGCATGGGCGGCGGAACGGGCACCGGCGCCTCGCCGGTCATCGCCAAGATGGCGAAGGACCGCGGCATCCTCACCGTCGCCGTCGTCACCATTCCCTTCAAGAACGAAGGCAACGAGTCCCAGTCCAAGGCCGTGGACGGCATCCGCGAACTGGAGAAGAACGTGGACAGCCTGCTGATCATCAACAACGAGAAGCTTTACGAGTTCTTCGGCGACACCCTCGTCCAAGAAGCGTTCCCGATGGCCGACGAGGTCCTCGCCACGGCCGTGCGGGGCATCATCGAAGTCATCACCCAGCCCGGTTACATCAACGTGGATTTCAAGGATGTGTCCAAGATGATGCGGAATTCCGGAATGGCCCTGATGGGAACGGGCATCGGCACGGGCAACAACCGGCTGGAAGACGCCGTGAAGGGGGCCTTCGAGTCCCCGCTCCTGAACGACTTCGACCTCAAGACCGCCAAGAACGTCCTGATCAACATCACCTCCGGCAACAACGAACGGGGCATCAAGATGAAGGAACTGGAGACCATCGACGAGATGATCACCCAGTACACCGGCAAGGCCAACCGCTTCAAGAAGGGACTCATCTGGGACGACGACCCGGAAATCGGCGACCAGGTGCGGATCACCGCCATCGTCACGGGCTTCGACATGGGCAAGCTGGGCGACATCACCGACGTGAACCTCGGGAACATCGTCGTCATCGACAACGGGTTCCAGTGGGAAAGCACCTACAAGGGACAGGAGGTCCATCTTCCGGACGTATCCCCCAGCATCAAGGTCGGCTTCAACACGTCGGAAAACACCCACCGCTTCCATTTCGACCCGGAGACGAAACCGGTCCTGTGCGTGGAGCCGGGCCAGAACATCAGCGAACTGGAGGCCGTCCCGGCCATCCGCCGCGCCCACGCCGAAAAGAAATAAAGGGAGAGCTCACCCGAATCCGAGCAACAAGTACTTACTGGAATGTCCCTGGTGATTCTTCACCGGGGACATTAATTATCGGCGCTGTTTCCCATAAAATGATTATCTTTGCGAATTGCATCAAAAAGAGAATACGATGGAAAGAAGAACGCGCGTCAGATTCGCTCCCTCCCCCACCGGTCCGCTGCACATGGGCGGCGTCCGGACGGCCTTGTACAACTACCTGTATGCCAAGCAGCACGGGGGTGATTTCATCCTCCGGATCGAGGATACGGACTCCAACCGGTTCGTACCGGGTGCGGAGCAGTATATCATCGAGGCCCTGAACTGGTGCGGGATCGTTCCCGATGAGGGCGTGGATGCCGACGGCAAGGTCGTGGAGACCCCTTCCGCGAAGCATCCGCACGCACCGTACCGCCAGAGCCAGCGCCGCCCCATCTACCGGGACTACGCCGACCAGCTGGTGGAGGCCGGATGGGCCTACTATGCGTTCGACACGCCCGAGGAGCTGGACGCCTGCCGCAAGGAAGCCGAAGCCGCCGGGCAGACCTTTACCTACAACGCCGTCACCCGCCTCCGGATGAGGAACTCCCTCACCCTTCCCGAGAGCGAGGTACGCCACCTGCTGGAGGACACCACCGGCTGGACCGTCCGCTTCAAGATGCCCGTCGGCCGGGTGGTGGAGATGGACGACCTCATCCGCGGCCACATTTCCGTGAACACGGACACCCTGGACGACAAGGTCCTCTGGAAGCGGGCCGACGAACTCCCGACCTACCACCTCGCCAATATCGTGGACGACCACCTGATGGAGATCTCCGAGGTCATTCGCGGCGAGGAATGGCTGCCTTCGCTGCCGCTCCACTACCTGCTGTACGAGGCCTTCGGCTGGACCGACACCATGCCCCGGTTCGCCCACCTGTCCCTCCTGCTGAAGCCAGACGGAAAAGGCAAGCTGTCCAAGCGCGACGGCGACCGCCTGGGCTTCCCGGTCTTCCCGCTCCGCTGGGTCAACGCCGAAGGGGAAGTCTCCCGCGGCTACCGTGAGGACGGCTATTTCCCGGAGGCCTTCGTCAACATGCTCGCCTTCCTGGGCTGGAACCCGGGCGACGACACCGAACTCTACACCCTTGAGGAACTCGTGCCGGTGTTCTCCCTGGAGCGTGTGATCAAGTCCGGCGCCCGCTTCAACGCCGACAAGGCCAAATGGTACAACAAGGAATACCTCCGCATGAAGCCTGCCGGGGAACTGGCCCGCCTGCTGGTTCCTGTCCTGGAACAGCACGGCATCCAGGTCGTGGACTGCCCTGCCTGCGCCCTGGTGGCCGGGTCCGAGCTTTCTCCGGAAGGATTTGATTTCCAGAACCATATCTTCACGATCGACTACGTCGCCCGCGTGATTGAAACCCTGCGTGACCGGGCCACCTTCGTCGCCGATTTCTGGGACATCGCCCCGTACCTGTTCATCGCCCCCGCGGACTACGAAGCCTTCGGCGTGAAGGCCGGCGCCGCCGTAAACGACAAGCCGGCGGACCCGCGCCGCGCCGCCGATCCGCGTGCCAAGGTCTATGACGATGCGGCCACGGCTCCCTTCCTCGCGAAGGACGTGGACAAGTTCTGGAAGCCCGACTGGTACGAGTACTGCTTCGAAGTGTGCCAGCACATCACGGGCCGTGAATTCGGTTTCGACGACCTGGAGGTTTATCGGGGTACGCTGGAGGTCCCTGCCCTCGAGCAGGAACTGGAATCCTACATCAAGATGCGGGAATATCCGATGGGGAAGGTGATGAACAGCCTGCGGCTCGCCCTCACCGGCAGCGCCAGCGGCCTGGGGATCGCCGCCATCATCTCGCTGATCGGCCGCAAGGAATTCGCCCGCCGGATGACCTTCATCGCCGAACGGCTGGGACGCATCTAGCATACGTCTTTCCTGGCCGCCGACCTTGGTCGTGCGTCGAATGGAATTTGTTGAAAATCAATACTTTATGCAAAAGTGACCGGTTGAAAATAACCGGTCACTTTTGTATAACATTATAAGTATCAATTAGTTCCATTCTACGCATCAGACAGAAGGGACAACACTTGCTCCATCGTCAAGGCCTCCTGCAAAGAGAAAGCGCCCGTCCGGGTGCGGACAAGGCTCGAAAGGTGCGCGCCGGAGCCCAGCGCCTCGCCGAGGTCGCGGGCGAAGGCGCGGATGTACGTGCCCTTGGAGCATGCGATACGGATCTTTGCCTCAGGAAGGCCCAAAGAAGAAGTATCCGCGACATTTATCCGGGAGGAAGCATTGCCATTCTGAGGAGACCGACGGTCGACGAAAGAATCTACAGATTCCTTCGCTTCGCTCGGAATGACAAGAGCCGCAGGGGCCTGCAAGGCATCCGCTTCCGGAGTCGGACAACTCTTTTCCGACCTTTTTTCGGGAGGAAAAAGGTCAGTCCGCGGAGGTTCGGCGGATGCCGCCACAAAATCAAGCAGTTCCAAGTCGGAGATGGTGATGCGGCTGCGGTGGAGGGTTTCGAGGGCGGCGGCGTCAAAGTCGGGGTCCAGGATGCCTTTCTGCGCGTTGCGGTACATCTTGCGGGCCATTTCGTAGGCGCGGACTCCGTCCACGGACTTGGCACTGAAAAGGGGGGCCACCTGTTCCTGCGTGCCCAGGAAGGCAGGCAGGACGGCGCGGACGGCCTCTTCCGTCACGTGTTCATACGGGAAGGTCCGGTCCACCTCCTTCTCCAGGTCATAGGAGGGCGTGGTGGCCCCGAAACGGATGCCCGCGACGTACTCCTTGTCGTGGTCCTGGAACTCCTGCGCCCGCTTGCACGCCGGGCCGATGCACACGAGGAGCACCCCCGTCGCCAGGGGATCCAGCGTTCCGGCATGACCAACCTTCAGGTTCTTCTTGCGGAAGTGCCTGAAAGCGGCGAACTTGACCTTTCGGATAACATCGGCCGACGTCCACCGATAGGGTTTGTCGATGGGGATGACGATGCCGGAGGGGTAGTCGGCGATGTCGTGGGAGAGAGATTCCTTCGCTCCGCTCGGAATGACAGGAAAATCACCCGGAATGACAGGACCGTTTGTCATCGGCAGGGCATCTTGTCGATGCGGCGCTGGTGACGGCCCCCTTCGAAATCCGCATCGAGCCAGGTGCGGACGATGCTGGAGGCCATGCGGTAGGAGATGAAGCGGGCCGGAAGGACCAGGACATTGGCATTGTTATGGGCCTTAACCAGACGGCCCACCTCGGAACACCAGGCCAGGCCGGCCCGGATGCCCTGATGCTTGTTCAGGGTGATGGCCATGCCGTTGCCGGTGCCGCACAGGGCAATGCCCAGTTCCACTTCCCCACCCTCGACGGCCTGGGCCAGCCGATGGGCGAAGTCGGGATAGTCGCAGCTCACCTCGGTGTCGGTTCCATAATTGATGACTTCGATGCCGCGTGCCTGCAGCATCTTGACAAGCTTTTTCTTGTAGGCCACGCCGGCGTGGTCGTTGCAGATTCCTATTTTCATATCAGATTCTTTCACTAAGTTCAGAATGACAGATGGATCATCGTTCAGAATGACAGATGGTCATCGTTCAGGATGACAGATGGCGTTTTGGCAGACACGGACCGCCTCTTCGTCGGGACGGCACTTCAGCTGGAAGCAGGGAATGGTCATGGCGACACGTTCGATGGTGGGAACCAGGAGGGACATGATCCCATGATTCCAGCGGATGGTGGAGACAGCGGCGATGACGCTTGCATAGGCCTGGAGCGGCTCGAGCCTCTGGATACGGTTTTCCGGATACTGCTCCAGCCGCACGAGGGCGTTCACCGGGGCGACGACATTGCGGTAGCAGAGCGTCTTCCCGCTCCACGGGGAGCCGTACACAAGGCATTCGCCATCCTGGAAACGGATGACGGGATTATCGTCGTTCATCAGGTCGGAGCCGGGAACAAAGGCATGCCACAGGCGGCTGTGGGTGCTCTTGCCCGTCCCGCTCACGCCGAAGAACAGGTTGCCACGCCCCTCGAACCGCGTAACCGACGCATGCAGCAGCAGTGTATCCAGCCCCGCCGTCGCAAAGGTATACTGGATCATCAGGGAGGTATTCACCTGGAAGAGCGTGGCTCTTCCGCCGATACGGGGACAGGGATAGTAATGGCCTTCCCGATAATCCTCGTTCATCACGAAATAGCCGGCCCTGACATCCCTGGCGGGCAGAAATTCATAGATGGTTTTCCCTTCATGCGTGTAGCCGTAATAGAAGGGCGGCAGTTCGTCCACGGCGGTCGCCAGTTTCCAGGCCGGACGGGTCTCTTCCAGCCACGAAGGAACGTCCGCATGGACCGTGAAAGTGAATACCGGATCGCCCTCTGCGACTTCGAACGGGGCATACTGCAGGAAATCCAGCGCGTGCCGGTATTCCATCCGCTCCTGCTCGTCCAGGGCATCCCACTTTTCACGCGTCATCGCTTCCTTGCCCATGATGGACTCGTTCACGGACAACTGCTCCTGCCGGTCGGCCGGAACGGATTCGACACCGATGTCTTCGCCGCGACGGAGCTGGTCGACCAACGATAACTGACGGTCGGTCAGCGCCTTGAAAGTCCAGGGAGATTCCAAACGGACCCGTACGGTGTGGCCGCCGATCCGGTAAAGTCTGCTTTCCACGTTCATAACATGCAAAGATGGGCAAAATCTTTGGATAATCCAATCCACAAAGGCGCCACCACAACTTGCACAGGCGGAATGATCTTTGTATATTTGTCCGGTATGGATAACCTCAAGGATTACAGGAAACCGGACCTCCGCCTCGTCGAGGTCGGTTTCGAGCATGCCCTGCTCCAGGCATCCGGGACGGACAGGGCTGACGACGGCTACGATCCCGGAATCGACCTTGGAGACCTGGACTAGCGCTATGAAAAGATTCCTTCTCCCGGCCCTGCTTGCGGCCATCGCCCTATTCGGATGCCAGAAAGGCAACGAAGTCAGTGGCGGAAACCTGGAATTCAGCTCCGACGCCCCCCTTACCCGTACCGGATGGACGGGCGAAACCATCGAATGGACGGCGGGCGACGCCATCAGCATGGCCTATACCGTGGACGGGCAGTGGGTCGGACCGAACCTCTACCCTTCCACTCCCCTGGCCGCAGGCGGCCCTACGGCCCATTTTTCCGTTCCAGGGAACTTCTCTTCGGGCGCTGGGTCCCTCCACCGGTTCTACGCCGTTTATCCGGCTGTCGGCCACACTGACTTCAGCGATGCACCGGACGTGTTTACTTCCGTCCCGGAAATCCAGACGCCTACGGCCTCTTCATTCGACCCGGCTGCCGACCTGATGGCCGGCATCTCCCGCGACACCTACAAACAACTCCCCAAGACGGCGGTTCCCCTCAGATGGACGCGACTCACCGCCCACGCCGACATCACGCTGAGGAACCTGACCCTCGCCGAGGGAGAATCCATCAAAAGCATCGTCCTCCAGGGACAGAACGGCGCCGAACTCACCGGTGACGTCATCATCGACCTCGCGAATCCGGAGGAATTCACCACGGCGGGTGTTCCCCGTGTGACGGTCATGGCCGACAACCTCACCCCTGCCGCCGACGGCTCCCTGAACTTCTGGGTCAGCGTCTTCCCGACCAGCCTCACCGAACTCACGGTCTCGGTGGAAACCGACAAGGCCAGCTACCGGAAAACATTTACCGGCATCTCCAAGAGCTTCACGCAGAATGCACGGAACATCCTCGGAATCAGCATGACGGGTGCGGAGAAAGTCACTCCGGTACAGGAACCCGAATTCTATGTCAAAGTGACCCAGGCCCCCACCGACTGGACGGGAGACTATCTTGTGGTGTATGAACCCGATGCACTTGTGCTGGACAGCGACGGAGACGCCAAGACGCATGCCTCCGTCACGATTTCCAATGACAAGATCGCGTATGAAAGCGCAAAGGCATACAACATACATATCGAGAAGTCCGGATCGGGTTACACAATGAAACTGGGGGACAACTATTTCGGACTGAATTCCGGAAGCAAGAATGCGCTCAATGTCAGCCCGGCCGAGCCCACGGACGGCTACCGCTGGACCTTCCGGAGCGCCGAAGGTGCCCTCCGGGCCTATAACGTGGCCTATAGCACCCGTTTCCTCCAGTACAACTCCGGTTCCGGCCAGTTCCGCTGCTATACCAGCGCCCAGAAGGAGGTCACCTTCTTCAAACTGGACGGGGAAGCCGGTGGCGGCGGTGGCACCGATCCTTCTCCGGTCACTCCGACGGTGACCACCGGTGACGCATCCAACGTCACGCAGACGGAAGCTACCCTGGCTGCCACCTATACAGGTACGCCCACCTATGGCGGTGTTCAATGGGGCTTGTCTGCCTATGCCTTGACCGAGGACTGGCAGGCGTCCTATCTGAACAATGGCGCCTTCAACGTCACCATCGACGGACTGGGTGCGGGTCACACCTATTACTACCGGGCTTATATCGCCGTTCTGGAAGGTACTGAGTACAAATTCTATTACGGTAAGACCAGGAGTTTTACCACCCCGGCCAGCGAAATCGTCATCGGCGGTGACCAGCCCGGCTGGTACGAAGCGCCGGTGATGACCATCCAGACCAGCGGCGGTTACAAGATGAACAAGAACGACAAAACGCAGTATTACGCCATCCACATGTGCACCGGAGGTGAAAAGGGTCCCGGCGGCAAGACTGCCCGCAACTACACCGTCTGCTACAGCGGCAAGTATCATTGCCCGCTCTGGGTCGCTGCCCCGAGACACAACATGTATGTAGGCGGCAGCGGCCGTACCGACGCCTATCGCCAGGATCCGGACATTCCTTCCAACATCCAGTATAATTCCAAGAGCACGGGCGGCGGCTGCAACAAGGGTCATATGCTGGGCTCGGCAGAACGAACCTCCTCCACGGCCACCAACCGGGATGTCTTCTATTACACGAACATCGCCCCGCAACTCTCTTCCGGGTTCAACACCGGCGGAGGTGGCTGGAACATCCTGGAAGACTTTGTGGACACACAGGTATGTGCGGATACCCTGTATGAAGTGCTGGGCTGCTATTTCGACAAGTATACAGATGCTTACGGCTGGACCGTCTCCCCTTCCACCATCAGTTTCGGCGGCCGCAACGACGTGTCGATGCCCACGATGTACTACTATGTCCTGCTCCGCACGAAGAAAGGAAACACCGGCAAGGCGCTTTCCAGCTGCACGGCTGACGAACTCCAGTGCGTCGCCTTCGTCCGCTCCCACACCAACAGTTTGAAGGGACAGAAAGTCACCTCCCGCGAACTGATGTCCGTCGCCGACCTGGAAAAGATAACCGGCGTCACCTACTTCCCCAACGTTCCCCAAGCCCCGAAGACCAGTTTCAAAGCTTCCGATTGGGGGCTCTGATAAGATTTCTCCATATTCAAACGCTGACGGTGGTCCAGATGATGGACCACCGTCAGCATTTTACCCCCATTTCTGCTTATGGCGGTCCATCATCTGGACCACCATAAGCACTTAAAAGTTCTTAAACGTATTCCAATTCTTGTTGGTTTCGGCCGTGGCCGCGAGAGCGGGCGGAAGGTTCGCAAAGAAATCGAAGCCCGTCTTCTGTTCGATCTCGTCGACACTGACGGCGAAGTTCTGCCAGTTCTCGCCGCTGTGGGCCTCGTGGGTGAACCAGAAGCCGATGGCGGAGGCGGCGATCACGGTACCGCCGGAGCGGCGGACCTTCAGCAGGACTTTGTAATAGTAGTTCGGAATCGGAACGACCTTGTCGTCATTGGACGAATTCTTGAACGTACGGACCGTCTCGCCGCCGCCGACCATCTGATAGACCGGGCCGGTGACCACATAGACGGAATCACGGGAAGTGACCAGGTTCCGGACCTGGTTCTCCAGGTTGTTCCAGATTCCCTGATTGAAACTCGCGTGCTGCGGCGTGCTGTTGGTCCAATAGTAGGTCTGGTTCTGCAGGCTATTGTCTGCATTACGGTCGGCATTCGGGATCTGATGGCCCCGGTCGTAGGTCACCCCGTCCACGGACGGATAGGCCGACTTGCAGCTCGTCTGCTTGGAAGCGGGAATCTGCGGATTCACCGACCAACCGCCGCCCGTACCACTGCCATGGTAGGCACTGCAATAGACATAGGCCGTCCATAGGGAGGCGTACCGCGAAGGATCGTAAAGGATGGAATAGTTGCGGACATTCTTCTCATTCAACGTTCCGCGCATCGTGACCAGATACTTCCCTCCCAGCGAGGAAGGAGACTCCGGCAATTCGAGCCAATCCCTGTTGAGCGTGACAGAGGTCGATGCCGACAAGGTCCGGAACGACTTCACGCTGCCGTAAACCTCCTTATAGGTTCCGTCAACCAGAACCTCCATGAAGGCGACATAATAGTAAGTCTTGTCCTCGTCCAGGCCGCCGGCGGTCGCGCTGAAAGACCCGCGGCCGATGGTCAGCGCGGACTGAGTATACACAACCTGCCCGTTGCTCACGAGCGAAGCGAGACTGGAGGAGGTCCCCACATAGAATCCCGCTGCCTGGAAAGACTGGACCCCTGAATACGAAGCGGACAGGGTTGCCCCTGTCGCGCTTACGTTATTCGCGGAACCTGTGGTCACTGTGGGCTCTTCACCCCCGGCGTCGCCGCCGGATGACCCTCATTCGTAGGTGACGACCAGTTCCGTAATACGGACCTGGTTGTCCGTAGCGGTGAAGGAAACGGAAGACGCGGAACCCGTCCAGGTACCCACAAAGCCATCGGCCTCAAAGGAATACCCTTCAGGAGCACCTGCGCCCCAGCAACCAGGACCTTGTTTGGCCGTACCCTTGGCCGTGCAGGTCATCTTGATGCTGGTAATCTTGTAACCCTCAGAAGCGGAGACAACCAAAGTATTGCTCTTGTACACACGAAGTTCCGTCGGAACTGTCGTACCGTAATCCGAAGAATTGGTGTAAGAAATCACATCCTTGCTACCATTCTTGTTGGCAGCAAGATAGTCCTGGTCAAACACGACGGTTCCTTCCGTCTCCGCCGGTTTGGTAGTAACCGTGACATTGCAATACTTCTCGGCATCCGTGTACTTGCCTTCCACGCCGGCGATACGGGCATAGACTTTCACCGTTCCTTCAGCAACACCGGTGACGACACCGGACGCATTGACAGTGGCGATGGAAGGATCTTCGCTTTCATAAGTGATCGTAGCCTCCGCCACATTGGAGGAAGCGTTCAGGGCAAAGGTCTCACCAACATAAACGTTGTGATTGGAAGGAAGCGAGATAGTCGTCGTGATCTCGGAAGGCTGATCCGGGAAGGTGGTGCCGTCACCGGTATAGACAACCTCGACGGCAGTGATGCGGACCTGGCCGTTATCCACAGTTCCGGAGTTCCCCACCGTGTAGGTAACACTGGTACCGGAGACCGTCTGGGTGTCGTCACTGGCGACCTGATTTCCCTGCGTATCCAGAAGAATGCCCGTATTGGTAACGACATAAGTGAACTTGACCGACTTCAATTCACAGCCTTCGGCGACCGTGATGATGACATTGCCGTTCTGCTTCTGATACAACCGCCATTGTTTCGTATCGTTGGAACTGCTGGTATTCCAGAAGGATCCGCAATTGTCAGCACCGGTCGTGGACATCCGCACGGACTCATTCAACTGGAGGGTCTTGTACATAGTTGCATCAGATCCGGAGGAAACCGTGCAGCCGTGATCCTCTACATACTGGGACATCGTGATGGACAAGGTATTTCCATCCACGACGGAAGCACTGACCGTAATCTCATATTTCGCAGTCGCGGTCTTTTCACCCTCCTTATAGGTGACAGTCACTTCCTTGGTGCCGGCCGTGGACATGTCGGGCTTGGAGACTTCCGTAGGCTGCACTTCCTTGGTGGAACCGTCGCTGTAGGTCGCGGTGACTTTGCCGTCGAAAACGAAGGTGTCGCCCACGTTGAAGGCCGTCTTCTGACCGGAAACGGCGATGGACTCGAGGGTGGCAGCCGGGGCAGCATCACCGGAATACTTCACCGTGATGGCCTTGATGCGGCGGTGACCGCTGGTGCCGCCGACGGTAAAGGTCACGGAGCCGGCTTCGCCCGTCCAGGTGGGTTCAGCGTAAGTCGGGACATCGGTGGTGATGGCATTGGATCCTTCACCACTGCTGAAGGTAAGCTCGATCGAGACAATGGTCTTTCCGTCAGCATTGACAGTAAATGTATTACCGCCATAAGTACGGACGGCTGTTCCCGTACTATAATACTTAGGAACATTAGCTCCGGTTCCCTTGTCAAAGGTCACCGTCACGCCATTCTCGCTCACTTCCGTCACTTCGGCACCGTTCTCATACCCCTGCTCGGAGAAGTCGATGGTGACGCTGGTCGTACCGGCGGCATCGGCCTTGGCCTGGGTGATGTTGATCTCGAACTCCTCGGTACCGGCAGCCACCAGGGAAGGCTCGTCCGTGCGGACGAAGACGGTGTATTCCTTGGGGTTCTCGGTATCCTCGTTCTTCGCGAAGGAAACGGTAATGACTCCTTCGCCCTCGCCGGACTCCTTGTCCAGGGTAGCGCCGTCAGAAGCCTCGGCGGTCCAGGCAACGTTACCGGAGACATTGATCTTCACGGACGTGGTGGTGGCGGAGACTTCGGTCTGCTCGGCCACGGCATTGAAGAACGGGGCGTCCTGGGCGACGATGTCGTCCTGGGCCCAGAGACCAAGCTGCTTCGTCGTATTGTAATAGGTAGGATAGCCCACCATGTCGTACACGCCCAGAGGGACATCGAGAGTATTGGTTACCTGCGCATAGAGGTTCAGTTCAGACTCACCGTCCTTGATGGCGCCGTTGCGGTCGCTCGTAGTGATGGCGTCGGTCACTTCCACATCGGAAAGCTTCACGCGGACGCTGACATAGCGGTCGTAATCGGCCAGCAGGTCGGCCAGGGAAAGCTCGAGGGCAGCGGGGGCTTCTCCGGAAGCCTTGTCGAAGCCGGTAAGCGAAGTAAGCTGGCGGACACCGTAGCGGATCCAGCCCTTGCCGGATACCAGGCCGCTCAGGACATCGCCGGCCTTGAGGCCGTGGCCGCTCATGTACAGGAGGATACCTGCGGTCTCATCCTGGATGAAGGCGCTGTTGCCGCTCACGAAGGACACGGTGGCACCGGCCAACTGTCCGGTGAACTCGCTCGGAGAAGACTGCTGCGTGCTGGTGATCGCCTCGTTGATGTCGGCCACCGTAATGGTCGGGACGACGGCCGGAGCCTCATAGGAGAGGTTCAGCGTCTTGATGGAACCGCCGCCGAAGGTGTATGCCTGCGTCAGGGTGACGGTCTTCTCCACTTCGCCCTGGTCGGCGAGGACGACGAGTTTCAACTCGGAATCGACATTGGCCGTGAAGGGCTTGACAGCCATGTAGAACTTGGCGGAAGCGCCGGGGGCGATGGCCTCGGCATCCTCCACGGAAAGGGTCACGGATGCGGACACGTAATTGTCGCCGCTGCTCTTGAAAGCAACCTTTTCACCGGAGAAATCGATGTAATAGGTTCCCACGACATCTTCCGGGGCCGTAAAGGAAACCGAGCTGACAGTCAGGGGCTTGTCCGTGTCATTGGTGAGGTTGACGGCCACCACGGAGGAGACGTGCTTCATCGAAACCACGGGCTTCTGGTCCACGGCGACATTCTTCGCCACGCCGACGACCGGCAGGTTCTTTCCGGCCAGGTGGGCCATGCTGTCATTCCCCTTCTGGGTCTGGTTCAGGCCACCGACAGTCATATAGCCGCTGTTGGTGTTGGCCGGCGTCTTCAGATGGGAATCATACGGATAGAAGAGATACCAGTCATAGGCTTCGGCCGTCAATTCGACTTCGCCCACGGCCAGGTTCTGGTCCGGATCCGTCACGTCGAACTTGGCGACGGCATACTCGGTCTGTCCGGCGGGTGCATAGAATACGCTCAGGGCGTCGCCTTCCACCCACTTGGTCGTCATTCCGCTGTTGACCGTACGGGTGGAAGCATCGGAAAGGACGATCTCGTAGGGAACGCCGTCAAGGCCTTTGACATCGGCTTCCTTGTTACAGCCGACGAAAGACAGGGTGGCAGCAGCCAGACCCGCAAAGAGAAGGAATTTTTTCATCACGTGGTTCTTTTCGGGTTCGACTTAGAAGTTGATGGGATCGTTGTCGTCCTCCCAGTCATCGATGGGGCCGGTAGCGGACTGCATGAAACTGCCCTCGTAGCGGACATCGACGATGCGCACGACAGGCGTCAAATAGAGTTCTTTTTTCTCCATGGAATTATGTATTTTTTGTGTTTTGGCTATAATCGTTGCAAATTTACGGATTATCTGCCAAAAGACCAAGGAGAAAAAGGGGGAAGTTTTTCCCCTGAAAACGAACTTCCTGTCACACTGGACGATAGGTTTTCAAGGCCCGTTCCAGGACGGAAGTGATCCGGTGCTGCGCCCGGGATTCGCCGATAGGCTGCAGGTACGCACGGAAATCATCCTCCTCCAGATGACGGGAGAAATGGTCCGCCAGAAGCTGTTCCAATTCCTCGTGAAAACCGGGACCGTGGTCGGGATGGTGGAGATGTGTGAGCTCGTGCAGGAGGATATAGTCCTGCAGGGGAACGGGAACCCGCATGAGATTGAGGTTCAGGTTGATATTCCCCTTCGAGGAGCAGGATCCCCAGTTGGAGGTGTTGTGCTTGATGGCCACCCGGTTGTACCGGAACCCGTACCGGTCGGCGAGCATCCGGAGCCGGTCGGGCAGTACCGCCTTCGCCCGGGCCCGCAGGCTTTCGATGTCCTCCCCTTCGGGCAGGGATGCATCCCGGGCGGACACTTTCTGCCGCATGGTCCGGACCCACTCCCGCTGCGATTCCAGGAAGGCGATACCCCGGGCGTAAGGAACCCAGTACGGCACCGTAACCACAACGCCTTTCAAGGGGTGGACCCGGATGGACAGACGCCTTGCCCGCGGGCTTTTGCGCAGCAGTACATCCCCCAGTTCCGGGTCGGTATGGACCTTTCCGTTCACGGGGAACAAAGGTACAAAAAGTTTTGTTTTATCGGATTTTATGCCTAAATTTGCAGGCTTTTTTGCGGGAAGGTCCCGCGAATTGTAACCAATTTACCAAAACTCATTGCATTATGGCCGAATATTTACAGCCTGAGAAAAAGCAAGAGATTTTCGCGAAGTACGGGAAGTCCAATAAGGACACCGGCTCTCCTGAGAGTCAGGTTGCTTTATTTTCCTACCGTATCGCTCGTTCCCTTCTCCGCCTGGTCAGTAAGCGCCGCCAGCTTCTGAACTATCTTCAGAAGGTGGACATCGAGAGATACAGGGCACTTATCAAGGAGCTGGGTCTCCGCCGATAAGCCAGAAAATAGGAAAATGCGGGGGCAGAGATTCATGCAAGGCAGGATCTCTCCCCCTTTTTCGATGAAAAGAGAATCCCGGCCCGGCCGGGATCGACGATAGAAAGACGTAAGACGTAACAGAAGTAAAACAAAAATGAACATCATCAACAAGAAGATCGAACTGCCCGACGGTCGGGTAATCGAGATCGAGACCGGCAAACTGGCCAAGCAGGCCGCCGGTTCCGCGGTGGTGAAGATGGGAGGCACGATGCTGCTCGCCACCGTCACCTGCGCGAAGGAAGTCAAGGAGGGTACCGACTTCATGCCCCTCACCGTAGATTATCGTGAAAAGTATTATTCTGCCGGCCGTTTCCCCGGCGGTTTCCTCAAGCGCGAAAGCAGGCCCTCCGACTACGAGGTGCTCATCGCCCGCCTGGTGGACCGTCCGATCCGTCCGCTCTGGCCGGATGACTTCCATCTCGAGGTCTTCGTGAATATCATGCTCATCTCCGCGGAGAAGGACATCCAGCCCGACGCCCTCGCCGGTCTGGCCGCCTCCGCCGCCCTCGCCACCTCCGACCTGCCCTTCGGCGGTCCGGTTTCCGAGGTCCGCGTCGCCCGCATCGACGGAAAGTTCGTGATCAACCCGGGATTTGCCGATGGTGCCCGCGCCGACCTGGACCTGATGGTCGCCGCCACCGAGGAGAACATCATGATGGTCGAAGGCGAGATGAACGAGGTTTCCGAGCACGACATGCTCGAGGCCATCAAGTTCGCC
>CACYWN010000008.1 GCA_902778105.1 uncultured Bacteroidia bacterium
AACGGCCGTGAAGGAGGATTCTTCCGGGGAGCAGGCGTAGACGCCGAAGCGGATGGCATCGGCACCCGCATACATGTGGCAGATGCGCATCTGGCTGAATTCGATTCCGTCGGTGGAGCACTCGATGCAGTAGTCGTCGGCCCTTCTGGAGAAGCGGTACCACATCGTTTTGACATCGGCCGGAATGGCCGTCGTGGCCCAGTCGGAATAGCCGTTGTTGGTGGCGACGCTGCCCAGGTGCTGGAATTCCTCGTTCTCGAACTCCACGGAGCCCTTGAGCCAATTGTCGCTGTCCAGATACATCACGACGCCGCATTGGTCGAAGCGCTGGTGGCTCTGGGTGAAATCGGTTTTCACGACAAAACTGAAGTACTGCTCCTTCGTCCGGATCTGGAAGACCGGGGCGTTGTCATTGCGGAAATGATAGTAGGTCCGCTGCCAGAGGTCCGTGTGCGGGGCCGTGGTAACCGTCAGCGTCTGGCCGTCGATGGAGAAGGCGGCCGGTTCGCGGGTCCACTGGAAAGCGGTCAGGTCCACCTCTCCGCCGTTTTCGAGGGCCGTCGATACACCATCGACAAAATCATCCGGGGAAGAAGTCGTGGGCTGGCTGCCGCAGGACAGCATAAAGAAACAAAGGCAGGCGAGAGCGAAGGCGTTGGAGCGTTTCATCATGTCGTATAGGTTCTAGGAAATATCAGCGTAAAGATACGTCATTTGGCCGAAAAGAAAAATTAATATTTATCTTTGTTCCCCGGGACATGAAACGCTTCCTGCTCATACTCACGGCATTCCTCGGGATTCTTTCCTGCGGGAAGGAGGAGGTTTTCCCCATCATCCATACGGGAGGGCCGGAGGAGGGCGATACTGGCCCGGTGAAGGATGATCCCGACGATGTGAACTGGGCCGCGGCCATCGGCTACGTCTTCGACGCGTCGGTCATCCCTGAAATCCACATTTCCGTCACCCTACGACAAGGACCACGACACCCGGGAGTTCGTCGTCTGCGACGTGGAATACCGGAAGGGGAGCGAGGTCACGAAGATCGGGGAGGCGGGGTTGCGCCTGAAAGGCAACACCTCCCGCAGGCGGCCGTACGAGGGCGGGAAGTATCGGCACGTCCATTTCGGCCTGAATCTCCACCGGAACCACGAGGACCCGGAGCATACGGTCAAGGGTGTCCGCCGGATGGACCTCAAGTGGTTCAAGGACGACCCCGCGTATGTCCGCGAAATCTACTGCTACGACCTGTTCCGCCGCTTCGGCGTCTGGACCGCCGTCCATGACGTATACGCCCGTCTCTGGCTCAAGGTCGGCGACGAGAAGGAGGTCTATTACGGGGTGTACGGGATGCTTGAGCACATCGACAAGAACTATCTCCGCGCCCGCCTGGACCAGTTCGGAGGCAGGGACGGCGACCTGTGGAAGTGCTTCTGGTCCGCGTCTTTGGCCGATGAGAACGCCAGTATGGGCCTGGACGACAACCGCTCCTCCTTCACCTATGAACTGAAGACCGGGAAGGCGGAGGATTTCCCCGCCGCGAAAGCCCGCCTGAAGGACTTCATCCACCACGTAAAGACCCTGGACGGGGCCGCCTTCGACACCTGGATCGGCGCCCACATGGACGTGGACCTTTTCCTCAAGACCTACGCTGTCAATGTGGCCGTGGGGATGTGGGACGACTACTGGAACAACACCAACAACTATTACCTGTACATCGGCCCGGGCGACGACTACAAGGTCTGGTTCATCCCCTACGACTACGACAACACCCTCGGCACCACCATCTCCTGCGGCATTCAGAGTGACGCCGGCCGCCAGGACCCCTACAAATGGGGCTCGGACAAGAACCCGTTGATGACGAAGATTCTGAAAAACAGCGCTTGGAAGACCAGGTACAAGCAGTATCTCCAGCAGCTCTGCCAGGATGGCGGCCTCTTCAGTTACAGGCAGTCAGTTTCCCGCATCCGTGCCTGGCAAACCGCCGTCAAGCCAGACTCCCCGAACAATTTCTTCAAAGTGAAGGCCGGCGTGGTGGGGAAGATGCAATAAGCCACCCTCGGAGCGGAAAACGAGACTCGAACTATATCTTGTAAAACATTGATAATAAGCGATTTACAAGAACACAAAAAGACAACAGGTGAAACATAGGTGAAACTTTCGTGGCTGTTTGAGACGTATTTGGGATACGACTTGAAAAGACACAAGGCAAGGGAAAAGACGCCATGAACTGCTCCAAAATGTATTTATGCCGGAGGTCATGGACGACAAGTGACGACAACTGGCGTTTTTTTGTTAATTATGTATCCGGAAGGAATACATTCTCCGTTAACAGAAAAACCACGTCACACATGAAACATAATCACCACGTTGCGTTTTCCCTGCTGGCCGCCCTCTGGCTTATCGCAGCCTTGTCTTCTTGCCGGAAGAGCGATGGAACCGAGCCTCACCAGCCGGTAACGAAAACCAATTACGTCCATTTGGTGCTCAACGGGCAGGGACAGGAGGAAATCGTTTTTTGCGAGCTGGTCCCGCAGGCCAAGGTTACCATCCAGAGCGACGCCTCCTGGCTGAAGCTTTCGGATGGCGGCCGGGTCATCGACCTGGATACGCTGGACCTGGGCGCATTGAAAGAAGAGATGACGGAACAGGCGCTCGCTGCGAAGACGGGACAGAGGAAGGTGCTGCTGCTGGAATACGACGGGTACGACATTGCGAGCGGGAGCGAGCCGCGCTCTGCGGACATCACCATCGACACCGACTTGGGCGACCACCTCGAAATGCAGGTGATCCAGGGAGAAAATATCTCCGAATACACTTACGACTATTTCGACCCCCATGTGATCACGGCGCTGGGTCTGGGCGGCCCCTTCGAGTACGGCTCCGGTGGCGGCGGCCTGAAACCCACCCCGTATAACGGCAATCAGGATTTCACAAGGGAAACCTGGCGCGACCAGGAGTACATCTTGATCTACACAAAAAAGGGCGACGAGCAGGACTTCAAGGGAAAAAAGGGATATGAAATCATCCCTCTCCCCTGGAACCACGACTTTACCGTTTCCAACATGCCCTCCGAAATCGTGGAAGAGACCAATCCCGAAGCGGGCTGGGAACTGGTGATGAACATGTGCGGCTTCAACCTGCTTGCCAACGTGAACTATTTTGCGGTGTACAACCGTTATCTGGGCACCCTGCGGATATTCGTCTACACGCCGGAACTGAACGTGGCCAACGCCAATGACCAGATGTGGCAGGTGCTCATCTCCAACAATCTGGCCGAGCACATTTTCCAGGGAATCGGAAAGCCTTACAACCTAAGCGACGTGAGTAAGTTCAACGCCGTGATGGGACAGACCCTCAGCAAGGAGTTCAGCCAGCTGATCTCCCCCTGGACCCGCACGTACAGCAGCGACGGTTATATCACCCCCAACGAAGGCTGGTGGGCGATGGACATCGACCTGAGCGAGATGCGTTCCACCCCCTTGGATCTGCAAGACAACATGCTGACCTTCCAGGTGCGGGCCTGGGCCCAATACCCACATGACCCTCACCAGCAGCATCCACGCGCAGATAGACGGCACGCTGGCCGCCGACATCGACCTGCAGTCGCGCCAGCAGAAGTTCATCAATTCCAGCGCCGGCGGCATGAGTGGCCTGGTGAGCGCCCTCATCGGCGGCGGCCTCGAGCAGGCTTCCGGTTTGACAAGCCTCGTAAAAACCCTGTTCGGCGCGGCCAGCGCGCCGGTGACGCCGATGGGCGCCCTGGCCACCCTGGGCGCGTTCGGCTTCAGCGTGAAGAACTGGCTGAACGGAAAGCCCGGCGAAACGTACAAGATAAACGGCGGCCTCAACGGCACCATCAATCTGGGTCTCGACGGTACCATCGACACGCAGGGGCTTACCACGCAAAGCACGGCCGTGAGCGGTATCCCGAGCCCGACCATCAATTTCGGAACTTATTTCGATACCCAGAACAGCACGGTGGGGCAGGGTGTCTGGGCGCTGGAAGATTCGCCCCAGGTTTGGTTAGCCGACTATCTGGGTGTGTACAAGCAACTTGAGGTCGGGGGTTACCCCCTCCCCCTGGAGGGTATCTTGCCCATGGATGTGGCTTGTGAAGACGGCGTCCGCGGCCGCAAACCTTTTGCTCACCATGCTTTATTCGCCTACGGCCTGATTACGTGCCTGAACCCGGAAAGCATCAAGGTGGTCCTCAACCGGGAGGCCCTCCAGAACAAGAACGAATACACGCCGGATGCGATTGCTGTAAATACGGGCGCAGCGTGGGAGGGTGAAACCGGAAACTTTCCGGGACACTATGTCAAAGCAGGCTGGGAGAGTTTCATCTACAAATATCCCGCACCGGTGGACATCGATCTTGGCTGGTACTGCGAATCTGCGGAAGATGACTGCAACGGCAAAGTGAAGGTCACCCTGCCCGATGGCCGGTTCGTCAGCCTGAACGGCTATTATCTCTCTTCGGGCGGCGATTCGTTCCGGATGATCGATCCCCTGGTATTCGGCCAGAGCCATCCCACTCTCCGTTCCCTCTATTTCCCCTGGGTCATCCCCGACCTGATCGTCGTCGTATGCCTGGAAATCAAGCAGGACGGCAACACCTTCTATTACTGCCGTCCTTACCTCCCCGACATCGTCGGCCATCAGATATGCAATCCGGCCGACTACACGGATGACGCCAAGCGGGAGGCCAATCTCAAGCAGTGGGAGGATCTTGCTTCCAAGGGAAGCGAAAACGGCATCACCTTGACGAACCAGCGGGCGCTCTACTACAAGATTTACCGGGCCGCCGGTGGCCTGAAGCCCTTCGAGGAGTTCGCCTCGCGATAAGGTCCGGTCAAGTCACGGCGCCTTCAAATCCTCATTTCAAGGCGTTTCAACGATGGGACTGTGGACCCAGGTTTCATTGACCCAGCCCACGGAACGTCCCTCCCCCCGGACTTTCCCGTCCAAGCCATCCAGCTGCAACTGGCGGAACCCTTCATCTCCGGGTTTCAGGTCGAGGAACGGAAGCAGATAGCAGCCGTGATCCAGCAGTGTTTCCTGCACATCCCGAACGGGAACCTCGGACGGATGACAGCCGCCCCGGACAGCGAGTGCGGCCAGGGCACCGGCCGCTTGTCCAATTCCCAGGATAACGGGCTGCAATCTGGTGGAGCCGTTGATGTCGTAGTCGACGGAGATCGCCTTGTCTGCCACCAGGAAATCCTCCACCGAGACGGGCATCACAACACCCAGCGGCACGGAGAACGAGGGAATCCGGTCATACGGCTGAACATGCATCTCCTTCCATTTCGGATATTGCAAATGATGATGATCAACCGGGTAATCTCCTACGGCGACGGCGCGGGTATACAGGTCATAATCGTAAGGATGGGCCGCCGCCGCAAACGTCATGGTATCGCGTCCTGCGATCCGGCGTGCTTCCCGGTAATACGGATAGAACGGAAGCCCGTCATCAGAAGGATAGACGTCATCCGCAATGCCCAGGCGGGTATATCCCAGCTCCTGCTGCATGAAATATAAGAATCCCAGCGAACGGTTCCGGGCACCTTGCAGGGCCTTCTCCCGCTCTTCTTTTGAAAGGTTCAGATAGTCCAGATAGTAGTCGTTGCCGGAAATGGGCCAGTTAATCATCATCTCGCCGTCGGGCAGCATGCCGTAAGACAGCATCTGCTCGGGAGGCCACAGATGCTGGCCGTCCGGGTTCAGGCCTTCGCGATTCTCCGCAAGCGGATTGAGGCAGCAGTTCCGGTAACGGTTGACATCATAATCTTCCGGGCGCGGAATAAGGACATCGTGGTCATACTTCTTGACCGTCAATACATAAGTCAGGTCCTGTACGGGGCCGTCGGAGGGCAGGGCAGGGATATCCAGCGCGGAGGCCACATCCCCCAGTTCCGTCCCGTCGACAAGGATCCGGGCGCGGACCTTGCTTCCGTCATCCAGGACAATGATCCAGTCATTGCCAGAATGCCTCACGGAGTGAAAGTCTGTCTGCAGCCGGAGTTGAACGCCGGCTTCCTGGGCCATTCTGAGCAGGATGTCCGCCCCGGCGGCGGGATTGAAGAGGATATTGCTGACCCATCCTGATTTGAGCGCTTCATAGCCACCATATCGCGCTGCGAGCGAGTCGCTGAATTCGGCAAAGATGCCACCGCGGAGGCGGTAATTGCCATCCACGGCACTGACGCCCGCACTTGTGAGCATTCCGCCCAGCCAGGGAGACTGCTCGATGATCAGGACGGAAACCCCGTTACGGGCTGCTTCGATGGCCGCAGCGGTTCCGCCCGTGCCGCCGCCGATGACGACGACGTCATATTTTGCCGTACAGGCCGTGCCCAGCATCAGCAGGACGGTAAGCCACAAGAATCGTTTCATTGCTTTTTCTCCATGATCGAGACGAATGACAGTACTTTGCGCTGCCGCCCGTCGGAAGGGTTATTCTGCAGGGTCCCTTCTGAACCTGTCAGGAACATCGACGAACCGCCGCCGTCCAAATTGAGAACATCCGTACATCCCAGTCCCGTCATAATCTGTGCAAGCTCATCCAGCGTAAGCCCGGTACTGCCGCTGCTGTTGCGGCCATCGGCGACAAGGAGCACGACAAGGCCATCCGGATTGGATCCGACTGCCGTGCGGGGCGCACGGAGGCCGGACGCATAGATGTCCGACTGGAAAAGCTCGTGGTTGGACAGGTACATCCCTGAGAGGGATTTCAGATAATCAAAGCAGTATCTTCCGTCCTTGACCAGTACCGGACCTCCACCTATGGCGCTAAAGGGCGTCCACTCCTGAAGGAGCGGCAGGTTACTGTCGGGATACAAGACCGGACCTCCGTCATAGACGGGAAGCGGTTCGGCATAGCAGTTCTCTCCATTTTGCCATCCGATGGCGGGCCGGCCGGAAGCGTCGACGCCCCAGAATCCCCGTGTGACCGTATAGCCTCGTGTCCGGGTCAGCTGCGTCACATTAGACGCCTTCTTGACTCCTCTGTCACATACATAACTGTACGACATCGCAGGGGAGGCAAAGTAACCGCCGTTGGTCAGGGCCAGGACCCGCCCTTCTGCGGACAGCGTCTCACGGATATAAGTACCCGGCTCAATGAGGGTCTGTGAAATTGTGGTGCGGATTTCGACCGTTCCTTTGGACAGATCCGCCATGACACACCAGAGATTGACAGGGTGGCCCAAAACGTCGGTTGAGGCCTTCTTCAACGCTACGCCTTGGGGAAGTGATCCGGCGGGAATGTCTTCCCAAGTGAGCGTTACCGGGCCGGGATTCGCACTCAGGCGGGCCGTCCGGGCGTCCCCGGAAACCCTTCCGGCGGAATTCTCAGCCCAGGGGAGGAACCGGTATGTCACATTTTCCTCCAGGTCTTCGGAGAGCAGATAGGCAACATCTCCAGCGGAGAGACGTTCCGCATAGGAGATATCCCGGGAATCCGATCCGTCGTCGCGACTGCGGATAACCCCGAACGTGACGGGATCGCCACCGTCGGAGAGGACTTTGAGGCCAAGGACGGCCATATGGCACGATGCCTCCACCGGGAGGAATGAAACTTCCGGCAGGGCAATCTCCGTGAAAGAGACCGATGAGGCCGGAGACCTGTCCATGTGCCAATAAGACTGAACGGTATAATCTGTCTGCCCCGGATGGAAATCGGTGTCTGTCCAGGATATGGTATTCGCCGGCAGGAAAAATTCGGCGGATTTGCCGTTGCTCCCGTTCTTTTTCCCCACCAGATAACCTTCCTCCCGGTTGCTGAGATCCTTCCATTGAAGGAGTATGCCACCATCCGTCTTCTGTGCGGTAAGGTTGCCCGGAGCGGCCAGAACCCGTTCAGCAGGAGGCACTGGCCCGTCAGTACCGGATGGGCTTTCCTGCCCGGGTTTCTCTCCGGTACATGAGATACAGGAGAACAAACCAAACAGGAGTATTGTCATTTTCCTTCTCATAGGTTGGGGAAAGGAACGGGATAACTGTAATAGGCCTTGAAAATCTCCTGGACTTCCGGGATTTTCAGCCCGTCGAACCAGAACTGCGATTCGCCGAAGGTCCCGATCTGCCGGTTGTACTGGAGCTGGGCGGCGATTTTATCTACGGGAAGGATTGCATCTCCGTTCTTGAGAATCATCGCCGGGTTGAAGAGAGGGGCGTCTGTCTTTTCGCGGACGATATCCAGCGTCGCGGAGGCATCCTCCTCATAACGGGCGATCACGTAGCACTGGACCGTCAGCAGGTCGACGCTGCCGTCAGCAATCCAGCCCGGCCAGTCCTGCATCAGGACATTCTCGCACCAGGGATACTTATTGGGAGCGAAGCAGACGATCAATGAAGGCTTGAGCGCCTTCAGTTCCGTGTGCATCTTCGCTGCGAAGCCATTCAGGACATCCAGGCGCCAGCGGACCCAGGCGGCATTGTTATAATCGGCCGGGGCCGCCTTCCCGGTGGCCGCCAGATAACGTGCTTGGGTCGCCTCGTCATAGCCGGAATTGCGCGGCATTGCCGGCAGACGGTCGTCGCCCTGGATGCCGTCCACATCGGGATAGCGGGTCACGGCCTCTTTCATCAGGTCCAGCATAAACTTCTGGACATCAGGATCGTAGCCGTTCAGATAATAATCCGTATCGTTGTAATGGCAGGCGGAGCCGTCATCCCGGATCCCCATCCAGGAAGGATGTTTCGCCAGGACGGGATCGCTCTTGTTGACACCTCCGATGCCATGCATGAATCCATATTCAAACCAGAGAATCACCTTGATGCCCCTGGCGTGGGCCGCCTCGATGATATCGCGGACCGCATCACCCGATCCGCCGGTGTAGGAAGCGTACATGTTGCCGGCCGCCCGGGTCGGCCAGGTGCTGTTTTCCTTCAGCACATCGCTGTTCCAGGCCGTCTTGGAGGCCGCCCAGGCACAGACAAACAGGCAGTTGAAATTGAGCGAAGCGAGCAGGTCCAACGACTTGCAGACTTCACTGTAGGAGAGGAAGGAACCCGTGTGGGAGGGAGAGGGAAGATAAACGCCGCGGACCCCCGTATCTTTCGGGTACAAGGATGCTTCCAGCGTGATTTTCCGGGTGGTTTCCCCGTCCGCGGCAATGACGCTCACCTCGCGGGGAGACGAAAGGTCGATGTCCGAGATGGACGGGGCGAAACGGAGTGCCTCCGGGGTGTCGGCCTCGAAGGAGAGATGCTGGAGGTCCGCCCCGAAAGGAAGGCGGAAAGACAGTTTGTTTCCCGACGGCCATGCTTTGACCAGATACCGCGTTTCGCACATAGATGAAAAGGCCGTCGAAGAGGAAGCCCTGACGGACACGGTTACGGCATACCGCATTGCGCTGCCCTTCGCGTCGGAGAGATAAATGGCCTTCAGCGTAGCCAGGTCGGTCGTTTCGCCGCTTGCAGGAACGGAGGTAATCCCCTTGTCAAGCTGGATATCCACCACACTCTTCCCGGCTTTGCTTCCGTGCGGAAGGATGATGCTCACGGTATGGGCATCATTATCGATTTGGACGGTAGCTTCCGGCCACTCCGCAAAGGTAATGCTCCGGATGGCCCACTGCGTTTCCTTTTCAACCGGCTTGACGGATGAGCACGCAGAGAGAAGGCAAACAAGACAAAGGAGCCGTCGGATCATACGCAAACAGATAGAAAAAGGGATGGCGGATCGGGCCCGCCATCCCCGTGGAAAAAGAATTATTCGATGGTGAATACGGACAGGCCGGCGCCGGGCACATAGGCGGAAATATAGATCTTGCCGCCGATGGTGCGGAGGATGCTGTTGCCTAGTCCATTTCCGTTCTTTTCAGCAGTGATGTCGTTCTCGACCGGGTCGCCGAGACCGAACCTCCAGGTTGCGCCAGGGGTTTCCAAAGAAGCCTTGAGCGTCTCGCCGTTGAGTTCGGTGATGCGTAACTGGCCGTCCTGGTAGCTGTTGCGGAGCACGACATAGGACATATACTCCTGCTCGTTGAAGGTAAAGAAGCGGATACCGTGGAGCGGATTGGCAAAATAGGCGCCGGGAAGCTCCAGCTGGGTGGTCGCCGTACTTCCGCTGATGGTGAAGAGACGGGATTTGGCCCCGGGACCTCCGCCGATATACTGCGTATCGTCATACTTGTAGATAGCGCTCCAGTTACCCTGCTTGGCGTCATAGCTCACCTTGGTCGCCGTCGTGTTAATAACACCGTTGGATACAGTGAACACATAGGCGGCCTGCTGCGAAGTAAAGTCGTGGAACCAGATCTTACCGTCTTTCCAGGTGCCTTCTACGGACATCTGGTCGCCGATACGGGCGGCTTCCGGGAGATGATAGGACAGGACTTTCGTCGGTTTGCCGTCCATGGAATCCCACTTCCAAATGACGAATTCGCTGGCCGTGGAGTTGACCATATTGCTCAGCAGAGTAACATAGCCGCCATTGCCGTCCTCCATGGAAGCAAGGGCGCAGGAGCCGAACACGCCACCGGCAGCATAGTCGCCCATATCCATCGCTTTGGTCTTGGTCGGGTCGGTGATGGAAACAGCATAGAGGGTCTTGTTGGTCTTGGCCAGATAGATATATTTATCATCCATTGCCATCGTACGCATAGACTGGTCGCTGGCGGGAATGACCTCGGACCACCAGGCGTCGGCGCCGTCGGTAACCGGCTTGACGTAACGGCCCCACAGACGATTGACCTTGTTGATACCGGTGGTAACGACCTTGATCGTCTCCTCTTTCGTGACATCATCGCAGACAAGCGTAAATTTCACTCCGTTAAGCTTGTCGCTGAAGTCGATGGCGTTGGGGGCCTCTTCCGTGGCGGAAGCAATCACTTCACCGCCAACCTTGACAATGGTATTGGCCGGAGAAACGACAAATTCGACGGAAACCGTGGTCAGGTCGGCCGAACCCTTGAGTTTGGCCGAGCCGTCGACGACATCCACCCCGTTCAGTTTGACGGAAACAAAGTGGGGTTGGGGTGCCGCTGCGGCTGCGCTGATGGCATATTCGGCCGAAGTCACGCCCTGGGTGATTTTCACCTTCTGGGTGGCGCCGGAAGCGTAGTTGAATGTGGATTTGGCCGGATTTGCGGCAGCGTCTGCGGGGAGACCGACAATTTCCACCGCCAGAGCGGAGAGTTCCGCCTTGTCAAGATAGTCCACCTCGATGTAAATGGTCTTGGCATTGTTGTCCACCTGGACGAGATAATCCTGGGACAGATTGGACACCTTGACGTTCGCATTGCTCAGTGTCAGCGAGAACACCGGGTCTTCCCGCTTGCATGCCAATAACGACAGCAGCATCAGAAAAGGGAGTGCAAATTTTTTCATAATTATTATTAATTAAATGGTTGATAATGTTTTATCGTGAGGATTTACAAGTCAGTTGATACGGCTTGACCGTTCCGTCCGCCGCCGTAATCCGGAAGTACAGGGTATTTCCACGCAGGTCGTAGAAACCTTCGAAACCATGGCCGAGCGGATTCCCGCCGGCATCCGTCAGTTCCAGCACGGACGTCGGAGGAATCGTCGCTTCGATCCGGCAACGCTGCAGGGCGGCCGGGGTGAACCTTTCGTCGGCGGGGAAAGTGTAGCTGATCAGTCCCCTCTCCCGGTTGTACGTTCCCATCAGGAGACTCAGTTCCTGGCGGACAGAGGGGTTTTGGGGGTCGTAATAGACGAAGCACTTCAGCCCGATGAGGGAGGTGTCGTCCGAACGGACCGGAAACTGCAGTTTTTGGCAGGAGGCTGCCGCGGCGAGGAGCAGCAAGGCCGCAAGAATCCACTTTTTCATCACCAGTCACTGTTTTGCTGCGCGAGGCGGTTGTTGTTGATTTCGGTCTGGGGAATCGGGAAGCGGTCGAAGTGTTCCGGATAGATGCGCGGACCCATCTCGCATACAATCAGTTCCGGCGAGAAGCGGCCTTCTCCGGAAGGATGCCACCAGACCCCGCTGTATTTCTTGCCGTCCAGCACCTGGGCTGCCCGGCCTGTACGCCGCAGGTCCCAGAACCGGTGTCCTTCGAAGCACAGTTCGACGGCACGCTCCTTGAGAATCACATCCAGGGCCGTTTCCCACGAATTGATCGGGGCCGTATAAACTTCCTTTCCGAAACGGGCGGCACGCAGCGCATTCACCGTATTCCAGGCTTTGGCATAGTCTTTCTCCCAGGCGCAGCACTCCGCATAGATCAGCTGCATCTCCGCATAGCGGAATTCGATCCAGGGCTGATAGGAACCGTTGACCAGGAAATCTTTGTTCGACGGGTCCAGTAACTTGCGGATATAGTAGCCCGTAACCGTATTGCCCGGCGAATTGACCGAGCCGTAAGGCATATATTTCATATCCACGCCCCCTTCGTGACATTCCAGTTTGCGTCCCTTCCATTCGGCCTGGTTGTAAAGGATGCATTTCGAAAGACGCGGGTCACGCGAGGCTGCATTTTCCGGCGTGATGAAGCGGCGTGATGCATCCGAAATGTCGAAAGGCGTACCGTCGGCGTTGTCGAACATATCCACGAATTCCTGGGTGGGGCCGGCAAGGCCGCTGCCGAAATTGCCGTTCAGGCAAACGTCTCCCGGCTGGGAATACTTGGCGTCGAACTGATGGGTCAGCACGCCGGAAATAAATCCGTAACCCCAGATCGCTTCCTTGGAATTCAGCGAGGCGAAGATGTCGTCATAATCTTCCTCATAGCCATATCCGCCGTCGGTATTGATTTCCTCGACCGCCGCCTTGGCCAGGGCGTATCGTCCGGCATAGAGCATGGCGCGCGCCTTCAGGGCCAGCGCGGCATAACGGTGCAGCCGTCCGCGCGAGTCCGCCCGTTCCGGCAAATGGGAGACGGCAAAGTCCACGTCCTCTCGGATGAGGTCCCAGGAGTCTGACAGGTTCGCCCGGGCGTGGTCCTTCCCGTCTGCATTCATTGTCTTTATGTCCGTATAGGGGATGACGCCCAGGTCGTCCTTTTCAGAGGCGTGGCAACGCATGATCAGGAAATAAGACCAGGCACGGAAGAAGAGTGCTTCCGCCTTGAAACGGTCGGCCTCCTCCTGGGAGAAATGGCTCCTGTTCTCTTCCAGGCCATCCAGGAATTCATTGATCAGGCGGATCCAGTTGTAGCAGGTCGTCCAGGCATCGAAGTAATTCTGCGTGGTGCGCTGCTGACCGTCGACGGTCATAATCAGGTTGCAGTCGCCGGTACCAGCCACGATGCCACCGTATTTGAGGATATCCGTCAGGCCGTCCGACATGTTGGCATTGCTGCCGCCCAGGGCGTGGGAGCCGAACTGCCCGAACTGGTAGATCTCCTTGTAGAAGTAGTTCAGGTATCTTTCGGCATTCTCCCTGTTCTTGAATGCAAAGGTCTTGTCGTAGCGGTCGGTCGGAGACAGATCCACCGAACTGCAGGCCGCGACGATCAGGGCCGCAAAAAGAAGGTTGGCAATCTTTTTCATAGACGGGGATCAGAATGAGAAATTAAGACCGAGGCTGAAAGTCCTCTGTTGGGGGTAATATCCATTGTTGACGCTGGGGGCCTCGGGGTCGATTCCGAGCTGTTTCAGCCTGGATAGCGTCAGCACATTGGTCGCGGTAAAGTACACCTTGACATTGTCTAGATGGGCCTTTCGCGTCCACCGGGAGGGAAGGGTATAGGAGAGGTTGAGATTCTTCAGCCGCAGGTAGGAGGCATCCCTCCGCCAGAAGTCGCTCGCAATGGCATTGTTGCTGCTGGAAGCGGTGCTCAGGCGGGGATAGGAGGCATCCGGATGATCCGGCCGCCAGCTGCCTTCCACCAGGTATTTCGGCGGATTGCTCCCCCACTTGAACGACTGGGTATAATAGGTGCCGTCCGAGAAACTCAGGGCGGAATACATCCCGCACAACATAATGTCGGTCATCGCCGCACCCTGGAAGAACAGCGTCAGTCCCAGGCCCTTCCAGGAAAAGTCGAAATTCGCGCCGAACATCATCTTCGGGAGCTGTGCGCTGGCAATCCAGGTCCGGTCATCCGTCGTGATCTTGCCGTCTCCGTTGAGGTCCTTGTACTTGATGTCGCCCAGACGGACGGCATCGCTGGTCTTGGGCGAGGAGAGCAGTTCCTCTTCCGTCTGGAACAGCCCCTCGGACACATAGCCGAGAACGGCGCCGAGCGGCTGGCCGACCTTGCTCTGGTAGGACGGAATGTTGTCGCTGTCGTTGGTACTCACATAGCGGTTGGCGGCATAGCTCAGATTGGCGGAGATGCCGTAGACGAAGTCGCCGGCACGGTTCCTGTGTCCGAGGACGATCTCGAAACCCCTTACGTCCACAATCCCCTTGTTGACGATGGCGGAATAATTGCCGCCGATCGACGGCGGGAACTCCCCGGCGCGGGACTGGAGGATGTCACGCGTCACTTTGTAGAAAACATCCCCCTCAAAAGAGAGTTTCCCATTCCACATCGAGAGGTCCAGACCGGCATTGACGGTGGTGGTCGTCTCCCAGGTGATGTCGGAGTTGGGAATGGAAGTCGTATAGATGCTCTGTGCGGGCTGGCTGCCGATAACCACATCCGGATTTTTGGTCAGTCCGACGCCCTGCACATAGAGGAAATCGGAGATCGAATCATTGCCAAGCATGCCCCAGGAGGCTCTGAGCTTGAGATTGTCGAGCCAGTTCCGGGAGGATGACATAAACGGTTCTTCCGATATCCGCCAGCCGGCCGAAACGGCGGGGAAGACGCCCAGGCGGTGTTCCTTCGAGAATTTGGCCGACCAGTCCATGCGGACTGAAGCCTGGAAGAGATAACGCTGGTCGAAAGCATAATTTCCCCGGAAGAGCAGGCCCTGCCGTCCCGTGAGGGAATGATTGCCCTTGGAGGAATTGGGCGTAATCTCGCCGCCGAAGTCCAGGTCGGGAATCTCTGTGATGACAAACTTCTGGCGGGATGCGGAGAAGGTGCGGTAGTGCGTCCCGCTCTGTTCCCATACGACATCTCCGCCAACATCATGTTTGCCGAAGGTGCGGTCGTAATTCAGCTGGGCCTGGACGGTGTAGCGGCCGAACAGTGCGTGGGCTTCCGTGAGGGAATTGATGCCTGCGGACAGGTGCGGGGAATTGCCCGGGGTCAGGATGACGCCGCCGTTTCCATCGGAACTCCCATACTGGGGAGTGACCTGCGAGAAGGGGAGCATCAGGTGCTTCTGGAGTGTGCTGCGGAAGTCATAGCTGCCCATGGCACGGGCAGAAAGCCCTTTGACTTTGGAAAACCGGTACTCCAGGCTTACCGATGACTGTACATAGTACGCACTCTTGTCGTTGAACCCGGATTCGTCCCGGGCGATGAGTGGATTCATGTAGCCGATATATTGCCCGTCAGGTAGTTGCGGCCGGGTAGTAGGGCGTGCGGAAATGGTATAGAATACAATGTTCTTGTAGCCGTATTCCGCACCGCCGTTGTCGAGGGAGGCGGTCGGATCGCTGCTTCCGGCGGAGACGCCGGGCTGATGGCGCCGCTCGATCCGGCCGGAGAGGTCGAATTTCAGCGTGAGCCCCTCCGTGAGGTTGATGTCCAGGTTGGAGCGGAGATTGTACCGCTTGAACCAGACATTGTCAATGATACCGTCCTGGCTGAGCAGGTTGCCGCCCACGAAATAGCGGGCGGTCCGATTACCTCCGGAGATGCTGACATTGTGATTGTGTCCGAATGCAAAATCCTTGAATATCAGCTTCTTCCAGTCTGTATTGCCAAAGATCCCCTGCGGGTCGCCGCCGTTGGAAACATAACCCGCTTCCCGCTCGTTGTATTCCCGGGCTACCCCGTCGAGGTCGGTTGCCAGGTTGTGCCAGTAGACATATTCGGGACCGTTCAGCAGGTCCAGCATATCGGCATTGGTCGAAAAGGTCGTGGCACCGTTGTAGGTCAGCACGGGCTTGGCGTCGTCGCCCCGCCGGGTGGTCACCAGGATGACGCCGTTGGCGCCCTTGACGCCGTAGACGGCGGCCGATGCCGCATCCTTCAGGATGGTGATGTCGGCGATTTCGCTGGGATCCAGGTTGGAGAAATCCCGTTCCACACCGTCGACCAGGATGAGCGGGGTGGATGTCCCCGTCGTGGAAATGCCGCGGATGTAGACACTGGCTTCATTCTCGCCGGGAAGGCCGGTTGTCTGCCGCGATACCAGACCCGGCAGCTTGCCACCGAGCAGGTTGTTAAGGTTGTCGACAGGCGCCTGCTTCAGGGAGTTCTGGTTGATGGAGGCGATGCTTCCCGTCAGGGTCCCTTTCTTCTGGACGCCATAGCCCACGACAACCGTCGCTTCCAGGAATTCGGTATCGGGTTCCAGCGTCACGTTGAGCACCTTGCGGCCCTTGACGGGCACTTCGTAGGTCCTGTACCCGACGAAAGAGAACACCAGGACATCCGATGCCGACGCTTCAATCTCATATTCCCCGTCCAGACCGGTAATTACGCCCTGGTTGCCGTGTCCTTTCACCTGAACCGCGGCACTCATCAGGGGTTCCCCGTTCTCATCGCGGACCATCCCCTTCACGGTCGGGGACGCCACCGCGGCCGGAGGTGGCGTCGGGACATGCTTCCTGCTGACGGAGATATTCGTGCCGCTGACGGTAATATCTACGCTTTGCGGAGCGAAAACGCGGCTGATGGCCGACTGTACGCTTTCTTTCTCGAGCGTGAGCGACACCTTTCTGGAGATGTCCAGATCGTCCGATTTGACGACAATCGAATAGCCGGAGGCCTTCTGGATCTCGGTGAGCGCCTTGCTGATCGGGACGGAACGCAGGGTAAGGCTGATCTCCTGCCCGCGCAGCAGCAGAGGACAGAAGAGCAGCCACACGAGGGCCGCTTCCCGGATTATTCGCTGAAAGACTTTCATCGGGTTATATAAATAATGTTATTTTTACGGTTGATCTGGAAGTGGTTACCGGTGTTGAGGGCAGAAAGGATCGCATCTACTCCTTCACCGTTGATGAAGGAGGCAAAATATCGCTCGGCCGACAGGGACGGGTCCTCGATGATGATTTTGACCCCGAAGTTGCGGGTGAGTACGGCAGCGATGTCGCAGAGTTTCTCATTGTTGAATTGAAGGCCGCCAGCCTGCAGGACCTCCTCATAATAATTGGCGGCGAAACGGCGCCGTTCCACGCTTCCGGACTGCTTGTCATATTTCAGAAGTTCGCCGGGAGCCAGCGTGACGGAGCCCTGCTGACCCTGCATTCGGACTTCGACCGACCCTTCGAGAAGGGCCACCTCGTCTTCTTCTTTGTCCAGGAAGGAACTTACATTGAATCGGGTGCCGTGAACGGTCACCTCCATATCTCCCGCGCTCACGACAAACTTTCTCCTGGGATCTTTCGCTACGTCGAGGAAAGCCTCTCCTGCCAGCATCACCTTCCGTTCCCGTCCAGAGAAATGGTCGGGATAGTAGAGCCGGCTGCAGGGCTTGAGGAGGATGGTGCTTCCATCCGGCAGGCTGACGGAGCGGGACTCGGAGTATTTAGTCCCGACCTGCACCCATTCGACCCTTGCCTCCGAGGCACGGTGCAGAGCCCAGAATGAAAACAGCAGGAGTGAGAGGAAAAGAGAGGTGGCGATGCCGACGCCCATACGCCTCCAAACGCGTTTTTTCCTATTTCGGGCAATGCCAGAGCGCTCCGCGAAGGTCCAGAATCCCTCTTCTGTAAGCATGGCATCCTCCGATGCTGAATCTTCCAGCATCATTTTCAGGATGATATCCGTTTCCGGATTGTGCTCGTTTTCCAGCAGAAATTGCTGGAAGGGGGCATTGTTTTCCATCGTCATCATCTCGATTACATATAGAAAACACGCCGGGAGGCCGCATCCCCCAATCAGGAGAGATGTTTTTTTCTGAGATCGGTCAGCGCAAGGGTGATATGCCGCTCGACGGTCTTCTCCGAGAGCGAGAGTTTCTGCGCGATTTCTTTGTTGCTGAGGGACTCCCGGCGGCTCATCAGGAAGACTTTCCTGCGCTGCGGCGGCATCTTTTCGACGCAGGTATGGATGCTGCGGATCAGGTCCTGTGTCTCGGCCGGGCGGTCGGAGGACGCATCTCCGCCGATGCGCTCGCCCAGTTCCTGGGTCAGCGTTTCTGCAAACTTGCGGTCCCGGATGAAATTGATGGCGGCCCGTTTGACGAGAATGAAGAGATAGTCTTCGATGGAAAGCGTTTCGTTGAGTTTGTCCCGATTGATCCACACCTTCATGAACGCTTCCTGCACCAGATCCTTTGCGGCCTGGCGGTCACCGGTCAGTTTCTGTGCAAAATGGACGAAACGGGCATAATACAGGCCGAAAAGGGCTTTGTAACTGTCATAGTCGCCCCTTTTCAGTCCTGCAATCAATTTCGCCTTATCCATCCGTAAAGCATCTTCCGGAAACAAATATATTGTCTTTTGCACTTTTATGCAAATGTCCCTCCTTCTCTTCAGGACAAGACACGGCTGGCCGGCCTACAAACAAAAACGCCCCGCAGGATTGCGAGGCGTTTGGAGCGGAAAACGAGACTCGAACTCGCGACCCCGACCTTGGCAAGGTCGTGCTCTACCAACTGAGCTATTTCCGCAGAATGTCAAAGATCCGTTCTTGTGGAACGGGAATGCAAAGATACGGCAAAAATTCGAATCTCCAAATATTTTTTTGAAAAAAGATTTCTCGACTTCGCTCGAAATGACAAAAGGTCTCTCTCGAAACGACAGCGGTCATCCGATATACTTTGCGATCAGCCGCACGAGGAGGTCGTTGAGGGGCTCTACCTGGAACTGGCCGACGGAGGCTTCGATGTGGTCGCCGCCGACGCCGCTGTCGTCGGTGAGGAAGACGTAGGTGCCACCGGTGCAGATAGCGAAGAAGCGGCACATGAATTCGCATTCCTTGGAGGGGCTGCTGCAGAAGACGGGGATGAGCTTGATGCCCATGGCCGCGTAGGCTTCGACGGACTTCTGCAGGCTTTCCACGACGCCCTGGTGGTCCTGGTGGGCGGGGGCGTCCAGGATGAGGAAGGCGATACGGGCGCGGGCGGAGGTGTTCCAGGAAAGGTTCTGCAGTCCGGCTTCGAGGGCCGTGTGGACCGCTTCCGGAAGGTCGCCGCCGCCGCCAGCCTCCTGCATGGAAATGTATTTGATGGTCTCGCGGTAGTCCTGCGTGAAGTCGGAGTGCTTGGTCAGGTAAGTATCTCCCTCGTCCCGGTAAAAGACGGCCCCCGTGCGCAGTGCGATTTCTCCCTGTCCGTTTTTGACGCGGTCCAGGATGTCCATGAGGTCCTTCCTGAGGAAGGCGATTTCGTCGCCCATGGACCCGGTGGCGTCCACGATAAAGGCGATGTCGGCCCGCTTTTCCGTCCCCGGAGCCCGGTTGATGACATAGAAGTTGACCTCGGGCTCCTCCTGCTGGACATTCCAGGACGTCACTTTCGGGGCTCCTTCCTGGCGGACACCGTCGATGGTGATGGCCAGGTTGTCAGTCCCTGCCTGCCCATGGAACGGGTCCACCCACAAGGAGGCTTCTCCCATGTTGTCGGTAACCGTGCTCCAAATGGCTGTCTGTTCCTGTTCAAGGACGATTTTCACGCCCGGCAGGCGCGCCCCGGAAGCATCGGCGACCCGGACGGCGACCCGGCGCGGGGTGTAGAACCTCCAGTAATCCGATATCCCCTGAAAGGTATCGGAAGTCATCAATCCGCTCCAGAAGCCCCAATGGTCCAAGTCGTTCCATTCGCCGGCCGTCAGGACGCCGGCTCGGCCGCCGGGACGGCCCTGGCCGTTTCCGCCCATGGAAGACATCCCGTCCATCTTATAGGCGGCTTCCGAAGGGGACCCCATGTCGTAATACGCTTTGCTGCAGGAAACAAGCCCGAGAAGGGCGGCAAGATATAGCAAGATTCTGTTTTTCATGGTTTTCTTTCCGATTGATAACCGCCTACAAAATCCCGTTGTGGCGCAATCCTTGCATCAAAGGTCGTGAAAAATTTGCGCAAAAGCGAAAAAAAGGATATTTTTGAACGCTGAACAAATTGAAAGCAAACCATTAATCTTTTAAAATTATGAAGAAATATGTTCTTATGTTCCTCTGCGGAACGATGATTTTCTCCGGCTGCGGTATGAGCAACCTCGGAAAGGGCTCCCTTATCGGCTCTGGTGCAGGAGCCGCCATCGGTGCCGGTCTCGGCTACCTGATCGGCAAGGACGGCAAGGGTGCCGCCATCGGCGCCGCCATCGGTACCGCCGTGGGTGGTGGAACCGGTGCCATCATCGGCAACAAGATGGACAAGAAGGCTGAAGAACTGGCTGCCCTCGAGAATGCCCAGGTCGAGACCGTGACCGACGTCAACGGCCTCAAGGCCATCAAGGTCACCTTCGACAGCGGTATCCTCTTCGACTTCAACAAGTCCACCCTCAAGGCCGACGCCAAGAGGAACCTGGATAAGTTTGCCGCCGAGATGGCAGACCTTCCGGACACGGACATCACCGTGCTGGGCCACACCGACAACATCGGTTCCGCCGAAGCGAACCAGAAGGTGTCTGACGCCCGTGCCAACGCCGTGTCCAAGTATCTCCAGGGCAAGGGCATCGCTGCCAGCCGCATCGTCGCCGAGGGCCACTCCTACAACGATCCGGTCGCTGACAACAGCACCGAGGCCGGCCGCGCCCAGAACCGTCGCGTCGAGGTGTTCATCTCCGCGAACGAGAACATGATCAAGGCCGCCGAGAACGGCACGCTGCAGTAATCTGCAGGTCCGCATCCCGCTTAGGACATCAAACGCCCCGCAGCAATGCGAGGCGTTTTTTTTGTTCAATAGGTTTACTCGGCAGTGATACTTCGTTGCGAAGTTACGGAAATAATCCATATTTTTGATGGAGAAATAACAGGAACAACATGCGGCTTCGGAATCTGCTAATGCTAATTGCCGTTTTTGGGTTGGTCTTTCATGGGCCGGCGGCCTATTTCCGAGTGAAGCGGGGCACCCGGTCCAGCGGAACGTCCAGCACATAGGTCCGTCCCCCCTTGTACACCTTGCCGTTCTCGTCCTGCCAGCGGCCTTTCGGCAGCCTGACCGTCCGGGAATGGCCGGGTGTCATCATGGGCGCGACCAGATAGCGGTCGCCCAGCATGTACTGGTCGGTGCTGGTCTCGAAACCCTGGCCGGGGAAGGCATATTCCATGCTCCGGACGATGGGCTCGCCGGTCTCGGCTCCCTGCCGGGCCTGCTCCACCAGATAGGCGCCCAGTTCCTCATGCAGGCGGGCATACTTCAGGCAGACGGCCAGATGCTCCGCGTCCAGGACGCGCCAGGGGGCCACGGAGAACTGCATCATGGGCATCAGGGCGTGGATCTCGCAGGAGCGGACGATCAGTTCCTGGTCCATCCTGGACTGGTCGATGTTCAGGAAACTGCCGAACTGCCCGCCGCCGATCATGTCCGGGCAGGTGTAGATGTGTCCCAACAGGCCCGCGGCGATCATGTCGGGCACCAGGCTGGCGACGGCCTGCCAGGAATAGTTCTTGTCCCCCAGCCGCTGGACGAGGGGGGCGCCGCCCATCCGCCAGCAGGCGCGGAATTCATTGTAAGGGAACTCCAGGCCCAGGCGGGCCCAGTGCATCGTCTGCTCCGTGTCGAAGGAAGTCCCGTCGAAGGGGCGGGTATTCTCCTGCAGGTACCGCTCCGGGTCCCCGGCGTCGAACTTGAAACCGTCGATCCCGAACCGCTCCTGCAGGTCGGTCAGCGTCCCCTTGTACCAGGCATAGGCCTCCGGATTGCTCAGGTCGTAGCAGGCGCTGAGCCCGTTCCACCAGTCCAGGATGGCAGGGCGGTTCCCCTGTGCGTCCATCACGAGGTATCCCTTGTCGCGGAGCATCCGGTACTCCTGGCTGTCCGGCGACACGAAGGGGCAGATCCAGAGCATCACCTTGAATCCCAGGGCGTGCAGCTCGTCCACCATTCCCTTCGGGTCCGGGAACCGGTCCGGACGGAACTCCGTGCTGCCGTAGTATTTCTGCCAGTTGTCATCGATCATCAGGATTCCCGGAGGAAAGCCGTTGTCCACGATCCCGTGCGCATACTTCAGCACGTCCGCCTGGTTCTGGTCATAGACCAGCTCGATCCAGGTGTTGTACTGGGGCTTGCTGAGGAACATCTCCGGAGGGATGGTCCCGCTGGGCGGAAAGTAGGCGGCCGAGGCGGCCAGGAAAGCATCCCGGAGGTTCGTTCCGGCCTGGACGCAGGTCACGGCGCCCCCGTGGTGCGGGGCGATCCGGATTTCGCCGCCCGAGATGGAGGCGGAGAACGAGGTCTCGCACCAGATGTACCGTCCCTTGTCGGAGACGAGCAGCGGGGTGGTCTGGTTGTTGAAATTCTGCCTTGCCAGGTCGAAAGTCAGTTCCGTGGAGGCGTCGAAGGGCATGCGGACACCGAGGTCCGTCACGCAGCCCCACCATTTTTCGCCGGGCAGCATGCCGACCGTGCGCTCCTGGGCACGGAGTCCGGCCGTCAGAAGCAACAGGCCGCAAGCGAGGATACAAGCCTTGTTCATGGATTGGGAATGGTGTTTGTCAACGGTTGTTTACCGGAGCGGTTCCATATGGACGATGATGTGGGATTCGGCCCCGTAACGTTCCTTGAAACGACGTTCGACTTCCGAGGCTTTTTCGTGGGCTTCAGAGAGAGACAGGCTGCCGTCCAGGCGGATATGGACTTCGGCCGCAATGCGGTTGCCGATGCGGCGGGTGCGGAGGTTGTGGGGGTCTTCCACGCCCGGAACTCCCCGGATGATATCCAGCATCTCCTGCTCGGTATCGGCAGAAAGGGAACTGTCGGTCAGTTCGCCGAAACTGGGGCCGAGCAGGTCCCACGCCACCTTGACCAGCATCGCACCCACCACGATGGAGGCCAGCGGATCCAGCACGGTCCAGCGGCTTCCCAGCAGGATGGCTCCGCCGATGCCGATGGCCGTTCCGACAGAACTCAGCGCATCCGAGCGGTGATGCCACGCATTGGCCTCCAAGGCCTTGGAGGCCAGGTGTTTGCCCTTGATTCGGGTATATTGGAAAAGGAGCTCTTTGGCGACGATGGAGACGAGGGCTGCCCAGAGGGCGATCTTCCCGGGCGCCGGCAGGTCTTCTCCCTGCAGCCAGCGGGCCAGCTTGCCCGCCCCGGAGACGACGATGCCTACGGCGGCCGCGGCCAGCGCCAGGCCGATGAACAGGGTCGCCAGCGTCTCGTACTTGCCGTGCCCGTAATCGTGGTTTTCGTCCTGCGGTCGGGCGCTTACGCGCACGAACACCAGCACGACGATGTCGGTCAGGAAATCCGACAGGGAATGGACGGCGTCCGACACCATGGCCGCCGAATGCCCTGCTACGCCGGCCACGGCCTTCAAGCCTACCAGCAGCACGTTCACGACACTTCCCGCCAGGGTTATCCTCGCGATTTCATCTTCCCGTTTCATCCCCTCGCCCGGTTTGGCGGTGTGGCTATTCCTTCTCTTTCACGAGCGGCGTTCCCTCCGCCGGTTTTTCCGGAGCGGCATCCTGGACGGTTTCTCCGGCGCTGGCGCCTTCTCCAGAAGGGGCGGCGGTTTCCTTGCTGTCGTGGACGGGCGGGTGGTGGATGATGACCACTTTGGAGGGTTTTTCCGGTTCGATCTTTTTCATATGCTTATTGGTTTTATCGTTTCAGGTAAGCGTCGATGGCGCCGAGGGCCTCCTCGATGTCCGAGACATCGGCCAGGAGGGCCGGGTCGGTCTGGTTGGCCAGCCATTGGACGGCGTAGGCGCCGTAATCGGTCCGGAGGAAGCGGACGACGTCCAGCTGGCCGCCCACGGCATACCTGCCGGCCGTGTTCTCGTTGACCAAGCGCTCGAAACGGTCGTTGCGGAGGGCGATGTGCTGATTGAGGTTCGACGCGGTGGACAGGCAGGTGTCATAGGCCCGGATGATGTTCATCGACAGCTGGTTGTCCCCGATCTGCCGGAACAGGGAAGACATCGTAAGGAGATCCAGGGCGTCCCGGCTCAGGGTGATGGACGCATCGGCGAAGAGGACGCCGCTGCAGTAGTCGACGGAATCGGCCGGGCAGCGTTCCAGCCGCATCCTGTTCGAGAGGAGGTATCGGGCCGACGCCCGTTCGTCTTCCAGGTAGGAACACATCGTCCGGATGTCTTCCAGATTCGCGGTCAGTTCCGTCCGGACCAGTTCCAGGCCAGACCGGACGTCTTTCCGGCCCTGCGCCCGGTCGATCATGCCCTGGACGGAGAAGGTGATGACGATACCCAGGACGACGGACACCAGATTGCTGAAGAAATTGATGATCGTGTCTTTCATGCGCTTGCCTTTATGCAAAGATAGTCTTTTTGGCAGATTTTTTGCTATCTTGGCCTGAAAACAGAACGACTATGCGTAAATACCTCGTGATCATCCTGGTGGCGCTGACCGCCGCCAGCTGTGCGACCCTCCGTGCGCCGGCCAAGCTGGAGCGCCTCGTGAACCGGGTCGAACGCAATGCCGACCGGTACCGCCCCTACCAGTGGGAGCGTGCCAACCGCCAGTACGAAGCCCTTCTCAGGGAGTATATCGACAACTACCGGACCTATTCCATTTCCGAGAAGCAGCGTGCAATGTCCGCCATCGGCCGTTACCACGCCCTTCTCGTGGACCATGGGATCAAGCAGGGAATCGGTTTCCTGGGGAGCCTGGGCAGCTATGCCGGCGGCCTCCTCGACATTCTCAGACAGGATGTCGGGGCGGTGGAGGACTTCCTCCGGAATGTGCTGGGGCTCGGGGCGGCCGAGACGAAAAGCGCGCTGGAAAGCCTCAGGAGGCAGCTGGCAGAGTAATCCGCCGGACGTTGCAGCCCACGTAGTTGCCGAGGACAATCAGCGGGTAATACCACAGCAGGTCGGGCGTCCATGTCCAGGCCGCAACGATGTACGTCACATCCGCGATGGAGTGGTAGAAGCCGCACACGATGAACAGGGGGACACCGAACAGGATCGGGAGGATGGACCCCTTGTTCTTGTACAGCCACACGGCGATGTCGATGATGAGGCCGCAGCCAACGGCCCTCAGGAAACTCCGCCAGGGGCCCTGGGCGATCCGTCCGGCAACCATGTCCTGTGCTCGCTCGACGGAAGCGCCGCCGAGGGACCACACCAGCAGGCCCAGGAGGGCACAGCCGATGATGTTGAACAGCCAGATTCTGACAAGGCCGGGGATGTCGTTCGTGACGCCGGCCTTTCCCGTATAGAGCGGTACGCCGAAAAGCACCACGCACACGAGGCCGAAGGCGAAGATCACGGCGCCCGGAATCCCTCCGAGCGCCAGGTAGCCGGTGGCCCCCAGGCCGATCAGCAGGCCTGAGAAGAGGGATTCGCGGTTCATCGGTTCATCGCTTCTTCGACCTCGTCCGGGGTGATGGGCAGGCGCTGCGCGCCGAGCCGGCGGGCGCCGTTTTCCGTCACGAGGACGTCGTCCTCCAGGCGGATGCCGCCGAAGTCGTAATAGGATTCCAGCTTGTCGAAGTTCACGAAGGCCTTGCCCGTCCCTTCCCGTTTCCACTGCCCGATGAGGGCCGGGATGAAATAGATGCCGGGTTCGTCGGTGATGACGTGCCCGGGCTGGAGACGGCGGGCCATGCGCAGGGAGCCGAGGCCCAGCTGCTTCGCTCGTGTCTGGTCCGGGTCGTAGCCCACCCAGTTCTCGTTCAGGTCCTCCATGTCGTGGACGTCCAGGCCCATGTTGTGGCCCAGGCCGTGCGGCTGGAACAGGCCGGCGATGCCTTCCGCGACCATCTCGTCCAGGTCGCCGTGCACGAGGCCCAGGGCGGAGAGGCCCTCCAGCATCTTGCGGGCGGTGGCGAGATGGACGTCCCGGTAGGTGACACCGGGCTTCGTGAGGCTGAAGGCCAGGTTGTTACAGTCGCATACGATCTGGTAAACCTCGCGCTGCTTCGGGGTGAACCTGCCGGAAGTCGGATAGGTGCGGGTGAAGTCGGAGGCATAGTGCTCGTTGCTCTCCACACCGGCGTCGATGACCATCAGCCTGCCGGGTTCGATGACCTTGTCGTGCAGATGGTTGTGCAGGGTTTCGCCGTGCTGGGTGAGGATGGTGGGGAAGGAGACGCCCCAGCCTTCGGCGAGGGCCACGCCTTCCATCCGGCCCACGATCTCCTGCTCGACAAGGCCCAGGCGGATGCTGTCGCGGGCCACCGAATGCATCTTGTAACCCAGGTCGCAGGCGGCGTCGATGGCGGCGATCTCCACAGGTTCCTTGACAAGGCGCATGGAAATGATGGCCTTCGTGAGCGGTTCGGAAACGCCCAGGTCGATGCGGGCGCGCCCCATCATCTCCATCAGGCGGAGCTTGTTGAAGTAACGGGAAGGCGCGATGTAATGAACCTTCCGGCCGGCTTTCGCGGCGGCTTTCACAGCCTTGTCCACCTGGGCATAGGGGGCGGAATGCGCCACGCCCACGAGGGCCGCCTTGGACGCGACCGTGGGCTGCGGACCCATCCAGATGATGTCGCCGATCTCCACGTCGTCGGCATAGATGGTTTCCTCGCCGCTGTCGATGTCCAGGATGGCGGCGTACATCGGGTCGTCCAGGCCCATATAGTAGAGCCAGGTGCTGTCCTGGCGCCATTTGTAGCAGTTGCGGCGCTTCGGCGTTGCCCACCAGGAGGATGATCCCGCTTTCCCCCATCCCGCGCATCTTGTCGAGGAGGGTCTTGCGGCGTCTTACATAGACATCTTTTGCAAACATATCGGTACGGGTTTTGTTTCCCACAAATATAACAATTACTTTTGCAAAGTGGAAACCTTCATCGCCGTCATCGCCATCCTCCTCGGACTCGTGGGAATCATCGGGAGCATCGCCCCCGGTCTGCCCGGCCCTCCCCTCAGCTGGGTGGGCCTGCTCATGATCTATCTCTGGGGCGGCGGAACCGACGGCGGCGGAAACCCCATGACCCTGCGGTTCCTGCTCATCTGGCTGGCCGTAACCGTCGTCATCACCATCATCGACTATGTCGTCCCGGCCTATTTCACGAAACTCACCGGCGGCTCCAAGGCCGGCGGCTGGGGCGCCATCATCGGCCTGTTCGCCGGGCTCGTGTATCCCCCCGTAGGCATGATCCTGGGTTCCCTCCTGGGCGCCTTCATCGCGGAACTGGTCTTTGCGAAAAAAGACACCGCGACCTCCCTTAAATCGGCCCTCGGTGCCTTTCTCGGCTTTCTTTTCGGTACCGGCGCCAAGCTCGCGGCGGCCGGCGTGATGCTGTTCTACATCTTCGTGTTCGCGTTCTGATCCGGTCAGAGGAAAATACTGATGGTCAGCAAGGGAAGGAGGAGGATGTCAAAGAGGATATCCAGGCCGGCGCTGATCTCGGCGTCCGGAGCCTCTCCGCGCGGGGCGGGTGGAAGTTCCCGGTTCGTGTCCACATGGTAGCACAGGCCTTCCCTGTCCAGGTAGAACCGTGCATATTGTCGGGACTGGGCCGACGCCTGCGGATCAAAGATGTCGTATTTGGGGTCGTCGTAGCCCGGGGCGGATTCATAGACCAGGATGCTGCCGTCCTTGCCGTCCCCGTCGATACGGACCGGACTGCCCATCGCTTCAAGGATCTCCGAAGTCGTGCATCCGACCCAGGTGGATGACGGGGCGGGAGCCGTCGATACCCGGCGCGTCGTGGAACAAGCCGTCACCGCAAGCAAGGCCAGCAAAAGTAAATAGAAATGTCTCATACCCTTGTGAAAGACAAAAAATGTGCAAAACGAGGGCATTTTGCACATTTATCGTTCATAAACCGGAAAATCTGTGTAAAATGAACCGATTCACACAGTTTTCGGCGGTAGCGGCTACACTTCCGTCGCGGTGGCGAACTCGTGGAGGAAGCGCATGTCGTTCTCGAAGTAGTGGCGGAGGTCGTTGACCTGCCACTTGAGCATCGCGATGCGCTCGACGCCCATGCCGAAGGCGAAGCCGCTGTAGACCTTGGAGTCGATGCCGCTGGCCTCGAGGACGTTCGGGTCCACCATGCCGCAGCCCATGATCTCCAGCCAGCCGGTGCCCTTGCAGATGTTGCAGCCCTTGCCGTGGCAGATGTTGCAACTCACGTCGACCTCCGCGGAGGGTTCGGTGAACGGGAAGTAAGACGGGCGCATGCGGATCTGGGTATCTGGGCCGAACATCTCGCGGGCGAACAGGAGGATGGCCTGCTTGAGGTCCGCGAAGGTGACGTTCTTGTCGATATAGAGGCCTTCCACCTGGTGGAAGATGCAGTGCGCGCGGGCGCTGATGGCTTCGTTGCGGAACACGCGGCCCGGGCAGATCACGCGGATCGGGAGGGGCTGGGATTCCATGGTGCGCACCTGCACGGAGGAGGTGTGGGTGCGGAGCAGGAGCGGATTCAGGTGGCCGGTGGACACGAAGAAGGTGTCCTGCATCTCGCGGGCGGGATGGTTCGGCGGGAAGTTGAGGGCCTCGAACACGTGCCAGTCGTCCTCGATCTCGGGGCCTTCCGCGACGTCATAGCCGAATTTGCGGAAGATGTCCACGATTTCCTGGCGGACGATGGAGACGGGGTGGCGGGAACCCAGCTCGAAGGGGTCGCCCGGCATCGAGAGGTCCTGCTTGGGGGCCAGGCTCACGGCAGCCGCGGAGGCCTGTTCCTTGAGCTCCTCGATCTTCGCGGTGACGCTCTTCTTGAGTTCGTTGAGCTTCTGGCCGTATTCCCGCTTCATTTCCGGGGCGATGCTGCGGAACTGCTCCATCAGCGCGGTGACGGAGCCTTTCTTGCCGAGGAACCGGACGCGGGCCTCCTCCACTTCCTTCTGGGAGGCGGCTTTCAGTTCGGAAAGTTCCTTCTGTATCTGTTCAATCGCTTCTTTCATGGTATGTTCGCTTCTAATATCCCGCAAAGATAACTATTTTCCCTCGTTTTTGACCCCGGCCGAGGCTTTTTCGGACTTGGCCTTCCGCTTGTCGCGCGCTTTTTGGGCCCGCTGGCCGGTGCTTTTCCAGTATTTCTTCCACTGGTCTTCCGTGAAGAAGCGCTGATAGGACCGGTCAATCTGCTCCATCCATTTGTCCTGGACGGCCTGGTACAGGTCCACGTTGCTGACCTTCGCCTGCTGGAAGTCTTCCAGTTCTTCCTGCATCGCGTGGTAGTCGTGGGTGAGGGTGGAATCCACGTAGAACTCCTGCCAGTATTCCAGTTCAAGCTGCTCGGACAGGCGCTTGACTTCCTTGTCGATGAACTCAAGAAGCTGCTTTTCCCGCTGCTCGGGCGTCTGGGGGGCCTGGTTCTGGGCCAGGAGCGGGAAGGCGGACAGGCAGAGGGCCGCCGCCGTCATCATCCATAAGTGTTTCATCCCTTGATAAAAATTCATAAATTTGCAGTTGCCGCTAGGCTGGGCAAAATTAACAATTATTGAACAAACCCCCAAATACCATGCATAAATCGCACCTGACCCTCCTGCTGTCCCTCTTCCTGTCCCTGGTGCCGGCCCTGGAAGGAAACACCTGTACCAACGTCATCGTCACCAAGGGCGCCAGCAAGGACGGATCCACCCTGGTCTCCTATGCCGCCGACTCCCATTATCTGTTCGGCGAACTGTACTATCACCCGGCGGCCGACTGGAAAGCCGGTTCGCTGCTCAAGGTTTACGACTGGGACAGCGGCAAGTACCTGGGTGAAATCGACCAGGTTTCCCACACCTTCCAGACGGTGGGCAACATGAACGAGAAGCAGGTCATCATCACCGAGACTACCTGGGGCGGGCGCGAAGAGCTGATGGACCGCCGGGGCCGGATCGACTATGGCTCCCTGATCTACGTGGCCCTGCAGCGGGCGTCGACCGCCCGGGAAGCCATCCGGATCATCGTGGACCTCGCCAACGAATACGGGTATGCTTCCGAAGGCGAGACGTTCTCCATCGCCGACAAGAACGAGGCCTGGATCATGGAACTGATCGGCAAGGGTACGAACATCAAGAACGGGGTCAATGCGGACAAGGGTATCGTCTGGGTCGCCCTCCGCGTGCCGGACGGCGCCATCTGCGCCCACGCGAACCAGGCCCGCATCGGCGCTTTCCCCCTGAAGGATCCGGACAACTGCATGTATGCCAAGGACGTGATTTCCTTCGCCCGCCGCAAGGGATACTTTGAGGGCGCCGACGAGGAATTCAGTTTCAAGAAGGCGTATGGCCCGGCCGATTTCGGCACCGTGCGCGGCTGTGACGCCCGTGTCTGGAGTGCCTTCAACATCCTCTCCGGCGGCTGGTTCTCCTACTATGACGTCGAAGGGAAGGCGACAACCCGGGATGCGTCCGACTATCTGGACTATGCGATGGGGTACAACCTGGACGGGGATCTTCCGCTGTTCATCTACCCGCGCGAGAAGGTGACCGTGAAGGCCGTGGCGGACGTGATGCGCGACCATTACGAGGGTACGCCCATGGACATGACCCAGGATATCGGTGCGGGCGGCAACGCCCTGCCGTACCGCTGGCGTCCGATGGAATTCAAGGCCGAAGGCGGCACCTACCTGAACGAGCGCGCGATCGCCACCCAGCAGACCGGGTTCTGGATGGTGGGCCAGGCACGGGACTATGTCCCCGACGAGGTGGGCGGCATCCTGTGGTTCGGCACCGACGATGCGGCGACCTCTTACCTTACGCCGATTTACACTTCGACGGCCGAAGTCCCGGAATGCTTCCGGGTTGGGAACGGAGACCTGCTCCACTATTCTCCCACCGCTTCTTTCTGGGTCAACAACCGGGTCTCCAACGCCTGTTACAAGATGTACAACATCATGGCGGCACACGTGAGGAAGAAGATCGATGCGTTCGAGATCGACCAGATGGAGCGCAAGACCCACTCGGTGGACAGCGCCGCGACCGTCCTGTACAACCAGGCGGTGGTGAAGCTGCAGGACAAGCTTTCTTCCAAGCGGTCGGTCATGGTGTCCCGCCGTCCCTTTGCCAAGGTGACGCGCTATATCACGGATTACACGGTGCAGACGGCCCAGGACCAGTTCGCGACATGGGTCTCCCTTGAGGAGGAACTCCTCGTCAAGTTCATGGACGGCAACGTGAAGCCGCAGAATGAGGACGGTTCCTTCAAGCATTCCGAGTACACGGAAGGCCAGCCCGAAAAGGTCGAATGGCCGGGCTACACGGAGCTCTGGAAGGAGACTGTCGCCCGCGAGGCGGGTGAGGTGCTGAAGGTGAAGGAATAGTTTTGGATGATTCTCTTATCCGTCCGGACGATTTTGACAACGGAATCTCCGCTTTTGCGTTATCTTTGGAAAAACGCTAAAACGAGAAACCATGATGAAAGTCCGGCTTGTCATTCCTGTCGTCCTTTTTCTCTTGATCCCGGTCGTGGCCGTATCCGCCCGCTCCGGTAAAAAGACGGCGAAAACCATCCGTGAAGTTGCCGCAGTGCAGGTGGATGCCCCCGAAGGGACCGCCCCGCGCCTTCCTTACCTGGTCTGGGTAACCTATGCCGACGGGACCGGTGCCTGGCGGCAGGTCAAATGGACCAATTCCCTCCGGGAAACCGAAGAGGAGGAGGCCGCCCTGCCGGTCGGTTCCGCCTATACGGTGCGGGGATATATCCTGGGCGACAATACGACGGACAATGGCTACCCGCTGGATGCGCAGGTGACCGTGGTCGCCACGGCGGCTTCCGTACCGGCACCCACGCCCGTGGCCCGTCCGCTTCCGCTCGGGAGTGTCCGGCTGATCGGCGAGAACCGCCTCACCTCCAACCGTGACCTGGACGTCCGCAACCTCCTGTCCCTGGACATCACCCAGCAGCTGTACAATTACCGGGACACCTATGGCCTTCCCACCGAAGGCTATACCCGCTCCGACGGCTGGGATTCCCCGACCACGAAGCTCAAGGGACACGGTTCCGGCCACTATATGTCGGCCCTGGCCTTCGCCTTTGCCGGGACGGACGACCCGGCCCTGAAGGATGCCCTCCGGAAGAATATCCGCCGGATGGTGGACGAACTCCGTGCCTGCCAGGAGATGACCTTTGTCTGGGACGATGCGCTGGGCCGCTACCGGGAGGCCCGGGACCTGGTCCCGGAGGAGGAGTTCGCCGCTTTGGAAGGCACCTGGGCCGCCTTTGACGAATATAAGAAGGACTGCCGGAGCTATGGCTACGGCTATATCAACGCCATCCCGGCCCAGCACCCCGTGCTGATTGAGAAATACGCCCCCTACAATAATGAGAAGGGCGTCTGGGCGCCTTACTACTCCATCCACAAGCAGCTGGCGGGCCTGATCGACATCGCCGTGAACATCGACGATCCGGACCTGGCGGCGAAGGCGCTCCTTATTGCGAAGGACATGGGCCTTTGGGTGTGGAACCGCCTGCATTACAGGACTTACGTGAAGATGGACGGAGACAAGGCGGAGCGCCAGGCCCGGCCCGGCAACCGCTACGAGATGTGGAACATGTACATCGCCGGCGAGGTGGGCGGCATGCAGGAATCCCTGTCGCGCCTGTCCGCCATGGTCTCCGACCCGACGGAGAAAGCGCGCCTGCTGGAGGCGGCCGAGTGCTTCGTTTCCCCGGCTTTCTTCGATCCGCTTTCCAGGAATATCGACGATATCCGCACCCGCCATGCGAACCAGCATATCCCGATGATCGTGGGTGCCGTGAACACCTACCGTGTGGATGGGGATCCTTATTATTACCGGATTGCCAGCAACTTCTGGGAGATGGTCCAGGGCCGCTACGCCTATGCGATGGGCGGCGTGGGCAACGGCGAGATGTTCCGCCAGCCCTATTCCCAGATGATGTCCATGAACACCAGCGTCCAGTCCGACCGGAACCGGAACCTGTTCCCGAACCCGGACATCAACGAGACCTGCTGCGCCTACAACCTGGCGAAGCTCACCAAGGACCTGAACGGCTACAATCCGGACGACGCGCGCTATATGGACTACTACGAGCGGGTGCTGTACAACCAGCTCGTGGGCTCGGTGAACCCGCATGAGTATGGCGTGTGCTATCAGTATGCCGTGGGCATGAACGCTACCAAGCCTTTCGGCAGCGAGACGCCCCAGTCCACCTGCTGCGGCGGTACCGGTGCGGAGAATCACGTGAAATACCAGGAAGCGGCCTATTTCGTGTCTGACAATACGTTGTGGGTGGGCCTCTATCTGCCTACCACCGCCCGCTGGGACGAGAAGGATGTCGCCATCCGTCAGGAATGTGCCTGGCCGGCGGAGAATTCCGTCATCACCGTTGAAAAAGGCGGCCGGTTCGCCCTGAAGCTCCGCGTCCCGTACTGGGCGACGGAAGGCTTCGGCGTGAAGCTGAACGGCCGGGAGGTTGCGTCGCGGTATCAGCCTTCCTCCTATGTGGAAATCCCTGAGCGGGAGTGGAAGGCCGGCGACAAGGTGGAGGTGACGATGCCCTTCACGAAGCACATCCACTTCGGTCCCGACAAGATGGACCTGGCTGCCACGGGGGTCAACGAGGCCCGCACGCCCTTCGCCCCGATGTGGGAAGGAGCGCTGATGTACGGCCCGCTGGTGATGGCCACGCCCGACATCACGGTCTGGGACCAGGCCGAATTCGAACTGAATCCGGACCTCGGGGACATCGTCCTCCAGGGCGCCCGGGCCAAGGACGACACGGGTGGTCCGCTGTACTCCCTGACCTTGGGTGACAAGACCTTCTATCCCGACTATTACATGACGGACCACAGCACGCACTACCTGCGCCTGAACGTCCTCACACAAGGCAAGAAAGCCAAGAAGACCCGCGGCGTTGACAAGACCTATCTGGATCAGGCCATCCGCATCGCCCGTTCCCGCGTGGCAGCGCAGGATGCCTGGAACGCGCTGGAAACCAAGGTCCCGGCCTTCGCCCCCTGGGCCCCGAACGGATATGCCCGGATGCTGGAGCAGCTCGCCGCCGCCGAGGCCGTGAATGCGGCGAAACCCCGTTCCCTGAAGCAGGAGGCCGTCACCAAGGCCACCTCGGCCCTGAATGCGGCCATCAACACGATGCGTCCCGGCAACCTGGCCGAACCCGAGGACCTGGACGGTCTGCTGCGCCTCGTGGTGGAGACCAAGGAGATTCCGAACAAGAACACCAGACTCCGCGAAGCCATCGACTTCGCCGACATGGTGATCCAGTATGTCAACGACGGCTCCGGCACGAAGGACCTTATCGACCGTGCCGACCACGTGCTCCGCGAGGCGCTGAAGACCCTGTAGGAGGCTCGCTTTTGCCAAGTGGCTGAATGCTAGTCTGTTATACTAAAATAGGGTGACCCGAAAGTCAATCTGACTTTCGGGTCACCCTCAAGAACGCTCTGAGTGTCAGGCCTATGGCCGGACCGTTTATTTGATATGCATGTGAATGGTGACGATGGCCTTGCAGTCGCCATACACGAAGACCGGACGGATGGTGTAGTCCTCACCGGGTGATACGACACCGGGCTTGGATCCGAGCTGGAAGGTCCAGCTGGTGCGGTCGTACTGGGTGTAGACGGTGGGCGTTCCGCCCCAGGGCGTGACGGCGCCGGAAGGGTCATACCAGAAGCCGTAGCCATTGGCCGTATACTCGTAGCTGACGGATCCGTCGGGCTGGAGGGATCCGAATTTCACTTTTCCCCGCGCATACTGTTCCCGTTGTTCGGCGATGGAGGCGGCGATTTCCGACGGCTGCATCACGAAGGCGCGTCCGATCTTCTCATAATCCTCCGCTTCGAAAGTGAAGGAAGGTCCGGCATAGCCGGCGGAGGCGGGAACATCGACATCCTTGATGATTTCCGTGTCGTGCGGCGTTTCGTCGCCGGTGAAATCGATCTTGGTGATGAGGTCCGTTCCGGTGAAACGCACCCGGTAGGGCCAGGTTCCACCCTGCTCGCTTCCGTAATACTTCGACGGCGTGCAGGAAACGACCAGCCACAGTTTCTCCGTCGTAGCCGGGACCGTCCAGGTCGCGCTGCCGTTGCCGTCGGTCAGGGAGGCGTCGCTGTAGGCGCGTGTGCCGTCGGAGAGCAGGGCGACAAACCCGTAGGTCCAGCCGGCATTGGCCTTTTTGGCCAGTCCTTCGAATTCCACCGAGACGGTCTGCCCGGCGGCGGGCTTGAGGCGGATGATGTTGAAGCCGGTGGCTTCCGGGGCCCGGGCGTCGCCGACCTTGTTCCAGCCGTCTCCGTCGTCCGATCCCACCCAGCCGATGTTGCCGATGTAGTCCTTGCCGAAATCACGCATGGGCGCTGTCCGGGCGACGTTCCCCTGCTCGTCCAGGTTCACCACCTCCGTGGCGAAATCCCAGGTGGCGCAGCGGGCCGCATATTCGTACAGGTCCCGGTTGAGCGTGGCGATGTCGTTGCCGCAGTAGAGCCGCATATAGGCCTGGCAGGCATCCTCGGTGCGCTTGGACTCCTTCCAGATCCGGCCGTAGGCGTCGAATCCGTACTTGTCGGTCCACAGGAACTGGAACCAGTAAGAGGCATAGCGCATGTCGAAATAGTGGAAGTGCCTGTGGCTGTTCTCCGCGAACACGCGGAAGTTGTCGGAGTTGTAGGCCTGCTCGGCGTAGAGGTTGTAGCTCTGCCAGTTGGCACAGGCCTCCCAGAACACGCCGCCGCTCTGCATGAAGCCGGCGTCCCGCTGGCCGAAATCGGCATACACCTGGTACTGGAAGGCATGTCCGATCTCATGGGCCACGGTGCTTCCCGTCGGCTGGCAGGCCGTTGCGCTCACCCAGAGGCCGCCCATGTTGCCGTTGCCGCCGCCTTCGGCCTTCCAGGAGGTCGTTCCGTACAGGCAGATGGTCAGATAGTACTTGTCCAGGTACGACTGGCCTTCCGGGCCGCGCATCCCGAATTTGTCCACATAGGTGTCATAGTAGATCTCGGCCTTCCTGAGGAGGTCGTCCACGTCCACCCGGATTTTTTCGGGCGTCCTCGGGTCGTTCGGATCGATGGCCCCGCTTTCGTCATACCCTTTGTCCCAGAGGACGATGAAGTGTTCGCTGGTGCGGGCGCGCCCCAGGTAGAACTCGCTGTCGGAACTCTTCAGTTTCTCCAGGCTCCCGGCAACGCCGGTATAGACCCGGGAAAGGTCGATGCCCCGGGCTTTGATCTCGGCGTCCGTCAGGACGATGACAGGGGCTTTCTGGGTGACCGTGAAGGTGAACTTCGTCTCGCCGCTGACGATACTGACGCCGGCTTCCCGGAGGGCGTCTTCCGTGTTTTCGTCGGCGGTGATGACGGTCTTGAACGACTTTTTCTCGCCGGTGCCTTCGCCGCGTTCAGGGTCGAAGTGCAGCCAGTCGGCGCTGCACTCGATATGCCAGGATTCCGTGCAGTAGAAACGGACGGTCTTTTCACCGCCTTCGGCCGTAAAGGTGGCCGACGGCGCAATCTTGTAGGTTATTTCGCCGGTATTCTCCGTCCATTTGTCCTCGGGTTCCGGTTCGGGCTCGGGTCCATTCTTGGCGCAGGAGAAAAGGGCGGCGCAGACCGCCGCCCCGATCATCAGGAGGTTGAATTTTTTCATTTGCCGTAGGGTTTGGTGCCATCGAAACGGACCTTCCAGGGCCATTTGGTATCCTTGGAATCGCCCTCATCCTTGTGGTCCGAGCCGCCGGAACCCCAGGGATGGCGCTCATACTGGGTCGGGGCGCCGGTCATGACGAACCAGACCTTGCTCGAATTGGCCGGAACGGTCCAGGTCTGCTTCTCGTCGGTCGCGCTCCAGACCGGGCTGTAAGTGGTCGTCCGGTCGCTGTTGTAGGAGACGAAGCCGAAGCGCCAGCCGGCGAGGTCGGCCTTGCCGCTCACGCAGCCGGCGAGTCCCAGGTTGGAGGACAGGGTGGCGGAGATTTCCGATCCGGCGGTGGCGCTGAGCCGGATGATGTTGGAACCGGTGGTCTCCGGCGTCCACGACGCGGTGACATACCAGGCGCCGTCGGTATTCTGGGAAACGGCCGCCGTCGCCACGTCACCGATGTGGGACTTGCCGTAGGAGCGGATCTCGTCCGTGTCGTAGGTGACCATGTGGGCGGCGTATTCCCACATGGAATCGTTCATCGCGGCCACGTCGTAGCCCATCAGGCGCATGTAGGTCTCCACCGGATCTTCCGGATACTTGGCCTCGTTCCACATCTTGCCGATGAAGGTGATGTCGTTCTGCTCCACCCACCACCACTGGATGAAGTAGTTGGAATAACGGGGACGCTCGTGGAGGACGTGCAGGTGGATGGAACTCGGGAAGTCTCCGTACCAGCCCGTGAAGGCTTCGGCACGGTATTTCTCGATCTGGAAGGACTGCCACTGGGCGCACTGCTCCCAGAAGGCGTTGCCGCCGGAGCCGTTCGGCCCGAAGCCATAGCGCCAGCCGGGGCCCTCGTTGGTGTTGGCATTCGGGGCCTTGTCGCCTCCCTTGCCTTCGCGGACCAGGTAGTCGCAGAAGGTCATGTACTGGAAGCAGTGGCCGATCTCATGGCCGATCGTGCTGCCCACAGGCTTGCAGGTATCTGGATTCACCCACAGCGCGCCGATGGTGTTGTCATAACCGGATCCGGTCGCCAGCCATTCGCTCTGCCAGATCAGGTAGATTTCCATCTTGTACTTGTCCAGGACGGACTGGCCCTTGCCGGTTTCGGCGAACTTGAGCCGGTTGACATTCAGGTCGTAGAACTCCTCGGCCTTTTTCAGGAGGTCGTCGATGTCCACCTGCATCGAGGAGGTCTTGCAGTTGGACGGCCAGGTGAGCTCTTCGCCCATCCGGTCGGCATAAAGACCGTACTGGCCGTACTTGATATCCCAGAACACCACGAAATGCTCGCTCTGCTTCGAGCGGCACCAGGACCACTTGCTGTCAGAGCGGAACATGTCGAAGTTGAACTCCTGCGGCTTGTAGTACTTGTCCAGGTCCTCGACGTCCGAAGCGTTGAGAACCAGGACGGCCGCCGCCTGCGTCACGGTGAACTTCTTTTTCTTGCTGCCGGAGATGATGCGGCAGGTGGCGCTGCGCTGGGGGCCTGTATTCGCCTTGGCGACGAGCGGAACGCGGATGGTCTTGCCGCTCTTGCCGGACATCTTCTCGGAGGACAGCCACGAGGCGGCGTCTTCGGGGATCTCCAGGGTCCACTGGTGGTCGCAGGCGAAGAATATTTTAATAGACCTTTTTTCCGGAAGACTCCGCCAAAGCTGACTATTTTTGCAAACTACCACTGTTAACAACCAACCAAAACAACACCTTATGCTTTTTTCCACATTCTTCTCGAAGGCGAAAGCAAAATAGTCCAAAATCTCTACTCTTTGTGCATTCGTGCCCACTCGTGGGGCGTGACACCGAATTGGCTCACAAAGCTTTTCGAGAAATAACTGGGGGAGGAGAAACCGGTCATGTAACAGATCTCTCCAATGGTGTGCTTCCCCTCCGTCAGGAGTTTGGCGGCGGCGTTGAGCCGGGCCTGGTTGATGAGTTTGTTGGGCGTTTCCCCGCTCAGTTCCTTGGCCTTGGCGAACAGGCCGGAGCGGGAGACCGCCAGTTCCTGGGCCAGGAATGCCACGGACAGGTCGGGATTGGCGATATTCTCGTTGATGATCCGGTCCAGGCGCATCAGGAAGTCTTCCTCTTTGTCGGGGGCGTTGTCGGCGGGGGCGTCTTCCTCCTCCCCTTCCCGGAGGCCGAGGGCGGCGCGCATCTGCTGGAGGTTCAAGGCAATCGTACGTAACATCCGGTGGTTCTTCTCGATGACGGACAGCCCTCCCTTGACGGCCTGCGGCGTTTTGGGCGCCTCTTTCATCTTGTCCAGCTGGACGCCGATGCCGGCGATGGGAGCCTCCAGCTGGTCGGCGAGGGAGGAGATCAGGTGGACGTGGTCGTCCCGTTCCTCTTCCTTGACCAGGGACACGGCCGCGTCCAGGGCCCTTTCGTATCTGGCCTGCGATTTCCTTTCCGCCCGGCGCAGCAGCCAATTTCCCAGCAGGTAGAACAGGATGCCGGCGAGCAGGATATACAGGGCGAGGGCGACCCCGGACAGGAGGGGGTGGGGCCGGATGGTGAAGGACAGGGAGGCGCCCTCGGAGTTCCAGACGCCGCTGTTGTTGCCGGCGATGACCTGCAAGCGATAGCGTCCGGCTGGCAATTGGTTTAGTGTCAATGAATTCTGATTTCCCAGTTCCTTCCAATGGGGTTCCAGCCCCTCGAGCCGGTAGGCATACTGGTTGTTCTCGGGTGCGCAGTAGCTGAGCGCGGCGAAGGTCACTTTGACGTCACGCAGTTTCCACGGCAGGACGATCCGCTCGTGTCCCTGCGCCTGGAAGACGTCCTGGAACAGGCCGGGGCCGGACGCATGGAAGCGGGTGAACAGCACGGACGGGGCGATCCCGTTGGCCTGGACGCTTCCCGGGAAGAAGGAGACAAAGCCGTCGGAGGCCCCGAACCAGAGGGTCCCGTCCCGGGAAACAAGGCCGGCATTGGGCGAAAACACATTGGCGGAAACGCCGTCACTGGAGCCGAAGCGCTCTTCACTCCCGTCGCGGAGGGAATGTCGGACGATGCCGGTATTGGTCGAGAACCAGAGCTGGCTGCCGTCGAAGGCGATCCTCTGTACATCCTCTTGGTCCAGAATCGTTTCCACCTTATCTTCGGAAATCCGTGCGATGCCGTTCTGCAGGCCGGCGAACACCCCTTGCGGTGTGGAAAGCAGGCAGTTGACGTGATTGGACGGCAGGCCGCTGTCAACGGTATATTCCTGCCAGGAACCGTCCGGAGACCGGCGCAGGACACCGCTTCGGGAGGTTCCGAACCAAAGGTGCCCGTCGGCATCCGCCTGGATGTCCAGGATCCAGTCTTCTGCATTTCGTTCCAGGGAGAATCGGTCGGACTTGGCGTCGTACCGGCAGATGCCGGAACTGGAGCCCGCCCACAGGGCGCCATCGGGCCCGACGCACAAGGCATAGACGCTGGGGGCGTCCAGCCCGTCTTTTTCTCCGTATACCTTGATCCTGCCCGAGTGGAGGTCCAGGCGGACCAGTTCGTCGGAATAGGTTCCGATCCAGAGGTCGTTTCCCTCCCGGAGCAGGGCGTGGATGTTGAGGGAGGCGAGCCGCTCGGTCCAGCCGCCCGGGGCCGTCCATCTCCCGGCGGTGTTCCGGACCGGGTCGAAGTGGAACAGGCCTCCGTTGTCGGAGCCGATCCAGAGCGTCCCGTCCGGGTCTTCGCAGAAGCAGCTGACGATATAGTCCTCGTCGGCGTTCACCAGGTCGGACAGGGAGCGGAAAGAGAACTGCCCCCGGTTGGGAGCGACGTAATTCACGCCGCCATAATAGGTTCCGATCCACAGGCCGCCTTCGTGGTCCCGGGTGACGGGATAGACGAACTTGTCGGAGAGGGAGGACGGGTCGCTCCGGTCGTTGCGGTAGAGGGTCTGTTCCCCCGTCAGCAGGTTCACTTCCAGCAGGCCGTCGTCCGACCCCAGCAGGAAGTTCCAGGCGCCGTCGTGCGTGAGGGAGTGGATGTGGTTGAGGCCTTTTCCGGGCGGGAGGGCCGGATGGACCGTCCTCCCGGCGGCGTCAACCCGGTAAAGGCCGCTGTTCCAGGTCCCCAGCCATAGGTCGCCGTCCTGGTCTTCATCAATGGCACACACGCGTGCGTGGCCGCAACCTTGGAACAGCAGTCCCGGGGAAACGAAGGTCCGGGAGGCGGAGCTGTACACGAGAAGACCTTCTTCCGTCGAGGAATCCGCAATCCACAGGCGCCCGTCACGGGCTGCATGGACGTCCTCCACCAGGTGTCCGTCCAGAAATGCGGACAAGGTACCGTCCCGGTACCGGTAAAGACCCTTTCCCCAGGTTCCGATCCAGAGGTTTCCGTCCCGGTCTTCCTCGAAGGCCGTGATTTCCACCCCGACGCTTTCGACACGGACCAGGTTGTCGGATACATAGCGGAAAACGGCATCTTCCGTTCCCACCCAGAGAACGCCCGCGGCATCTTCGTACAGGCATTGGACGGCTCCGCCATCCTCACCGGGCAGGGGGTGATGGATGATTTCCCGCCCGTCAAAACTGTCCAGGCCGCTGCCGGTTCCCAGCCAGATGAGGCCCTGGCTGTCCTGGATGATGGCGCGTACCGCATTGGAGGCCAAGCCTTCCCGGGAGGTGTAGTGGCGGAAGGAATAGGCCTCTGCCGTTACCGGCATCGCCGGGATGGCGAAGAAAAGAAGGAGGCGGAGGATGGACTTTTTCTTCATACCGTGCAAAGTTAAATGAAAAATCCAAAAAACAGCGGACCAATCTTGGACGATTTTACAAAAAGAATGGATTTCCATGCAAAGGGATACTGCTGTTAAACAATAATTTTATAATTTTGTAAAGACCCTTTTTTTGACACTATGACTGGAAAATTCCTACTTCCCCTGGCCGGCCTCCTGGTCGCCGCAACCCTGCAGGCGCAGCCTGCCGCAACCTCCGCTTCCGGCGGATATCCGATTGACCCCGTCCCTTTCACCAGCGTGAAAGTCACCCCGGATTCTTTCTGGGGGCAGCGCCTGAAGGCATCCCGTGAGGTCACGATTCCCCTGGCTTTCTCCAAGTGCGAAAGCGAAGGCCGCTACGAAAACTTCGTGAAGGCCGCCAGGCAGATGCATTCGCCGGTGAACCTCGGTTACGAGGTGAAGGGCTATTCCTTCGACGACACGGACGTCTATAAGACCATCGAAGGCGCCTCCTACGTGCTCCAGACCTATCCGGACAAGAAGCTGGAGGCCTATATCGACAGCGTCCTCGTGATCGTCGCCGCGGCGCAGGAGCCGGACGGCTACCTGTACACGGCCCGGACCATGAATCCGGAACATCCGCACGAGTGGGCGGGCGACCGCCGCTGGGTGAAGGACGAGGAACTCAGCCACGAGCTCTACAACCTCGGCCACATGGTGGAGGGCGCGATCGCCCACTGGCAGGCCACCGGCAAGCGCAACTTCCTGGACATCGCCATCCGCTATGCGGACTGCGTGGTCCGCGAAGTGGGCTCCGCCTCCGGCCAGGCCCGGGTGGTTCCCGGTCACCAGATCGCCGAAATGGCCCTCGCGAAGCTGTATCTCGCCACGGGCGAGAAGAAATACCTGGACGAGGCCAAGTTCTTCCTGGACGAGCGCGGTAAGACCGAGTACCGGGATGAATACAACCAGACGCACCTCCCGGTCCTGGAGCAGAGCGAAGCCGTGGGCCACGCCGTCCGCGCCGCCTACATGTACGCCGGCATGGCCGACGTGGCCGCCCTCACGGGGGACCAGGGCTACATCGACGCCATCGACCGCATCTGGGAGAACATCGTCGGGAAGAAGCTGTACATCACCGGCGGCATCGGCGCCACGAACAACGGCGAGGCCTTCGGGGCCAACTACGAACTCCCGAACATGAGCGCCTACTGCGAGACCTGCGCCGCCATCGGCAACGTGTATGTCAACTACCGGATGTTCCTCCTGCACGGCGACGCCAAGTACTACGACGTGCTGGAGCGCACCCTCTACAACGGCCTCATCAGCGGCGTGTCCCTGGAGGGCAACGGGTTCTTCTATCCCAACCCGCTGGAATCCATCGGACAGCACCAGCGCCAGGCGTGGTTCGGCTGCGCCTGCTGCCCGTCCAACATCTGCCGCTTCATCCCGTCCGTCCCCGGCTATGTGTATGCCGTGAAGGACAACGCCCTCTATGTCAACCTGTTCATGCCCAATACGATGACCCAGAAGGTGGGCGGCAAGGCCGTCACCCTGAGCCAGAAGACGGCGTATCCCTGGAACGGCGACGTGGAGATCACCATCGACAAGACCGCCCTCAAGAAGGAGATGGCCCTGAAGGTCCGTATCCCCGGCTGGGTCCGGAACGAGACCGTTCCTTCCGACCTGTACACCTATGTGGACGGCAAGCGCCTGGGTTATACCGTGACAGTGAACGGCGTTCCCGTAGAAAGCAAGCTCGAGCAGGGTTACTTCACCATTTCCCGGAAGTGGAAGAAGGGTGACAAGGTGGAGGTCCACTTTGACATGGAACCCCGCGTGGTGAAGGCTGACGGCCGCGTGAAGGCCGACGAGGGTCGCGTCGCGGTGGAGAAGGGTCCCGTGGTGTACTGCGCCGAATGGCCGGACAATCCGGGCTTCTCCGTGCGGAGCGTCCTGATGAACCAGGATCCGACGTTCACCGTGAAGCACTCGGATGAACTCTTCGGCATCGACAAGATCGTCACCAAGGCCCAGACGCTCTCCTTCGGGAAGGACGGACGCCTGGAGGCGAAGGACGTAGACCTGACGCTTATCCCTTACTACGCCTGGTGCCATCGCGGCAGCGGCGAGATGACCGTGTGGCTGCCGCGCGAACTGCGCGCCACCCTTCCCACCAAGCCCGCCACCCTGGCCTCCCAGAGCAAGCTGAGCGCTTCTACGCCTACCCGCGCCCTCGGCTCCGTGAGCGACCGGCTGGTCCCGCAGCATGACGGCGACCGTTCCGCCCCGTATTACCACTGGTGGCCCAAGCAGGGCGGCACCGAGTGGATCGTCTATGACTTCGCGGCGCCCGCGAAGGTGTCCCGCAGTTCCGTGTGGTGGTTCGAGGACCAGCCCTGGGGCGGCTGCGGCCTCCCTTCGGCCTGGCGCGTCTACTACAAGGATGCGGCCGGCAACTGGGTCGAAGTCCAGGATCCTTCCGGCTACCCGGTTGCGAAGGGCCGCGCCTGCGAGGTGCAGTTCACCCCCGTCACCACGTCGGCCATGAAGCTGGAAGTCGACCTTCCCGCCGAGCTTTCCGCCGGCCTCTTTGAGTGGGAGGTGAAATGAGAAAGGGACTGACGCTCTGTTTGTCCGTACTGTTTTTCACTACGGCCCTCCCGGCGCAGCCGCGGGGGCCTTATATGGTGGTGGACGAGACGGCGGCGGGAATCCCCGTCCAGCCCACGATGTACGGCATTTTCCTGGAGGACATCAATTTCGCGGCCGACGGCGGCCTGTATGCGGAGAAGATCTGCAACCGTTCCTTCGAATACGACAATCCCCTGCAGGGGTGGAAGACCTTCGGCAAGGTGGAGGTCCTCTCGGAGGGCGGCCCCTTTGACCGGAACCCGCATTATGTGCGGCTTCGCTATCCGGGGCATCCGGCCCGTCAGTGCGGGCTGGAGAACGGGGGCTGGCTGGGCATCGGCCTGGAGGCGGGTGCGGAGTACCGGCTTTCATTCTGGGCCCGGACGGCGGGGAAGCCCCGCACGGTGGGTCTTCTGGCCGTCCTCTGCGAGCCTTATGGCAACGTCGAGGACCAGGTCCTGGCCGCGGAGGAGGTGACGGTCACTTCTGCCAAATGGACGAAATACGAGGTTGTGCTTACCGCTTCCCGCACCGTTGCAAAGGGCGCTTTCCGGCTGCTGCTGTGGGATGAGAGCCAGGAAGCCGTGGTGGACCTCGAACATGTCTCCCTGTTCCCTGTGGACACGTTCCATGGGGATGAGAACGGCCTCCGGAAAGACCTGGCGCAGGCCCTGGCGGACCTCCACCCCGGCATCCTCCGGTTCCCCGGCGGCTGTATCGTGGAAGGGACCGACCTGGAGAACCGGTATCAGTGGAAGAATACCGTGGGGCCGGTGGAGAACCGTCCCATCAACATCAACCGATGGAACTACGGTACTTTCGAGCGCATGTTCCCCGACTATTACCAGAGCGGCGGCCTGGGCTTCTATGAGTATTTCCGCCTGGCGGAGGAGATGGGCGCCGAGCCCGTCCCCATCGTCAGCTGCGGCATGGCCTGCCAGTTCCAGAACGATCCGGCGTGGCATCCCAACTGCTCCATGGAAGACCTCGGGACCTATATCCAGGACGCCCTGGACCTCATCGAATTCGCCAACGGGTCCCCGAAGAGCAAGTGGGGGAAGGTCCGTGCGGAGATGGGCCATCCGGAACCCTTCGGCCTCAAGTACCTGGGCATCGGCAACGAGCAGTGGGGCGCGGAATTCATCGAACGGTTCGAGCCGTTCATGAAGGCGGTCCGGGCGAAGTATCCCGATATCCGCATCATCGGCACCTCCGGACCCTATCTGGGCGGAGAGTGGTTCGACGACCTGTGGAAGGAGATGCGCCGGCTGGGGGTGGACCTCGTGGACGAGCACTATTACAGCAGCGAGCGCTTTTACGAGCGCAACGCCGGCCGTTACGACAATTACCCCCGCACCGGTCCCAAGGTCTTTGCGGGCGAATACGCCTGCCACGGCAGCGACGGAAAGAAGTTCAACCACTTCAACGCCGCCCTGCTGGAAGCCTCCTTCATGACCGGCCTGGAGCGGAACGCCGACCTGGTGGTCATGTCCAGCTACGCCCCCACCTTCGCCCATGTGGACGGGTGGCAGTGGCGTCCCGACCTGATCTGGTTCGACAACCTGCGCGTGATGCGCTCCTGCAGTTACTATGTCCAGCAGCTCTATGCCGCCAACAAGGGAAGCCGCGTCCTTCCCCTGACGATGGGCGGCAAGCCGGTCGTGAACGCGGGCGACCTGAACGCCACCTGCGCCGTGGATGACGCTACGGGCGACCTGATTGTCAAGATCGCGAACGTGAGCGCCTATTCCCAGGTTGTCACCTTCGAACTTCCCGGCGGCCTGACCGGGGCCGACAGGACTACCCTCCACAGCGACAATCCCATGGAGGAAAACACGCTGGACGAGCCGGAGCGCATCGTCCCCGTCACGGAGGCTCTGGACCTCACGCCGGTGTCCGATCCGGCGAACGAGTGGCTTCTGGGTGTCCGGGAACTGGATTCCGGCCGCATCGCCTACAGTGAGCGGCTGGGCGGACGGACCTTTGCGGTGTACAGATTCCATCGGAAATGAAACTGGAAAGACTTCTGAACCTCCTTCTCATCGCCGGGTTGGTGGCGGGCGTTTCCGCCTGCCATCCCGATGAAATCGTCGACGAGCGCGGGCAAAGGGTAGAACCCGTTCCCGAAGACAAGGACTATCCGGCCCCCGAGGTCGATCCCGCTACGGTCCCTTTCACGGCGGATGCCATCGCACAGGTGGACATCGTGACGGACAAGGGCACCCCCGTGGATTCCAAGGAAGACTATGTCCCCTGCACCGTGAAAGTGACGGGAGGAGAACCCTCCTGGGCGGCCGAAGTGTCCGGACGGATCCGCGGCCGGGGCAACTCCACCTGGAACTGGTATCCCAAGAAGCCCTACCGCATCAAGCTGAACACGTCCTCCTCCTTCCTGGGGATGGCGTCGAACAAGGACTGGGTGCTGCTGGCCGACTATCGGGACGTCACGCACATGATGAACCTCACGGGGTTCTACCTGGCCCGTACGCTGGGCCTTCCCTACACCAACCACGTCCGTTACGCCTCCGTTTCCCTGAACGGGGAAGACCTGGGCCTGTATATGGTCACCGAGCAGGTGGAGGAAGGCGGAAACCGGGTGCAGCTGGACCCGAAACAGGGGATCCTGCTGGCCCTGGACATCAACGACGGGCCGGACGACGTGCCGCGGGCGACCGACAATTTCTGGTCCGACGTGTTCGGGATGGCCGCCGCGGTCAAATTCCCCCGCGACGCCACCACGGCGGACCGGGACCGGGTGAAGGCGGCCTTCGCCCAGTTGGAGGAGGCCATCGATGACATGGACTGGGAAGCCCTCCAGGAACTGCTGGACGTGGATTCGATGATCCATTACATCCTCGTCCAGGAAATCATCGGCAACGTAGAGGTGGACAACGACCCCAGCATGCGGAGCGGCTTCCTGTTCCGGCAGGATGACAAGTCCAAGTGGGTGATGGGACCCCTTTGGGACTGTGACGGCGGTTTCAGCTATGACTGGGGCGATATGTACGATTCCAGGGGATGGGGACATACTTTCTTCGGGAATCAGCGGTATCTGGTGTTCGGGTCGGATCCCTATCGACACCGGGGTGCCTACGGCTCGACGGCCTCGGACTTCTTCTGCCGCCTGTTCGGCATCCCGGAATTCGTGGAACGGCTCCAGGCCCGCTGGGCCGGGGTGAACGGCACCCTGCTGGACGGCCTCCTGGAATGCCTCGGCGAGACGGAAGACCTCATCGGCGAGGCTGCGCAGGAGGACATGGACCGCTGGGGCATCCGCAATTACGATCATGCGGAGGAGTACCGGGCTCTGTGCGCCTGGCTCGCCGGGCGGTTCAGCTATCTGGACGGCGTCATCCGGAATTATCCCCTGGCGCCGGACAGTTCCTCCGGACCTTCCGCCGATGCCGAAATCACCGCAACCCTGTCTTTCGAAGCCTCTTTTCCGCAGGACGGCCACCATGTCGGCACGTTCCTCTACCTGTCGGATTCCGACAAGCGGACCCTGGCGGAAGGCTTGGGCGTGCCCTCCTTCGACGAACTCGCCGAACTGTATGAGCTCGGAAGCCTCGGCTTCTGGGCCGTGGAACCGGACGGATCCTTTAATCCGACCAATACGGCGAATGCCCCCGGCCACTGGTTTGACAGTACGGGCCGGGTGGCGGTCTACGGCCAGAACAGCTTCGTCTACTCCGAGTTCGACTTCTGGTTCGAAGGCTTCACCCTCGGAAAGCATCCGACCCTCTGCACGCCTGGACAGTACGATGTTTCCCAGGCTTTCGTGTACGGAAAGAAGGCCGTCCGGGTGGATTTCCACATTACTATCACGGACGAATAGACAACTTGAACGGATATGATGAAAAACAGACTGCTGATTTCGCTCGCATGCGCCCTGGCTTTCGTCGCGTGCGGAGAAAAGAAGGACACGTCCTACCGAATGGACTATACGGTCGCGCTGGATACGGCCGGACACTATATCCTCGTGGACCTGGATATGGCGGTCGCCCCCGGTACGGGCAGCGTCACGCTCAACATGCCCCGCTGGACGCCCGGCTACTATGAGATGCTGGATTTTCCCAAGCATCTGTGCGATTTTGCCGCGGCCGATGCGGCGGGCAGCGCCCTCGACTGGGAGAAGGAGGGCATGAACCGCTGGAAGGTCACCGTCCCCGCAGACGGACGGGTGAAGGTCAGCTACCGCATCTATGCCAACCGGAGGGATGTCGGCTCCAGCCGCGTGGAAAGCGGAATCGCTTTCATTTCCCCGGCGGGCGTGTTCCTGCACCGGGACGGCGACCTGCAGCATCCGGTCACCGTCCGCTTCGACCTCCCCGGAGGTTGGGAGAAAATTTCCTCCGGACTCCTCCCCGTGGAGGGGACGACGGACACGTTCCGGGCCGATGACTTCGACCGACTGTACGACTGCCCGTTCCTTCTGGGCAATTACTACACCTGCGATTTCGAGCATGAAGGCCACCCCTACCGTTTCGCCGTCGAAACCCCGGAAGGAATCGAGGAAAGCGGTTTCCGGGAGGACTTCTGCCGGATTGTGAGCGCCGCGACCCGGCTGATGGGAGAGGTTCCCTATGACAATTACTGCCTCATCCACATGGGCGCCGGCGGCGGTGGCCTGGAACATTGGAACTCCCAGGCCTGTTACACGGACGGCACCTATCGGTTCGCCGACCGCGGCCGGCAGGTCTCTTTCCTGGCCTTCACCGCGCACGAGTACTTCCACCTGTATAACGTCAAGTGCATCCGCCCGGCGGAGCTGTGGCCCTTCAACTATGACACCGAGGCGGTTACGCCCATGCTGTGGGTGAGCGAAGGGCTCACCTGCTACTATGAGTTCCGCCTGCTCCGCACCTCCGGCGTGGCGACGCCGGACGAGGCGCTCGCCCAGCTTTCGGGCTATTTTTCCCGATATGCGCCCTATGAGGGCCAGCGCCACATGAGCCTGCGGCAGAGCAGCTACGACATCTGGCTCAATTTCATGAACGGGGACGCCAACGAACGGGACGTCCGGATCAACTACTATTTCAAGGGTCCGGTCGTCGGGCTTCTGATGGACATCGACATCCGGCGTCATACCGCGCAGGAGAAGTCCCTGGACGACGTGATGCGCGGCCTGTACGACCGCTATTACAAGCAGCTGCAGCGGGGCTTTACGGAAGAGGAGTTCTGGCAGGAGGTGGAAAAGGTGTACGGCGGTCCCGTCCCGCATCTGCGCGCCCTTGTGAACACCACGGATGAAATTGACTACGGCTCCTACCTGGAGGATGCCGGATTCTTCGTAGACACGGAGTCCTGGGCCATCCGCCGGGTGGAAAACCCGACGCCTGCCCAGGAAGCTTTCCTGGAAAGCATGGACCTGCTTTGATCTCTCCCCATGAACGCCATCCTGTTATCCTTCCTCGTTGCTGCCGCCTCTCTCTGGCAGGTTTCGTACGACTCCCTGGGTATCCGCCGGCTGGTCGCCCCGTCGGACCCTTATGAAGCCAATCTCATCGAAGGCGGACGGTTGGGACAGGTCCTGGTGACCTACAAAGTGCAGGACGGCCTGTGGCAGACCCTCTCACCCTCCCGCCGGAAATGGGACGGGAAGGGGACGTATGTGGACCGGGGGCTCGGAGACGCAATGGTCCTGACCCAGACTTTCACCGAGCGGGAGGACGGGTCCCTGCACTGGGACATCCTGCTGGAGAACAAGTGTCCCTTTTCCGTGTATGTGGGGGACCTGGCGGTGGGCATTCCCTGGAAAGGCGGCGGCGACGAGCCGGCCGAGATCTTCGAGCGCTCGTTCATCAAGCACGCTTTCGTGAGCGGCGACGCCTCTTTCTTCTATTTTACGCGTTACAGCGGGGAGGCGCCGTATGTGATGCTGATTCCGGACAAGGGCACCCCCCTGGAGTATTTCGGAAACGCCCAGCGGCAGTATATGGCCTATATCCGGTCGGCCAAAAGCGGGGCGGCCGAAACGCGCGGAACCTGGCGGCAGCCCCATACCGGAGACACCCTCGGGCCGGGGGAAAGCCGCCGTTACGGGTTCACCTACCGGGAGGCCGGCTCCTATCCGGAGATGCGGGATATCCTGTATGAGGCAGGATCCATTGACACCAAGATCGTTCCCGGAATGACCGTTCCAAGGGGGCAGAAAGCCGTTTTCGCCCTTCGGACGAAGAACGGGCCCGATTCCCTGAAAGCGGAGTTCCCCGACCGGACCGTCCTCCGGCTGAAGGAACGCAGGGGCGATACAGCCCTGTACGAGGTTGAATTCCGGCGGCTGGGGGAGAATCTCGTCACGGTCTGGTTCGACGGCGGCCGCAAGACCTATCTGGAGTTTTTCTGCAGCCTTCCGCCGAAAGACCTGATCCTGAGGCGCAGTTCCTTCCTGGTGAACCACCAGCAGTTCCGGGATACGGGCCGCTGGTATGACGGCCTGTACGGGGTTTACGACATGGCTGCCGGACAGCTCCGCGGCCCGGACAATCCCGATTATTTCGACGAGCGCCTCACCTATTTCCTGGCGAGCGACGACCCCATCCTGGGGAAGGCCCCGTTCATCGCCTCCAAGAATGCGGTATGGCCGGACCGGGAGGAGATCGAGAGCCTGGAATACCACCTGCAGCACTTCGTCTGGGGCGGCCTGCAGCGGACCGACCGGGAAACACCTTATGAATATGGTGTTTACGGAACGCCCAACTGGTATATCAACCGCCATCAGGACCTGCGGGAAACCCAGACGGACTACAAGCTCGGGACGCTCCGTACCTGGCGCACCTACGATTATCCCCATGTGACGATGCTTTGGTGGGAGATGTACAAGGTGGCCCGGGACTATCCCGAGCTGGTTTCCTATGCACCGGCCGACACCTTGCTGGAGCGGGCTTACCGGACGGCCAGCGCCTTTTTCCGTTATCCGAAGGAGTTGCTGGGCGAGTATTATGAACCATTCAAGTGGGGGGACTACAACGAGCTGGTCATCCCCGACATCATCGACGAGCTGGAGAAGAAAGGCCGGCGGGAAGCCGCGCAGGAGCTTCGGGGGCAGTGGGAGCGGAAGTTCCATTATTTCGTGTATGAGGACCGCTATCCGTACCGCTCGGAATACGCCGCGGACCGGACGGCCTTCGAATCCACCTATGCCCTAGCCCGTTACGGCCTCCGGAACGGGCTGGACCCGGTGGCGACCCGCGATTTCATGGAGCGGCAGCATTATGCCAATCTCGCCTGCCGCGGCGTCCTGGAGAACCAGTGGTTCCTGCTGGGCAGCGATTTCTTCCGGTCTTCCGACTGGAGCGCCATGAGTTACATGGCCCGGATGGGCGGCTGGTCCGTGCTGGATTACGGACTCCGTTATGCCGACGAGCCTTATGACTGGATCCGGCTGGGCTATGCCAGTTATCTGGATCCCTTCGGCCTGGTGAATGCCGGTGACCGGGAGTCGAACTATGGCTACTGGTATCCTGGAAAGGAAAAGGATGGCGCTATGGGTCAGGCATTTACGCCTACGAAATACGGCCGTGCCTGGATCGGGACGGAAGAGGGGCGTGGCCCCTGGCGCTACTGCGGGGAAGGAGACCTTGGGATGTGTGCCATCACCCGGACGGCGGCGACCATCCTGGTCGACGACCCCCTGTTCGGCTGGACGCTGTATGGCGGGAACCTCACCGAAGGGAAGGATGCGTTCTCCTTCATTCCGGAGGACGGCGTGAGCCGGAGCCTCTATCTGGTGACGGACGACCGCCGCGTGGGAATCGCCATCGACCGGGGACACTGGTCGGCCGACACTCTGGTCTGCGTCCGGCGGGACCAGTCCCGGATGACGCTTCCCGTGGAGACCGGAGGAAAGGCCGTCACGCTCACCGTCGACCCGCTGCGGGAGGACATGCGCGCGCCCCTGGTCCGCGCCGCCGGAAAGCGGCTCCAGCCCCGGAAAGACCGCTACGGCCGATGGCTGTTCGACCTCCCCGCCGACGCGTCGGTGACGGTGGAGGTCCTGTTCCGATAGACAGAACCGGAGATTCTTGCTTTACGGGGCCTTCAGGCGGCATTTTTGGAGAAATTTCATAATAAAATAGACCTTTTTTACAAAAAAATTGGGGGTTGTTTTGCAATTTTGGACCGAAACCAACGGTCCATTTTTTATTTTTTTGCGACCAACCACTAATCTAACTATTATAATGAAAAGCATTAAAAGTTGTCTCCTTTCCCTCGCCGTCCTGGTTGCGGCCATCCCTGCCATGGCGCAGCAGACGGAGGTGAGGGGAACGGTCACCGACCCTGCGGGGGAACCCCTGGTCGGTGTCACCGTCATGGCGGATGCCACGCACGCGACCATTACGGCAGCGAACGGCACCTACTCCCTGCGCGTTCCTTCGAACGCGGTTCTCACATTCTCTTCCATCGGCTACAAGACCGTGGAGGAAGCGGTCGACGGCCGTACCCTCATCAACGTGGTCCTCACCGAGGACGCGGAGTACCTCGATGAAATCGTCGTCGTCGGCTACGGTGTCCAGAAGAAGGCCACCCTCACGGGTTCCATCTCCGCCGTCAACGGCGAGGAACTCAAGAAGGTCTCCACCGCCAATCTCTCCAACACCCTGGCCGGCAAGACGGCCGGCGTCATCGCCAACATGCGTTCCGGCGAGCCGGGCGAGGATGACGCCGTGATCCTCATCCGCGGTAAGGGCACCCTCGGCGACACCAGCCCGCTCATCGTGGTGGACGGCATCGCCGACCGTGACTTCTCCCGCCTGAACCCCGAGGACATCGAGAGCATTTCCATCCTGAAGGATGCTTCCGCCGCCATTTACGGCGCCCGCGCCGCGAACGGCGTCATCCTCGTGACCACCAAGCGCGGAGCGGAAGGAAAGGTCCGGGTGAGCTACAACGGCAGCTACACCCTTTCCCAGCCGACCCGCGTTCCCAAGATGCTGAACGCTTATCAGTACGGCACCTATGTGAATGAGTATGACGCCCAGGAGCGTCACGCCCAGGCCGGCCAGACCTACACGGAGGAAGTGTTGAACCACTATCTCACCGGGGACGATCCGGTCAATTACCCGAGCGCCGACTGGTGGGGCGAGACCACCAAGAAGTGGGCCGGAAAGACCCAGCACAGCGTTTCCCTGAGCGGCGGTTCCGACCGGGTCTCCTTCTACACCTCCGCCCAGTACATGACCCAGGATGCCATCTACAAGAACAGCGCGTACGGGTACAATCAGTACCAGTTCGTCACGAACGTGGACGCCAAACTCAACAAATCCATCCGGATGTCCCTCGACATCCTGGGCAGGCAGGAGAACCGCAAGCGGGGCAACTCCTCCACGGATTACCTGTTCACCTATTTCCTGACCACGTTCCCGGGCTCGGCTCCCTATTATCCCAACGGGCTGCCGCGCGTCGGCTATGACGGCCTCACGAACAACGCCGCCATCATGATGACGGATGCCCCGGGCCACAGCAACACCGTCCGGAACATCCTCACCCTGAAGCCGCTCCTGCACATCGACCTGGATGTCCTGACCCCGGGCCTGTACCTGGAAGGATACGCCGCCTTGGACATGATGTTCTCGAATACCAAGTCCATGGGCCAGCCCTTCGACCTGTACCAGTACGACCGCGCCGCCAACGAGTATGTCAATCGTCACGACGACACGGGTGTCATCTGGGTGGACAATTCCGCGTCCAACTCCAGGACGGTCACGCTGAATGGACGGATCGGCTATCGCCGGACGTTCGCGGACCATCACCATGTCGATGCCTTCGCCGCCTACGAGCAGATGAAGTACGATTTCAGCTACATGTCCGCTTCCCGGACGAATTACCTTTCCGCGGCCATTCCCGAACTGTTCGCCGGCTCCGCCAAGCCCGAGGACAAGGACAACACCGGTTACTCCAACGCCGAGGCCCGCGTGAACTTCTTCGGCCGCGTGAACTACGACTACAAGGAGAAATACCTGGCTGAACTCACCTGGCGCTACGATGGTTCCATGAATTTCGCGCCCGGTCACCGCTGGGGTTTCTTCCCCGGTGTCTCCGCCGGCTGGGTCCTCTCCGAAGAGGACTTCTGGGAGCCCCTGAAGGGCACGGTGAGCTTCTTCAAGCTCAAGGGATCCTGGGGTATGATGGGTAACGACAATGTCGCAGCCTACCAGTACATGACCCAGTACCAGTTCACAAATTACGCCCCGTTCTTCGACGGTTCTCCGGTCCAGGGCTTCGAGAAAGTCCGCACCGCGAATCCGGATATCACCTGGGAGAAGGCCACGACCTACAATGTGGGTCTTGTCGCCGGATTCCTGGGCGGCAAATACACCCTGGAGGCCGATTATTTCCTGTCGAACCGCCGGGACATCCTCATCACCCGCAACGCTTCCATCCCGACGTACTCGGGCCTGACCCTTCCGCAGGAGAACCTTGGAAAGGTGCGGAACCAGGGCTTCGAGCTCGTCGGCACCTACCGGGACAAGGCGGGGGACTTTGAATGGGGCGTGACGGGCAACGTCACGTATGCCCGCAACAAGATCATCTACATGGATGAGGCCGCCGACACGCCCGACTGGCAGCGCCGCGAAGGCTATCCCATTGACAGCCAGCTCCTGTACGACGCTGTGAAGATCTACCAGACCGACGCCGAGGCCGCCGGTACCGTCCGGGTGGATGAAACGGTGGGCGCCGGTGACCTGATGTATGTGAACATGGATGGAAACGACGTGATCGATGCCAACGACCGCATCCGCATCTTCGACACCGCCACCCCGCGCCTGATGTACGGCCTGACGCTCAATGCCGCCTGGAAGGGCATCGACGTAAACTGCTTCTTCCAGGGACAGGGACTGTCCAAGCGCCTGGTGATGCCCACGATGAACATGCCCGTGGACTTCTACGAAGGCCGCTGGATCGATTCCGACGCCTCCACCCATGCGGACGCCCGCTGGCCGCGCGCCCTCATCAAGCAGACCTACACCGACAAGTGGAACGGCCTGAGCAGCACCTGGTGGCTCCGGGATGCGTCCTTCCTGCGCCTGAAGTCCCTCGAAATCGGGTACACCTTCCCCAAGGACCTTGTCCGCCGCATCAACGTGGAGAATCTCCGGCTCTATGTGAACGGAAGCAACCTCTTCACCATCGACAAGTTCAAGGTCGCGGACCCGGAGGTGGGCTATGTCAGCTCCAACGACCGGTTCTCCGTCAGCAACCCTATCCTCGGCTATCCGCTCCAGCGGATGATCAACTTCGGCGTGAACCTCACTTTCTAAAATGGATCCGATCATGAAAAAGATATTCAACTATATGCTGGTGGCCCTTGCGGCCCTTTCCCTCGGTTCCTGCACGAGTCTCCTGGACCAGGAACCGCTGGATTCCTTCACGGACGAGGCGGTCTGGGGCGACCTTTCCCTGGCCGAGACCTACCTGAACGCCCAGTACAGCTGCAACGGACTGCGGGGCGAGAATTCCAAGAACGTCCGCTATGCCTGCTTCATCGACGAGCTTTTCCACAAGCACGGTTATGGAACGGCCAACACCACCCATACCGAGTATACCCCTTCCCAGCCGTACATCTGGTACTATGAGGAAGGATGGCGTCCCTGGAACACCTTCTACGGAAATATCTCCCGGGTGAACCTGTTCCTTGAGAATATCGACGGGGTCCCTGCCGAGGGCGAGGAAAACGTGGCCAAACGGAACCGGATGAAGGGCGAGGGGCTCTTCCTGCGTGCCTGGAACTACCACATGCTGTACGCCATCTATGGCCGGGTTGTGCTGGTGGACCATGTCTATGACCTGGACGCCACCTTCGACGAAGGCCTGTCCGAGATGGACGACGTCGCTGATTTCATCCTGAAGGACCTGGATGCCGCCATCGGCCTGCTTCCCCTGGAGAACGAAGCCGGCCGCGCCACGAAGGGCGCCGCGATGGCCCTGAAAGCCCGTGTGCTCCTGTACAAGGCCTCCCCGCTGTTCGGAACACCGTCCACCGCTAAATGGCAGGCTGCGTCCGACGCTGCCAAGGCCGTCATCGACCTCGGCCTGTATGAGCTTGCCCCGGTCGAGGGTTGGGAGGACTACGCCGCCCTCTTCTATGACAACGACAATCCCGAAGGGATCTGGGTCAAGCACTACGACCCCAACCATCCGGATGCGTGGGACGATCCCGAGTCCACCACGATGGGTGTCGTGCACACCGTTCCCCCGGGACCGGGCAACCTGTATGAAGGCTGGGGCACCTTCGATGTGACCCAGAACCTCATCGACAAGATCCAGATGGCCGACGGCACGCCGTATGTGAAGCCCTCCGGCGTTACGACGGAGAATCCCTGGGAAGGCCGTGAAATCCGCCTGAAAGCCAACATCCTCTGCGACGGCGACCTCTGGGGTTATGCCGACGACCAGCGCGAGGTGGAAGTGTTCCTCGGCAGCGACGACTCGGTGGTCCCCGGCAAGGACAGCTCGGAGGGCGAAAACTGGTGGAACGCCTCCAACACCGGCTATTCCATGCGCAAAGGCATGGACCCGGACTATGACATGTACGGCACCACCCAGATGGACTGGCCCTGGTTCTATTTCCGTCTCTCCGAAATGTACCTGGACTATGCCGAATGCCAGATCGAGCTCGGGAACAACACCGAGGCCGCCAAGTACATCAACAAGATCCGCAACCGCGCCCTTCTTCCGGACTTCACCGGCGACATCCGGGCCGCCTACCGCTACGAGCGCCAGATGGAGCTGATGTTCGAGGGTCAGTGGTGGTTTGACAAGCGCCGCTGGAAGGAGATGGACCACGAATACAACGACGGCCCCATCCTGGGCGTGTCCGTCACCAAGTATCCCGACGGTCACAAGACCTATGACCAGAACAATGTCATCGACCAGCGCGTCTGGCACGGAGATGCGTTCTACTTCTATCCCATCCCCCAGGATGAGTTGAACAAGTCGGCGAAACTCAAGGAACAGTACAAGACATATCCATTCTAACAGTTATGATATTGTCCAAACGAATCTTAACCGCCGCGGCCGCACTGCTTCTGTGCGGCCCCGGCCTTTTCGCACAGGCCCCGCAGAAGCCGGAACCCCTTTCGGATTCCTTGTACCGGAGCCTGGCGGCGACCCCGCCGATGGGCTGGAACAGCTGGAACAAGTTCGGCTGCAATGTGAGCGAGAAGCTCATCAAGGAGATGGCCGACGCCATGGCCGCCTCCGGGATGGCCGACGCCGGCTACGAGTACATCGTCATCGACGACTGCTGGCAGGTGGAACGCGATGCCGACGGAAACATCGTCCCCGACCCCGAGCGCTTCCCTTCCGGGATGAAGGCCCTTGCGGACTACATCCATGACCTGGGCCTGAAGTTCGGTGTCTATTCCTGTGCCGGTTCCCTGACCTGTCAGGGCCGTCCCGGCAGCAAGGGCCACCAGTTCCAGGACGCCCTCCAGTATGCGAAATGGGGCGTGGACTATCTGAAATACGACTGGTGCTCCAATGACGGCCAGAACGCCAAGGCCGCCTACCAGACCATGGCGGAGGCCATCAAGGCCAGCGGTCACCCGATCGTCCTCTCCATCTGCGAATGGGGCGAGAACAAGCCCTGGGAGTGGGGCGAGGGCATCGGCCACCTGTGGCGGGTCACCCCGGACATCCGCGCCTGCTACGACTGTGCCTTCGACTGGGGCGGCGTGGGCGTGCTCCAGTGCATCGACGCCGATGCGGACCTGTATCCCTATGCCGGTCCCGGCCATTGGAACGACGCCGAGATGCTGGAAGTCGGCAACGGCGAGCTCACCTGGGACGAAAGCGTGACGCATTTCTCCATGTGGTGCATGCTGGCCGCTCCGCTGATGTCGGGGAACGACCTTCGCGAGATGGATTACAAGACCCTCCAGATCCTCACCAACAAGGAGGTCATCGCCGTGAACCAGGACCCGCTGGGCAAGCAGGGCATCCGCTTCATGGATATGGGCGACCAGGAAATCTGGGCGAAGCCCCTCGCGAACGGCGAGATCGCCGTCTGCTTCCTCAACCGGAGCTCTTCCGTGTGGAACCTGGACTACAACTGGCTGAACCAGACGATGTACTTCGCCCGGGACATCAACTTCCGGAAGAAGGAGTACACCGTCCGCGACCTCTGGGCCCACAAGGACCTCGGAACCAGCAAGGACCGCCTCAAGGCCGCCATTCCCGGCCACGGTGTGCTGATGGTGCGCCTGAGCCCCAAGAAGGCCGATCCGGTGGCCCTTCCCAAGGGCAAGGCCATCTACATCGGCGAAGAGGAGCGGAACATGGACTGGAACGATCCGGAAAGCAAGTGGAGCTACCACCGGATGTACTGCACCCCGAACGTGGCAATCTTCTGGGAGAAAGGCTTCGGGGACGACCCGGCCAAGGCCCCGCAGTGCGACGGTCACGATATGACCTGGGACCTGCCGAACCTGGCCGCCAAGCTGGAGGAATTCTACAAGGTCTATGCAAACGACATGAAATTCATCCTCCCCGGCTCCAAGGCCGAAAAGTACCGGATGAACTGCTATGTCCTCTACGAGTACAAGGACGAGACGGCCTACGGCGGCTGCGTGGATGACGTCATCGGCGGCCTGTGGCTGACGCCCGGACGGATCCGCCGGACGGACGAACTCAATGTCGTGGCCCACGAACTGGGACACTGCTTCCAGACCCAGATCATGTGCGACGGGAAGGGAGAGTCCGGAGGCGGCGGCCTGTACGAGATGGCCGCCCAGTGGATGCTCTGGCAGGTGAACCCGAACTGGCAGACCAGCGAGAAGTACCATTGGGATGCCTGGAACACATTGACCCACAAGGCTTTCATGGCCGGCGAGAATATGTATCACAGCCCCTATGTGCTGGAATACTGGAGCACGAAGCATGGCATCACCGTGATCGCCGACCTTTTCCGTGCCGGCAAGCGCGGAGAGGATCCCGTCCAGATCTACAAGCGGATGTTCAACCTGTCGCAGGAACAGTTCAACGCGGAGATGTTCGACGCCTGCCGCCATTTCGTGAACTGGGACTTCGACCGGGTCTGGAAGGAAAGCCGCCCCTATGCCTGCAAGAACGTGACGGCCCTGACTCCGCTCGGTGACGGATGGATGCGGGTCGCCGCGTCCAACTGTCCGGAAAACTACGGCTTCAACGCCGTGCCGATGCCCGTTCCCGCTGTCGGGAAAACGGTGACCGTGGACTTCCGTGGAGAGGCCGGGGCCGAAGGCTTCTCGGCCGTGAACACGGACAAGGCCGGCTGGCGCTACGGTTTCGTCGCTGTCGGGAAGGACGGGAAGTCGGTTTACTCAGACATGCATTCCGAGGTGAACGGCACGGTCTCCTACACGGCCGACAGGGAACTGACCCACCTCTATCTCGTGGTGATGGGTGCGCCGGCGGAGCACTGGCCGAATCCTTCGGGCTGGCGCAGGAATCCAGAGCCGGCCGCCCAGTGGCCCTATAGCATTCGGATTCGTTGATACGGTTGGTTCTGAATGGTGGGTGCGTTTCCTTCGGGGGACGCACCGTTTTTTTATGAACGCCGTTCGGAGAGGCCTTTTTTGGACGAAAATAGCAGACGATTGGACTATTTTAACAAGAGGTTCCTTTTAGAATTAGGATATTTGTATCTATCCGGGCCGGAAGTCCCGGCGGACCGCAAACAACCTAATTACCATAACCAATTCAAAACAACCGTATGAAACATTTTCATCAATTCTGTCTGACGCTCGCACTGCTGCTGGCGGCCCTTCCTTCGATGGCGGCCGTGACGGTGCGGGGAACCGTCACCGACGAAGCGGGCGAGCCCGTGATCGGAGCCGGCGTTGTGGAAGTGGGAACGACGAACGGTGTCGTGACCGGTATTGACGGTACTTACGTCATTTCCGTCGCGGGCGCCTCCTCCGTCCTCCAGTTCTCCTGCATCGGCTATGAAACAGTGGAAGAGACCGTCGGCAACCGCGGCGTCATCGACGTCGTGCTCCGCGAGGCCGTCTCCTTCCTCCAGGAAGCCGTGGCCATCGGTTACGGTACCCAGAAGAAGGCGGACGTCACGTCCTCGGTCCAGAGCGTGAAGTCCGGTGATTTCATCCAGGGTGCCGTCATCGACGCCGGCCAGCTCGTCCAGGGCAAGGTCGCCGGCCTGCAGATCACCATCCCTTCCGGTGACCCGACCTCCTCCTCCACCATCATGCTCCGTGGTACGTCCTCCCTGTATGGTTCTTCCCAGCCCCTCGTGCTCGTGGACGGCATTCCCGGTTCCCTCGCGACGGTCGCACCGGAGGACATCGAGTCCATCGACGTGCTGAAGGACGGTTCCGCAACGGCCATCTACGGTACCCGCGGTACCAACGGCGTCATCATCATCACCACCCGCAACGCCAAGCGCGAGATGCCCGCCACGGTCGAGTATTCCGGCTATGTGACGGCCTCCCAGTGGCTCAAGCGTCCGGACTTCATGACCGCTGACGACGTCCTTGCGCGCCGGGCGGAAGGATGGAGCTTCCAGGGCGCCAACGGCCAGCTCGCCGTCGAGAAGCCCACCGACTGGCTGAGCCTCATCAGCCGTACGGCCATCTCCCAGAACCACAACCTGTCCATCCGCGGCGGTTCCCAGCACAACTTCTACACGGCCAACGTCACTTACAACGACAACAACGGTACCATCATCAACACGGGCCGCGACAACATCCGCGCCCGCGCCCTCGTCTCCCAGTACCTGTGGGATGACCGGGTGAAACTCACCGCCGAGGTGATGGCGAACGAAACCAACGTGGATTCCCGCGTGAACGCCTCCTACGCCTACCGTCAGGCCTGCATCCAGGGACCGCTCCAGCCGGTGTACAACGAGGACGGTTCCTACGTGACCCGCGACATCTACCTGTATGCGAACCCGATGACCCTCCTCAAGGAGCAGCTGGGCATGTACCGCAACCGCAACGTCCGCTTCAACGGCACCGTCGAGTTCAAGCCGTGGGATCCTCTCACCCTTAAGATGATGTATGTCCGCAAGGGCCAGAGCGGCCTGGGCGGCTACTACAATACCCGTAAGGACGAAAGCACCACCAAGAGCGGCGCCAACGGCCAGGCCGGCCGCAGCACGTCCGACTATGTTGCCAACATGCTGGAACTCAGCGCCTCCTATGTGCAGGATTTCGGTCGCCACCATGTGACCGCCGTGGCCGGTTACTCCTATGAGGACGGCTACAGCGAGAATTTCAGCGCCTCCAACTGGAATTTCCCGAACGACGGTTATCTGTGGAACAACCTGGGCAAGGGAAAGGCCCTCAAGGAAGGCAACGCCTCCATGGACTCTTACAAGGAGATGTCCAAGCTCATCGGTCTGTTCGGCCGTGCCACCTATAACTTCGACGACCGCTACCTGCTGATGGTCTCCCTCCGTGTGGACGGCTCCACCAAGTTCGGAAAGAACATGGAATGGGGTTATTTCCCGGGCGTTTCCGCCGGCTGGCGTATCAACAACGAGGACTTCCTCAAGGGCGTCAAGTGGCTGAACAACCTCAAGCTCCGCGCCGGTTTCGGTATCACCGGCATCGATGCGGGTGCCCCTTACCAGTCCCTCGCTTCCATCGACTACAGCGGCAACTACATGTACAACGGGGATTGGATCCAGCCTATCATCCCTACCCGAAATGCGAATCCCGACCTCCATTGGGAGAAGAAATACGAGTACAATGTGGGTTTGGACTTCTCCGTGTTTGACGAGCGTTTGAACGGTAGCGTCGACCTGTATCGCCGCGACACCAAGGACGGCCTGTACTACTACTCCGTCCCTACCCCGCCGTGGACCTACGGTACCATCATGGCCAATGTCGCCCAGATCCGCAACGAAGGCGTCGAGGTGCTCCTCAACGCCATCCCGGTCCGTACGCGCAACTTCGAGTGGAACACGTCCGTCACTTTCTCGCACAACCGCAACGAACTGCTCTCCATCTCCAATGACCAGTTCAAGTCCGAAACCGACTATATGGACGCCGGTTATACCGGTGAGCCTATCCAGAAGACCACGCACCAGATCAAGGTGGGACAGCCGATCGGCAACTTCTTCAACCTGCGTTCCGTGGGCCTTGACGCCGGCGGCAAGTGGGTCGTCGAGCGCCTGCGCCGCGATGCGGACGGCAATGTGGTGTCGAAGTACTACGGCCTCGCCTCCGATGCCGGCTACAACGACTGGCAGATCCTCGGAAACGGTGTTCCGGACATCTACCTGAACTTCAACAACAACTTCCGCTACCGCAACTTCGACCTCGCCGTCACCATGCGCGGTGCCTTCGGGTTCCAGATCCTGAACTTCCAGAAGATGTTCTACGGCAACCCGAACATCCTGTACAACACGCTTAACTGCGCCTTCGACCAGTTCGACGTCGTGGACGCCCGCACCGGCGAGAAGACCGGTGACAAGGTGAACCTTTCCGACACCCAGCGCATCGTCAGCTACTACATCGAGGACGGCGACTACTGGAAGATCGACAACGTGACCCTCGGGTACACGCTCAACTTCAAGAACAAGCGGATCATCGACCGCCTCCGCGTCTATGCGTCCGTCCACAACCTCGCCACCTTCACCCGCTACACCGGCCTGGATCCCGAGGTCAGGGTGACCGGTTTCGACGCCGGTACCGACGAGCGTGACAAGTATCCGACCATCCGTTCCCTCACCTTCGGCCTGAACCTCACCTTCGGCGGCGGCGGATCCGGCAAGCGCCCTGCGGCGTCCCGCGTGAGCACTACCGTTCCCGAGCGCATCGTGGAGAAGGTGGTGGAAAAGGTCGTGGAGAAGGAAGTGATCAAGGAAGTTCCCGTGGAAGTGGTCAAGGAAGTCAAGGTGGCCGCCCCCGGCGCCAAGTTCGAGGGTTCCTATGAGGACGACCTGTTCTTCCTGATCGGCAAGTCCGAGCTCCGTCCCGACGAGGCCTTCAAGCTGGGCCAGATTGCCCAGATCCTGAAGGACAACCCGGAGACCACCATCACCGTGACCGGATATGCCGACAGCGCCACCGGTACGGCCGGCATCAACCAGGACCTCTCCGAACAGCGCGCCCGGGTCGTCGTGGACATGCTCAAGAAAGCGGGCATCGCCGCCGACCGCATCAGTTTCAAGGCCGAAGGCAGTGACCGGAACGCTTCCCAGAGCCCCGAGTCCAACCGCGTCGCCGTATGTATTGTCAAATAATCAAGACCGAGCGAGTTATGAAAAAGATATTATCTTCGATAGCGATCCTTGCGGTTTCCGCATCTTGCCTTACGGCCTGTTTCAACCTGGACGAAATCGCCTATTCCGAGATTCTCCAGGAGACCTTTGAGCCGACGGACCAGGACGTGGCCGCCCTCCTCGCGAGCTCTTACTCCGAGTTCGGCGCCATGATGGACTGGTATGGCATGTTCGATGCCCAGGAAGAGGCGGCGGACGTGGTCATCACCCCGGCGCGCCCGAACGGCTGGGTGGACGGCGGTGTGTACCAGCGCATGCATGAGCATACCTGGTATGCCGACGATCCGGGTTCCCCGTCTTCCCTGTACTATTACGCTTTCGCCGGAATCAATGCGGCCAACCGCGTCATGGACCAGGTGAAGGACGGTTCCCTCAATACCGGAGACCTGCATGACTATATCATCGACGAGCTCAAGGCCGTCCGCGCCCTCTGGTACGCCGTGCTCCTGGACAGCCATGGCAATGTCCCGATCGTGACCTCCTACAAGGATACCGAGCTTCCCCAGCAGAGCTCCCGCCGCCGCGTGTACGAGTTCGTGACCAAGCAGTTTCAGGAAGTGATCGACCACGGCGTCCTCAGCGAGGAAAAATCCGCCGCGACCTACGGCCGCCTGAACATGTGGGGCGTCAAGATGGCGCTCATGCGCGTGTACCTCAACGCCGAGGTCTATACCGCCACCGAGCAGGGCAAGGGCACTCCGGCTTACGACAAGGCGCTCGCCCTTGCGGAAGATATCATCGAAAACGGACCGTATTCCCTGTCCTCCAAGTACCTGGACAACTTCCAGGCCTTCGATGACGCTTCGGCCGTGAACAATCCCGAAATCATCTTTGCCATCCCTTACGACAACACCTACAACACCGGTGAGCACGTCTTCTGCATGGCGATGAAGTTCTATCCCCCGTCCGAGGGCAAGCTCCACTTCGGCTACACCCGCAACACCTGGGGTGGCAACTGCGGAAACCCGCAGTTCATCAACTCCTACCAGGAGGGTGACACCCGCCTGACCGACACCTGGCTGTATGGTCCCCAGTTCGTGGCCACGCCCGTCCGTGCCGACAACGACTCCAAGACGGCCAAGTACTTCAACGACGTGGAAGACGGTGTTGAAGTGGGCAAGCGCGACCAGATTGCCTGGTGGTGCCTGAACTACCTGCCGTCCATCACCGGCGCGAAGGGCAAGGAGAGCATCACCTCCATCGACTTCGGTTGCCGCCAGGCCAAGTATCAGCCCGACTTCGATGCCGCCTACACCAGCCAGTGGACCAACGATTTCCCGTGGTTCCGTCTGGCCGAGGCCTACTACACGGCCGCCGAGTGCATCCTGCGCGGAGCTTCCAGCAGCTATGGCCATACTCCGGATGAGTTGGTGAACGCCGTCCGCCAGCGTTCGGCGCCCGCCATCACCCTGGCCGACCTGCAGAGCACCCAGTCCAAGATGAAGTACGGCCTTGCCAGTTTCGGCGACATCACCACCGACATGCTGAATATCTATGGCAATGGTTACATGAAGGACGGCGACTCCTGGAGTGCCGACCCCGCCCGCCAGGCGCATGACTGGACGGAGGTTTATGAAGCCCTCGAAGCTTCCCAGAAGACGACACCCAGCGGCCACGACAACGACCCCATCAGCTTCGCCGGCATGTATGACGAGTGGGGCTGGGAGTTCGCCCTGGAGGGCCTCCGCCGCCAGCAGATGATCCGTTTCGGCACCTTCGGCACCCGTAACTGGTTCAACCACGCCGCCATCGGAGATAACCATACGGCGTTGTTCCCGATTGACAAGAGTACCCAGCAAGACAACAAGAACCTGGGCCAGAATCCGGGTTATGTGACTGCCAACGGCTCGATGGCCGCGGATGTGGCCATCGACGATCCGATTCCCGCTGATATGTAATCTATAAAGGAGCAAGAAAATGAAAAAGATATTTGTATACATGGCGCTTGCCTCCCTTGCGCTCACGGCCTGCCATACCAAGGACTGGTACGAGAACGACGGCATTCCCATCGAACCCGAACCGGAACCCGTGATTACGTACGAAGGAGAGGGCCATCTCGTGCGCCTGGACAAGGATGGCAATGTCCAGGAGACCAAGCATACCTATAAGTGGAATGCCGAGGAAACCACCATTACCATCGAGGCCTGGGTGGACGGCAGCCAGTATGTCAACGGTGATGAGACCTTCAAGGGCGGCAGCGACGGTGAGTTCAGCATCGGCTGGTTCACGCTTCCCCGGGTGTCGCTCAATGACTTCCTGGGCATCGATGTCAAGAGTGGACTGGACGAATCCACTTTCTACGGCGTTCAACCCGACGGAAGCCGGGTGGAGTCCATGACCTCTTACAAACCCGGCATGTGGGTGCTCGCAGACGGAACTTCCTGCAACTGGGGTGACGGCCGCATGTACTGGCAGTGGTACATCTGGGGGGACGAAGACGGTGGCGGTTACGACATGAACGCCAACGACTATCCCGACATCATCTATCTGGGCACCAATCCCGGCAATGTGGCCGACGTCCTGGGCAAGGATGTCACTTCCAAGGCCAAGATTGTCGTAGGCGACGTGACGTATGACTGGATCGTCACCGTTCACTTCAGCGAGGCCGAGAAGAAGGTTACCGGCGAAGGCAAGCTCAGCTATCACAACTGGACGTCCGAGAATGCCTACGAAATCGTCGAGACTACCAGCAAGTACAGCTATGTGCTGCACGAGACGGAAGGTCTGGAGGTGAATGTCGAGGTCAATACGGAAGAATGGCGGGATTCCGGCGACTGGGAGATCGGTTTCATCGGCGACCTGACCGCCGATGTCGTTTCCGACGTCTGGGGCTTCGATCCCGGCACGCTTACCGACGAGGAATTCTATCCCGTGAACCCCGACGGCTCCAAGGTGACCTGGTCTTCCTATGCTCCCGGCATGTGGATCGATGGTGATGGTGCCTCCACGGACTATTCCGCCGGTATTGCTTACTGGCAGTGGTACACCAAGGAAGGTGACCGCGACTACGACTACACGGGCAGCGAAGGCATCTTCCTCGTGGGCGGTAACCGTGACAATATCGCCAAGATCGAGTTCGATACCCCGATCGTCTCCACCGCCAAGATCGTGAAGGATGGCAAGGAGCTCACTGTCACGGTTACCTACATTTTCCACGATGTCATCCTCCCGGAGACCGAAGGTTATCCCGAGGCTGTGTTCGAGGGTACCGGCACCCCGTATCCGTACGGCGGCGGCGTGGACGGCGACCATACCATCAACTGGTACTTCGACGAGGAAGGCCTCACGGTGGACGTAGATGCTTATGTGCCGACTATCCAGGCCAACGGCAACTGGGTCTTTACGGCCGCTACCATTCCTACGGAAGTGATGGCCGGGTATCTGGGCGTCGACATCGAACAGCTCTTCGATACGTCCTACTTCTATCCGCTGAATGCGGACGGAACCGCTTCCGGAAGTTGGACTTGTGACAATACGCCCGGCCAGTGGGTACATGCCGACGGATCAGCCTCTGGCTGGAGTGACGGTGTGATGTACTGGTGGTACCAGTGGGGTGACCACAAGTATGAGGGCCACTTCACAGAGGGTCTCTTCCTGGTGGGTACGAACCCGGGCAACGTCGAAACTGTCGTTGGTCAGACGGTCACCTCCAAGGCGCAGCTGGGCGACAAGATCCTCACTGTCAATGTCCACTATTACGCCGAATATCCGACCGCCAAGACCGGCAAGGTGGGCCCGTTCGACTATTCCTGGACGATGGCCGACGGCGCTTTCGACGTGGTTGCGAACGTGAGCATCGCCCAGGCTGACGCCAGTTGGGCATGGATGGGCTTCTTTATCAATGAGAAGTATGTCAACGAGGCCTTCGGTGTGGATATCGACGCCCTGGCGGCCGAGAAGGATGCCGACGGCAATTACACCGGTTTCTATCCGCTCGACGGAGCCGGCAACCAACTCGCCGGCTGGACCTCCTACATCCCTGGACAGTGGTTCCTGGAGAACGGCGATGCCGGTGATTACAAAACGGGCGTAAGCTTCTGGCAGTACTTCACGTCGAATTATGCGGAGATCGATCCCCGTCACGAGTTCACGGCTCCGAACTTCTTCTACGTGGGCAAGAACCCCGGCTACGCATTCACGCCCGGCACCTATGTGTCCAAGGCGAAGTTCGCCGGCAACGACTTCACGTTCACGATCAACATCGCTGAGTAATCGGCCCGTTGCAAGTTTTTGATTCAAGGCTGGATCCTCGAGGATTCAGCCTTGAATTTTCATATTTGATGTTTTTGGACGAAAGTACAAGCAATATGGACTTTCCGGACGGAAAGAGTGGGCGAATAGGTCTAACTTTGAAGCGACACAAGACTGATGACCATGTTCCGTTCGAAGTTTTTGCTTTTTTTCTTCGCCGTGGCGATGCTGCTCCCCGCCTGTGGCAAGACCGACCCGGAGATGAATCCGGAGAGTCCGATGACCCAGACGTTCGGCGAGTGGCCATCCTATGAGGGAATCGACTACGATTTCCTGCAGGATTATACCATGCCCGAAATGCCCACGAAGAACATGACCGGCGTGGTGACGGGGGAGGCCTGGCGCTATGACGACGGTTGGTTCACGTTCGTCCAGGGCAAGCGGGCCAACAGCTTGGTGAAAGAGAAGGAGGCCTCGGCTAAGCGGATGCTGCAGCAGCTGAACGATGACTTCCGCTACTTGCGCGAGGAGATGGGCTGGCTGCCGGACCGCAACGCCATGGAAGGCTACCGCAGCGCCGTCTATCTCTACGGAAGCGGTCTGAGCACCGACAACGAACCCAACACCGCTACCGGCGGCTGGCAGGGCTCCGTGTATCGGAACGGCAAGGAATATCCCATGCTCCTGCTGTCCTATTATCCGGTCTATTGCTTCGATCCGGCCTGCACTTACGGCGATAAGGATTACCATACCTACAATGTGACCCATGAGGGTATCCACTGCCTCTTCTCATCCCGCCCCGGCGGAAAGAAGATCAGCTGGTTCCATGAGGGGTGCGACGTGTGGCTCCAGCGGGCGATGAATATCCGCCGGGGAACGACCGCTCCGAAAGACATCGAGTTCGGCTGGCTGGCTTCCGGGACTCTCCTGGCTCCGTTCATCCCCATCGAATGCTATGGCGGCTGGAAGAGCGACGGAACATGGGGCCCGCCGGATTGGATGATGCGGTCCACCGGTGACAATCGCAACATCCTGGGAGGCGTGCAGTATTCCGAGGTGTTCCCTTCCTTCATGGAAATCAGCGTCGGTGACGGCGCCATCAAGTGGATCTGGGAGCACTGCCAGGGGTATCTGCTGGAGAGCCTGGCCCTTTCGTCCCCCATGGGACATGATCAGGTCCAGCGTATGATCCTGGAATTCCGCTCCCGCGTGGCCCTGTGCGACCTGGGTATCTACTCCGACGCCGCCAGGAAACTTTCCAACCAGTATTTCGGTACTACCGTGGAGTCGGAAGGATCGCACAAGTGCCTGCCCTGGAAGATGACCCCCTATGTGGAAACCTATCCGGCCGATAACGGCTGGATCATTCCCGAAAGCAGCACCCTTCCCGGTTGGACCGGTGCCAATGTCATTCCCATCAAGGTGAAGGGAGACAAAGTGACGGTGTCCTTCGAGGGGACGCCGTGGCCGTCCATCAACGGGGTCAACGAACCACTGGACCTGGTTTGCCAACTCTGCTGGAGAACGACGGACGGACGTCCTGTCTATGCCCAGCCCTTTGATGGCGGGGACTGCACGGTGAGCCTGGATGGACAACAGCCGGCTAACGGTGTAATTTTTGCGGTGGTATGCAACCGCACGTACAAATTCAAACCGGCGCTCCTGAAACTGAAGTACGGGTATAAACTCAAACTGGGCGAGGGAACGGACGGAACCGCGTCGACCCAGGTCAAATGGTTCAACTATGACCAGAAACTCTCTTAGACAGAAAAACATATTCAGAATGAAACGTATAGGATTCAGCATGCTGCGAATGCTGGCCCTGGCCGCATTCCTCGTCATCGGCTGTGAAAAACAACCGGAACCTACCCCGACGCCTCCGGACGACAAGGAAAAACCGGAACCGAAGCCTACCAACGGCGTCCTGACCCCGGCCGACGTCCCCAACTATGATATGATCTACATGTGCTCCGAGTTCTACAAGAACAAGCGGGGCTGGGATGTGACCAGTACGTTCTATGACCCGCTGAAGCCGGAGAGCCTGTACTATTTCGGGCGCAGCAAGCAGAGCGAGCATTTTATTATCTTCTGGGACAAGGACTTCGGCGACAAGAGTCCGGACGAGTCGGCCGCGCCGTACCATCTGGACACGGACGCTTTCCTGGCCTGGTGCGAGGAAATCTATGCGTATTATGTCAATACGCTCAAATTCGCGCATTACACCCCGGCGGACAAGTCTTATCTGGACCAGTACAAGTTCCAGATCTATCTGTGGCACCAGACCGAGTGGGCGGCCTACGGGTCCGGTCCCAACGACAACATCACGGGATGCCTGTGGGTGAATCCGGAGGCGGCGAACAGCCGTGCCACCGTGGCCCATGAGATCGGCCATTCCTTCCAGTACCAGACGGCCTGCGACCTGAAGTTGAACGCCCCTGAAATCGATCTCTTCCAGACCGCCTTCCGGTACGACCAGGGCCAGGGCAGCACTTTCTGGGAGCAGACGGCCCAGTGGCAGGCCTACCAGATGGTTCCGGAAGAGACCTTTACGAACTATAACTTCACCGGGTTCTGCGACAACTGCCACCGGCATTTCGCCCATGAGGACATGCGCTATGGCAGCTACTTCTTCCACTACTACTGGGTGGACAAGTACGGGATCGACGCCGTGGCCAATGTCTGGCGCTCGGCCCGGAAACCGAAGGACGCACTGGAGTCCTACATGGCGACTTACGGGATCGGGATCGACGAATTCAATGCGCAGGTCTATGACTATGCCGCCCGCGTTGCCACCTGGGATTTCAAGCAGATCCGGGATGCGGGAGCCCGCTATGCAGGGTCCGTTTCGTGGAAGGGAGCGGACGACGGGACAGGTTACTGGGCTGTGGATCCCGCCAAGGCTCCGGAAGCGACCGGTTTCAACCTGATCCGGCTGAGCGCCGTACCCGGCCAGGAACTGACGATGGATTTCGTCGGCATGCCCAATGCGGCCGGGTACAACAGGAGCGGCGACGCCTCTCAGGCCGGCTGGACCATCGGCTTCGTCTCCCTGGGAGAGGACCTGAGCACCCGTACATACAGCGAGTCCACCACCGCGACGGCCGCTACGAACAATTACGCCACGGTCAAGTGGACCGTTCCCGCCGGCGCCAAGTATGTGTGGGCCGTCGTCGCCTGTACGCCTACGACTTATATCACCCACCTCTGGGACGAAAACAACGCCAATGACCGTCACTGGCCGTACAAGGTCAGGTTCCTCGCCGACGGGGAGGCCATGGATCTCGGGACCCCGTCCAGCGGTAGCCTCGAAGGCGCCGGGATCGGCAGCAACTACTCCTGGACGCTTTCCGGATCGACGATTGCGGTCGATGTGGACATCGACACGGACGACGCGGCTTCCCGCGGCGGTTTCCAGGTGGGCTATTTCGAGCTGCCCGTGGACAAGGTGAACGCCTTCATCGACGCCGATGTCCGCCAATTGGACGAGAATGGTTTCTACGGTGTGAACGCCGACGGTACCAAGATTCCGGAATTCACCTCGTACAAGCCCGGCATGTGGGTGGACATCAATGAGAAGCCTTGCGCCTGGGACAAGGGAACCGCTTTCTGGCAGTGGTACATCTGGGGCGGCAAGAAGGACAAAGCCGGCGCCAAGATCTGGTATGACGGCGACCCGGACGGCACCGGCGCCAACCAGGGCCGCTTCGTCGTGGGTATGAACCCGAACAATGTGGCCGCCGCCAAGGGCAAGACCCTCGTATTCCGGAACAAGATCGCCGTCCACGGCACCACGTTCGATTTCATCATCACGTACAAGTACCATTGACGGGCCTCTCCGCCGTTGCGGTCTGCCGCCGTGCGATCTGTAAAGCGTTGATATATAAGATAATATAAAGATGTTGGCGGCAAGGGGTCTCCTTTGAGGGATACCTTGCCGCCAGTGTTAATAGAAGGTGCTTATTATCAGGCATATACATTTTCCACTGCGGCAGAGGGGAGTACCCACTGTTCCCCGGTAGCCTGCTGTTGTACGCTTGTGATGCGTGCATGGAAACCGTTGTGAAAGGACGCTTTTGGAGTACGCTTCTCCTGTGATTCGTTCGTTTTCCGGGTTATCGGGGAGATGCGTACCCGGAAAGTGCGAACAGTGCGGGAAAGCCTGTACGCATCGGATGCGAACAAAGGGATGCGGGACAAAGGAACGTCCTTTTCAGGTATGGAGACTCTTTCCAGGCGGTTCTGGACGATAATACAACACGTTTGTACTTTCTTGTTACCGGGGAGCGGAAAGGCAGCATCCCGGTCTTTGTTTTGTCGCAGGAAAACCGTAAATTTGATGTCACAAAAAATAACTGATATGAACAACGCAATCCTGAACTTCCCGGTACCGGCCAACGAGCCGGTCAAGTCCTATCTTGAAGGCTCTCCGGAGCGCATCGCCCTCGATGCCGAACTCGAGCGTCAGTGGAACACCGTCCTGGACATCCCGATCATCATCGGAGGCAAGGAAATCCGTACCGGCAACACCGGCAAGGTGGTGTGCCCGCACGATCACAAGCATGTCCTCGCGACCTTCCACAAGGTAGGCGAAAAGGAAGTGGAAATGGCCGTCGAGGCTGCCATGAAGGCCCACAAGGTTTGGTCTGAGACCCCTTGGACCACCCGTGCCGCCATCGTCCTGAAGATGGCCGAGCTCCTCGCTACGAAGTATCGTCCGATCATGAACGCCGCCTGCATGCTGGGCCAGTCCAAGAACATCTATCAGGCCGAGATCGACTCCGCCTGCGAGACCATCGACTTCTTCCGCTACAACGTGCACTATGCATCCAAGATCTACGGCATGCAGCCGAAGGACGGTTACATGAATATCAACCACACGGAGTATCGTCCGCTCGAGGGCTTCATCCTCGCGGTCACTCCGTTCAACTTCACCTCCATCGCCTCCAACCTGTGCATGACGCCGGTCCTGATGGGCAATGTCGCCCTCTGGAAGCCGTCCACCACTTCCACCCTGTCCAACTATTACCTGATGCAGCTGTACAAGGAAGCGGGTCTTCCGGACGGCGTCATCAATTTCCTCCCGGGCAGCGGCTCCCTCATCGGCAAGGTCGCGACCTCTTCCAAGTGGTTCTCCGGCATCCATTTCACCGGCTCCACCGGCACCTTCAACAGCCTCTGGCGCCAGGCGGGCGAGAACCTGGGCAAGTATGTGAGCTACCCGCGCCTCGTGGGCGAGACCGGCGGCAAGGACTTCATCTTCGTGCACCCGAGCGCCGATCCGAAGGCCGTCGCCACCGCCGCCTTCTGCGGTGCGTTCGAATTCCAGGGCCAGAAGTGCTCCGCCGCTTCCCGCATGTACGTTCCGAAGAGCCTGTGGCCGGAAGTGCTGGGTATCATGAAGCAGTATGCCTCTGAGGTCAAGATGGGCGACGTCCGTGACCACACGAACTTCATCAACGCCGTCATCGACGAGGCCTCCTGGAACAATATCGACAGCTACATCACCTACGCCGAGCAGTCTCCGGACGCGAAGGTCGTCCTGGGCGGCGGCCGCGACAAGAGCGTGGGCTACTTCGTGCAGCCGACGGTCATCGAGACCACCGATCCTCATTTCAAGTCCATGGAAGAGGAGATCTTCGGACCGGTCCTCACCGTGTACCCTTACGATGACGACAAGGTCGACGAGGCCGTGAAGCTTTGCGATACCACCTCCCCGTACGGCCTCACCGGCGCCGTGTTCGGCAAGGACCGCCTCGCCGTGGAGAAGATTACGGACGCCCTCCGCTATGCGGCCGGCAACTTCTACATCAACGACAAGCCCACCGGAGCCGTGGTCGGCAACCAGCCGTTCGGCGGCGCCCGTGCTTCCGGTACCAACGACAAGGCCGGCGGCGAGTTCAACCTCATCCGCTGGATCATCCCCAGAGTGATCAAGGAAACCCTCGTCTCCCCGACCGACTACCGTTACTCCTACATGAAGTAACTTTCTTCCAGGCACATCCTTCCGTGGGGAGGGTGTGCCTTTTTTCTCCCCAATAAACCCCGTAATTGATAACACGTCCATGAAAAAGTTGTTTTTTTATGCCGCCGTGGGCACCCTGCTCGTCCTGTCCTGCGGCCGGCCGGCCCCGAAGCAGCAGGCCGAAGAAGTGGATTTCGTGAAGGCCCTCGGCATTCCCGAGTGCGTGATCACGACCCCGCCGGATTCCCTGCACCTGGATCCCTGGTACAAGAAGTATGTGGATGTGAACGGCATTCCGCTGTGTTCGTCCTGGCGCTGCCCGGACAGTGCGCTCGTCGCCGGTCATAACACGCTGTACGCCATGACGTCCATGCTGTCGGACGACGTGATGAACGCCCTTCGCAAGGCGGGCACCCGCGTGACGATGATGGGCCGCTACGAAGGCACCACCGACGTTCCGGAGCACCACTACCTGATCAACGACACGACCCTGAACTGGGACCTGAGGGCCCGCGGCCTGGGCGGTGACCTCGAGTTTCCGCTCACCTCCTGCGCGGAGGAGAACGTGCTGGGCTACCAGATCGACAAGTACCACGCGGAGGACATCCTCATTCATGAGTTCGCCCACTCGATCCACCTCGTGGGCATCGTGCAGGTGGATCCGGACATCAACGACAAACTGACAGCCCTCCTCGAGAATGCCAAGGCGAAGGACCTCTGGTGGAACACCTACCGCCTCTCCGACATCGCCGAGTACTTTGCCGAGGGTGTCCAGGACTGGTTCAACGTGAACGCGGAAATGGACCATCCCGACGGTAAGCACAATTACGTGAACACCCGTGACGAGCTCAAGGAGCGCGACCCGGGCCTCTACGAACTCCTGGCCAAGTACTTCCCGGCCACCGACCAGCAGATCTCCAAGCACAAGTTCGTGAACGAGTGCACCAAGGAAAACAGCCGTACGAGGTAGTGTCATTCTGAGCGAAGCGAAAGAATCTATGTTTAGTAAAGAAACCTATGCAACCCGTCGCGCCCGCCTCGTGAAGGAGGTGGGCGACGGCGTCCTGCTGTTCCTGGGGAACCAGCTCGTGGGCATGAACTACCATGACAACGAGTATCCGTTCCGCCAGGACAGCACGTTCCTGTACTATTTCGGCCTGGACCAGGCCGGGCTGGCCGCGGTCATCGACATCGACCGGGGCGAGGAAGTGATCTTCGGCGATGAACTCACCATCGACGACATCGTCTGGACCGGGACCGTGCCGACGCTGGAGCACAACGCGCAGCTGTGCGGCGTGGAGAAAACCATGCCCCTGAGCGCGCTCAAGGGCTATCTGGCGGGCCGGAAGGTCCGGTTCCTGCCGCCGTACCGCGGTGACCATGAAGTGTGGCTGCAGCAGCTGCTGGGGATCGCCCCCGGGGAGCAGCGGGCCGACGAGGCCTTCATCAAGGCCGTCGTGGACATGCGGAACCACAAGACTCCGGAGGAGGTTGCCGCCATCGAAGAGGCGGTGGACATCTCCACACGGATGCACCTGATCGCCTACCGGATGGCCCGCCCGGGCGTCCACGAGGCGGAAATCGCCGCTGCGGTGCTGCAGGAGGCGACTTGCCGGCCCGGCTGCGGCCTGGCGTTCCCGACCATTGCCACGACGCATGGGCAGATCCTTCACAACCACGGGTTTATCCATACTTTGAAGGAGGGAGACATGTTCCTCCTGGATGCCGGTGCGGAAAACCATCTGCATTATGCGGGTGACCTTTCTTCGTCCATGCCGGTGGGAGAGCGCTTCTCCGAGCGGCAGGAGCTCATCTACAACATGTGCCTCAGGAGCTTCTATGCTGCGGTGGATCAGCTGCGTCCCGGGAATCCGTACCGGAATGCGCATCTCGCTGCCGCGGAAGCAATTGCCGAGGGCATGGTGGACCTGGGCCTGATGAAGGGCAACCCCCGCGACATCGCGGAGAGCGGCGCCTACGCGCTCGTGTTCCCGTGCGGAACGGGCCACATGATGGGCCTGGACGTGCATGACATGGAGAACCTGGGCGAGCAGTTCGTCGGCTACTCCGAGGGGATGGTCAAGAGCAAGCAGTTCGGCTTCAAGTCGTTGCGCCTGGCGCGTCCGCTGGAGCCCGGATTCGTGTTCACGGTGGAGCCCGGCATCTACTTCATGCCCGAGCTCATCGACTACTGGAGGGCCGAGGGCCGCTTCAAGGAATTCATCAACTACGACAAGTTCGAGGCCTGGAAGGATTTCGGCGGCCTGCGCAACGAGCTGGACTACCTGATCACGGAGGACGGCTGCCGCGTGCTGGGTACGCTCAAAAAACCGATGACCCTCGAAGAAGTATATGCCGCAAAGCTTGGATAATTGACCGAAGGTCATTATCTTTGCGGTCCAATTTGGAATTGTTCAAAACATGAGTTTTACGATCAAGCACCCCGAAAATGACGGGGGAATGAATGCGCGGATCAAGCGCCTCCGCGAGGAGAGCGTGACCACGCCCGCAACCCTGACTATCGAGCGCGCCCTCATCGAGACGGCTTTCTACAAGGAAAACTACGGAAAGTACTCGATTCCCGTGCTCCGCGCGAAAAACTTCTACGAAATCTGCAAGAAGAAGACCATCTACATCGGCCCGGACGAACTCATCGTGGGTGAGCGCGGTCCCAAGCCCAAGGCGGTCCCGACCTTCCCGGAACTCACCTGCCACTCCGTGGAGGACCTCCATGTCCTGGACACCCGTGAGTTGCAGACCTATCACATCAGCCAGGAGGACATCGACACGTACGAGCGTGAGGTGATTCCCTACTGGAAGGGCAAGACGCAGCGCGAGCGCATCTTCGGCCACGTGTCCAAGGAGTGGGAAGAGGCGTACCATGCCGGTGTGTTCACCGAGTTCATGGAGCAGCGTGCCGCGGGCCACACCGCCATGGACGGGCGGATGTACCGGGAGGGCCTCCTGGACATGAAGGCGCGGATCGAGAAGAACATCGCCGCCCTGGATTACATCAACGACCCCGAGGCCACCGACAAGGAGCAGGAACTGGACGCCATGCGCATTTCCTGCGACGCCGCGATCCTTTTCGCCGAGCGCCATGCCGCCCTGGCGGAGGAGATGGCTGCGAAATGCACCGACCCGCAGCGCAAGGCCGAGCTCGAGAAGATCGCTTCCGTCTGCCACTGGGTCCCTGCCCATGCCCCCCGCGACCTCTGGGAGGCCATCCAGATGTACTGGTTCGTGCATCTCGGGACGGTCACGGAGCTGAACGGATGGGATTCCATGAACCCCGGCCACATCGACCAGCACCTCTATCCCTTCTACAAGAAGGGCGTGGAGGAGGGCACCCTCACCTACGAGAAGGCGAAGGAGCTCCTGTGCTGCCTGTGGATCAAGTTCAACAACCAGCCGGCTCCGCCCAAGGTGGGTATCACCGCCCGCGAGTCCGGTACCTACAACGACTTCACGAACATCAACATCGGCGGTATCGACAAGTACGGCAACAGCGGTGTGAATGACCTCTCCTACATGATCCTCGAGATCCAGGAGGAACTGCACGAGCTGCAGCCGGGCCTCTCGATCCATATCGCGGAGAACACCCCCGACGAGTTCCTGGAGGCCGGCGTGAAGGTCATCCGACTGGGCCACGGCTATCCGTCCGTGTTCAATCCGGACACCTACGTGAAGGAGCTGGTGCGCCAGGGCAAGTCCCTGGAGGACGCCCGCGAGGGCGGCTGCTCCGGCTGTATCGAGGTGGGTGCCTTCGGCAAGGAAGCGTACCTGCTGACGGGTTACCTGAACACGCCGAAGATCCTGGAGATCACTTTGAATAACGGCGTGGACCCGGAGACGGGCAAGAAGATCGGCCTGGAGACCGGCGACCCGCGCGGCTTCAAGACCTTCGAGGAACTGTACGCCGCCTGGCACAAGCAGATGGAGTACTTCGTGAACCTGAAGCTCGCGGTGAACAACTACATCGAGCGGATGTTCTCCCTGTACGCCCCGGCCACGTTCCTGAGCCTGTACATCGAGGACTGCATCGACAAGGGCAAGGACTATTACAGCGGCGGCGCCCGGTACAACACGACGTACATCCAGTGCACCGGCCTCGGCACGATCACGGACTGCTTCACCACCCTGAAGAAGCACGTCTTCGAGGACGGCAAATACACGATGGACCAGATGCTTACGGCTGTTGCTGATGACTGGAAGGGTCACGAGCCCATGCGCCTGTACATCCGCAACCACACCCCGTTCTTCGGCAATGACGACAAGTATGCCGACGATATCGCGGTCCGCGTGTACGACGACCTGGTGAAGGCCATCGAAGGCCGTCCCAACACCCGCGGCGGCAAGACGCAGCTGAACATGCTCTCCACCACCTGCCACAACTACTTCGGCCAGGTGTGCGGCGCCTCCGTGAACGGCCGCTTCGCGCATTTCGCCATCTCCGACGGCACCTCGCCGGCCCACGGTTCCGACACCAAGGGCCCGACCTGCGTCGTCCGTTCCCTCGGCAAGCTGGACCAGACCAAGAGCGGCGGCACCCTGCTGAACGTCCGCTTCATCCCGGCCCTCCTGAAGACCGATGCGGAAGTGAAGAAACTCGGCCAGCTCATCCGCGAGTACTTCAAGCTCGGCGGCCACCACATCCAGTTCAACATCGTGGACACGGAAACCCTCTGCGACGCCCAGCAGCGCCCGGACGAATACCGTGACCTCCTGGTGCGCGTCGCCGGCTACTCCGACTACTTCAACGACATGACCGCCCAGCTCCAGAACGAAATCATCGCCCGCACGGAGAACGACGACCTGTAGGCACGGGTTGTCATTCCGAGCGGAGCGGCTCGTTCCGAGCGAAGCCTTGTCGTTCCGAGCGAAGCCTTGTCATTCCGAGCGGAACCTTGTCATTCCGAGCGAAGCGAAGGAATCTGAAACGAATTCGGGCACGGTCTGTTTTTTAACGACAGACCGTGCCCTTTGTTTCCGCCCTGGAGATACATGAAAGGCCGATTCGGTGGGCAAGGTCTGCCGCCCAAAAGCAGGCCTTGCCCAAAACCACCGCAGACCTTGCCCGCGTACGAAATTACGGAAGAGGGATGGGGAGTTTGGGAAGAGGGAGACCGATACCGATCCTTTTGGTCAGCATCTCTATGGCCACATTGACTTGTTCGGATACCATTTTCGTCCTGGAGAAGATACTTCAGACTCCTCGATAGTAAAACGAAACTGTCAAGACTTCTTTCCCTTGCCGGAACTGTCCTGGAAATATAAGCCACCACGTCACCGGACCACCGGACCACCGGGCAAGGCCTGTCGTTCTTTAGGACAAGGTCTGTCAAAGACTTGGGCATGGTCTGTTTTTGGGCGACAGACCGTGCCCGTGCATTCTGCCCTGTAAGCGCCTGAGAGGTCGATTACGTGGGCAAGGTCTGTCGCCCAAAAGCAGGCCTTGCCCAAAACCACCGCAGACCTTGCCCCAAACCACTATAGACTTTGCTCGTACGCTCTGCAGAACTCGAGAAGGAGATGTGGCGGACCTGAGGTGTCGACGAAAACGGTTCCGGCGGCCTTTTCGGCGGCCTTTATTGACACGGGTGGCGCCGCATCCCCGGGTTTGGGTGAAGGGATAAATCAACGGAATCATTAAAAAGCATACTGAAACAACACAAATTGACGCTGGAGAATTGCTTTTCTGAGGGGTAAGGCGTATGTTTGCCGGGAAGGCGGGCTTTTTCCCCCTTGAGTAAAAATGGAGCGAAGTGTTGTGCGGAAACTGCCTGACGGGAGTGTCAGGCGCGTGGAGCCTTATCACGTATGCGTGAAAGGGCTTGAGGATGCGGTCCTGTGCCGGGATGCGGAGGATTATGATGTGATGGTGAAGACGTTGGCGGTGTGTGCGTGGAGGAACAATGTGATCATCATTACCTATAACGTTGTTTCCAACCATAGCCATACGGCGGTGCTCTCGCTCCGCCAGGAAGAGGCGAAGGCCTTCGGCGAGGATTGTAAGAAGGTGTATTCGATGTATTTCCGGCGGAAGTACAACGAGGAAGGAGTCCTCCGGCGGGTGGAGGTGAAGGCACTATGGCTGGACAATCCGTTTTATCTGCGGAACACCTTGGCGTATATTCCCCGCAACGCCCTGGACAACGGTTGTGACATTGCCGATTATCCCTGGTCCGGACACCGGGCGATGTTTCGAAGGGACTGTCCTTCGGGACGGCCGGTATCGGCCCTCACAAAAAGGGAGCGCAGGGAACTGCTTCATACGGGGGATTCGCTGAAAGGTGTACCCTGGCTTTTGGACGGAGAGGGGCGCCTGATCTCCTATAGCATCTGCGACTACGCCTACCTTGAACAGACCTTTGACGGGGATCCGGCTTTTTACCTGAGAATTATCGGCAGTCTCAATGTCGCCGAAATGCGGTACCTTTTGGAAGAAAAACCATACCTCCGCCTGCCGGACTCGGAATTCTATAAAATGGTGGAGGAGGTGAGTGAACGCTGGTTCAAGACCGGCCTCTCCACGCTCTCGCTGGAACGCAAGATCCGCCTTCTCCCCTACATCTACCGCACCTCGAAGACGACGATTCCCCAGCTCGCCCGTGTCTTCGGCCTCAGCCGCGACCGCGTCGCCTCCACCCTGGGCAAGGCCAAATGAGCCCATGGCAAGCCCCGCGAGGTTCGGGGCCATCGGCCAAGGTCTGTTGCTCTTATGGGCTAGGTCTGTCATCCTTCTGGCCAAGGTCTGCCAAATAATTGGGCACGGTTTGTTTTTCAGTAACAGACCGTGCCCATGCTTTATGCCCTGGAAGTACCTGAGAGGCCGATTCAGTGGGCAAGGTCTGCCGTCCAAAAACAAGCCTTGCCCAAAACCACCGCAGACCTTGCCCGTACACAGATCTCTCCTGAAACGGAGAACTTACCCCCCGATCGTGACAGTGAGGCCAGCGTCGGTGAACTGGCGGAGGCAGCGGTCCTGGTCGTCCTTGGAGGGGGCGGAGAGGGAGAGGCCGTCGGGGTTATAGACCGTGCCCAGGCGTTCGTGCTTGCCTTTGCCGATGTCGTGGTAGGGAAGGAGGTCCACCTGGTCGGGCTTGCGGTCCAGGGAACAGAGGAAGGCGGCGGTGGCGGCGATGTTGGCCTCGGAGGCGTTGACCTCGGCGATAAGGGGGATGCGGATGCGGTAGGGGTGGCCTTCGGGGGCCGCGGGGCTGAACGAGGCGATCATGCGCAAGTTCTGCAGGATCAGTTCATTCGGGACGCCGGTGTAATGCCGGTGCACCTCGGAGTCCATGGCTTTCAGGTCCACGAGGAACAGTTCGCACGCGGCGGCGACGGAACGGACGACCTCCGGAGCGGCGAAAAGGGTGGTGTCCACGGCGCGGTGGAAGCCCCGCCGGCCCAGTTCCTGAAGCAGTTCCAGGGTGTACGAGGGGTGCAGCAGCGGTTCGCCGCCGCTGAGCGTGACACCGCCGCCGGAGTCCGTCATGACCCCGCGCTCCTTTTCCACTTCGGCCATCAGGTCGTCCAGGGCCCATTCGCGGCCGCAGATTTCCATGGCGAGGGCGGGGCAGGCTTCGGCACAGGCACCGCACAGGCGGCACGGCCGCCCGGTAGGCTTGATTCCGTCCGGGGTGAGCATCAGGGCGCCTTCCGGACAGGCCTCCACGCAGGAGGAGCAGCCGATGCATTTCACTTTCTTATAGAGTCTTTGCTTGCCGGAAGACCAGCTTTCCGGGTTGTGGCACCATACGCAGCGGAGCGGGCACCCCTTCAGGAAAAGGGTGGTCCGGATCCCGGGGCCGTCGTGGATGGCGTATCGTTTGATGTCAAATATCAGAGCCATGTTGCGAATATACGGAAAAATGCCTATCTTTGGAAACAAAGGTTTGATCATGCATCGATTTTTCTCTCATGCTCTCCTTGCTGCCGCCCTGCTTGCGAGCCCTTCGGCCTGGGGACAGCGTACCGTCACCTTGGATGATTTCCTGAACGGTGAACGTGTCTCGGGAGTGGAACTCTCCCACAACGGAACTTACGCCTTGGAGCATTTCACCGTCACCGACGGTCCTAAAACCCAGCACCACAGCATCGTGAAACGGCTTTCCGACGGTGCGCAGGTGGCCCGGTACGACTCCGTCCGCGTGGAGTGGATGCCCACGACGGAGGCGCTCCTCCTGCATCGCGGCGATTCGCTCGTCCGCATCGACCCGAATACCGGCACGACCGCCGTCCTGGCCCGGAACCTGCCCAAGCGCAGCCGCATCTCGATGGCCCCGACGGAGGACTACCTGATCCTTTCCCGCACGAAAGTGGGCCCGAAGGAGGATCCGGACGTATTCCGCATCCTGGAACCGGAGGACCGGCAGCCGGGTTGGCGCGACCGCACCTATCTCGTGAAATGGGATCTTGCCACGGGCGACACGCTCGTCCTGGCCAAGGGTCGCTATTCCAGCCATCTGGAGGACATCTCCGCCGATGGCCGGCACATCCTCATCGCCAGCCCCCGCTCCCGTCTGGAGAAACGGCCTACGACGGTGGAGGATGTCGTTGTGATGGACGTGAACTCCGGCCAGGCCGATACCGTCTTCCATGACGCCGAATTCCTGGAGACGATGTGTTTCTCGCCCGACGGGAAGCAGCTCCTGGTCCGCGCTTCGCCCGAGGCCTTCGACCGCATCGGCGAGCACATCAAACCCGGACAGACCTCCAGCATGATCTTCCAGGTCCTGTACCGCGTGGACGCTGCGACCGGGAAAGTTACGCCGCTGACGGACCGCATTCCGCAGTCGGTCCATGATTTCGTATGGTCCCCGGACGACGGACAGGTGTATTTCATGGCGGAAGACCGTGACTATCAGGCCCTTTTCTCCCTAAATCCCAAGAACGGGAAGGTCACGAAGCTCCCCGTGAAGGAAGAGATGATCACCGGATTCAGCGTCGAAAACGGGAAGCTCGCCTATGTGGGCGAGGGCGTTTCCAACTCCATGCGCTGCTGGCTCCTGGACGTGAAGAAGGGAACGAACACCCTCCTGGAGGACTCCTCGAAAAAGATTCTCGAGGGCATCGAACTAGGTGAGGTCCATGACTGGAACTATACCCACAGCCGCGGCGAAACCATCTACGGCCGCTACTACCTTCCGCCGCACTTCGATCCGGCGAAAAAGTATCCGATGATCGTCAATTACTACGGCGGCTGCTCCCCGACGGGACGCAACTTCGAGAGCCGCTACCCGCATCATCTCTATGCCGCCCGCGGCTATATCGTGTATATCGTCCAGCCTTCCGGTGCGACGGGCTTCGGGCAGGAATTCGCCGCCCGCCACGTCAACACCTGGGGTGAAGGCGGGGCCGAGGACATCATCGAGGGCGTGGAGAAGTTCTGCCAGGAGCATCCTTTCGTGGACAAGGGCCGCATCGGCTGCATCGGCGCCTCCTTCGGCGGTTTCATGTCGCAGTACCTCGTGATGAAGACGGACCTGTTTGCCACGGCGATCAGCCATGCCGGCATCTCCGACATCACCAGCTACTGGGGCGAGGGCTACTGGGGCTACTCCTACTGCGAAGTGTCCACGGCGAACAACTATCCCTGGCAGCCGGAGGCGCAGAAGATGATCCTGAGCCAGAGTCCGCTCTTCAACGCCGACAAGATCAATACGCCCATCCTCTTCCTCCACGGCATGTCCGACACGAATGTCCCCGTGGGTGAGAGCATCCAGCTGTACACGGCCCTGAAACTCCTCGGGAAAGACACCTCCATGGTGCTCGTCAAGGACCAGGACCACCATATCCTGGAATACACCAAGCGCCAGAAGTGGCAGGACACCATCTTCGCCTGGTTCGCCAAATACCTCAAGGACGATCCGTCCCTGTGGGACGCGATGTATCCGCCGGTGGAGCTCTGACCGTCCTTTCTGGTTTACTGTACCGACAATCCATACAACACTAAAGAGAAACTATCATGGTTTTAAAACGTCTTTCGACCGCATGGATGGCGGTTTCCCTCCTTCTATGCCTGTCCTGTCAGGAAAAGGTCAACGATCCCGGCAAGGAGGGGAAGGGAAACCAGAATCCGCAGGAACTGGTTGCCGTGCAGGGTTTCTATACCCTGGAGCACGAAGGGTTCAAGTTCAAGATCCGCGAGGAAGTGTATGCTTCCTCCGCCGCCCAGGACGCCATCGCCCACCTGAAGGAGGACCTGACGGAAATCAACGGCCTCATTCCGGAATCGGCCCTGAAGGTCATGAAGAAGAATCCCATCTGGTTGGAGAAGGACCTGACCGACGGTGCCGCCTGGTACCATGCCAACCGGGACTGGCTGGCGGAGCAGTCGTTGAGCGATTCCCGCTACATGACCGCCAAATGGCATTGCGTGGAACTGTGCAACTATGTCCATTATGTCAGTTGGTCCGACCAGAACCAGCCCTACATGGTTCTCCACGAGCTGTGCCATCTCTATCATGACCAGGCGCTTCCGGGCGGTTTCGAGAACCCCGACGTGAAGGCGGCGTACAATGCGGCCATGGCCGCCGGCAAGTACGTGAATACGGCCTACCGCCTCGACAAGAATACCGTCATCGAACACTACGACGACTATTATCACGCCAAGGTCTATGCCACGACCAACCAGATGGAGTACTTCTCCGAGATCTGCGAGGCCTACTGGGGCGAGAACGACTATTATCCCTTCAACTACGACGACCTCAAGGAGTATGATCCGCAGGGCTTCGCCGTCATGGAGAAGGTCTGGGGAAAGCGCGAGAACAAGTAATCCATACACTATAAACCCTTAAAACTTCCAGCCCAATGAAAAAGATGAAGATCTTATTCACTGCCTTGGTATGCCTGGTGGCCACGCTCGCCGCCTCCGCACAGAACATCGACGTGCGGGGAACGGTGAAGGATGCCGCCGGAAATCCTGTGGTGGGCGCGGGTATCGTACTCCGCGGCAACAACAGGGTGTATACCATGAGCGATGCTGCAGGTTCGTTCCACCTTTCGGTCCCGCAGGACGGGGCCCTGGTCGTGACGTGCCTGGGGTATCAGGAACAGACGGTTTCCGTCGGCGGTCGCCGGGTCATCGACATCGTCCTCGTGGATGACAGCCAGATGCTCGACGAGACTATCGTCGTGGCCTACGGTACCGCTTCCAAGTCTTCCTTCACCGGTTCCGCGACCGTCGTGAAAAAGGAGGACATCCAGAAGATCGCGACGTCCAACGTGACCCAGGCCCTTCAGGGTCTCAGCGCGGGCGTCCAGGTCATCAACTCCAGCGGCCAGCCGGGTGACGGCGGATCCATCAACATCCGCGGTATCGGCTCCATGAATGCCTCCAGCTCCCCGCTGTACGTGGTGGACGGGGTGGCCTATTCCGGCTACATCAACGCCATCTCCTCCAGCGACATCGAGTCCATGACCGTCCTGAAGGATGCGGCGGCGACCTCCCTGTACGGCTCCCGCGCCGCGAACGGCGTCATCGTGATCACCACGAAGAAGGGCCAGAGTGAAGATGGCAGGATTTCCTTCCGCTCCAACCTGGGCTTCGCCTCCATGGCCGTTCCGCTGCCCCGCCAGCTGGCTCCGACCGAGTACGCGTGGATGGCCTGGCAGGGCCTGTACAACGCGGCCATCGACGGTGGCAACACCCCGGCCGAGGCCGGTACCATCGCGGCGAACAACCTCGCGAACGAACTCAAGATCGTCCCCTGGAATACGCGTAATATCATCGATTCGACCGGCAAGCTCCTGGTCTCCGACGACGACCTCCTGTGGTACGGTGACTGGCGCGGCGAAATGCTCCAGGTCCGTCCCCGTCAGGAATACAACGTGGACCTGAGCGGCCGCAAGGGCGACACGAACTACTATTTCTCCGGCGGCTACCTGAACGACAAGGGTATCTTCACCACCCAGCAGTTCGAGCGTATCTCCGGCCGTGCCAATGTGTCCACGCACGTGAAGAAGTGGCTGGAAGTGGGTACCAACACCTCCTTCTCCCACTCCTATACCGACGCCCCCGCCGGCGACTCCGTGGTGTGGTTCCTCCGCACGGTTCCTTCCACCTTCAATATCTGGCAGTATGACTACGCGAAGGGCGGCTATGCCACCGACGCGAACGGCGACTACATCTACGAGTACGGCTCCGACCGTCCCAACTGGTCCGGCTGGAACATGCTGGCCGATGCGGCCTACAACAAGTACGTCACCAATGTGGACCAGATTTCCACCCGTAACTTCGCCGAGATCACCTTCATCCCCAACCTGACCTTCCGCAGCACCGTGTCCATCGACTACTACATCACCAAGTACGACGGTTACGGCAGCGCCGAGCACGGCTACTCCGCCGGTGAAGGCGGCAACGCGCAGAAATCCTACGACCGCAACGTCGCCACCACCTGGACGAACATCCTGTCCTGGAATCCGAAGTTCGGCGACCACAGCATCGGTGTGATGCTGGGCCAGGAGAGCTACAGCCGCAATGTGGCAGGCGTCTCCGCCGGGCGCAAGGGCTTCCCCTTCGGCGGCCTCTACGAACTGAGTTCCGCGGCCGAGCCGGACTATTCCAGCTCCTACGTGGACAACTACCGGCTCCTGTCCCTGTTCAGCCGCGTGGAGTACAACTACGCCGACAAGTACTACGTCTCCGGCTCGGTCCGTACCGACGGTTCCTCCAAGTTCTCGCCCATCTCCCGCTGGGGTACCTTCTGGAGTGCCGGCGCTTCCTGGAGAATCAACAACGAGGACTTCATGCGCGGAGCCACCTGGATCGACAACCTCAAGCTCAAGGCCAGCTACGGCGCCGTGGGTAACGACAACCTGTCCTCCTGGTACTGCTACCAGGGCCTGTACGCCGCCGGTTACAACGACCTCTCGAACGCGGGTGTGGTGATCTCCCGTCTCCCCAACGAGACCCTCAAGTGGGAGACCAACCTCCAGTTCAACACGGGTATCGACTTCTCCCTGTTCCGCCGCCTCTCCGGTTCCATCGAGTACTTCGACCGCAAGTCCAAGGACCTGCTGTTCACCATGCCGATGGCCCTTTCCACCGGTTTCTCCGGTATTGACCGCAACATCGGCGACGTGAAGAACTACGGTGTGGAAGCCACCCTCGACTGGGCGGTCGTGAACCGGGACTTCTTCAAGTGGAACATGAACTTCAACGCCACCCACTACCGCAACGTGATCACCTCCCTTCCGCAGAAGGAGATGAACGCGGGCGTGTTCAAATGGCGCGAAGGCCGGAGCCGCTACGACTACTGGGGTCCGGAATACGCCGGCGTGAACCCGGCCAACGGTAACGACCAGTACTGGATGAACATCTACGACGTCGATGCCGACGGCAACAGTGTCGTCGTGGACCGGGTTGTGACGGAAAGCACGTCCGACATCCAGGGAGACGAGCAAAAGAAGTATCTCGGCAGCTCCATCCCGGATGTGTTCGGCGGTTTCACCAACACCTTCCAGATCGGCGGCGTGGACCTCTCCGTGATGCTCTACTACTCGATCGGCGGCCTGATGTACGACACCGACTACTCCCAGATGGCGGCCTACCGCCAGGGCTTCCAGCTCCATCCGGACCTGATGAACGCCTGGACGCCGGAGAACCCGACCTCCACCATTCCGAGAATCAACCGGAACACAGTGGACGTGTTCTCCACCAAGTACCTGTTTGACAATACCTTCCTCCGCCTGAGGAACGTGACGCTGGGCTATACCTTCCCGAAGCGTCTGATGAACAAGGTGGGCATCGACGTACTCCGTCTCTATGTACAGGGGGACAACCTCCTGACCTTCGGCAGCGCCGCCAAGCGCGGCACCGATCCCGAGCAGAGCGTCTCCGGTACCACGAGCAACCGTTTCCCGACCACCAAGAATGTTTCCTTCGGCGTTCAGATCACTTTATAGGAGGACCACAGCATGAAAAAGATATTGATTTGGGCCCTTGCGGCCATCGCCACGCTTTCCGTCGTCTCCTGCAAGGACTTCCTGGAAACCAACCCTACGAGTTCCGTCTCCGACAACCAGGTCTTCACCTCCATCCAGGGTGCCAATGCGGCCCTGAACGGCTGCTACAACCTGCTTCATTTCAATGACGAGAACTACGGCCGCGGCGACGTATCCGGCTATATCAGCCAGATCTGCACCTTCGACACCACCGGCGAGGACATCATCGTCAACGGCGGCTGGTACGGCTACGACTACAACTTCTGGGGCCACCAGCGGGGCGACATCTTCAAGACGTACACCCTCTGGAACTACTACTATGTGCTCATCAACAACCTGAACAGCGTGATCAAGTACACGCCCGAGATCGAGGGAGCCTCCGAGGCCGACGTGAACGCGGTCGTGGGACAGGCGCTCGTGATGCGCGGCTGGTCCTACTTCATGCTGGCCCAGCTGTTCCAGCACACCTACCAGCTTTCCTCTCCGAGGAATATGCCGGGCGTCCCCATCTACACCGAACCCACCACCGACGAGACCGAGGGCCAGCCCCGCGGCACCATCAACGACACCTACGACCAGATCCTGAAGGACCTGACCGAGGCGGAGACGAAACTCGCCGGTTACAGCCGCCTGGCGAAGAACCACGTGGACCAGTCCGTGTGCCAGGGCATCCTGGCCCGTGTGTACCTCGTGATGCAGAACTGGAGCAAGGCGGCCGAATATGCGGCAAAGGCCCGTGCCGGCTATCCGCTTACGAGCAATGCCGACTACACGTCCGGATTCAACGACATCAACACCGGTTCCTGGATGTGGGGCCTGATGCAGGACAAGGAGAACAAGCTCTACGGCAACGGCGACTACGGTCCCTTCGCCCTTTGGGCCAACTGGATCACCCGCAACGGCGGCGACCTGTGGTCCTTCAACTGCTTCTTCCTTCCGGACGCTTTCGTGAACCTGTTCGAGGAAAGTGACATCCGCCGTCAGCAGATGTTCTACCGTTCCGACCAGGGCAACGGCCTCTGGTGTTCCGGCAAGTTCTATGACAACCTGGACCTCACCGGTTCCTTCGTGTACATGCGCGCCGAGGAAATGCTCCTCATCGAGGCTGAGGCCAAGGCCCGCGGCGGCGATCCCACCGGCGGTCTGGCCCTCCTGAACCAGTTGCAGTCCATGCGTGGCGCCACGCCCACGACCAAGACCGGCGACGCCCTCATCGAGGACATCCTCCTGGAGCGCCGCAAGGAGCTCTACGGCGAAGGCTTCGGCTGGCTGGACATCATCCGCAACTGCAAGCCCCTTGTGCGGGAAGGCAACCATGCCGACTACAGCGGCCATACGCCCATCCCAGCCAAGTCCTGGGCCTTCGTGTACCAGATCCCGCAGAGCGAGATCCTGAACAATCCGAACATCAACGGCGATATCTGGCCCGACGGAGACCAGAACCCCTTCGCCCAGTATTATGACAACAAAATCCTGGAGTAAGTTATGAGAGCCATCCATACAATCATTCGGACCCTGGCCCTCGCGGCCGTCCTGCTTCCGCTGGCTTCCTGCGTGGAGAAAGAAGAGCAGCTGCCGGCGCTCTCCCAGCCGGGAAACATCAACTACGAGGCGGACTTCTGCTCGCTGAGCCTGACCTGGGCTCCGGTCGAGAATGCCGCCCAGTACTACTACAAGCTGGAAAACGCCCTGGGCTATACCGTGACTAAGGGTACCACGAAGGAAACCCACGTCACGATCGGCTCCCTGCAGCCCGCCACCACCTATACGGTGCGGATCAAGGCGATCCCCGCCGGTGTGGACGTGAACACCTACGCCGCTTCCGACTTCTATGTCACCGAGGCGACGACCGCCGCTCCGAAGTCCTATGACTTCGAGTGGTCCTATCCGGCCACCATCTGGTGGTATTATGACACGGACGTCTATCGCGAGACGAAGGGCAAGACCACCTTCGGCTGGGACAAAACCCTGCAGGCCTATGTCATCCAGGCCTGGGCCGGCGTGATGGGCATGGACATCGTCTTCACCCTGTCCGACAAGGGCGAGTGGCTGATCAACTATGCCGAATCCACGGCTTATACGGGAGGCCCGGACGCCAACATGGTGGTGGGTCTCGCCCATGGCATCGGCGGAACCTCTGCCGCCACCTGCTGGTTCTATACCAACAACACCGGCAGTTCTCTGGAACTCAGTTCCAAGGGCGGCCGCGCCTATGCCTGGATGTTCAATCCGGACGGCAACTGGACGGGCTACTGCGTGGAATTCGGCACGTACGAGCCGGACCCGCCGGCACCGTTCGTTCCGACGGCCGATGCGGAGGAATCCTGGGCCAAGGACGGCATGGCCTATTTCGAGGGCGAAGAACTGGGCCCGGTGTCCATCGCGTTCGACGCCGCGACTGGCCAGTACTCCATCGAAAGCTGGTACGGCGTGGAAGGGCACGGCATCGCCTTCACCCGCAACGCCGAAACCGGTCTCTGGCAGATGAATACCGAGGCCTCCACCGCCTATATCGACGGTCCTTACGAGGGCACCGGCCTGTATGAACTCTCTCACGGCAAGTACGGCAAGGGCCTCGCCTCCACCCTCCTGCTCGATCCTTCGGACAGCGGCTATGACGGCGACGGCAAGAACGGCAACGTCTGGGCCCGCGTCACGGATCCTTCCGGCAAGACCGGTACGTACGAAGTCCGTTGGGTGACCGACATGACCCCGTTCAAGTGGACCTGCGACATCTATGTGGGCGGGAACTACCTGGCCGAGGGCACGATTTCCTACAATGCCGAGGCGGGCGAGTACACGATCGATTCCTGGCATGGCGTACCCGGTTACGGCATCGTGTTCACGCTCTCCGACAGTGGTGAATGGCTGATCGACTACGAAAAGTCCACGGCTTACCTGAGCGGTCCTGACGACAACACCGCCCTGGGTCTCGCCCATGGTATCGAAGGCGCGGCCCTGGCCAACTGCTGGTTCTACGAGAACAACACGGGCAGCTGGGTCTCCGGCGACAGCTCGGCGGGCAACGCCGGCTGCTGGATGTACTGCTACGACGGCAACTGGGCCGAGTACCGTGTCGAATGGAAGGAAGGCAGCTGGAGTGCCGATGCCGTCATCTCCGAATGGGGCGGAGAGGTCCCGGACTACACGGAACTGGGTACGGCCACGATTTCTTATGACATCGAAACCGGCCAGTACACCATCTCCAACTGGCTCGGGGCCGAAGGCTATTCCATCGTCTTCACGCTTGTGGACGGTGCCTGGCTGCTGGATTGGGAACACTCCAACGCCGCGCAGGGCGAGCCTGATGCGAACCAGGCCGTGAGCCTCCTGCATGGCCGCACCGACGGCGCCCAGGCCAACTGCTGGTACTGGATGAACGGCAACTACAGCTGGTTCGAAGGCGGCCCCGTGGCCGGCAACACCGGCTGCTGGCTCCGCGACCACAACAACGCCTGGACGGAATACCGCATTACCTGGTAAACACCCTCCCTGCCTGTTCAATGATGGAGGTGTCCCTGAAATGGGGACACCTCCTGCGTTTTACCCCGGTTTTTGTCGGAGATGTCCCCGTTTCAGGGACACCTCCGACAGTCGGGGTTGCTCCTCCGCGAAATTCTTGTTACATTTGCGTAATTATCGACAAAAAGCGTATGAAACGATTCTTTGCTATCCTGGCGGCCCTGAGCCTGACGCTGACCGCCGCGGCCGACGAGGGAATGTGGCTCCTGCCGCTCCTGCAGAAGATGAACGGCAAGGCCCTTCACGATGCCGGCTGCAAACTTTCGATGGATGACATCTACAGCATCAACCATTCTTCGCTGAAAGACAATATCGTCCATTTCGGCGGCGGCTGCACGGGCGAGATCATCTCCGCCGAAGGCCTCATCGTCACCAACCACCACTGCGGCTACAGCAGCATCCAGGCCCTGTCCACCGACGAGCACAACTACCTGATGGACGGCTACTGGGCGATGACCCGCGACGGGGAGCTCCCCGCCAAGGGCCTCAGCGTCACCTTCCTCCAGTCGATGACCGACGTTACGGACTTGCTGGCGAAGGCCGAGAAGAAGATCGCGAAGAAGGTAAGTGATCCCGCCCAGGTGGATTCCCTGATGCAGATCGAGCGCAAGGCCCTCCTCGACAAGGCGCTCAAGGGAAACAAGAACTGCAAGGCCACCTTCACCACCTTTTACAACGACAATTACACGTATATCATCGTTACCAAGACGTATACCGACATCCGCTTCGTCGGCGCTCCGCCGGCATCGGTGGGCAAGTTCGGCGGTGAGACCGACAACTGGATGTGGCCCCGCCACACCGGCGATTTCTCCATGTTCCGCGTGTACGCCGGCAAGGACAATGAGCCGGCCGACTACAGCCCGGAGAACCGTCCCTACAAGGCCAAGAACCACCTGAAGATATCCCTTGACGGCCTCCAGGAGGGAGACTTCGCGATGATCATGGGCTACCCGGGCCGCACCCAGCGGTTCCAGACGGCCGCCCAGCTCAAGCAGATGATCAAGGGGCAGCGGATCGCCATCGACGCCCGCACCGTCCGCCAGGACATCATGTGGGAGGCCATGTGCGCCGACCCGTCCGTCCAGCTCAAGTACGCGAACAAGTATGCCGGTTCCGCCAACGGCTGGAAGAAGTGGCAGGGCGAGGAGCTCGCTTTCCAGAACCTGAACATCATCGGCCGGGAGGAGCAGAAGGAACGGGACTTTATGGCCTGGGTGAACCAGAAGCCCGACCGCCAGAAAGCCTATGGCGATGCCCTGCAGAAGATCGAGGACGCCGTCACCGCCTCCGCCGAGGCGGAAAATGCCGTCACCCTCCTTTCCGAAGCCCCTTACCGCATCGAACTCGTGGGCCTCGCCGGCCGTCTGACGCAGGCTGTCTCCCGGGGCGGACAGGATCCGAAGGTCCTGGAGCAGATGCAGTCCGCCTACCGCGACTATGTCGTGGACCTGGACCGCAAGGAGGCCGTGGCCCTGCTGGACTTCTACCGCCAGCGGGCTTCCGAGGAGGACTATCCGAAGGGACTCGGCCTGGATTTCGAGGACTTTGGAACCATGGACATCCCGGCCTATGTGAACTACCTGTTCGACGAGTCCGCCTTCACCTCCTATGACAAGATTGCGGAACTCGTGAATGCCGGCGAATGGGACAAGGTATGGGCCGATCCCGCCTATCGTCTGTACACCGCCCTCATCACCGAAATCATGGAACGGTATCCCGCGATGCTGGCTCCGGCCGACGCCATCGACGAGGGGGCCAAGGCCTTCACCGCCGGTCTCCTGGAGTGGGAGAAGGGCAAGCCTTCCTATCCGGATGCGAATTCCACGATGCGCCTCACCTACGGCCACGTGCTTCCGTATTCCCCGAAGGACGCCGTCCTGTACAAGCACTATTCCACCGTCAAGGGCGTCCTGGAGAAGGAAGATCCGACGAACCCGGAATTCATTGTCCCTGAGCGCCTCAAGCAGCTCATCGAGCACCATGCCTTCGGCCGCTATGCCGACCCTTCCGACGGCCTCGTGCATACCTGCTTCCTCACGAACAACGACATCACCGGCGGCAACTCCGGCTCCCCGGTCCTCAACGCCCGCGGCGAACTCATCGGCCTGGCCTTCGACGGCAACTGGGAGTCCATGTCCTCCGACGTGATGTTCGAACCCGACCTCCAGCGCTGCATCTGCGTGGACATTCGTTACGTCCTCTTCCTCACCGAGCGCCTCGGCGGCGCCCATCATATCATCCGCGAACTGGATATCGTACAGCGATAAAATGACAGAAAAAGAAATATTCCAATGGCTGGCGGAGGTCGAGCACCCCGCGAAGGACGACAAGGATATCGTATCCCTCGGGATTGTCGACGAGGTGGTCGTATCCGAGGGAAAAGTTACGGTGACGCTCGCCTTCGGGAAGCGGCCGGATCCGCTGAAGAATTACCTGGAGGGCGCTGTCCGGGCGGCCATCTACCGGAACGCGCCCGGCGGGACGGAAATCGAAGTGAAGTCTGTCGTGAAGGAGGCCCCGAAGCCCAAGAAGCCCACGCTGGACCTGAACCTGGACCAGGTGAACGAGGTCGCGCACATCATCGGCGTCGCTTCCGGAAAGGGCGGTGTGGGCAAGTCCACCGTCGCGGTGAACCTGGCCATCGCCCTCTCGCGCCTGGGCTACCGGGTGGGCCTCGCGGATGCCGACGTCTATGGCCCGTCCGTGCCCATCATGACGGCGACCGAGGACGTCCAGCCGGAGGCGGAAGAAGGCGCGGAGGAAGGCAAGGAACTCTTCATCCCGATCGAGAAGTACGGCGTCAAGTGGATGTCCATCGGCTATTTCGCCCAGCCGGGCCAGGCCCTCATCTGGCGAGGTCCGATGGCCTGCAGCGCCCTGAAACAGATGATCCTGCAGGTCAAGTGGGGACCGCTGGACTACCTTCTCGTGGACATGCCCCCGGGAACCGGCGACATCCATATCTCCCTGGTGAACGACATCCCGATGGAAGGCGCGGTCATCGTCACGACCCCGCAGCCCGTGGCCCTCGCCGATGTGGAGAAGGGCGTGAACATGTTCCGGAACCCCTCCGTCAACCGCCCCATCTTCGGCCTGGTGGAGAATATGGCCTGGTTCACGCCGGAGGAGCATCCTCAGGAGAAACACTACATTTTCGGCAAGGGGGGCGGCGCCGCGATGGCGGAGCGCCTGGGCATCGGCCTGCTCGGCCAGATTCCGCTTGTGCAGTCCATCCGCGAAGCCGGCGACAACGGCGAACCCGTCGCCCTGGGCACAAGGCCTGACAGCCTCGCGTTCCTGGAACTGGGGAGGAAGCTGGTGGATGCCGTGAATAAATAGTAGCTTGTGGCGGCTAACCTGCTGAACTGCAGGTGTTTAAATGGTGGTGCCCTGTGCGTTTCGACACAAGGCATCATCCTTGTTTTTGCTGATTATCAGTCGTTTAGGCGCCACGGCAAACATGTTGCGGTTGCCGATACAGATTTCCTATATCCCGCATAGGGGATATATTCCCGTCATAGCCGCATTTGAGCGCTTTTTCCCGGCAGCATTTTATTAAAGATACATATCTTTGTAGGGTAACGATCGAACCGATATGAAAGAATTCCTCTGCTTTCTTTGTTTACTCTTTATGATGTCTTGTTCGGAGAACCGGCAAATCCGAACAGGACTTGACCTTGCCGAATCATACCTATCCACCGCCCCCGACAGCGCCCTTGCCGTCATTCAAGGAATAGACGGGCCCTCCCTGCCCACCAGGAGCCTTCGTGCCCGCCATGCCTTACTACAGACAATGGCACAGGACAAATGCTACATAGATGTCGCCGAAGACTCCACCGTGCTGGTCGCTTATGATTATTATCAACATCACGGTGGTAAGAGGGACCGTCTTCTGGCTACCTATTACCTGGGGGTCATCCGCCAGAATGCGGAAGCGTACATTCCGGCCGCATGGGCATTCCGTGAGGCGGAGCCCCTTGCGGAGGCACTGGAGGATTACCGCCAGTTGAGCCTGATCGATCAGCACCTGTCCCGCCTTTTCGCCATCAACTATGACCACGTCCGGGCGCTGGAATATGCCGAAAAGGCATTGGACGCGGCCGAACTTGCCGGAGAGAGCCTTATGGCCGATTACTGTCGGCTGGACATGGCGAATCAGCAGATGGCTCAAAAAGAGTATTCCCAAGCGGCGGACTTGTTAAGAGGCTTGCATGGGAAAGGAAACGAGAACAGCGATTTATACGCCCGCGCATCACTGGCCTTGGCAAGAACCTTGATCTATCAGCCCGGTCCGGATTTTCAATCCGCCAAGGGAATGCTGGAAGAGATTCAAAGGATCCGCAAGCCGGAGCAGTTGGAAACAAACCTCCTTTATCTGATGAGCCTTGCGATGGTTTATGAGAATGAGGGGCATCAAGAGCAGTCTGATAAGTGTCTTGAACAAGCGTCGTCGCTGTTGAACATCCCTATTGACAGCGCTGTTTTCTATGATTCCAAAAGATATATTTTAGAATTAAGAAGGGACTGGGATAATGCATATCGCTCTCTTTACCAGGCTGTTACCATTCAGGACAGGATCGTGTCAAGATTATTGGACCAGTCCGTCACCCATTCGATGGAGCAATATTTTGCAGACAAGTGGGAGATGGAGCGGACGCGCAGCCGCTCGCGGCTCTATCTGCTGGGATTCCTTGGGATGCTTCTTTTTGGTATCATCGCGGGACTGCTCCTGTTGTTGAGAAAGAAGAATAAGAGACTTCTCGAGGAGATGCTTACGATCCAGGAGGTCAGCGACGACCTGGACCAATTGCGTAAGGAACACGCCGCATCGTATGAACTGGTCGAACGGTTCATCACAGATAAGGTCAATTCGCTGCAACGGCTGTCTGAATCCTATTTTACCTGGGAAGATGCCGCCGTTAAAAAGCGGGAGACCCAACAGGGTATACTGACCCGGGATGACATCATCCGCCAGTTTCGGATGCAATTGGGCGAATTGCGTCGTGACCAATCTTTCATCCCGGCCTTGGAGCAATCTCTGAATTATACCGATGACGGCATCATGGATAAAGCACGGCAATTGTTCAAGAAGGATAATGAACTGGATTATTCTTTCCTGACGCTGTTGTTTTCCGGCTTTTCCATCAAAAGCATCAGTTATCTGCTCCGGATGTCGGAAGCATCCCTGCGGATGAGAAAGACACGTATTAAGCAACAGATTGAAACCCTGCAGGAACCTTATCGGAGTCGTTTTCTGGACAAATTAGGCTGAAATGGAGCCTGTTATATCATGTTTGCATAACTGATTGATTATCAATCAACATTCTAATCATTTGTTATATCTTATTTTAGGGCTTCTCTAAGTATTTATAGTACCTTTGGAATGGAATAATAGACTTTATAACATGTATCATTACGACCCAGGGGAAGAACTGAATAATGCTTTTACGTTCTGGTTTGATTATTACTTAAACAGTTATATTTACAATATACCTTTTTGATCTATGAAAAGAATACTGCTATTTACCATAGCACTCCTCCTCGCCAGCCTGTGCGCCCACGGTCAGATTTGGGTTCGGACGATGGACGGAAAGACGGCTTCCGCTACCGAAACCGGGCGGATGAATGGTTTGAAGGTTCGGTTGAAAGGGGTCGCAGGCACGCCGGAATCGGGCGTGTCCGTTCCGGTGACGTTCATCGAGGAGATCCAGCTGCCGGACGGCTGCCGGATGGTCTTCAATGGTGCGCCATTGACGCTGGCGGGTATCCGGGACCTGAGGTTCCTGTCCAGCGGTGGAGACAACCTGTATGCGGAGGATCTGTATAAACTGTCCTCTACGGAAGTTCGTACACTTTTCGGCGAGGAGAAGTACCGGGCTTATAGCAAGAGCAAGGCTCTGATGCGTGTCGGCGAAGTGTCAATGGGCCTGGGGTTTGCGGCCGGGATGGCATATTGTTCGTTATTGGCAAGTGGGAAAATGACCCCCGATCAAATCATGTTCAATCGCTATAAGGAGGAGCATGGCTATCCGGTAAGCAAGCCGATGGACAAAGGCAGGACAGCAACGATACTATGGGGCGGAGTCGCCCTGTTTACGGGCGGCCTGGTGCTGACGCTCGTGGGTAATCACGGCATCAAGCAGTTGAGGGACGATTACAATCTGGGCCTTTCCAAAAACGGCGTAGGGCTCGTCTTTGAGTTCTAGAACTCCATTTTCCTCTCGCCCAATCTCCCGACTGATGGAGATGTCCTTGAAAATGGGACATCTCCGACAAAAACCGGGTTAAAATGACGGAGATGTCCCCGTTCAAGGGACATCTCCGTCGTTTCACACACAGTAAAGCCGGTGCTCCGGCGCCGAAGGCAACTTATTCCTTGACCAGCACGATCTGGGCCGTGTAGGCCTTGTTGACGGCCCGGATGAAGGTGCGGAAACGGTCGTAGCTGTCGGGCGATTCCCGGAAGGGACGGATGCGGAAATCCTGGAGGACGGTAACCATGCCGCCATCTTCTTTTGCCTCGACCGTGAGGCTGCCCCATTCCGTGTCCAGGGAGACCGGTGCGGGAAGGCTTTCCACCTGGTAGCCCTCCGGAATATGGAGGCGGATGCGGTCCCGGGAGCGGCTCCCCCGCTTGAACACGAGGTCGTTTTCCCGCTTGGACCGCTGAAGCGCGGCGTTCATCGGGTAGGGATTGGCGGGAACGAAGAGCCGGTCCTTTCCGGTGGTGGCGTATTGACGGGAGTCGAAGGAATAATCGACCTGCATCCAAGGGCAGTAATCCGCCCCGTCATAGCTCCGGAAATTGTCCTGTACGCCGGTGAGGGTGACGGACTGCGGCTGGACGGTCAGGCCGGAGGTGAGTCGGCTGCGCAGCGTCTCGTTCTTCCATTCCCGGATTCCGATCCAGCTTTCCGTATGGTCAAGGTATAAATCTCTCCGGATGGACGCCTTCGCGGAGCCGTCGGCGGAAAGGTCGATGTCCATTTCGGTGAAGACCCGGCTCAGCGAATCCGCATAAGCTCGCACCCGGACCGGGACTCCGCCTTCGGCCGTGACCAGGACAACGTCGTGTCCGGCGACGTCCTCGTGCCGATAGCCCAGCGGAAGGGTCGGATTGGTACATTCCAGCCAGAGGGTGTCTTTCTTTTCCGGAAGGGGAACGCACAGCATCGCATGGTTCATCTGGCCGATGCCGGAATAGCCGGGCAGGAACCGCTCGCGGTTGGTGTTGACGATCGTGTAAAAGGAGGGGATGCCCACGGCGTGAAGCATTGCCTGCATGTAGTTGGAAAGGCCCTTGCAGTCCCCGAAGCCGGACTTGTGCACCTGGGAGGCCGGGAACGGTTTGTAACCGCCGATGCCCAGCTGGATGCTCACATACCGTGTCCGCTCCCGGAGGTCGTCATAGAGGATCCGGATCTTCTCCAGGTCGGTAGGGGCCGATGCCGTCATCTCTTTCAACCGGGTGACGGCGTCTTCCGGAAGGGTTTCCGTCCCTTTCTGGAGCGCATGGCAGAACGCGCCCACATCGGCCCAGGTACCCTGGCTTCCCGAAACACCGGCGTAGGAAAAGTCGACGGGACAGGCCATGACAAACGGGACCATCTCCTGCCAGGACGGCATCAGGCTCTCCTCGGTATATCCTTCAAAGACAGGAAAATCCCATTGGTAGGAATCGGTCATGCCCGTTTGCATCCGAAGTTCACCGGCTTTCTCGGTGTAGGTCTTGATCCGCGTTCCGGCCGGGACCTGCAGGGTGTAAGAGGCCTTCTCCACCTTGACTTTTTCTCCGGAAACCGGGAAGAAGGCGGGGAAAGAAGCGATACCTTTCCGGAAGGAAAGCGTGTATTCGTATGTCACCGTGAAAGGATAGGATGCCGTCGGCCTGTAGCCGTTGACAAAGCCGTCCTCGGCCAGGCCGGAGGCGAGGGAGACGGTCACGAGATCATCCTTTTTGATCCTCACGGGCTTTCCTCCATCCCGCGCGACGGTGCCCTTGAACGAGGCGATTGTGCGGAACTGGTCCGTATACTCCTGGAATACGGCATCTTCCAGGCCGGCGTCGTTGAAGACGCGGACGCTTCTACGCACGGTCAGGCTGGCGGAGGTGGCGGAAGACATCGTGAAGGTCTCGATGTCCTCCAGCACGACGGCGTTGTACTTCTCCTGCGCGGAGAGGAGGCTTTGCCCCAAGAGCAGGAACAGAAGGAGGCGGTATCTCATTGCTTTTTCAGTACAATCATGCTTTTTTCGATGCCGACGGCCGTTTCCCAGAAGAGGCGGAGGTCCGGGTAGGCTTCGGGAAGAATCAGCACCTTGTCCAGGGAGACACGGTAGGCGGCGGTGATGGTGTTTCCGGACTGCTGGACCAGGAATTGGATGCGCCCCCCTACGGTAGGGACACTCAGGTTTGTGTTCTTCGGAAGTTCCTCCACGGTGTAACCGTCCGGTATTTCCAGCGAGAACGAGTAGGCGATGGATTCGGGATAGGGGAAGTCCACGGGCAGTTTCCGCTCCTCCTGGCGGAAGGTCGAGGGGGAGTGGAAGGAGCTCAGGACCGGCCGGATGTACAGCCGGTCGCCCGCGTCGTTGTCCTTTTCAAAATCGTAGGAGACTTCCACGGCGGGGCCATACTCTTTCTTGATCTCGAAACGGGTGATTTCGATATCCTCCTCCGATTCAATGTCTTCGATGAAAGCGTCCTCCGAGTCAAATCCGTTGTAATGGGACTTGATGGCATAGGAGTCCTCCAGGAAGCCTGAAACCGAGGCGCTCCCCGTCAGGGTTCCGTCCGGGGCCATCTGCATCTTGACGATTTCCGCGACCCGGCTCCGCGTCAGTTTGGTCAGGTCCACCCACTCGCCGGGGGAGCCGTCGAAAGGTATCAGCCGCGCATTTTCCACGAGGAAGCGGGGGTCCAGTACGTTCAGGAACGCTTCGTCGCGGGCTGCATCCAGGTACCAGGACTCTCTGCCGTCCGGTGATTTGACACGGAGGATGAACGTGTCGAAGGAGCGCAGGGAGATATGGAAGTCGATCAGCATCCCGCTCGTGCGCAGCTTGACCATCACCGGCTCCGCTGTGTATCCGAGTGCGTTCAGGGCGCTGGCCGTCAGTGCGTTGATGTCCGCGTCGGTGCCGGACCCCTGTTTGAGCACCGTCCGCGCCTCGGCGGGCACCAGGCGGCTGGTGCCGTCCCATTTCACCTTTCCGGCGACGTGGTTCCGGACTGCGGCGATGCGGGCGGCGTCACCTTCCACGCCTTCTAGTTCTCTTTCCAGTTCCTTGACATCCCGGAACCTGGATTTGCATACGCGGAAAATGTCCGATTCCCGGATGGCCTTGTCCACGTCGGACCAGTTCATGCTGATGCTCTCGTAGACGGCGCCGGGGATGACCACGCCGGACAAATCGTAACTGATCGCGCTCCGGTACTGTTCCGGGCAGAAGGAGTGGGATTCCGACGGAAGGGCCGGTACATCCACGGCATCATAGATGTCGATGTTCTCCCGGTAGTTCGTCGGACCGGTGCCCAGGATCTGGTTGCGTCCGTCCTGCCGGTACCGGGTGGGCACGGATCCGCGCTGGGTGCGGTTTATGGTCAGAAACTCCGCCGTCCCGACCTCCACGTGCACCATGTTGACGGGAATCGACAGCTGGATATCCACATCGGCAATGTCATAATAGCGGGGAGAGGAGAACTTGTAGTACACCTCGATGACCGACCCTACCTTCACGTTCTCCGCGGAGAAGGAACGCCGGCGGACGTCCTCGGAAAAGACTTCGTCGAAGTCATACTTCCTGGACATCTTCGTCCGCACGACCTTGCCGTTCTCCCGGTTGTATGTTTCCACCTTGACGCCGGAGTACGCCTCTTTCAGGTTGCTGGAACTGATATACCGGAAACTGTAGTCGCCGAATTTCTTCCCTTCCTCCTTGAGCACCTTGATGCGCTCGTGGACGGTGATCTCCTTGCTGAAGTCTCCCGTAATGTGGCTGATGGTCAGGCTCATCGTATATTCCCGGTACAGCATGACCGCCACGGCCGAGGTGTCCGGCGCATAGGTGGTCATGTCGATTTCGGCGTCCGAGACGGCACCGAATTTCGGATTGACCGGAATGGTCTGGGCTTTCGCCGCGAGGACGAAAGTGAGGATGATAAGGACAGTGGTAAAGATCCGTTTCATTGTCTGCCGATGTTTTTACAAAGGTAGCAAATCAATCGCAGGGGAACAAGGATAAGGCCGGTTCCAACTCCTTTACATGGAACGACTTCCGGTGCCAGGGCGTAAAGCCGTGGCGCCGGATCGCTTCGATGTGCTCCGGGGTGGGGTAGCCCATGTTGCGGTCCCAGCCGTACTGCGGGTATTCCTGCGCGAGTTTCCGCATGAATTCGTCCCGGTATGTCTTCGCGAGGACCGATGCCGCGGCGATGGAGGCGAAGGTGGCGTCGCCGTGGACTACGGTGCGGAAGTCCTTGAAGCCGTAACGGCCGAAGGGACGGAACTTGTTGCCGTCGATGAGGAGGAAATCCGGTGCCGGGTCCAGCTTCAATACCGCCCGCTGCATCCCCGTGACGGAGGCCCAGAGGATGTTGAGCCGGTCGATCTCGTCGGCCTGGACGGCCTCCACGGCCCAGGCGACGGCCTCAGCCTCGATGACGGGCCGCAGCTCCTCCCGCGCCTTCTCCGTCATCTGCTTGGAGTCGTTCAGGAGCGGGTGGTGGAAGTCTTCCGGCAGGATGACGGCGGCGGCGTACACCGGTCCCGCGAGGGGGCCGCGTCCGGCCTCGTCGCAGCCCGCCTCCAGCCGTCCCGGCTCCAGGCATCCCGACAGGTGAATTTCCTTCATAGGGCCCAAAGGTAGCCATTTTTATTGGATTTGCCGGAAAAATCGTTATCTTTGCGGACTGCGCGTAATAAGCGCGGGAAACGCTGAAAAATTAGTAATCCAATATCATTGCAATGAAAAGCTACACAACTGACAAAATCCGCAACGTGGTCCTCATCGGTGCTTCCCGTTCCGGTAAGACCTCGCTGTCCGAGGCCATGCTCTACGAGGGCAAGGTAATCGACCGCCGTGGCAGTGTCGAAGAGAAGAACACGGTTTCCGACAACACCGAGTTCGAACAGACCAACCAGAAGTCCATCAACGCGACTCCCCTGTACGGCGAGTTCGGCGGCTGCAAGATCAACTTCATCGATGCGCCGGGTTCCGATGACTTCAGCGGCGGTGCCCTTTCCGCTTTCAAGGTTGTCGAGAGCGCGATCATGGTCATGAACGGCACGGCCGGTGTCGAGGTGGGTACCACCATCTTCTCCCGCTATGCCGACCAGTACGGCAAGCCCATGGTCATCGCCGTGAACCAAATGGATCACGACAAGGCCAACTGGGAAGGTGTCCGTCACGCCATCAGCGAGGAGTTCGGCTCCAAGGCCGCCATCTGCCAGTTCCCGGTGAATCCGGGTCCGGGCCTGGAAGGTTTCGTGGACGTCATCACGATGAAGTTCTACAACGCCAAGAACGAGGAACTTGACATCCCCGCCGCCTATGCCGACGAGGCCGAGGAACTCCGCGCCGAACTCATGGAGAAGGCCGCCGAAGGTTCCGACGAACTGATGGAGAAGTTCTTCGAGACGATGGAACTTTCTACCGATGAAATCCGCGAGGGTATCCGCGCCGGACTTGTCAAGTGCGAAGTGATTCCCGTCTTCTGCGTGTCCGCGAAGGCCAACATCGGTGTCCGCCGCCTCATGGAGTTCATCGTCAATGTGTGCCCGAGCCCGCTCGGTACGGTCCAGAAGACCATCGACGGCGGCGACGTCGTCTGCGATCCGGCCGGTCCCGTGAGCATCTTCATCTACAAGACTTCCGTGGAGCAGCACCTCGGTGAGGTGTCCTACTTCAAGGTGATGAGCGGTACCCTCAACGAGGGCGCCGACCTCGTGAACCCTGAGACCGGCAACGGCGAGCGCCTCAGCGCCATCTACGCCGTCGCAGGTTCCAAGAAGGAGAAGGTTTCTTCCATCTGCGCTGGTGACATCGGCTGCGTCATGAAACTCAAGGCCGGCAAGACCGACGTCACCCTCGCCGCTCCCGGCCAGGAGGCCATCGAGCACATGGTGTTCCCGGATGCGAAGTACCGCTGCGCCGTCAAGGCCGTCGACAAGAACGACGAGGCCAAGGTGGGCGACGCCCTGAACAAGATCGCGGCCCAGGATCCGACCATCACCGTCGAGTACTCCAAGGAACTCCGCCAGACCATCCTTTCCGGTATGGGCGAGCAGCACATCAACTACGTCAAGTGGAGAGTGAACAACGAGTTCAAGCAGAACATCGAGCTCTACGCTCCGAAGGTGCCGTACCGCGAGACCATCACCAAGATCGCGACCGCCCAGTACCGTCACAAGAAGCAGTCCGGCGGCGCCGGCCAGTTCGGTGAGGTGCACCTCCTCGTGTGCCCGTACGTCGAAGGCCAGGAAGCCCCGAAGAACTTCAAGATCGACGGCAAGGATACCGTGTTCAACTTCAAGAGCCAGGACATCACCGACCTCGAGTGGGGCGGCAAACTGGAGTTCTACAACTGCGTCGTCGGCGGTTCCATCGACCTCGGCTTCATGCCCGCCATCCTCAAGGGTATCAAGTCCAAGATGGAGGAAGGCCCGCTCACCGGTTCCTACGCCCGCGACATCCGCGTGTATGTGTACGACGGTAAGATGCACCCGGTGGACTCCAAGGAAATCGCCTTCATCATCGCCGGC
>CACYWN010000009.1 GCA_902778105.1 uncultured Bacteroidia bacterium
GCCCTTGCGGAACTTGGTGCGCTCTTTCTCCTTCAGTCCGCCCACCTCGGTGCCAAGGAGTTCATAGGAACCGCTGGTCGGATTGTCCAGCAGGCCCAGAATGTTCAGCAGCGTAGATTTGCCGCAGCCGGAAGGGCCCATGATGGCGACGAACTCGCCGTCCTTGATTTCGAAGGAAACGCCGTTGAGGGCCGTGGTCTCGATCTCTTCCGTGCGAAAGATCTTGGAAAGATTGGATACTGAAATCATCGTAAATGCTTTATATCAAGGCTTCCCTTTGCAAAAAATAAGCCGACGTGTATAATGCGATGATTTTCAAGCAGATACGCAATAAGTGTCTGTGTAAACACTGTAAAGGACTTTACAACGATTTAACACTTTTTGTAAAGGACTTTACAGTTTATAAAGGGGTTTAACACTGACGGAAAGAAAGAAGGTGACCAATAATCACTTATTAGTCACCTTCTTTTCCAATAGCGTTACTTCACAATTTCATATTCATCGACACCAGGGATGAGGGCAAGTCCTGTCTCTTCGAGGTGAATCTGTCCGGCGGAGTCTATGAAACGCACGGTGAAGACTTTTCCTTCGAGTCGTTTTGCTTGCCAGTCCATTCCGCCGGCAGTATCCATCTTTACGACCCTTATTATGGATCCTGGTCCACCTTCATGACTACGTACACAAGTGAAGCGTACAACTGGAAGGCAATCTATGCTTGCTTTTTTGTACGCATCAGCAGTGTACATGTGATAGCACCGTGGCGTCATAAAATGCGACCATTTTTTTGTTAAACATCACTGGTCGCATATATGGTCACAGATTTGGACCGTTTTTGGATAGAAAGGCCCTGTCATCCGGCTTGGGCGATCGGTTCTGTCATAGACACGTCCGGAACTGACAGGACCCCTGTAACAGCTTGACAGACAATAAAAAATCCGCCGCTGAAAAGCGCCGGGTATATAGAGAGGTTGTTCAGGTGCAAGGGACTTCGTACTCGTCCACTCGCGTATGTTGTAATTCAGTAGCGGGAGTGGGTCACGATCCCACGACCTCCGGATTATGAATCCGACGCTCTAACCAGCTGAGCTACCCCGCCATACCGTTTTCAAAATAAAAATCAGCTTCAAAAGGCTGATTTTCGTTGAGATAGAAGGACTCGAACCCTCACTGACAGAGCCAGAATCTGTAGTGCTACCATTACACCATATCTCAATTTCCCAAAACGGGACTGCAAATTTACGGTTTTTTTCTGAATCCGCAATAGGTAGCGGCGGTTTTTTCGAAAAAAGATGCCCGGACCAGCCGGGCACCTTGAAAATGCATCGGAGACCGCCGTTCGGACTATTCCCATTCGATGGTTCCAGTGGGCTTCGGCGTCAGGTCGTACAGCACGCGGTTCACGCCCGGGACCTCCGTCACGATGCGCTTGGTGATGTGGTGCAGCAGCGCGTAAGGGATTTCCTCGATGGTGGCGGTCATGGCGTCGCGGGTGTTCACGGCACGGATGATGACCGGCCAGTCCCAGCTGCGTTTGTTGTCCTTCACACCCGTGGACTTGTAGTCGGGGACCACGGTGAAATACTGCCAGACCTTGCCGGCCAAGCCGTTTTTCTCAAACTCCTCGCGGAGGATGGCGTCGCTCTCGCGGAGGGCCTCCAACCGGTCGCGCGTGATGGCACCGGTGCAGCGGACGCCCAGGCCGGGGCCGGGGAACGGCTGACGGAAGACCATGTTGTCCGGGAGTCCCAACTCCTTGCCCACGACGCGGACCTCGTCCTTGAACAGGAGCTTGATGGGCTCCACGAGCTCGAACTGGAGGTCATCCGGAAGGCCGCCCACATTGTGGTGGGACTTGACGGGGCCGGATTCCACGATGTCCGGGTAGATGGTACCCTGGGCCAGGAAGCTGATGCCGTCCAGCTTGCGGGCCTCTTCCTCGAAGACGCGGATGAATTCGGAGCCGATGATCTTCCGCTTCTGCTCGGGATCGGCTACGCCGGCGAGCTTGTCCAGGAAGCGGTCCGTGGCATCGACATAGACGAGATTGGACTGGAGCTCGTCGCGGAACACGCGGACGACCTGCTCGGCCTCGCCCTTGCGGAGAAGGCCGTGGTTGACGTGGACGGAAACCAGCTGCTTGCCGACAGCCTTGATGAGGAGGGCCGCAACCACGGAGGAATCGACACCGCCCGAGAGGGCGAGCAGAACCTTCTTGTCGCCGATCTGCGCGCGCAGCGCCTGGATCTGCTCTTCGATGAATTTCTGGGCCAATGCGGGGGTCGTGATCCGCTCCATGTCCGCGGGACGAACGTTACCTGTTGTCATTTTTCTGTAAGGGTTATGTGTTAATGATTCGTTTTATTCCCATTCAATGGTTGCCGGCGGCTTCGAGCTCACGTCATAGACGACCCGGTTCACGCCACGGACCTTGTTGATGATTTCATTGGAGATCTCTCCGAGGAAGTCGTACGGGAGGGGAAACCAGTCGGCGGTCATCGCATCGGTGGAGACCACCGCGCGGAGGGCGACCGGATGCTCATAGGTACGCTCGTCGCCCATGACACCGACGCTGCGGATGGGCAGCAGGACCACGCCTGCCTGCCAGATGGCGTCGTAGAGGTTCGCAGCCTCCACGCGCGGGTCGGAAGCGCTGCGGAAACCCTTTCCGGTGCAGTCGTAGGCGCGGAGACCGCGGATGAAGATGTCGTCGGCTTCCCGTAGGATGCGAAGCTTCTCTTCGGTGATGTCGCCGAGGATGCGGACACCCAGGGACGGTCCCGGGAAAGGATGCCTGCCTACGAGTTCCTCCTTGATGCCCAGGGCGCGGCCCACGCGACGGACCTCGTCTTTGAAGAGCATCCGGAGGGGTTCCACGACCTGCAGGTTCATCTCCTTGGGGAGACCGCCCACATTGTGGTGGCTCTTGATCTTGGAGGCGATGCCGGGGATGCCGGCGGACTCGATGACGTCGGGATAGATAGTTCCCTGGGCGAGCCAGCGGGCGCCTTCGATGCTCCGGGCGTACTTGTCGAAAGTCTCCACAAAGAGCCGGCCGATGACCTTGCGCTTCTCCTCGGGCTCGGTGACCCCGGCAAGGGCGTCCAGAAAAGCCCGGGAGGCGTCGGCCCCGATGACGTTCAGGCCCATGTCCTGGTAGGAAGCGAGCACGTCCTCGTACTCGTTCTTCCGCAGGAGCCCGTTATTGACAAAGATGCAGGTGAGGTTGTGGCCGGCGGCCTTGTTCAGGAGCACGCCTGCCACGGTGGAGTCCACGCCGCCGGAAAGCCCCAGGATGACTTTGTCGTCCCCGAGCTGTTCCCGGAGGGCGGCCACGGTGGTCTCGATGAAGGAATCCGGTGTCCAGTCCCCCGCGCATCCACAGATGTCGAGGGCGAAATTCGCCAGGATCTTGGAACCTTCCTCCGTATGGAATACCTCCGGATGGAACTGCACCGCGAAAGTAGGTTCGCCGACGATCTGGTAGGCGGCGTACGGGATGTCCGACGTCTCAGCGATGGCGACGCCCCCCTCCGGAAGGCGGGAGATGGTGTCCCCGTGGGACATCCACACCTGGGAATGGACCTTGACGCCCTCCAGCAGCGGGGAGTCCGGACGGGTGACGTCCAGCATGGCCCGGCCGTATTCACGGGCGAGGGATCCCTCCACCTTGCCGCCGTAGTGGTGCGCCAGATACTGCGCCCCGTAGCAGATGCCCAGGAGCGGGAGCCGGCCCTTGACCGCCGACAGGTCCAGCCCGGGGGCGTTCGCATCCCGCACGGAGCAGGGACTGCCGGACAGGATGACTCCCTTCACGGAGCCGTCCAGGACCGGCATCTTGTTGTACGGATAGATTTCGCAATAAACATTCAGCTCCCGGAGGCGGCGGCCGATAAGCTGCGTGACCTGGGAGCCGAAGTCGAGGATGATGATCTTATTCACCGCGGGAGTAGTTAGGCGTCTCCTTGGTGATCGTGATGTCATGCGGATGGCTCTCCGCCATGCCGCTGGCGGTGACGCGGGTGAACTTGGCCTGCTTGAGGGCTTCCAGGTCCTTCGCGCCGCAATAGCCCATGCCCGAGCGGAGGCCACCCACGAGCTGGTAGACGGTCTCGGCGAGGGTTCCCTTGTACGGCACCCGGCCCACGATGCCCTCCGGAACCAGTTTCTTGAGTTCCACCTTGTCGGACTGGAAATAACGGTCCTTGGAGCCGGCCGCCATCGCGTCGATGGAACCCATGCCGCGGTAGGACTTGAACTTGCGGCCGCTGTAGATGATCGTCTCGCCCGGGGATTCTTCGGTGCCGGCGAACATAGACCCGCACATCACGCAGTCGCCGCCGGCCGCGAGGGCCTTGACGATGTCGCCGGAATAGCGGAGGCCGCCGTCGGCGATGAGGGTCGCGTCCGTGCCCTTGATGGCCTGGTACGCATTGTAGATGGCGCTCAGCTGGGGTACGCCTACGCCCGCCACGATGCGGGTGGTGCAGATGGAGCCCGGTCCGATGCCCACTTTCACGCCGTCGGCACCGGCCTTGACCAGGTCGCGCGCACCTTCCTCGGTCGCCACGTTGCCGACCACCACGTCCAGGGACGGATAAGCGGCCTTCACGCGCTTCAGGAGGTCGATGACGCCCTTGCTGTGCCCGTGGGCGGAATCCAGCACCACGGCGTCCACGCCTTCGGCGTACAGGGCGGCCACGCGGTCCAGGGCGTCCGGCGTGATGCCGATGCCCGCCGCCACGCGGAGGCGTCCCTTGTCGTCCTTGCAGGCGTCCGGATGCAGGCGCTCCTTGATCAGGTCCTTGTAGGTGATCAAGCCCACAATGCAGCCCTTGGCGTCCACGACCGGGAGTTTCTCCACCTTGTATTTCTGAAGGACGGATTTCACGTACTCGCGGTCCGTGCGGGTGTCGGGAATGGTCACGAGGTTTTCGGATGTCATGACGGCACGCACCGGTACGGACAGGTCGTCGAAGAAGCGGACGTCCCGGTTCGTGACGATACCCACCAGATGGCACTCCCCGTCGGTGACGGGAATACCGCCGATGTGGTTCTCTTTCATCAGGGAGAGGGCGTCCCCGACCGTCGCATCCTGGTTGATCGTGACGGGATCGTTGATCATCCCGTTCTCGGACCGCTTGACCTTGCGGACTTCGGCGGCCTGGGCGGCGATGCCCATGTTCTTATGAATAACGCCGATGCCTCCTTCCCTTGCCAGGGCGATGGCCATCGGCGCTTCGGTGACGGTGTCCATGGCGGCGGACACGACCGGGATGTTCAGGGCGATATGGCGGGAGAACCGGGTGCGCAGGCTCACTTCCCGCGGGAGGACCTCGGAGTACGCCGGGATGAGCAGTACATCGTCAAAAGTGAGGCCTTCCAGGGCGATTCGTTCTTCGATAAAGGACATATTGCGCGGAATTTTTGCAAAGGTAGCAAAAAATCGGCAAAATCGGGCGGTTCAGCAACTGTATTTCCGCGGGAAGCGGAAAAGGATGGACAGGACGGCGAAAAAACCCAACGCGAACGGATAGTAGAGGTAACCCGTGATGGAAGCGGCCGACACCCCGGAAAGGCCACTCGCCATGAGCATCTGCGCCCCGTAAGGGATGACGCCCTGGATGAGGCAGGAGAAGGTGTCCAGGATGGAGGCCGTCTTGCGCGAGTCCAGGCCGAACCTGTCGGAAATATCCCGGGCGAGCGGACCCACGGTGATGATGGCGATGGTGTTGTTCGCCGTGCAGAAGTTCACGAGGGAGACGAGCCCGGCGATAGAGAAATACGCCCCGCGCTTACCCCGGATGCGCCGGGTGAGTCCGCCGATGATGAAGTCCAGTCCGCCGTTGTAGCGGATGAGTTCCAGCATGCCGCCGGCCAGGAGGGAGACGATGATCAGCTCGCCCATGGACCCGATGCCGCCGCCGATGGATGCCATCCAGCCAATCCAGTCATAAGCGCCGGTCGCCCAGCCGAGGATCCCGTTCACCCCGATGCCGACAGCAAGTACCGTGACAACATTCACCCCTGCCAGGGCCAGACCGATGACCAGCAGATAGGGGATGAGTCCCAGCCAGTTTACCGTTTCCACGGAGGGAACCGCATCCACCCGGAGGCCCAGCACGACATACAGGGCCGCTACCAGGATAGCCGCCGGGGCCGCAATCCACAGGTTCACGCGGAACTTGTCCCGCATGGAGCACCCCTGGCTCTTGGTCGCCGCCACGGTGGTGTCGGAAATGAACGAAAGGTTGTCACCGAAGAAGGCGCCACCGATGACCACGGCCGTGATGAAAGGAACGCCTACGCCCGTCTCCTGGGCGATGCCCGCCGCGATGGGGACAAGGGCGACGATGGTTCCGACGCTCGTGCCGATGGCCATGGAAATGAAACAGGCAGCGAGGAAAAGTCCCGCGTAGATGAGTCTCCCAGGCAGGATTTTAAGCGTAGCATTGACTGTCGCGTCAATGGCCCCGATGTCTTTCGCCGTCGCCGCGAACGCCCCCGCCAGCACGAAAATCCAGATCATCAGGAGCACGTTCCGGTTCCCGGCGCCCCGGGAGAAGATGGCAATCTTGTCGTCCGTCTTGTCCACGCTCCGGGTGATGAGCATCGCATAGGCCGACGCGATGATGAACGCCGCCGCCACCGGGACCTTGTAGAAGTCGCGGGCGACGAGGGAGGAGACCAGATAGGTGAGCAGGAAAACCAGGAGCGGGCTCAGGGCGAGCCAGCCGTTCATCTTCCTGCCGGCGGGCTGTTTCTCTTGGAGATTATCGGTGTGAATGGCCATCTGTCTGTTCGTTGGGGATCTGCAAAGATACGAAAAGATTCCCGGTTTCAAGAGGCCGTGTCTTTGTACAAGTCTCGCTTGTACAGAAAACCAACGTTCCATGCCTGCTTTCCTGTTCAAACGTCGGCCCAAGTGGGCAAAACAGGTTATATCTGCTTTCGCTTGAACACAAAAACGTCAACCCGGGAAGATTCTGTCGCACAAGTGAGACTTGTACAGGAATAGTTCGTATCTTTGCATGTCTTATGAAACCGCACGTACAACTGGAAGTGCCCCTCGGGGCGGAGAAAGTGCTGCTGCATGCGTGCTGCGCGCCATGCTCCAGCGCCGTCGTGGAGTGCCTCATGGACAACGGAGTCCGACCGACCATCTTCTATTCCAATTCCAACATCTTCCCCCACGAAGAGTACGACCACCGGCTGAACGAATGCATCCGCTATGCTCAGAAGTGGGGAATTCCTATCGTGGACGACGTCTATGACCACGACGACTGGGAGGGCTGCGCCGCCGGGCTGGAGAACGAACCGGAACGCGGCGGCCGCTGCCTGAACTGTTTCAAGTACCGGCTTTTAAGGGCGGCGAAATATGCCTCCGAGAATGGTTTTCCGGTCCTCACGACGACCCTCGCCTCCTCCCGCTGGAAGAGCCTGGAACAGGTGGACGAGGCTGGCGAATGGGCCTGCAGCCAAGTCCCCGGCGTCAACTGGTGGCCCCGGAACTGGCGCAAGGGGGGCCTGCAGGAGCGGAGGAACGAAATCATCCGCAGCGAGCGGTTTTACAACCAGCTCTACTGCGGATGCGAATACTCACTAAAGAAATGAGATTCTTTCGCTTCGCTCGGAATGACAATAGTCTGTCATCCCGAGACCGAAGGCCGAAGGAATCTAGAAGTTGTAACCGACGCCGATCTTGATGTTGGAACGATGGGCGCTGGGAGCGTTGTCGCCCTTGTACTGGTTCATCATACCGTAGTCATAGCCCACGGTGACCATGTAACCACCGGCGTTGATGCCGATACCGCCGCCCAGATAGAGGTTCATGCGGTTGTAGTTGTCGTTCTTGTAATTGTCGGAAGTGGTGCTTCCGCTGATACCCAGCACGTTACCATCATATTTCACCGTAGAAGCGAGACCATACTGAAGCGTAGGGCCGCCAAAGATGAAGAAATTCGTGTCGCGGTTGAGGGCGATGTTGTAGTTCAGATAGGCGGGAACGTTGATGGCATGCTCCATGAAGGTACCGGAACCGGAAGCGATGGAGCCCAGGTTGGCGGTGTTCTTGCTGGTGATCATCGAATAATAGACACCAGGGGCGATGGCGAGACCACCGAAGAGAGGAACGTTGAAGGACACGCCGGCAAAAGCACCGTTGGCGTTGGAGGGATCGCCGCTTCCGACTTTGATGGAGGAATTGAGATAACCGGCATTCACGGAAATCTGGGCGAAAGCCTGGGTTCCAAGAAGCATCAGGGATGCTGCAAGGAGGGTGGAAAGAATCTTTTTCATACTTCTTTTATTAAGGTTTAAAAATTTTCCGGGAGTATCTTCCTACAAAAAACGCGCCAGTACAAAACACCCCTTCCGCACCGGTGTTTTCTGACAAAAACCTGTCTTTGTTCCAAATACTGACACAAACAAGAAAAGAATCGCCCTTCTCTGCGGCCTTGTCCTTCGTTGGCGCCCGCAAGCAGCTCAAGGCCGGCAAGAGCCTCATCGCCGGCATCCCGCTCGCGAAAATACCAATATCTTGGGATTGACCGCGGCGGGGAATCGCCGTATCTTTGCCTTTGGAAAAAGCCAAATAATTAGACAAAAGTTTATAGTGTTCCTTTTATTGTTGTGTAAGCCCTCTTCCCTTGAGAAAGGCAGGAGGGTTTTGTTTTCCGATGATATTTGCTAAATTTGCTGCGCTGAAATGACGACCCCTCTGACCAACCCTTCCGAACGGCACCTGCCGTCTCCCTCCATGAAAATGGCGGAGCTGATGTCCACCAGCCCCAGCCTGCCCGGCGTACTCACGCGGATGGGCATCCCCTTCGGTTTCGGCGACGAGACCGTAGAAGAGGTATGCCGCCGGCAGGACGTCGACCCGGAAACTTTCCTGCTGATCTGCAGCGTCCACGCCTCCGACGGCAGCCTTCCCCCGAAGGACCGGATCCGGAAAGCGGACCTCAGGGATGTCCTCAAGTATCTCCGCCGATCCCACGCCTATTATACGGAAGTGGCGATGAAAGAGCTTACCGACGCCTTGGTAGCCCTGACCGAGCCCTGCAGCGAGCGGCACAAGAGCACGATCCGGCGTTTCTTCAACGAATACAAGGACGAGCTTTTCAAGCACCTGGAATACGAGGAGGAAACCGTGTTCCCACAGGCGGAAGCCGCCCTGCATCACGGGAATTTCGCGACCGGGGACTATGAGGAAAACCACTCCCACGTAGAGGAGAAACTGGAAGACCTGAAGAACCTGATCATGAAATACATGCCGTCGGTATGCGGACAGCAGGAAATCTTCCGGGCACTCACGTGCATCTTCACCCTGCAGGAGGATCTGGCCAAGCATATCCTCGTGGAGGACGGCATCCTCGTCCCGATCGTCAACCGGAAGATGCACACCACCCTGGAAAGCAGCGTCGACATCCCTGGGGACAAAGGAGAGGAACTCTCCTCCCGCGAGAAGGAAATCCTGGTGTGCGTGGCCAAGGGCATGCTGAACAAGGAGATTGCCGATGCGGAGAGCATCTCCATCCATACGGTCATCACCCACCGCAAGAACATTACCCGCAAGACGGGCATCAAGACGGTCGCCGGCCTGACGGTCTATGCCCTCCTGAACAACCTGATCGACATCAACACCATCGAATAATCATGGATTACAAGGAAGTCTTGAAGTTCTATCCGAACTTCCCCATCCACGGGGTCAATTTCGTGGACATCATCCCTTTCCTGCAGGACAAGGACATTTTCCGGAGCCTGGTCGACGACATCGGCGCGGCCTGCGGTTCCCCGAACATCGTCGCCCCTGAAGCGCGCGGATTCCTGTTCACCGCCCCGCTGCTGTACAGCGGCATGGCGGAGAATGTCATCCCCGTCCGGAAGAAGGGAAAACTTCCTTTCGCCGAGGGAGACCTCATCGCCGTGGACATCGTGAAGGAATACGGCAAGGACCAGGTCTTCTACCGCCTCTCCGACCTGGCGGCCTGCAAGAGAGAGGGTGACATCATCCCGATCACCTTTTTCGACGACATCCTCGCCACCGGCGGCACCGCCCGCGGCATCGTGGAAAGCCTGAACAGCCAGAAGGTTACCATTGACGGAAAAGAGTATAAGGTGAAGGTCACCGACTTCGTTTTCCTGGTGGAGATCGACGACCTCCCCGGACGTAGCATCATCGAGGACCTCGCGCCGGTAAAGGCGCTGATCCACGTGACGGAAGGATAGATTCTTTCGTCGGGCTCCGCCCTCCTCAGAATGACAAAAACAACCTGTACGCGATAAAGCCGAAAACCCACGCGACCAGCATCGTATACAGGGCACAGAGGATCGCCCAGCGCCATTTGCCGGTCTCATTCTTGATCGCCACGAAGGTGGCGATACAGGGGAAGTACAGCAAGACGAAGACCATATAGGCCACCGCGGCCGCCAGCGGGATATCGCCCTTCAGCGCACTCTGGAGGGCGGTGCTGTTTTCATCGGCATCCGCGCCCTCGTCCCCGGCGTACATCACGCCCAGGGTGCTGACCACCAGCTCCTTGGCACCCACTCCGGCCAGCAGGCCCACATCCATCTTCCAGTTGAAGCCCAGGGGCTCCAGGACCGGTTCCACGGTCTTTCCGAGCAGCCCGATGTAAGAATGCTCCTGCTGATAGGCGGCACCCTGCTCCGCATTCCGCGGGAAATAGCCCAGGAACCAGATGACGATGGAGAAGGCAAGGATGGTTGTCGCCATCTTCTCCAGGTACTGCTTGCCCTTCTCCCACGTGTGGCGCCAGATGGCCTTGCCGGTAGGGACACGGTAAGGCGGAAGTTCCATCACGAAAGGAAGGTCGTCATCCTTGATGAAATGCCGCAGGACGCGCGCACTCAGGATGGCCAGGACAACCCCCAGCAGATAGATTCCCAGCAGGGCGGTCGCCGCATTATGCGGGAAGAACGCCCCTGCGAACAGGACGAAGATGGGAAGCCGTCCCGCACAGGACATGAACGGGATGATGGCGATGGTGATGAGGCGTGACTTCCGGCTCTCGATGGAGCGGGTGGCCATGATGGCCGGCACGTTGCATCCGAAGCCCATCACCATGGGGATGAACGACTTGCCGTGCAGGCCGATCCGGTGCATGAGCTTGTCCACGATGAAGGCTGCGCGGGCCATGTAGCCGCTGAGGACGCTGCCCACGCCGGCAATGATACCGTCCACAATGAGGTCCTTCAGCCAGCCCTCCTTCATGAACGCGCCCACGAATCCGCCGAATTTCGCGACGAGCCAGTCGATCCAGTCCATCGGGTACTGTCCGATGGTGAAGGTCGCCCAGAACGTGACCCACAGCAGGAAGATGAAGATCGGGAAAGCCAGCCACTTGTTCGTGACGATGGCGTCGATCCGGTCGGTAATGGTCCGCCGGGGCTTTTCTTCCTGGTATTTCTCATAGGTTTCCGCCAGGGCGCCCTGGATGAAAGCGTATTTGGCATCGACAATCGCCGCCTCTGGCGTCGTGTGCAGAAGCTTGTCTATCCGCTCCTCTTCTTCCTTCCGGACCGCTTCCATCGCCTCCCGGTTCGGGAAATTCGCGACCATCGCCTCGATGTCCCGGTCCTTCTCCAAATACTTGATGGCGACGTAGCGGGTGGAATATTTCGACCGTATTTCCTCGTTCTGGAAGATCATGTCACGAAGGCGCGTGATCGCCTTCTCTATTTCCACCCCATGATTGATATGGATGTGACGGGCAATCGCAGGGTCGGCATTCTCATACACCTTGATGACCGTATCGAACAGTTCCGGGATTCCGCGCCCGTCACGGCTCACCGTCGGACAGACGGGGATGCCCAGCAGCCGGCCCAGCTGGTCGGTATCCAGCTTGTCCCCCTTGTGCTGCAACTCGTCATACATGTTCAGGGCCATCACGGTCCGGAGGTTCATGTCGATGACCTGGGTTGTCAGGTACAGGTTCCGCTCGATGTTGGAGGCGTCCACGACGTTCACGACCACATCCGGCATAGCGTCGATGAGGTTCTTCCGGACATACAGCTCCTCTGGGGAATACGCTGACAACGAATAGGTTCCGGGCAGGTCGACCAGCGTGATGTCGTAGCCCTTGTGCTTGAAATGCCCCTCTTTCGCATCCACCGTCACGCCGGAGTAGTTGCCCACATGCTCGTGGGAACCGGACGCGATGTTGAACAGGGAGGTCTTGCCGCAGTTGGGATTGCCCACCAGGGCGACGCGGATCACATGATTCCGCTCCTCGGCCAGATGCGCGAGGGCCTTGTCCAGGCGCTCCCGCTCCGCCATATCCTCCGGCAGCCCCTGGAGATGCTCGTCGCTCGCGAGGGCCTCGCGGGCCTCCGCTTCATTCACCACCTCGATCTGTTCCGCCTCTTCCCGGCGGAGGGATATCCTGTATCCGATGATCTCATATTCAATCGGGTCCCTGAGCGGGGCGTTCAGGACGACCGTCACCTCCTTCCCCTGGATGAAGCCCATCTCGATGAGCCGCTTCCGGAAGGATCCGTGACCGTTGACCTTGACGATGACCGCCTTTTCCCCGGTTTGAAGATCAGAAAGCTTCATGATTCGTATTTTTGCGCTTTGACGGCGCAAAGATAAGGGGATTGAACCAAAGATTCAATCCCCAATAATAGGTATTTTCCCATTTCGGGAGAACCGCTTACTTCGGTGACCAGGCGTCGACAAAGTCCCTGCCCGCCCGGACCGGACGCTCATCGAACGGGGCAACCTTCCCTTCGTGGATATCGTACATCCTCTCTGCAGAGGTCCGGATCGCCTCAACCATGCGGGGATAAGGACGGTCCGTCGCATCCAGGAGACCGGTATTGTAGTTTTCGCCGTCACCCCGGCCGAGAATCGGCTCGTCATACCAGGCAAACCAGCACACACCGATGAGGCCCGGATACGAGAAAGCCTTCTCCGTATAGTTCCGGTAGGCAATCGCGCGTTGTTCCGGGGAGGTCACTTTGATGACGGATTCGCCAAGGGAACGGTCCACGGAGCCGAAATGGTACTCGCCGATGATCATCGGCAGACCGGTAACCTCGGACACGCGGTCCATCGTCCGGACATTGGCCTCGATGCCGTAGTTGTTGAAGCTGTACACGTCGAAGTACTTCTTGCAGATCTCGAGGACCTCGTCGGCCGGAAGGCCGGCTCCGAAACGGATGCCAAGGTTCAGGTGCTCCGGATCGTACTTTTTCAGTGCCTTGTCCACGGTCCTGACGAACCGTTCGAAGGTTTCGTAGGCAAAGGCCTTCCGGCTTTCCGGCGTGTCGCCGAACTTGGCGATATGCTTCAGGAGAGCCTGCTTCATGGGCATGGCGTCGTCCGCTTCCAGGATATAGTCGCACAGGAGGGTCTCGCGGTTGCTCCAGGTGGGCTCGTTGCCGAGGAACCAGCCGATGAGCATCCTGTTGCCCTTGTAGCGTTCGGTGGAACGTTTCACACCTTCATCCACGATGGACTCGAAGTCCTCCCGGTACACGTCCGGCATGCCGTAAATGCCCGTCTGGATGCCGATGCCGCCGAGCGAAGTCATGAACGGGACCTGGCCCATATCCATCAGGGCGCGGCTGGACCAGTTGCCGATGGTGTTCATCCCCCAGGCCTTCATGCGGTTGATGTTGAGCTGGTTGGCTTTCCGTTCGGTATCTTCGGCGCCATGGCGGCGATAGAGGTTCCAGTCGGTCAGCCAGACGACATGGTCCGGCTCGCCTTCCGGGGCAGGTTGTACCCGGACCACACGGCCGAGCGTCTTCCGCAGGTCGGTGGGAGGAACGAACCCTTCCGGAGCCTTTTCCACATACATGCCCGGAAGCGGATTGAGGACGGTTCCGCCGCCGCCCGGCTCGATGTCGGTGGAGGCATTGGACAGGAACAGGCAGCCGCCCGGGTCGACGAACCACCATTTCCCGTCGATCTTCTCGACCCGGAAATAGCCCGTAGCCTTTACCTTACGGGAGAGGAGACCGCCGTATTCGGAATGGGTATCGTCCTGGAAAGCCGCCAGGAAGGCATCCTCTTTCGCCCATTCCGCACGGAGTTCCTCCTCGGAATGGACCTTTCCCTCAAACTCACCCAGGTTCCACTGGCCGAACTCGTCCACGACAGGCTTGTCGCCCAGATACGCATCGCCCGGGTCCTCCACGGCCAGATACACGTCGGCCAAATCGATCTTGCAGTCATTGACGGGCATGCTCATCCGGAGGCCGATGGAATCGACCCCGACCAGCTCACGCTGGGTCCCGTGCAGGCCGATGTGGGCGAAGGGGCGTTTCTTATTGAAGGTCGCCGCCATGTCGTGGGACGCGGCGGGACGCTTGCGGAAATAATCCAGCGGAATCGCCGTGCGGATCCATCCGTCGGAAGCATAGAAGGTAATGCTGGCCTCGGCGTACCCGCTGTCGGTATTCATTCCCAGATACATGTACTGGGAAGTGCTGGTGCGGGCCACCATCACCAGGTAGTTGTACCCGCTCCAGTCCGTCGGGAAATCCTTGTCGAACGCCGTCAGGGCAATCTTGCGGCCGGACATCCGTTCCTCGGGATTGAACCGGACGGTCTCGACGGGGACGGGACCCTTCTCCTTGCAGGAGGGAACAAAAAGCGCCGGCATCAGGATGAATGCCAGCGCGGCAAAATGTAATCGCTTCATAAGGGCTTTATTGATAGACTCTTACATAGTCGATGTAATAACGCTGCGGGAAGGCCGTCTGGGACGGGTCGCCGCCGTTCTGCCCGATGGCGTGGTCCAGCAGGATGTAGTCCTTGAAGTCGGGGTCGTCGTTGCTGAAGGGGTTCTGCCCTTCGGTCCGGCCCTTGTTGACCGTCTCGGAAAGGGCCACGCGGTTCAGGACTTCGCCGTCCAGGGAAAGGACGATCTCCTCCGGAGTCCAGTCCATCACCCAGACGTGGTACTTGTCCACCCAGTCGGGATCCTTGGCAAGGAACCGCTCCAACGGATGCCAGGTCGTGCGCCATTCGGCGCCCCGCTCCTTCGCCCAGGCCACGTTGGCCAGGATCGTCGGTGTGTCGTTCTCGCCCACCACGTAGTATTCCATCAGGTCCACCTCGCCGCCGGCCGGCCAGAACAGTTTGTTGCCCAGGGTCCAGATAGCGGGCCAGCAGCCCTTCGCCACGGAAATCTTGGCACGGACCACCAGTTTGCCATACTTGTAGGTGAAACTGTCGCGGGTGTTTACGGAACCCGAGGTGTACGCGGCATAGGGACGGGAATGCTTCCAGTCCTCAGCCGGAGCCTCCGGATTGTAATCCGGATTCACGACCGTATCCCGGCGCGCTTCCAAGACCAGGGCGCCGTTCTCGACAAAGCAGTTGTCTTCCTGGTACCACTGGAGTTCCCGGTTGCGGACGAAGCCCTTTTCATAGGACCAGTCGGCCCCCGGGCGTCCATCCACGTCAAACTCGTCGTGCCAGACGAGTTTCATGCCGTCAATCTGGTCCACCTTCGCTCCCTTGGGGAGGGGATGGTAGTCGGCATATTGATTGTCGTCACCGCCCTTGCAGCCTCCCAGGAGGGAGACTGCAACGGCAGCGACGGATAAAAGGGTTGCTCTTTTCATTGGGGAGGCTGAAAAGGGAGGGTTACTTCCAGAGATCGTGCTGGATAAGGTTCTCGTTGGCATCGATTTCCTTCTGCGGGATCGGCCAGACGTAATCCTTCTCACCACGGTAGAAGCGGTCCTCATACCAGAAACCGTACTTTTTCTTTTCGGCCATGATCTTGTTCACCTGCTCCTCGATCATGTGCCAGCGGTACATGTCGTACATGCGGACACCTTCGAAGGCAAGCTCGACACGGCGCTCGTGACGGACTACGTCACGAAGAGCGGCCTGAGTCGTGGCTTTCTCCACATCTTCCACCTTCGGCATGCCGACACGGGCGCGGACCTGGTCCACCAGCTGGACCGCCTTGTCCAGGTTGGTGCCCTGTTCGACATAGGCCTCGGCGAGGGACAGGAGGACTTCAGCGTAACGGATGATGTAGAAGTCATCGCTGCCATCCCAGGAGTTGGATTTATCATCCGGGTTGAAGTACTTGTTCACATAGATCGTGGAATAGGAAGCGGCTGCACCGCCATAGGTATTGCCGTTATCGATGCTCTTGCCAGCCCAGCTCATGCCGGGAACCCACAGGGTGGTCTTCAGGCGCGGGTCGCGGTTCTCGTAACGGGCCGGATTCGGCTTGCCGATGTCGATGGCACCGTCCTTCCACTCACCCACGTCGTCCTTGTTCGGATACGGGGTGCCGTCCAGCTGATAGAAGGCATCCGCCAGGTCGATGGTACCGTTGAGGGCCTCCAGCGGGGTGTTCCAGTGCGCATTGAACTGGCCGCCCTCGCTCTGGCCGGGGCCGGTGTAGCGGACGGAGAAGATGATTTCCTTGCAGCCTTCGTTCGTGGAGTCGAAGAGCGTCGCATAATCATTGAAGAGCTCATAGCAGCCCAGGCCAATGATCTGCTCATAGGTCTTGGCAGCATCGGCCCACATTCCGTTATACAGGTACACGCGGCCGAGGACACCGAGTGCGGCACCCTTGGTAATGCGGCCCAGGGCCGGCGCCTCGACGGGAAGGGCATTGGCGGCCTCCGTCAGTTCGGCGATGAGCTTGGGAACAATCTCGCTCTTGGGGTTCTTGGATACCTTGGCGGTCTCCAGGGTGAGCGGTTCGGTCAGGTAAGGGACATCCTGGAAGGTGGAGGTCAGGTTGAGGTACATGAAGGAGCGGAGCACCTTCGCCTCGGCGATATACTGATTCAGCTCCTCCTGCGAAAGGCCTTCGCAGTTGCCGATGTTGGCGATGAGGGCGTTGCAGCGCTTGATCACCTCATAATAGGCGGACCAGAAACGGGATGAACAGCTGTTCGATGTGGAAGACGTGCCGTTCACGACGTCGTATCCCGGCATCCAGCCACTCCAGTTGAAGTGACCGCCGTCATCGGTCATGCAGTCGGTGTTGATCGGGCCGATGCCCCAGGGGCCACCGTTATAGACATCGACGCTCTGGAGACCGTCATAGCAGGCGGCCAGGCCGTTGAGCGCATCGGTCGGGGTTTTCCAGAAGGTGGTGGCGGACACGGCGGACAGGGAATCCCGCTGCAGGAAGTCGTCCGAGCAGGAATTCAGGGCCAGCAGCAGGAAGGCCGCTGCGGCAAACGCAAAAATCTTATGGATGTGTTTCATGTCAGCGTCGGATTAGAAGTTGATATTGATACCCGCGGAGAAGGATTTGATGTTCGGGAACATCCGGTTGTCGGAGTCGCTGGAGGTCTTTTCCGCGTCGTAGCCCTTCACGCCGGTGAGGGTGAGGAGGTTCGTGCCCTGCAGATAGATGCGGACCCCGTGGAGGCCGATCTTGCGGACAAGGTTCGGATTGAAGGTGTAGCCGAGCTCGAGGTTCTTCAGGCGGAAGTAGTCGGAACGCTGCATCCAGAAGGTGGAGTTGAGTTCGTTGTTCTCCTCGCCCATGCGGCACCAGGTGCCGTTCGGATTGGACTCGCTCACGCGGTCCAGCCAGCGGGTGGTGAGATTACCGCCGTTGGAGATGGTCGCCTGTTCCTGGTAGAAGCGGGAGATGCCGCCGATTCCCTGCCAGAACATGCTGAAGTCGAAGTTCTTCCAGCCAAGGCCGAGGTTCAGGGAGTAGGTGAGCTTCGGGAACGGGTTGCCGATGATCTGACGGTCGTTGGCGTCAATCTTGGCATTGTCGTCGATGTCCTCGTAGAGGATGTCGCCCAGCTGGGGACGCTTTTCGTTGATGGTGATCGGCTCTCCCTTGGAGTTCTTGTAATTGTCGATGTCCGCCTGGGAATGGACCAGGCCGAGGGACTTGTAACCATAGTAGGAACCGATGGCTTCCCCTTCCTGGTTGATGGTGTTGCCGCTGATGACGGGGATGCCGCCATTGTCGACGATCTTGTTGGTGACGGAGGAGAAGTTCGCCGCGACGTTCCAGCTCCAGTCACCGGCCATGTCATGGTAGGCGAGATTGAGTTCCCAACCCTTGTTGCTCACCTTACCGACGTTCTGGTAAGGAGCGGTGAGGGAGCCGAGATAGAGGCCCGGCATGGGCAGACGGAGGAGGATGTCGGAGGTGAGCTTGTCAAAGTAGTCGAACGTGACGTTCACCTTGCCGCGGAATGCGGAAGCGTCGAAACCGAGGTCGGTCACGCGGGTGGTCTCCCAGCGGATGTTCTCGTTGGCGACGGAGTTCTCGGCGAGGCCGATGGTCTTGGTGTCGCCGAAATAGTAGTTGTACTTGGCGGCCATGGTCGGCGTATAAGCGTAGTTACCGATTTCCTGGTTGCCGAGGAGGCCCCAGCTTCCCCTGAGTTTCAGGTAATTGACGGGACCGAGGGAAGGCATCCAGCTCTCGTTCGTGAGAACCCAGCCGGCGGAGACGGACGGGAAGGTCGCATAGCGGTGGCTCTTGGGCATGCGGGAGGAACCGTCGTGACGGACATTGGCCTCGAAGAGGTAACGGTCGGCGTAGTTCCAGTTGATGCGGCCGAAGAAGGACTGCAGGGAATGCTCGCTGGCACTGTTCGACACGGAAGGATTCGTGGTACCGGCATCCAGGACGTAGAGGTTGTCCGTGGCGAAGGTCTGCTTGGAGCCGCTGAAGGAATCTTAGTGGCTGTACTGCAGGGAATGACCGGCCAGGATGTTGAAGGTATTCTGACCCAGGGAGAAATTGTAGGTCAGGGTGTTTTCGTTCTGCCAGCCGTCAGACATCGTGCGGCTCTTGGAGAGGCTGTTGTTGGAAGAGCTGCCGGCCACCTCGGCACCCTCGGCATTGCGGCGGGTGTACTTGGGGTTGTAGCTGGACTGGTCGTTCAGGAACATCCGGTAGGCGAAACTCGTACGGAACTTCAGGCCCTTGATGATGTCCACTTCGGCGAACGGATTGATGGTCGCATAGTAGTTGGTGTGGACCTTGCGGCCCGTGTAGGCCTGCTGCACCGGGTTCTTGAAGATGGAAGCGGACTGGTCGGTACCGTCCACGAAGCCGTAGTCGCCGCTGGAGTAAGTAACGGGAACGGTCGGACGGGTGAACCACACGAGGAGACGGGTGATGGTGTCACCGCTGTTGCCGGCGATGCCCGTCGTGGACTCGTGGATCTGGTCGGCGGAACCGGAGAGGTTCAGGCCCAGGGTGAGGAAGCCCACCTTGGTGTCCACGTTCGAACGGAAGTTGTAGCGGTCGTTACCCGTGCTGATGATGATACCCTTCTGGTTCTGATAACCCAGGGAGATCATGTAATGGGTGTTCTTGGTGCCGCCGCGGGCGGTGAGGTTATGCTGGGTCAGGTGACCGGTCTGGAAGATCGCGTCGTTCCAGTCGGTGTTCGCGAAGTGGTCCGGATCGGTACCGTTCTTGAGCTTTTCGAGCATGTCATCGGTGTAGTACTTGCCACCCTTCTGCTCGTTGTAAAGGAGCGCCCAGTTGTAGGAATCCACGAATTCAGGCAGGACAGTCGGCGTGTTGACCGAGTAGCTTCCGGAATAGGTGAGCGTGGGACGGTCGCTCTCGGCACCCCGCTTGGTGGTGATGAGGATGACACCGTTCGCAGCACGCACACCGTAGATGGCGGCGGAGGCCGCATCCTTCAGGACGGAGATGTTGTCGATGTCGGACGGCATGATCTGGGCGATCTGGGAGACGTCGGACTCGACCCCGTCGATGAGGACCATCGGGTCGTTGTTGTCAGAGAGGGTACCGATACCGCGGACACGGATCTGCGGGGAGTCGTTACCCGGCTGGGCACCGTTACTGGTGATCGTCACGCCCGGGAGACGGCCCTGCAGGAGGGAGGCGGCATTGGCGGCCGGAATGTTCTCGATCTCACGGCTGGTCACGGAGGCGACGGAACCGGTCAGGTTGGCCTTCTTCTGGGTTCCGTAACCGACGACCACCAGCTCTTCGAGCAGGTTCGTGTCTTCCACCAGGAAAACGTTGATGACCTCGGCATCGCCCACGGTCACTTCCTGGGTTGTGTAGCCCACGAAGGAGAACTGAAGGACGGATCCGACGGGGACGGACGGAAGGGAATACGAACCGTCCATTCCGGTCATCGTACCGAGGGACGTGCTGCCGGCGACGACCACATTCACCCCGGGAACCGGGCCTGCGGCATCTGTGACAACACCCCGCACGGCGTGGGACCGTTGCTGTGCTCCGGCAGGGAATGCCAAGAGCACCAGGCACGCAGCAAGCTGCGCGATGGCAAAGAGTCTTTTCATACTGTGTTGGTTTGTGTTAATAAAGTTGGTTGTTAATGTTGTTTGTTATGGTTGATTTGTTGATTATTCGCTTGTGATTGGGGTTATAATACAGAAATCCTTGCCTCTCCGCAAGCGGAAAAGCAAGGATTTATCTTGTAAGTTATTGATATAGAGCTACTTTCTACCCCCCCCCCGTACAAAAATGGAGGTGGCAGAGAGAGTCTGATATGTGGCGGTTTGTTTCATGCCAAGAATGCAAATTTACGAAAGCCTATTGGTTTTCCAATAATAATATTTCAGATTTTTAAGAATGATTCGGGGCATTGGAGAGATCCTTGTCTTGCTCCAGACGCCATTCCAGAAATACTGCTGACAGGATACCGCCTCTGTACGCTGCCCGAGTGTACATGCAATTGGGTTTCAGGCATAGGAATCATGTACACTGCTTCCCGAAACAGGGTGAAACAGCGGGTTTTCCAGGAGGAGTGTACACGAAATCCTGCCAGAAAACAGGTTTGACTGCACACTGGAGCAGCGTACAAAACATTCGGGCCACCCGCCAGACACGGATCTTTACCGGTGAACCGTTTTATGGCTCAAATATACATCTATTTTAAAACGATGAAGCCCCACCCGGATTTCCCTGTTTGAACGATTACTGTTGCCACAAAGAACGATTCCTAACGTAAAAAGCAAGGGCAACTTCCGAGACTTTCGGATTTTGCCCTTGCTGTAAATTATTGAGGATTACGACTATTTGACGCGCGGAAGTCTCCGGTTCCACAGATACGGGTTCATCTTGTGCCATTCGTCCACGGGCGGGATGATTCCCAGTTCAATGATCTGGTCGCGGAGATCCACCAGGTGCTCGTAAGAGGCCTTGAGGTCCGCCATCTCTTCCTTGTTGCCCTCCGGCATGGTATAATGGATGCCGGTTTCGTCCATGAACGTAGGCATGGCCATGAAGACATGGCTGTACTCGTGCGTGTCCACATAGGTTCCGGAAGGCCAGGGGAACTGCTCTCCGCCCCGCATGGCGGCTTCGATCGCCTTGATGGAAAGGTAAGCCGGACTCTGGATGGAGCTGCGTCCGCGCAGCTTGATGATCTGGGCGCCGCCCTGGATGGTTTCCTGCTTGATGGCGTCGATCCGCTCCTTGGTAAGGCCCATCCGGGAAATCGGTGTGCCGCAGATGGTCGCCTTGGACATGAACACCGCCATGGACTCACCGTGGCCGCCATAGGTGAAGGCGTTCTCGACATCCGACTGGCGGACGCCGAATTCCTTCGCGAGGTTGGTCTGCAGACGGGTGCTGTCGAGGGCCGCCAGGGAAGACACGCGGCAGGGACGGAGACCGGAATGGATGAGTACGGTCAGGGCCGTGACGTCGGCAGGGTTGAAGATGATCATCACATGCTTCACTTCCGGGCAATACTTGCGGATATTGTCACCGAGACCGGCGGCGATTTCGCAGTTGCCTTTCAGAAGGTCTTCACGGGTCATACCCTCCTTACGGGGTGCACCACCGGAGGAGATGATATACTTGGCGCCGGTAAAGGCTTCCTTGGGGTCCGTGGTGGCGATGAACCGCATCCGGGGGAAAGCGCTGTGCTGCATCTCCAGAAGGACGCCGTTATTACCCGGTTCGTACACATCGTACAGGCAGATATTCGGTGTCAGACGCAGCAGGGACGCGATCATGGCCATGTTGGAACCGATCATACCGCCGGCACCGACGATGAGGAGTTTTTCATCCGTAAGAAAATTAGCTGTTGCCATATCGTATTTATGCTTTATATTTCGCGATGCAAAGATACAAATTAATTTATTTGAATTTGACAAAAAACGATTATCTTTGTGAAGTTAATTGGTAACAAGCCATATGGAGCCTCCCAGTCCTGTCTCAACACTCTTAGGGGTCGTCAGTTCTGACGAACCTCCGTTGCGACGCACCTACATACTGGAGCACCCGGACCCGGCAGGGTCCCGGGCGCGGTTTCCGTATCCTGTTCAAATCAACGCATAATGGGACTTTATCTTAAGAAGAAGCTTGACAATGAAGCGGAGATCGCCGTCTGGCAGATCACCGAAACCGAAGAGGAGCTGAAGGAACTCAGCGCCACCCCCAGCGACGAGATGGAGGAGATCTCGTTCATCCGCAGCGAATCCCTGCGGAAGCAGCGCCTGGCCGTACGTGCCCTCCTCAATACCCTGTTCGACGAGAAGGTCTACCTCAGTCACCACGACAACGGCAAGCCTTACCTGGAGAACAACCCCGTGAACATCTCCATCACCCATACCGAAAAGTATGTGGCCGTGATCCTGCACGAGGAAGAGAACGTGGGCATCGACATCGAATCCCTGGACCGCGACTTCTCCGCCGTGGAGAAGAAAGCCCTCTCCGAAGACGAGATCGATGACCTCGAGGATGAGAAGCGCAACGAGCAGCTCGCCATCTACTGGTGCGCGAAGGAGGCCGTTTTCAAGCTCCTGAGCCGCTACAACGTGGATTTCGCCGAGCAGATCGAGATCGAGCGCTTCCGCCCCCGCGGCGAAGGAGAACTGGAAGCCACCTTCACCAGCAAGAACGAAGAAGATGAATTCGACCTGGAATACATCACCTTCGACCGGCACGTCCTCGTGTGGGTCGTCGGCGAATAGCTACCGCAGCGGTTCCAGCGGTACCGTCCCGGGGATGTAGTCATCCTCGGGTTTTTCATGCAGGTAGATGATCCGCTGGTTGGGACTGCCGCGGAAAAGAAGTTCCGTGTCCCGCTGTTCCAGGATGAACGGGCCGTCCACGAGGACATCCAGCCAGGGAAGCATCCGGGCCATCTCCGGATCGGCCTGAATCTCCTCCAGGGTAAACCCGGTCCAGCACCAGATGGTCTTCCGGGTCTCCTGCTTGATGCGGCGGGCCAATTCCGTAAAAGCCTCGGCCTGGTAGAAGGGATCACCGCCGGAAAAACTCACGTTGGACATGGAATCGGCCTTGATGAGGTCCAGGATCTCATCGACCTCCATCCACTCCCCCGCGTTGAAATCCCACGACTGCGGATTATGGCATCCCTTGCACGCATGCCTGCAACCCGCACAGTAGATGGACGTCCGTAACCCCGGTCCGTCCGCCATCGTCTGCTCCAATATCTTGAGTACTCTGATTCTCATGGTCTTGTTCTGGATTCTTTCGCTTCACTCAGCATGACATGGGCGAAAGAAGGGTATCCTTTTTCAAACCTGTGCCACCCTCGGCATCATAAGAGGGAGGGGCCCTTTAGGGAGGGGTCGCGAAGCGACGGTTTGAAAAAGGATACCCTTCTTTCGGACTGCTGATTACTCGTGGATCACCCGATCCTTGAGCTCCGCGAGCTTGCCGGAGTTCCAGCGGTTGGTGGTGCCGACGAGGTAGCCGGTGATGCGCTGCAGGGTGTCGATGTGGTGACCGTGGCAGTGGGGGCACTCGTGAAGGTCCTTCTCGGCATTCTCGAAGCCGCAGTCCAGGCAGCGGTTGCGGTTGTGGTTCACGGAGCCGTAGCCGATGTCGTACTTGTCCATCAGGTCCACGATCTGCATGATCGCCTCCGGATTGTGGGTGGCGTCACCGTCGATTTCCACGTAGAAGATGTGGCCGGCGTTTTCGTACTTGTGGTACGGGCCCTCGATCTTCGCCTTGTGCTCCGGGGTGCACTTGTAGTACACCGGGATGTGGCTGGAGTTCGTGTAGTAGTCCTTGTCGGTGATGCCCGGAAGGATGCCGAAGGTCTTCTTGTCACGCTTGGTGAACTTGCCGGAGAGGCCTTCCGCCGGCGTGGCGAGGAAGGTGAAGTTGTGCTGGTAGGTCTCGGCGAAACCGTTGATCTTCTCCGCCATGTGGGAGATGATCCGCAGGCCCAGTTCCTGAGCCTCTTCGCTCTCGCCGTGGTGCTTGCCGACCAGGGCGATCAGGCACTCCGCGAGACCGATGAAGCCGATGGAGAGGGTTCCCTGGTTGATGACGGATTCGATGGAGTCGTTCTCGTCCAGCTTCTCGCTGCCCAGCCAGAGGCCGTTCATCAGGAGCGGGAACTGCTTCTTGAGGGCGGTCTTCTGGAAATCGAAGCGCTCGTTCAGCTGGCGGGCGGCGATATCGAGCGCCCAGTCCAGTTTCTGGAAGAACTTCTGGATCCGCAGGTTCTTGTCCTGCTCCTCCTGCATGGCCTCGATGCCCAGCTTCACGATGTTGATCGTGGTGAAGGACAGGTTGCCGCGGCCGATGGAGGTCTTGGGACCGAACTTGTTGCCGTACACGCGGGTGCGGCAGCCCATCGTGGCGACCTCGTGCTCGAAGCGGCGCGGATCGTCCGCCTTCCAGGCGTCATCCTGGTTGTAGGAAGCATCCAGGTTCAGGAAGTTCGGGAAGAACCGGCGGGCGCTCACCTTACAGGCGAAGCGGTACAGGTCGTAGTTGCGGTCGCCCGGAAGGTAGCTGACACCTCTCTTCTTCTTCCAGATCTGGATCGGGAAGATGGCGGTGGAACCGTTGCCTACGCCCTCGTAGGTGGTGTTCAGGATCTCGCGGATGATGCAGCGGCCTTCGGCGGAAGTGTCCGTTCCGTAGTTGATGGAGGAGAACACGACCTGGTTGCCGCCGCGGCTGTGGATGGTGTTCATGTTGTGCACGAACGCCTCCATGGCCTGGTGGACGCGGCCCACGGTCTGGTTGATGGCGTGCTGGAGGGCGCGGTCGCGGCCCTGCAGGCCGATGAGGTCATGCTTGAGATAGTCGTCGATCTCCGCCTTCTTGAGTTCGCTGTAGTCGGTGTTGAACAGGTCGCTGACCTGGTCCACCTCCTCCTCGAAGGTCTTGCGGACGAACGGGGCGAGATAGAAGTCGAAAGCCGGGATGGCCTGGCCGCCGTGCATTTCGTTCTGCACCGTCTCCATGGAGATGCAGGCGAGGACCGACGCCGTCTCGATGCGCTTGGCCGGACGGGACTCGCCATGGCCGGCTTTCAGGCCGTACTCCAGGATCTTGTCCAGGGGGTGCTGGATGCAGGTGAGGGACTTCGTGGGATAGTAGTCCTTGTCGTGGATGTGGATGTAGTTCTTGGCGACCGCCTCGCGGACCGGGTCGGACAGCAGGCACTCGTCCACGTAGCTCTTCGTGGCCTCGGAGGCGAACTTCATCATCATGCCCGCCGGCGTATCGGCGTTCATGTTCGCATTCTCGCGGGTGATGTCGTTCACCTGGGCGTCGATGATGGTCTGGAAGATCTCGTTGGTCTTCGCCTTGCGGGCCATGTTCCGCTTGTTGCGGTAGCGGATGTACTCCTTCGCCACTTCCTGGCGGGGCGGGGGCTGTTCATCAGCAGGTTTTCAACGACATCCTGGATTTCCTCCACGGTCATCTCCTCCTTTTCGAGGGTGGAGATGGCATGGGCGATCTGGGCTGCGAGGACGATATCCTCGCCGTTCTCGGTCACGTCCATCGCCTTGAGGATGGCGGCGACGATCTTCTGGTTGTTGAAATCAACGCGTCTTCCGTCGCGTTTCAGTACACGCTTTACCATAGTGATAGTGTCAGTTGTCGGCAGCGCCGGCGCCCTTTTCAGCGAGCCGGATGCCTCAGGTTTATGTTTCTACTTTTTCTGTTTCGGTCAGAGTCCCGGTGTGGAGGCCGGGACTGCAAAGACAAAGATAAGTCATTCCCTGCAAATTTACTCCCATTATCCCGGAAAAAGTTATTAACAAATGCTTTAAAAAGCTGTTAATTTACTGACTTTAAGCGTTATACAGAAATATTTAATTTAGAATTCTTCAAATTTGGAACTTTGTTGTTACTTCCGGACCGGAGTTTTCAACAAGCCGCGGAAAAGCCTATTTCAGCCACTTTTCCGGGTCCTGCGGCATCCGTTCCTTCCAGAGCTGGAAATGGAGCTGGTCCTCGCCGGAGATGGTGTCCACGACCCCGAGGGCCTGGCCTGTCTTCACCTTGTCGCCCGCCTTGACCGAAACGGACTTCAGCTTGCAGTAGAAGGTGAAATAGGAGCCGTGCCGGACCAGGACGCACTGGTTGTAGCCGGGGATGACGACGATCTGGGCGACGGTCCCGTCAAAGACGGCCCGGGCCTGGGTCCCCCGTGCGACAGCGAGGGTGACGCCGTTGTTGAACGGCAGCTTCACATTCCTGTAGACGGGATGGTAATGCTGGCCGTAGGATTCGACGACCGTACCCTCGACGGGCCAGGGCAGCCGGCCGCGGTTGGAGGCGAAATTCTTGGAGAGCGCCTCGTCCACCGTCGTGGACGTGCTCTTGCCGCCGGACGACGCGGCTTTTCCGGTCTCGGTGGATTTCTTGTTGTTCTTGGCGGTCGCCTTGCGGATGATCTCGGCGATTTCCCGGTTCAGGGCCTCCACCTCGCGGTTCTTCTTCTGGAGTTCCTGCTGATATTTCTTCCGGTCCTTCTGCAACTGGGCGACGAGTCCGGCCGATTCACTCTCCTCGCTGCGAAGGCTCTCCACGTCGGACTGCCGCTGCGACCGGAGCACTTCCGCATCCGACCGCAGGGAGGACAGACGCTGTTTCTCCACTTCCAGGGAGGCCTGGGTCTCCTGGATGCGCTGGGCCTGGGTCGACATTTCCCTGGAGAACCCGCGCAGATAGCCGAAACGGCGGACGGCCTGTCCCAGGTTCTCGCTGGAGAGGATATACATGTACCAGATCCGGCTGTCGCGGTTCTTGTAGGCGCTCCGGACCAGCCGGTCATAATACAGGGACAGGGTGTCGTGGCGGGCCTGCAGGCGGTCGATCTCCTGCTGGCGGACCCGCATGGAATCGTCCAGGGCGCGGATTTCACGGTCGCTTTCGGCAATCAGTTCCTGCCGCGCCGCAATCTTCCGACGGACCAGTTCCAGGTCCGTCAAGGCCCGGTTGCTGGAACGGGAATTGTCCTTGAGCCGGCGGTTGATCTCTGCGATTTCCTTCTCCAGTTTCGCTTTCCGGCTCTCCTGGGAACGGGTATCCTGCGCCGATGCCGCCGCCGCGGCGAGCAGCAGGAGCAGGACGATATGAAGGACTTTCCTCATCTACCGATGGCTTTCAGCCGCTCGGCGACCCGGGTGTCCAGGTCGGGAACCTCGCCTCCCGTATTCCTGGCCTTGGCCTGGCCCCAATAGACCTGGGCCAGGTCGTACTCGCCAAGGGCATAGAGGACCTCGGCGTAATGGTCCAGCATCACGGCGCTGTCCTTGCCGCCGTACAGCATGGCGTGCTTGAAGAAAGGCTTCGCCTCCAGGTCCTTCCCCATCAGGTGCAGGATCCAGGCGAACGTGTCCAGGTAGGTGGCGTTATCCGGCTCGGCCTCCACCGTTTTCTTGGACATCGCATAGGCCTTCTTGAGTTTCTTGCCCTCCTCGCTCAGGTAATAGGCGTAATTGTTCAGGACCGGCGCATAGTTTGGATCCATCTTGAGGACCTTGTCATAGGCCTTGTAGGCCGACTTGGAGTCGCCCTTCAAGTGATACATGTCCCCGATCTGGGCCCAGGAACTCTTCACGAGTTCGGTGTTTTTGGGCTCGCGGGCGGCCATGTACCGGCAGTTCTTGATGATGGAGTCGTAATCCTTGAGATTGTAGTCCGCCAGGTTCAGGTATTCCATGAAGCCCAGCTCCTGGAAACGGTTGAACGCGTCGATGCTGCGGTCCCGCACCTCTTCCCACTGCTCCGCCATCATCAGGATCTGGATGCAGCTGGCGGTCTGGGTCAGGCTGGAAGGATACAGGTCGGCCGACGTGCGGAAGCAGTCGATGCCCTGCTCCATACGTCCCGTGGCGTAATAGTAACCGCCTGCCGTGGACAGGACCGTACTGTCGGAGGGGTGCCGCTGACGCAGGTGCTCCACCATCGCATCAAACCCGTCCCGGTGCAGCGTAATCAACTTCGGATCCAGGCTGCGCGTGAGGTTGGCCACGTACATTCCCTTGGCCTCCACGGGCACATTGTCATTGTCGATGAAACTGTCGATGACGGCAAAATACTCGGGATAGCGGCGCGTCGTCCGGTAGACCTCGGACTTTCCAAGCAAGGCGGGGACATAGTCGCCCTGGGTCTGGAGCGCCTCCTCGTAGCACGCGAGGGCCAGGGAGTCGTTATATTCGGAAAGGTAATAGTCCCCCATCATGGACAGGACGGAGGGAGAGGTGAAGCGGTCGTTGAAATCCTCCAGCGCAGCGATGGCTTCCTCGCCCTTTCCCTGCTGGCGGAGGATGTCATAGCGGGTGCGGGCGATCTGCTCGCCGGGGCCCGAAAGCCTTTCGATGTCGTCCAGGGCCTTGAGCGCCTCGTCGAGTTTCTCCTGCCGGAGGTACAGGTTCAGGAGGTCGTACTGGACCTCCGTCTTGTCGGGAAACTCGGAAAGGATGCTCTCCAGCATCTGGACGACCATTTCGTCCTCGCCCATGGCGCGGTAAAGGTCGGCCAGGCGCCGCTTGTACCAATAGTTGTGCGGGTCCAGTTCCACGGCCTTCCGGAGGTGGGTCACGGCGGCGTCGGCATGGTCCAGCATCGCCTCGCTCAGTCCCAGGTAATAATGGACGGCATCGTTGTCGGGAGCGGCCTTGGAAAGGGTCCCGAGCAGGGTCCGCGCTTCGGCGTAGGAACGGTTATTATAGAGGGCGACGGCGTCCACCAGCTGGTTTTCAACGCTTTGTGCGGAGGCGAAAAAGGCTGGCAGAAGCAGCAGCCCCACAAGGATGATCCTTCTCATCATGCTCATTTGCTTTGCAATCTTCTCCATGTCCGTTTACAAAAATAATACAAAATCACGGAATTTTTACGAAATTTGTGTTGATGAACTTTTTTCCAGGGCGGATGAAACATTTATTCGGCAAATTGCATCTAATAACCTGGACAACATCGGATGACCCTCCTGCGGGTGGCAGTGCCCTGGAACGACTGATCCCGGCCTGCCGGAGCGGAGACAGGACCGCACAGAAACGCCTGTTCGACGCGCTCGCACCCAAGATGATGGCACTCTGCCTCCGCTACGTCGGAGACCGGCCCACGGCCGAAGACGTGCTCCAGGAGGGATTCATTTCGTTGTTTTCCAGGCTCGACAGCTATTCGGGGGCGGGATCCTTCGAAGGCTGGGCCCGAAGGATCTTTGTCAACACTGCCCTGATGCATCTCCGCAAGACCGATGCCCTCAAACTCAGCGACGACATCGGCGAAGCCCGCGGCCTCTTCTCGGAGGAGGCCACCCCGGTCCAGAAAATCGGCTACCGGGAACTGACGGGGCTGATTGCGAAACTGCCCCCCGATGCCCGCACCATTTTCAACATGTTCGTCATCGAAGGCTATTCGCACAAGGAAATCGCGCAGACGCTGGGCCTCAACGAGGCCACGACGCGTTCCAAGCTCCAACGGGCGAGGATCAGGCTGCAGGAAATGATCAAAGGACTTGAAAAATGAAAGAGAACGAGTTTGACATATATGTAAGGAACCTGATGGACGGGGCGGAGGAATCCGTTTCCCCGGACCTGTGGAAAGGGGTGGAAGCCGGCCTGGACCGGACTGCCCGGAAGCGTGTGGTTCCTGTCTGGGTCTGGCGGAGCCTGGCGGGAGCCGGCATCGCCGCCGCCGTGGCAGCCGCCGTCGTGCTCCTGACCCCCGGAAAGAACCTTTCTAACCAACCAACCATACAACCCGTCGCCCAGGCGACAGACGACGAACCTCTTCCGGTCGAAACCGGGCCGGAAGAGGGAACCGTCATCCCCATGGCGCAGCAGGTCACCCGCCTGAAGGGGCGCAGCGCCTATGTGCCCGAAAGCGACACCCCCATCATCACCTCCCCGGAGGAAATCCTGACGACCGAAGCCGTCGTCGACGAGCCCGAGCGCAAGCCGGACGCGATCATCGGCCTTCCCAAACAGCATACGGAAGCCTCCTTCACCTCCGACGAGGAAGCTTTCCGGCAGCTGGCCTTCGAAGAGCACAGGATCCGCCAGCGCGGTCACTTCTCGATGAGCGTCCTGGGGGACATCCAGTCCAACATGCGTCCGGACAGCCCGGGCGCCAAGACCCGCCGGGCACCCGGCTTCTTCGTGATGCCCGCCCCCACCCAGACCGGAATCTACCGCGAGGGCAACGAGTACAGCTTCGGCCTGCCGGTCTCCGGCGGCCTGAGCCTCCGCTATGACTTCAACCAGCGCTGGGGCATCGGTACCGGCATCCAGTATACGAATCTCAGCCGCTCCTTCCTGGGGGACTACCACGTCGTTGAGAACGGCGCTTTCACGAAGCAGCTCTTCGATACCGACATCACCAACCAGCAGCACTACGTCGGCGTTCCGCTGAACCTGTATTTCAACATCGTCAACACCGGCAACTGGAACTTCCACGTAATGACCGGCGGTACGGCCGAAATGCTGGTGGACAACCATTTCCTCATCCACGACAGCGAGGGTGACATCCACCTCCACCAGAAGGTGGACCGTCCCCAGTTCTCCGTGGGCGTGGGCGTGGGCGTCGAATTCAAGTTCACGCCGAACGTGGGCATCTACTTCGACCCTACGCTCCGTTACTATTTCGACAACGGCCAGCCGCGCTCCATCCGGACCATCCAACCGCTCCGCATGGACTTCGAAGCGGGCCTCCGCTTCTCGCTGGGACAGTAAAAAACGTTAATTTGACCCCTGAAACAACACAAGTTATCAACAGCTTGTGTTGTTTTTTCATTTTCCTCTCTACCTTGGCGGAAAAAAGCCATGCGAAAACCTGCTTTCTTTCTGCTCTGTTTCCTCCTGTCATCCTGCATCCGGGACACGCTGTTTCCCGGGACGCCCCGGTTCTCCCACGAAAACGGCCGGCCGGGTCACGGGACCGACAGTACGGACATCATCCCGCCCGGCCCTCACGTCTATCTGACCGCCGTCCGTTTTCCGGACGGATTCGCCTGGGAGGAGGACACCTGCGCCGTGGACGGGCCGGTATGGATCGACCTGTACCGGGACGGCAGACTCGTCCGGAGCATCCCTGCCGGCTCCTCCATCCACGCCGACATGCACCGGTTCCGGAACGGCCGTCTGTACACCGACTTCTCTTCGGGGGAAGAGACGGTGGTCTGCCAGGACGGACTCGAACTGTTCCGGTTTTCCGGCCGGGAAGCGCTCCGGGGATTCCTGGTCCGGGAGGACGGCGTCCACACCCTGGGCCAGGACCGCGACGGGAACGGATTCACCTACCGGATTGACGGAAGGGCTGTTTTCCGGAGCGAAGCGGGGCTTGTCTGCGGCGACCCCTGTACCCCGGGACGGCCGGGCGGAGCCCTGACGGAAGAGGACGAATGGGTATTCTATGCCTATGGGGTCGGGGTGGACGGAGCGACGGAATATTATATCCTTCGGAACGGGGAGCTGTACAAGACCCTTCCCAAAGGGTCGGGAGGAACCGTCCGGGATATCCAGGTCATCCACGGAAATGTGTACCGGATCCGGAACCAGACCCGGGTGACCGTTCTCGAATCCGACGAGAAGACCTCCACACTCCCGGTCCAAGGAAGGGATATGCTGGTCCGGGGACGGATCGTTCCGCTGGAAAAGGACGTGCTGGTCCTCGGAGCCGTCGCCTCTCCGGACGGAACCCGGCGATGTTTCCTGTTCTCGGAAAAGGGGAACGCGTATCCGACCGACGGGAAGACAGATATTACCGAGCTGGTGGCCGACGGGGGCGTCGCTGCCTGGATGACGGTCGATGCCGCCGGACAGCCGCTCCGGCTGGAGCGCAGCGACGGGAATGGAAAGTCCCTTCCGGGGAATGTACGGCTGATTTCCGGCCATTGCATGCTGCTCCGGGAGGGACATGCCTACCTGGCCCTGACCGGCCGGAACGGGAAAGCCAACCGCCTGTGGGTGGACGGAGAGGAGACGGAGATTCCGTTCAACGGCTATTTCACTTCCGTAACGGTGGAATAATTGCTATCTTTGCGGCATGATCTGCCGCCCGAACGTCAAACTCAACCTCGGCCTCCACGTACTCCGCCGCCGCCCGGACGGCTACCACGACCTGGAGACCCTCTTCCTGCCCTGCCCGGCGTACCACGACACGCTGGAAATCATCACCGGAGACGATTTCAGCCGGACTTCCGCCCGGCTGCAGTCCGGGTATTCCGGCGGACAGGTGGCCCAGGGCATCTCCCCTGACGGGAAATTGATGGTAACCATTGCCCGGAAAGCAGGCGTGGACTGGAATCCGATGGACGACCTGACGGCCCGGGCCTATTTCCTGCTGGCGGAGCGGCACAAGCTGCCCCCGATGAAAATCTATCTGGAAAAAACCTCACCCGTGGGGGCGGGACTCGGCGGCGGATCGGCCGATGCGGCTTTCGCCCTCCGGATGATGGCGGATCTCGCCGGGCTGGACCTTCCGGACGAGGAACTCGCCACACTTGCCGCCCGCCTGGGAAGCGACTGCGCCTTTTTCATCTATAACCGGCCGATGCTCGGCACCGGACGGGGCGAAGTGCTCGAGCCCCTGGATGTGGACCTGTCCGGTTACCGGCTGGAAGTGACGGTTCCTGAGGGTATCGCCGTCTCCACGGCCGACGCCTACCGGGGAATCGTTCCCCGGCAGCCGGCCTGCCCGCTCCGCGAAGTCCTCGCCCAACCGGTCGAAACGTGGAAGGACCTTCTCGTGAACGATTTCGAGACGACGGTTTTCGCCCGACACCCCCGCCTGGCGGAAATCAAGCAGTCCCTCTACGAAGGAGGTGCCGTCTATGCCTCGATGTCCGGAAGCGGTTCGGCGCTTTACGCCTTTTATCGATAAAAAATTCACAAACGGTCTTCCACGCATCCGGGAGGCCGTTTTTCATCATCCTGATAAGAGAAAGCAAGAAAAAATTCCGCCACATTTTGCGGTTTCTTGCCCTCCACGGAACCGTTTTTCCGTAGGTTTACCGAAAAACGGTCATGCTGGTTTATATACATGGAGCGAAATGCGTCGGGATCGAAGCGGTTCCGGTGACGGTGGAAGTGGACATCACCCTGGGTATCGGGATCCATCTGGTAGGACTCGCCGACGCGGCGGTGAAAGAAAGCCTTCTCAGGACGGTGACTGCCCTGCAGGCCAAAGGATTCCGCATCCCCGGAAAGAAGATCGTCATCAACCTGGCCCCTGCGGACCTCCACAAGCAGGGCAGCGGATATGACCTCCCCATCGCCCTGGGCATCATCGCCGCTTCCGGGCAACGGGAACTCCCCGGATTGGACAAGTATCTGATCATGGGAGAATTGGGACTGGACGGAAGCATCCGCTACGTGGCGGGAACGCTGCCCATGGTGGAGTCTGCGGTCCGCCGCGGATACCGGGGCGCCATCCTGCCGGAGCGGTCGGCCCTGGAGGCGGTCGATTTCCAGGAGACCCTGGTCTTCGGGGTACGGACCCTGGACGACGTGTTCCGCATCCTGGAAGAGAAGGAAGACCCGTCGGACCTGCTCATTTGGAACACGGAATGCTATGCCAGGGCCTTGCGCGAGGAGCAGGAGCGGCCCGCTACGGCCGATTACATGGACTTCGCCGACATCCTGGGGCAGGAGAATGCGAAAAGGGCCGTGGAAATAGCAGCTGCGGGCTCTCACAACCTGATTTTCATCGGTAGTCCGGGCAGCGGGAAGAGTTCGATGGCGAAGGCGGTGGCGGGCATCCTGCCGCCGATGACCAAGGAAGAGTCGGCCGTGACTTCCAAGATCTGGTCGGTCGCAGGCAAGGCGACGGGCCGCCTGGGCCTGATGCGCCAGCGTCCTTTCCGTGCCCCGCACATCTCCGCGTCCAAGGCAGCCATCCTGGGCGGCGGCAGCGGGGAGAACATCCAGCCCGGTGAGGTGAGCCTCGCTTCGGGAGGCGTCCTCTTTGCCGATGAATTCTGCGAGGCGCCCAAATCCACCCTGGAAGCCCTCAGGGGCCCGTTGGAAGACCGGAAAGTCACCATCTCCCGTCTCAAGGCGAAGATTGTCTATCCCGCTTCCTTCATGCTCATCGCCGCTTCCAACCCCTGCCCCTGCGGCTACTATGGCGAAGGCGACCGATGCACCTGCACCGTCGGCGCCCGTGCGGCCTATCTCGCGAAGCTGAGCGGGCCCGTCATGGACAGGATCGACCTGCAGGCCTGGATCAAGCCGGTGCCCACCTCCGTGCTCGTCGAAGGACGCAAGGGAGAACCTTCCGCCGCCATTGCGGAACGGGTCCGGAAAGCCCGCGACATCCAGCGGGAGCGGTTCCGGGGCACGGGCATCTTCACCAATGCGGAAATGTCCCCGAAGCAGCTGGAACGCTTCTGTCCCCTTTCCGGCGACTGCAAGGCCACCCTGGAGAAGCTGATCGACCGCCTGGGCCTGTCGGCGCGGGCCTACACCCGGATCATCAAGATCGCCCGGACCATCGCCGACCTCGCCGGCCTTCCCGACATCCTCCCCGCCCATCTGCTCGAAGCCGCCGGCTACCGCTTCCTGGACAGAAGAAACATTCTGGATTTATAAATAATGATTATCTTTGCAGGCGATGACACACCAAATCCACATCCGCGACCTGCAGGACCTGGACCGGGCCGCGGGAGAATTCCTCGAGGCCATCGGGGACAACAAGCTCATCGCCTTCTATGCACCGATGGGCGCGGGCAAGACGACCTTCACGACCGCGGTCTGCAAGCGGCTCGGCGTCAGCGAGGACGCCGTCAGCTCTCCCACCTTCGCCATCGTCAACGAATACCGCACCGGCTCGGGCGAGCCGATGTATCATTTTGATTTCTACCGGATCGAAAGGCTCGAAGAGGCCTACGACATCGGCCTCTACGACTATCTGGACAGCGGCAGCCTGTGCCTCATGGAATGGCCCGAAAACATCGAGGAACTTCTTCCCGAGCAGACCCTGAAGGTCCATATCCGGGTCAACCCCGACAACAGCCGGACGCTTTCCTGGGAGGACGGGAGGCAGTGACCTCCAGAATCGTCGCTACGCGACCCCTCCCATAAATGGGCCCCTCCCTCTTATGTGCCGAGGGTGGCACAGATTCTGGAGGTCACAGCCTCCCGTCCTCCTATAAATTCCGAGGTATGACCTCCAGCCGCTCCTGATAGATCTTTTTCAGGCGGGCGACGGCGTCATGGAAGGTCATGTTCTCATCGCCGTTGATGATATGCCCCCCGTTCATGGAGGCGTCTCCGGCCGGATTCCACATCGCGAAGTTCAGCTGGGCGGAGGCGGCGAGGCGCCGTTCGCTTTCATCCATGAAGTCCGGGATGGTCCGCAGCTGCGGCAGGAGTTCCTCGAACCGCTCTTTCAGCCGGGCCTTGAACGCCGGGTCCTTCATCAGCTGCTCATACCAGATGGCCTTCCCATTGACCAGCCCCGTACGGGCGCGGGGCGACGTGTTGTAGGAGAGGACGCCCCAGTCGAAGTCCCAGCATGGACCGGCCACGAGTTTTCCACCCCGGTCCTTGTGCATGAAGACGCTGCCCGGGTTGCCCAGCTCGTGGTTGCCCATCACTTCGAAAACGATCCAGTAATCGATGAAGGAATCCTCGTCCAGAAAGGCCCTCCAGCCCTTCTCCGGATCCTGGAAATCAGCGCCGTACAAGGCATTGGCCGCATCGGAGACATATTGCTTGATATAGGTGAACTGCTGGGTGGTGAGGTCGTCCTCATCGGGGTATTTGACCCCGAAGGGAATGCCGTTTCCCCACTGGCCATTATGTCCATGCGGATCGGTCCACTGATATTTGTTGTCGTAATGGAAGTCCAGTTCCAGCAGGTAGCCGCCCGTGACGGCGTTGCCGGTATTGTCCTGCGGGGTCATCTCGGTGATGTCCACCCGGTAATTGTCCACCCGGACCTGCTCGATCAGCAGGTAGGAGCCCTGGTGCTTCCCGTTCAGGACCAGTTCCACCGGCACGCAGCCGGGCGTCCAGGCGAGCGAGGTCATCGACGCCACCTTCATCGACACGAGATTCCGCATCAGGGTGCGGTCCATGAAATTGGCCAGCAGCACCCAGCGCTTGTGCCTGTGCATCCCGAAAATGGACTGCTTCTCCTCCAGTTTGATGAGATAAGGCTTCTTGGGCCATTCCCAGGTCGTGTTGCCGCGGCCGCGGATCTGGCAGGCGACCGGATCCAGGCCGGGCAGCCCTTCCACGCCGCGGATCCGGATTTCCGCCGGGACGAAATCGGTCTTGGACTTCACCGCCCGGCCGTTCTCCGTCTGGACATAGACCACGGGAAGGCCGGTCTTGACCGTTCCGGCCGGATCGTTTTCCGAGAGGATCCGGATGGCGGGAGACTGTACATAATACGTGTTTCCCGAGGCCGGATCCCGCTGGACGACGGCGATATGGACGTCCCGCTCATAGCTTTCGCCCAGTCCGGCATCCTGGATGACGGCCCGGTATGAGCCCTTCACCTCCCCGGGGGTGATTCCCTTGACGAAGAATTCGACCGGTTCCTTTCCGCCGGCAAGCAGCAGCTTGACTTCCCCCACGGGAGCATCCTTGTCTTCCACCCAGAACGGGACGTCCACACTTTCCCCAAAGGGAAGGACCAGTGAGGTAGCCCCCACGCCGACCGAGCGCACGACCGGTTCGTTTCCTGAAGGATCCTCCTTCTCGGAACAGGCCAGGCAGACAAGGGCGGCGAGGACGACGGCACGCAGGAACTTTCTCATCGGGATTTATTCTTTCCAGGTCAGGGAAACCAGGCTCCTCCCGGGGAACTTGCAAGGGACGGAATACTTTTCCGTCACGAAGTTGATCCGGGCTTCCGCATTTCCTTCATTCAGGGCGATGATGGCGTACGAGCCGTCCGGATTCCGGTACCACTGGTACGTCACCCCATCGGCCTTGTATCCTTCCGTTCCCAAGCGGACGGCGCCCGGCGCAAGCACCTTCGAACAGTGAGCCACGTTGAAATAGTGGGAATTCCGCGTCACCCCCTTCAGGGAATGGTCCTTGGCCGACAGGGTCAGCGCACCGAAACAGGTGCCGCACCCGCCGGGACGGAAAGGCTTGTTGTCACTGTCCAGCATCAGGTTCCACAGGGTGACCCCCTTTCCGAAACGGCCCAGGGTTCCCAGGAAAATGTCCCGGAAGTCGTTGATCAGGCAACTCCCATACTGGTAGCTCCAGGAGCCGATGGAGGCTTCTGTGAAGAAGATATCCTTGTCGGGAAAACGGGAATGCACCCGGTCCAGGGTGGTCACGCTGCCGCCGTAATTGTGCCAGGCGGAGCCGGCGACATACCGGGCGGCTTCGGGATCCTCCAGGATATGGAGCGGATAGTCCGCCGCGTCGTAGTTGTGGTCGTACAGGAGGATCTTCGTCCGGAGACCGGCCGCTTCGAACGCCGGTCCCACCGCTTCCTTGATGAAGTCGCGCTGCTCCTTCCAGTCCATGTACAGGGACATCGAGTTGCCCCGGTTCAGCGGCTCATTCTGCAGGGTCACCGCGTAAATGGGATACCCGCGGGACTCCATCTCCCGGATCCAACGGACGAAATAATCCGCATAGTCCTTGTAATACAGCGGATTGAGCCGGCCGCCGGTCCATTCGTCATAGGGAGTTTCCAAGTCGTCCGCCACTTTCATCCAGCGGGGACAACTCCACGGGGAACCGATGAAACGGACCTGGGGATTGATCTTCACGATCTCGTCCAGGACCGGGAAGAGCCACTCCTCGTCCAGCGGATGGACGGCGAAATTCTCCATCCCGGCCTCGTCGCACCAGGTATATTCGTCCATCGAGAAATCGGAGCCGCCGATGCAGATCCGGGCCATGGAAGACCCGATTCCCTTCTCCCGGCTGAAAATCTCCTCCAGGAGGGTCGTCCGGTCCTCCTTCGGCATCAGCAACAGGTTGTAGCAGCTGGCGTGAGTGATGGCGAAGCCGAATCCGTCCACGCTCTGGTAGGTATCCCCGCTGAGGGTCGCCTTGTAGAAAACGGCGTCGGAAGGCTGCCCCAGCTTGACCTTCCCTTCTTCCAGCTGTTTTCCGGACACATCGGTCACGTAGACCGTCGCTGACGGACCCTCCTGCTCCGGTGCTGGAGGGACAGGGTCGGTGCCGGATTCGTGGCAGGAACAGGAGATGACCGCCGCAAGGGCGGAAAGGAAAAAGGGATGGTGTCTCATACTTACTTCACGTTGAATGCAACGCCCGTACCGGAAGCGCTGTCACCGGCCACCCAGAGCTGGAATTCACCCGGCTCCACCTTCTTCACGCCGTCCAGGCCCACGAAAGCGAGTTCCTGCACCGGAATGCTTACCTTCAAGGCCCGGTTTTCGCCCGGGGCGAGGGTGACACGCTCGAAATGTTTCAGTTCCTTCACCGGGCGGGTGATGGAACCGACCAGGTCCCGGACGTACACCTGCACGACCTCCGTGCCGGCACGGGTGCCGGTATTGGAAAGCGTGAAAGAGACCGTCACGGTTCCGTCCGTCGCATACGTCTCCCGGTCCAGGGCGATGTCGGAATAGGCGAAAGTCGTGTAGCTGAGGCCATAGCCGAAGGGGAACAGCGGATAGGCGCCGTAATCCAGGTAATAGGACGTGTTGCCCAGCGATGTCTGGCCGGCTTCCAGGGGGATGTCGTCGAGGAGGGTTTCCCCGTTATAGGGACGCCCTGTCATGTTATGGCTGTAATAGAGCGGCGCCTGCCCCACCGTGCGGAGGAAAGTGACCGGCGTCTTGCCGGACGGAACCGCGTCCCCCAGCAGCAGGTTCGCCAGCGCCGGGCCGCCCATCGTTCCGGGATGGAACGCATAGAGCATCGCAGCGCAGTTGGGAAGGTCGCGTTCGATGGTCAGCGGACGACCCGCCATCACAGTCGCCACCACCGGCTTGCCGGTCGCCTTCAGGGCGGCGAGCAGTTCACTCTGGGAGCCCTTCAGGTTCAGGTCGGCGAGGGAGTGGGCCTCTCCCGAAAGGATAGCCTCCTCTCCCAGGAAGACGAGGATGACATCGGAGCGGCGCGCGGCTGCAACCACATCGTCGAAGCGGTCCCGCCGCTCCCGGCTGTACGCAAGTCCCGGGACATAGGTGACCTTGCCCGGGAAGCGCTCCTGCAGGGCTCGCAGCGGAGTGACGGTATGGCCTGCCTCCCCGTCGAACGCCCAGGTTCCGAGCTGGTCGTGCGGGGCATCGGCCAGCGGGCCCGTCACCAGGATATTCCGGACAGCGGCCGGATCCAGCGGGAGGACCCCGTCGTTCTTGAGCAGGATGGCAGACTCTTCCGCGGTCTTCTGTGCAGCGGCCAGGTGATCCGGCGCGTACTGGACGGCCTGACCGGCCTCCACATCCACGTAAGGGTTCTCGAAAAGGCCCAGCAGGATTTTCACCCGCAGGATGTTGCGGACAGCCTGGTCGATGTCCGATTCCCTGACGGCGCCGCTGCGGACCAGTTCCTCCAGGTGGGACAGATAGCCATAGGTCATCATGTCCATGTCGACACCGGCCTCCATAGCCTTCCGGGCCACGTCCTTCCGGTCTTCACCGAAACCATGGCTGATCATCTCGCCCATGGAATTCCAGTCGGTGACAACCAGGCCGTCGAAGCCCCATTCCCCCCGGAGGACATCCTTCACGAGGAACGCGTTGCCCGTGGAAGGGACGCCGTCATTGTCGTTGAACGAGGTCATCAGCGTCATCGCACCGGCCTTCACGGCCGCCTCGAAGGGCGGCAGGTAGACATTGCGCAGCTGGCGCTCCGTCAGGAAGGTGCTGTTGTAGTCCCGGCCGCCTTCCGCGGCGCCGTAACCGGCGAAATGCTTGATGCAGGCAGCTATGGACGTGGCGTCCGACAGGTCGCCCTGATAGCCCCGGACCATGGCCTCCGCCATCCGGGTGTCCAGGTAAGTATCCTCACCGCTTCCTTCCGCCATCCGGCCCCAGCGCGGGTCCCGCGCAATATCCAGCATCGGGGAGAAGGTCCAGCGGACCCCCTGCCCGGTCGCCTCAACGGAGGCCACCCGGGCTCCCGCCTCCACCAGTTCCGGGTCGAAGGTCGACGCCAGACCCAGCGGAATGGGGAAAATGGTGTGGAATCCATGGATGACGTCCCGGGCCACCAGCAGCGGAATCCCGAGCCGGGACTCTTCCACGCTGATGCGCTGGAACTCATTGACCTTCACGGGATCCACCTCGTTCAGGATGGAGCCGACCTGGCCTTTGCGGAGGGCGTCGGCATAGTTGGCCACCTCCCCGCCGGCGGAGACCTGGTTCATCTGGCCGATCTTCTCGGCAAGGGTCATCCGGGACAGGAGCTGGTCCACGCGGCGCTCCACCTCGGACGTCGTTCCCACGGTGGAGGGCTTGCGTTCGGTCGTACAGGAAACAGACACCGCCAACAGCGACGCCAGGAAAAGGATGGGGATAGGTTTCATCGATTATTTATGCTTGAAAACGCGGACGTAGTCCACTTCATAGGTAGCCGGGAGAGCGCTCGAGTCCGTTGTGCCTCCCATATTGCCGCCCCAGGCCATGTTGAACTTGAGGTAGAAGGGGGCATCGAACGGCCAGGTGTCATACCCTTTCCCTTCATTCCTGAAGGTCAGGTGCAACTTTCCGTCGACATAGAACTTCATTTCGGAGGCCGTCCATTCCAGCGCATACACGTGGAACTCGGTGGCCGCATTGCTCACGGGCTGGACGTGGGTCTTCTGCGTCCCCTTCGGCCAGTTGTAGGCATTGCAGTGGATGCTGGAGGAACTCTTGTCCTTTCCCTGGGTGCTGATGGCGTACTCCATGATGTCGATTTCGCCGTCGCCGGGCCAGGTCTTGAAATTCTTGGGCATCATCCAGAAGGCCGGCCAGCTTCCCTTCACGTCGGAAACCTTGATCCGGGCCTCGAACCAGCCGTACTGCCAGGCGCGCTGGGTGTTCATCCGGATGGAGTTGATCTCGGTACCGATCCGCCGGGTCTGGATCTTCAGCGTGCCGTCGGAGATGAAGGCAAGGTCGACCCCGTCCTTGGACCCGGCCACATAGACCTGGTCCTCGTTATTGCCCCAGCCGCCGCCTCCGGTCTCGTACCACCAGTCCTCGAGGGACGGTTTCCCGTCGTCCTCGAACTCCTCGTGCCAGTCCAGGACATAGCCCTCCGGAGCCACGACCTCCCCCGGATCCGGCGGCAGGTCATCCTCGCTGAATCCCTGTTTGACCGGAACTTCCAGCGTCTGGGGGCCGTACCGCAAGGTCACGGTGGTTTCCCGCACCTTGCCGGTCCGGTTGGTGGCCAGTGCCACCTTCACCTCCGAAGTGCCCTTGATGCCACCCGAAGGACTCACCGTGCACCAGTCCTTGTCGGCGGACGATACGCCCCAGTCCCCCGTCGCGGTGACGGACAGGACCACGGTCTGGGCCTCATAGGATGCATTCACGCTGGAGGGGGTCACCGTCAGCGTGACGCTGGAGGAAGGGACAGGATCGGTCCCGCAGCCGCAGGAAAAGATAAAAAGGGTTGCCGCGCAGAGCGGCAGCAACCCTTTGATATTCGAGGCCAGACGCATTACTTGACGCGCTTGAAAACGTACTGCCAGGCGATGGAGCCGCCGTTGTTGCCGGTCGCCGTGTAGGTCATCAGGACCAGCTGGTCGGCCGTGCAGGACTTGACATAGAGCCAGGGCTCGTCCTCGAAGGCGTTGTTCGGGATGTAGGAGAAGAGGCCGCCGTCGGCGAGCTTGATCACGTCGAGGTCGTTCTCTTCGTCGAGGGTGAAGTCCCAGGTCGTCTTCTCGTTCGTGTAAAGGAAGTCGTCGCCGTAGGGAGAGTCGCCCTTGCGGTCGTTCAGGAAGGTCACGTCCTTGTTCATGTAGGAGAAACCGTCCACCGGGTCCAGGGTGTACTTGCCGTCGGCCGTGAAGGTGATGGTGTCGTCGTACATGTGGGCGTTGTCCTTGCAGTGCGCCTCACCGTTCCACCAGCCCAGGGGGTTGCCCAGGTCGGGGCCGCAGCCGAAATGGCCGTTCTGGTCCGGATCCCAGGCCCAGGTGCCGACGAGCGCCGCATCCAGCGAACCGGGTTCGCCACCGCCGCCCTGGCCTTCCTTGGGACGGAAGATCATCTGCCAGCAGATACCGTCGAACTTGGCGACCACGACCAGCTTGTCCTTGGTGAGCTCCTTGATGTAGAGCTTCGTGGGCGCTTCCAGGACGGCCTTGTTCGGAACATAGCCGAAGAAGATGCCGGCCGGGAGCTCGATGTAGTCGCCGTCGTCGTCGCTGTCCAGCGTGTAAGTCGCCTCCTGCGGATCGGCGGGAGCGTCATAGTCGCTGTTCTGGCCGCCATCCCACAGCTCGTGGTGATAGTTGGACTCCCAGTTGCAGTAGACCACGCCGTCGGCGCCGGGGTTGAAGGTGTACTTGCCGTCGGCGAAGAAGGTGAGTTCGTCATCCTTCACGCCGTAGGCGTCCTTCTCGTGGGGGCCGCCGCTCCACCACTCGGTGGGGTTGCCGAGGCTGCCGCCGCAACCCATGTAGCCCGCGGACTCGTTGTCATAGACCCACGTCTTGCTGGTGACGCCGAAGAGGGGATCCTCGGCGACGGGCGCGCCGTCGCGGGGCTTGAAGATCAGCTGCCAGCAGATGCCGTTGAACTTGGCGACGAGGACCATCTTCGTCTCCGTCAGTTCGGTGACGTACAGGCGGGTGGGTTCGCTCAGGATGGCCTTGTTGGCCACATAGCTGAAGAAGATGCCGGCCGGAAGCTCGATGTAGTCGCCGTCGGCGTCGGAGCCGAGGGTGTAGGTCGAGGTCTGGACCTCGGCGGGGGCGTCATAGTCGCTGTTCTGGCCGCCGTCCCACAGCTCGTGGTGATAGTCGGACTCCCAGTTGCAGTAGACCACGCCGTCGGCGCCCGGGTCGAACACGTACTTGCCGTCCTTGAAGAAGGTCAGGACATCGTCGGTCACGCCCTTGTCATCCTTCTCGTGCGGAGCGGCGCTCCACCACTCGAGCGGATTGCCGAGGCTGCCGCCGCAACCCATGTAGCCCGCGGACTCGTTGTCCAGGACCCAGGCCTTGCTCTCCTTGCCGAAGAGCGGGTCGTCGGCGCCGGCGATGGAACCTTCCGGAACGAACTCGTAGTAGAAGGAGATGCCGTCCGCGTTGGTCGGAGTCGAGGCGGTCGCCATGAACTGCAGCTTCTTCTTCATCGCGCTGGTCTTGGTCTCCAGGATCTGGTAGCGCGGCTCGTCCACGAGGGACTTGTGCACGACATAGGACAGGATGCTGCCCGGGTCGAGCACGAGGAAGATCTCCTCGATGCCGGCGTCGTTCCAGTTGTTCTCGAAGGTGAACTTCGTGGTCTTCTTCTCGGCCGGGAAGAGGTAGTCGTCGTCCAGGATCTCGTGACCCGCGGGATACTCGGCGTCCTTCTTGGCATAGGCCTGGCCGTCGACCGGATCGAAGGTGTAGGTACCGTCGGAGGCGAAGGTCATCAGATCGTCATAGAGGAAGCCCTTCTTGCCGTTGGGCTCGACCTGCCACCAGCCCTTCGGGTCGCCGACGGGACCGCAGGCGATGTGCCCGGCCTCGGCGCTGTTCCAGATCCAAGTCTGGGAAGCGTTGTTGGAGATGGCCTTGACGTACGGAGCCGGATCGAACGGATCGCGGTAGGTGTTGTCCAGGGTGAAGGTCTTCACCAGGGAGCCCTGGGAAAGGCCGTTGGCGTTGTAGGCCTTCACTTCCACGGTGTATTCACCCGCGTCGCGGAAACGGAGGGACACGTTGTTGTCGGTGTAGGAGTACTTCTTGGAAGCCTTTCCGTCGATCTTCTGGTCGCCGAAGATCCACACGGGGACGACGCCCTTGTTGTTCATCACGAAGGTGACGTAGTTGGTCTCCTGGTCCACGCTGATGGTCACGTCCAGGTCGGAGGCCTGGGGCAGGCCGGCCTGGCTGGGGACCGGAAACTCAGGGGTGCAGGCGGCAGCGGAAACAGCCAGCGCCGCGATTGCGAAATATTGCCAGATTGTTTTCATGGTTGCCGGGGATTAATAGTTGTTCTGCTCGAGGCTCGGATCCTTGTCGATCTCGCTCTGCGGGATGGGCCAGTACTTCTTGTTCTCAGTCCAGTCGTTCTGGCGGTACTCGTGGTTGGCCGCCTTGAGGACGGTCGGAGCCAGGCCGCTGCGGACCAGGTCCCAGTAGCGCTTGCCCTCGCCCACGAACTCCTTGTGACGCTCCTGGATGATATCCTCACGGGATACGCCGGTGTCATGGCAGTGGGCACGGTCGCGGACCTGCTGGAGGTAGGCGCTGCCGTCCTGTCCCAGGAGGACGGAAAGTTCAGCGGCGTTCAGGAGGGTCTCGGCGTAGCGGTAGATGCGCTCGTTGTTGCCGTAGTTGAGGTTGTCGGAGGCCTTGTAACCGTGGTTGCCGCCTTCCCGGGCGATGTACTTGCGGTTCCAGAAGCCGGTATCCTGCCAGCGCTCCACATAGTAGGCGGCACCGGCCTTGTCCAGTTCTTTTTTCTCATCTTCGGTCTTTCCCTTCTTGATGGCCGTAGGATAGAGATCCATATTCACACCGTTCTTCTCGAAGAGCGTCTTGGCATACGCATCGAAATTCAGGATGCCGCCGTCCCTGCGGATATCGTCATCGTCGTACATGTCGTAGGCGCTCTTGGCGATCGTGCCGAAGCCCCAGCCTTCATGGTAGTCGGGCACGTTCTTCGGGGCGGGGATGCCGGTGAGGATGGAGTTCACCTGGCCGCCGGTGGCGATGGAGCTGCTCCAGTCGCGGACACCGCCTTCGGAGATGTAGTTGATTTCCCAGATGGACTCGGAGCACCACTCGCCGCTCTCCTCCCAGATGCCGGCGAAGTCGGACATGAGGGAATACTGGCCGCTGGAGATGATCTCCTTCATGTAGTTCAGGGCGGTCTGGTAGCGGGACTGGTCGTTCTGGTACAGGACAGCCTCGGTGTACAGCATGTAGGCCATGGCCTTGGTCACGCGGCCTTCGTCACCGACTTTCGCCTTCATGGGAAGGACGTCCATGCCGATCGCATCCTCAAGGAGCTTGATGAAGTTCGCATACACCTCGTCGTGGCCCAGCTGCGGAGCGATGTACGGGGCCTCCAGAAGTTCCTCCCAGTAAGGGATGTTGCCCCAGAGCTTCCACAGCATGTTGTAGTAGTAGGCCATGAGGACCTTGGCCTCGGCCACGTAGAGCTTCTTGGTCTCTTCGGAAACACCCTCGGCACCGTCCACGTACTTGATGAGCGTGGCGGCACGGTTGATGCCGGAGTAGTTGACCGTCCAGATCTGGTTGGGCTGATCGGTGGAAGTGGCCGTGTAGTAGTGTGTCTTCACGATGATCGGCTGGTCGCCTTCGTTGGAGCCGCCGGCGTACACGTCGTCACCCATCACATCGAAGATCAGGTGCAGGTTGTCATACTGGCCGAACGCATAGTCGTACCACTCGAGGGGGTCGTAGGCGGCCACCAGGCACTGGAACAGGCGTTCCGGCGTATTGAAATACTCGTCCAGCGGTTCGGAGCTGTTGTGCCGGGGATTGATGAAATCCTTGGAGCAGGCGGTCAGCAGGACGGCGAGGGCACTGAGTGCAAAAACTATCTTTTTCATTTCCGTAGTCTGTTAGAAAGTTACATTGACACCGAAGGTGACGGTCCTGCTCTGGGGATAGACACCGCGGTCCACGCCGACTTCACGGAAGCCGCCGGACACCTCCGGATCGCAACCGGAGTACTTGGTGAGCGTGAAAGCGTTCTCCACCTGACCATACACTCTCAGGCGGGAGATGAAGGCCTTCTTGGTGAGGTTCGCAGGCAGGGTGTAGCCCAGCTGGATATTGCGGGCGCGAAGGAACGAGGCGTCCTCCATCCAGTAGTCGGAAACGCGGTAGTTCTCGTTCGCGGAATCGAAGGCGAAACGGGGATACTTGTTGGTGGAACCTTCGCCGGTCCAGCGGTTGAGGATGGTCTTGGGAAGGTTGATGTAGTACAGGTCGGTACGGCGGGTGACGTTGAGCGTCTGGGCGCCGAGCTGGCCCTGGAGGAGCATGCTGAAGTCGAAGCCCTTCCAGTCCATGGTGAGCGTGAGACCGAAGGTCCAGTCCGGAATACCCTTGCCCAGTTTGGTGCGGTCGTCGTCGTTGATGACCCCGTCCGGAACGCCATCGGGGCCGCTGATGTCCTTCCAGCGGAAGTCGCCGGGCTGCGCGTTGGGCTGGATCAGGTTGCCCTCCGCATTCACATAGCTGTTGATCTCGTCCCAGTTCTGGAACACGCCGTCGGTCTTCCAGCCCCAGAAGTACGGGAACACTTCGCCCACTTCGCCGCGGGTCAGGGTTCCGATCTTGTGGCTGGAGGTGGTGATGTAGGAAGCGTCGTCGGCCAGCTTGGTGAGCTTGTTCACGTTATAGGAAGCGTTGGCCTTGATGCCGTAGTTGAAGTCTCCGATGGCGCTGCGCCAGCCGAGGTCGATCTCGACGCCGGAGTTGCGCATCGTACCCACGTTGCCGGTAGGGGCGGAATCGCCCGCATAGGTCGGGACCTGCATTTCCATCAGCATGCCGGAGGCATCCTTGATGTAGTAGTCCACGGTGGCGGTGAACCGGTTGCCCCACAGGCCCAGGTCCACGCCGAAGTCCGTCTGGATGGACTGTTCCCACTTGGCGTTCGGATTCGCGAGGCCGGAGGCCTTCACGCCGATGTTGATGCTCTCGGTGCCGTTGGCGCCGGAACCGAAGACATAGTTGTTGCCCGACTGGGAATACACGGCATACAGGAAATCGCCCAGGTTGTCCTTACCGTTGATGCCCCAGGAAGCACGGAGCTTGGCCATGGAGACCACGGGATTGTACTTGAGGAATTCCTCGTTCTTGATGTTCCATCCCAGGGATGCGGACGGGAAGGTACCCCACTTGTTGTTGGGGCCGAAGTGCGAGGAGGCATCCCGGCGGACGGTCGCCTGCGCGAGGAAACGCTCGTCGTAGTTGTAGGAGACGCGGCCGAAGTAGGAGAGGATGCTGTAAGGAATGGAATTCCAGCGGCCCCAGCCGTTGCGGTCGCCGTCCTTCTGCTGGCCGAGGGTGTTGTCCACGCTGATCTTCCAGGGGTCGTCCGGATACTGGAGACCCATGGAGGATGCGCCTACATAGGAAGAGGAAGACATGTAGGCGGACTGGCCCAGGACCACGTTCAGGGTATGCTTGCCGAACACCTTGTCGTACGTCAGGGTGTTCTCCACCTGGTAGCTGTAGTAACGGTTCATGGTCTGGGACGCGGAGGAACCGTAATTGATCTTGGAAACGGTGGATTCATTGCCGTTCTTGTCATACACCTTGGTTTCCGTGACGGTATCCAGGCTGTAGCTCTTGGAGGTCAGGAAGTACTGGGGCGTATAGCTGTTCCCATAGACGTAGGACAGGTCCAGGGTGACGGCGTTGCGGAATTTCAGTCCGTCGATGAGCTGGAGTTCGGTGGTCAGGCCGCCGACGATCTTGTCGGTGCTGCTGTCGCCGTGCGGACGGTCCAGCATGGCGATCGGGTTCGCCTGCTCGTTATAGGTGCCGCCGTCGGCGATGAAGTAGGCTACGCCTTCGCTGTTCCGGATGATATAGGGATAGCCGGCGGGATAGAGCGACTGGTAGCGGGCCTCCTCGGCGGCATCGGCATAGATGGGATCCAGCGGGGACATGCCCAGGGCGGACCCCAGCGGGGAGGCATACTCGGAGTTGGCCGAAATGCCGGCCGACTTGATATGGGCGAAGGAAACCTGGTTGCTGACGGTGAGCTTGTTGAGCCAGTTGCGGGATGCGGACTCGTCGAACAGGGTGATGCCCACATTCTCGCGCAGGGTCATCCTGTCATAGAACGACTGGCCGAACCGTCCGCCGATGGTACCTTTCGTGGACAGGTAGCCACCGGAAACGCTGTAATTGACGCGCTTGCTGCCGCCGGACACATTGATGTCATGCTTGACAACGGGGGCGTTTTTGTCGAAAATGGCGCCCACCCAGTCGGTTCCTTCTCCCAGGGCATAAGGGTCTTCATAGATGGGGGCGCTGCCGGCATTGAGCATGCCCTCATTCATCATGATGGCATATTCCGTAGCATTGAGCACGGCCGGCTTGCGCCAGGGATTCTGCATGCCGTAGGAGAAGTTGTAGGTTACGACGGTCTTGCCCTCCGCGCCGGACTTGGTGGTCACGAGGACCACGCCGTCGGCCGCACGGGCGCCGTACACGGCCGCGGAAGCGGCATCCTTGAGGACATCGATACGCTCGATGTCGTTCGGGTTGATGTAGTCGATGCTGCCGGCCGGCATGCCGTCCACGATATACAGCGGGGACGCATGGTTGATGGAGCCGACACCGCGGACGATCACCGTGGAACTGGCCCCCGGGGCACCGGAATTCTGGGTAACCTGTACACCGGAAGTCATGCCCTGGAGCATGTTGTCCAGGCGGGTCTGGGACTGGACCTTCAGGTCATCGGACGTCACCGAGGAGATGGAGGCGGTCACCACGGACTTTTTCTGTACACCGTAGCCGATGACCACGGTTTCTTCGAGCATCTCGGCGTCGTCTTCCAGGACGACCACCACATTCTGTGCTCCGTTGTTGACGATTACCTGGGACACGTAGCCGATGCAGGAAATCTCCACATTGGCACCGGTCCGGGTGGTAAGGGCGAAATCTCCGTCCACGCCCGTCACGGTACCATTGCTGGTACCCTGCTCGACGACGAATGCTCCGACAATCGGCTCTTTGGCATTGTCCAGCACGACACCCTTCAAGGTGACGTTCTGGGCCATTGCCGCCAGGCTCAATCCCAATGCTAGGATCAGGGAAGCAAATTTTTTCATACGCGATTGGTTTGGTTGTGCGTTGGTTATTGGTAAATGAGTTGTGTTCTGACTCAAGGTCCAGCGCAAAATTACACGCCATAACCACGCATCGCGCGAATCATGAAATAAAAGTATTGCAAAGTAGTGGCTATCTTGTTATAAGACAGCTAATTAAAAGATTTTAATAGGTAAAAAAAGTAGTGGAACGAGAACCGTTTGTCCACTACTTTCCGATCAATTTTACCCTTTCCTCGAACTTGTCACGGTCTCCGAGGGCCGCATTCTTGACCGAAACCTTATAGTTATATATGGTACTTACGGAGTAATCCAGCATCGTGGCGATCTTCTTGGAATCGTCCACGCCGAGGCGTATCAGGGCGAAAATCCGGAGCTCCGTCGTAAGCCGCCCCTGGGGCGGATTCATGCGCGCCCCTTCCTGCAGCAGCGCATTGAACTGCTCCACGAAGTCCGGATACAGGGCGAGGAACGTTTCGTCGAACTTCCGGTAGAACTCCTCGCGCGCCTTTTCGGACCGCTCGGAAATGGCCAGTTCCCGGAAAAGCTGGTCCGACTTGCCCTGCTTCAGCAGATTCCGGAACCGGTTGTCCTGGGAGCGCAACAGGGCCACCTGCTCCGAAAGGCCCTGCAGGAAGTCGACGATATATGCTTCCTTCACCTTGTCGGCCTTGGAGATACGGCGGTTCAGGACGCTGAGTTCCTCGTTGGCGGCGGCCAGTTGCACATTGCTGGTTTCCAGGGCCTTCTGCATGCGGGAAAGCTTCCGGGAACGGACGATCAGGAAATAGGTGATCAGGGAAAGGCCCAGCACCAGGACGGCCAGCAGGATGGCGGAGACCATAGAAGCCTTGTTCTGCCGGTCCTGGCGGACGGCATAGGCGTCTTCCACTTCCATCAGGAAACGGGAGATCTGCCAGGGACGGAGTTTCGCATTGTACAGCACTGCATCCTCCTGGGCCACCCGGAGATAGCGGAAAGAGCGGTCCACATCCACGGAAAGGATGTTCTGGGCCACCATCGTCAGGGAAGCATAGTCCTTTACCGCATTGACAATGTCGCACTCCGCGGAGCGGATGAGCCAGGCCATCCGTTCGGTGGGGTTGCCTTTCAGGTTCTCGATTTCCGACTGGAAGAAGGCATAGATGGCATAATCCCGGTCCTCCGGCTTCACCGTCGAAAGCAGCAGGCGGCTTACGCTGTCAGCGGAGGCAAGCCGTCCTTTCTCCATGTACTCGTCCCGCAGGACGGAGCGCCAGCGGCCGGAATCCTTGGGAAGCAGTCCGTACAGACGGGGGCGGAACGAAGAATCCGGCGGGATGGACAGTTGCTCCACCATTCCGGAATTACCCGCCAGGTCCTTGCTGTAATCATACAGGGCCCAGATATACTCTGCCATCAGGGACTCGGAGAAGGCGGTCGTATCCAGGCCGCCATAAAGGAGCTGGGACGCTTCCAGGTAGCTGCCAGCCTTGGCATACAGGTGTCCGAGCTGGACGGAGGCCTCATTGTACAGGTCCGGATCCTTCAGGACATCCCGGGCCAGTTCCTGGCAATGCTTCAGATAGACCTGGGTGGAGTCGAAACTGAAAGCGAAGAACTCGGCGGCGATGTTCATTTCCAGTTCATACCGGCGGAGCGGGTCCGCCGTTGAGCGCGCAAGCTTGCACAGGGCGTCCATCTGGTCCTTCTTCCGGGCCGTATGGACATCCCGGGCACCCAGATATCCGTCCAACTCCGTCAGGAGACGTCCCGTTTCCCGGTCCAGCCGGGAAGCAGGACTGCAGGCGGCCACCCCCAGGGTTACCGCAAGCAAAATCCCTATGCGCCAAACATTTCGCACGCCCTGAAGATACAAACTTTCTCCGAATTACAAACTACGGATGGCCCTTTCCACTTCCTCCTCCCTTCCCGCGGGAATGACCGGAGAGAGGAAAGACAACATCTGGAGTACGCGGGCCTCCTGCACCGGGACGCCCCGGGTACGCATGTAGAACAGGGCGTCCTCGTCCAGACGACCGGTCGTGGCCCCGTGGGAACACTTCACGTCATCGGCATAGATTTCCAGCTGCGGGGTCGTCTCCACATGGGCCTGGTCCGAGAAAAGGATATTGTGGTTTTCCTGGTAAGCCTCGGTCTGCTGGGCGTCCGGCGCCACGATGATCCGGCCGTCGAAGGTCACCCGGGACGAGCCGCCCGCTATGCCGTTGAACAGCTGGTGCGACACGCATCCGCCGGAGCGGTGATGCATCAGGATGCGGAATCGCACCCGTTCATCGCCACCGCACAGGTACAGCCCCTTCAGGGTCACTTCCGCCCCTTCGCCGACGAGGTCGATGGCCACGTCGATATCCCGGGACTCTCCCGGCAGGACGACGAAGGTCAGATCCAGCTTTTCCCCTGCCTGGACCGTATAAGATTCCTTCGCTCCGCCCGGAATGACAGACTTGTCATCCTGAGGAGGGCGCAGCCCGACGAAAGGATCTCTGTAATTACCGTACCCCATCGCTAAAACTGGTCAAACCCCGCCTTCTCAATGGCCTCGATGACCTCCCGTCCGCCCGTATGGACGATGCGGCCGGCCTTGAGGACGTGCACCACGTCCGGCTGCACATACTCGAGAAGTTTCTGGTAATGGGTGATGATGATGGCCGATTTTTCCGGAGAACGCAGGGCATTCACCCCGTCCGCCACGATCTTCAGGGCATCCACGTCCAGGCCGGAATCCGTCTCGTCCAGGATGGACAGGGTGGGATCCAGCATGGCCATCTGGAAAATTTCGTTGCGCTTCTTTTCGCCGCCGGAGAAGCCCACGTTGACCTCCCGCTTGGCGAATTCCGGCTTCATCTGCACGAAGGCCATCTTCTCCTTGAGGAGCTTCAGGAACTCGGGGGTCTTCATTTCCGGCAGCCCGGCCGCTTTCCGACGGGCCTGGACGGCAGCCTTCATGAAGGCGGTGATGGTCACCCCCGGAATCTCCACCGGGTATTGGAAACTCAGGAAGATGCCGGCCCAGCTGCGCTCTTCGGGCGCCATCGCCAGCAGGTCTTTTCCATCATACAGGACGGACCCTTCCGTCACTTCATAATCGGCCCGGCCGGTAAGCACCGCGTTCAGGGTGGACTTTCCGGCGCCGTTCGGGCCCATCACCGCGTGGATCTCGCCCCGCCTCAAGGTCAGGTCGATGCCCTTCAGGATCTCCTTGTCGCCGATCCGGGCGTGCAGGTTGCGTATTTCGAGTAGTTTATCCATTCTTTCTGTAAAGTTTCATCCAGGAAGCCAGCGACCAGAGGCCGTTCACCAGGTACAGGGCGCAGACGATGGGCATGAACACGTGGCCCACACTGACGTGCAGGATGATCTGCGTGACGTTCACGATGAGCCAGGCAATCCAGCAGTCCCACTTCTTGAGGGCCGACAGGAACTGTGCTGTGAGGATGAGCACCGTCACGCAGCAGTCCAGGTAGGGGGCCGGATTGGCGGGGAAGAGCGATTTCATCACCCAGCCCCAAACCAGGGCGATAACGAGGACCGCCGCCACGGCAAAGCCCCGCTGCCGCCAGGAGAGCATGCTGACCTTCAGCTTGTTCGCGTCCTCCGTCGAGCGTTCCTCCTCCTTTGGATGCGTCCAGCGCCAATGCCCGTACACATTGATGGCGAGCGAGATCGGCTGCAACAGCAGGTTCGCGTACAGGTTCCGTGACCAGAACAGGAAAAACAGGGCCGCCGTATACAGGTAACCTACCCAGAAGTTGTACTTCGAATTCCGGCCGGCGAGGAACACGCAGGTCAGCCCCAGCAGCGAGCTGAGGAAATCCAACAGGAGCACTGGCTTGCCGCCGAGCGTAAACAAAACAATGTCAGTCCATTCCATCATCCTACCGATCCTTCAAGCGATACCTGTAAGAGTTTCTGTGCCTCCACCGCGAACTCCATCGGGAGGCGGGAGAGGACCTCCCGGGCATAGCCGTTGACAATCAAGCCCACCGCCTCCTCCGGGCCGATGCCCCGCTGGTTGCAGTAAAAGAGCTGGTCTTCACTGATTTTCGAAGTCGTGGCCTCATGCTCGACGACGGCCGTGGGATTGTCCGAGCGGATGACCGGGAAGGTATGGGCTCCGCACCTGGAGCCGATCAGGAGGCTGTCGCACTGGGAATAGTTGCGGGCGTTCTGCGCCCCGGCGTTCATCCGCACGAGGCCACGGTAGCTGTTCTGGCTGCGCCCCGCGGAAATGCCCTTCGACACAATCCGGCTCTTGGTGTTCCGGCCGATATGGACCATCTTCGTTCCCGTATCGGCCTGCTGGTAGTTGTTCGTGACCGCAACGGAGTAGAACTCGGAGGCGGAATTGTCTCCCTTCAAAATGGTGGACGGGTACTTCCAGGTGATGGCGGAACCCGTTTCCACCTGCGTCCAGCTCAGATGCGCCCCGCTCCCCTTGCAGATACCGCGCTTGGTGACGAGGTTCAGGATGCCGCCCTTGCCGTCGGCATCGCCGGGATACCAGTTCTGGACGGTGGAATACTTGACATCGGCATCCTTCTCCACGATGATTTCCACCACGGCGGCGTGAAGCTGCTGCTCATCGCGCATCGGCGCGGTGCAGCCTTCCATATAACTCACGTACGAGCCTTCGTCGGCCACGATAAGCGTACGCTCGAACTGGCCGGTCCCGCGCGCATTGATCCGGAAATAGCTCGAAAGGTCCATCGGGCAGCGAACGCCCTTGGGAATATAGCAGAACGAGCCGTCGGAGAATACGGCGCTGTTCAGGGCCGCGAAATAGTTGTCGCCGGAAGGGACCACGGTGGCGAGATACTTCCGCACCAGGTCTGGATGCTCCTTCACCGCCTCGGAGAACGAGCAGAAGATGATGCCCTTCTCCGCCAGGGTCTTCCGGAAGGTTGTCGTGACTGATACTGAGTCAAATACTGCATCGACGGCCACCACTCCCGCGAGTACGTCGCGTTCCTTCAGGGGAATACCCAGCTTTTCGAAAGTTTCCGCCAGTTTCGGGTCGATCTCCTTGGGCCGGTCCTTGTCCTTCTTGGGCGCCGCATAGTAGATGATGTCCTGGAAATCGATCGCCGGAAGGTCCAGGTGGGGCCACGTGGGCATCTCCATTCCCTGCCACTTCCGGAAGGCGTCCAGCCGGAACTCCAGCAGCCAGTCCGGTTCCTCCTTGAGGCGGGAAATCGTACGGATGATGTCCTCGTTCAGCCCTTTAGGGACGAACTCCTGCTCCACGTCCGTCACGAACCCCTCCTTGTATTCTCCGGAGGTGAATTCCTGTATGATGGTATTTTCGTCGTTTCGGTCCATAGGGTACAAAGATACGGCATCTTTTTCGGGATTTCAACCAAAAATCGTATCTTTACATGCTGAATGACCACACGCATGCACCTGCATCCCATCCATCGGTTCCGGATTGCCCTCTGTCTGTTTTTAGGGCTGGCTTCCTGTGAGCCTTCTTCCCCGAAACTGGATGAAATCCAGCGCCAGCTGGCGGCCCACGAGCAGGAAATCCAGGCTTTGAAGGCTGCCGTTGCCCGCATCAACCAGGACATCGCATCCCTCCAGTCCCTCCTGCAGGAAATCCAGGCGGGAGGTTACGTTTCCTCCGTCTCGGCGGAAGGGGAAGGTGACGTGGCGACCGGATACATCCTTTCTTTCAGCAACGGGCACGGAATCCGGCTCAGAACGGCTGCCGCCACGGACGGGACGGCCCCCTCCGTCAGCATCCGGGAAGTGGCCGACGGGCAGTTTTATTGGACCCTCAACGGAGACTGGCTCCGGGACAAGGACGGATCCAGGGTCCCGGCTAACGGGGAAGAGGGCACCCCGCTCCTGAAAGCCGACGATGGCACCTGGTCCGTTTCCCTGGACAGCGGGCGTACATGGGCCCCTGTTCCCGTGTCCTCCGCCGCTGGCATCTCCTTCCGCAGCGTCGACACATCCAACCCGGACTATGTCCTCATCACCCTGTCCGACGGAACGGTGCTCCAGCTTCCCACCTGGGCGGCCTTTGTCAGGCTGCGGAACCAGGTCAACCAGCTGAACACCAACCTCACCTCCCTCCAGGCCATCGTCCGCGCCCTGCAGGACCAGGACTATCTCCTCTCCTGCAGTCCGTTCATGGAAAACGGGGAGCAGGTGGGCTGGCTCCTGAGCTTTGCCAAAAGCGGGCTGGTCGTCCTGTACTCCGGAGCCGACGGGGAAGATGGCGTGACACCCCGTTTCAAGATTGAAGACGCCTACTGGTGGATTTCCTACGATGACGGGCAGACCTGGACCCGGATGGACAAGGCGGTCGGAGAGGACGGGGACCGCTACATCAGCGACATGGATTTATCGGATGAGGCTTTCCTGACCCTGACCCTCTCCGACGGATCGGTCCTTTCCATCCCCCGTTTCCGTCCTTCCGATCTGGTCCTGGACCTCCCGGAAGGGGATGTCGCCATCCAGGCCGGCGAGACCCTTCCCGTCCGTTATACCGTTTCCGGCCCTTCTCCGGAGAGAATCACCGTCACGGCAGCCTCGGACGGCCATTATCTGGCACGGGTGGAGAAGCAGTCCGATACGGAAGGCTGGATCCTCGTCACGGCACCGAATCCTTTCATGGACGGCTATGTCATCGCCCTGCTGGATGACGGGGACGGCTATTCGTCGATGCGCGTCATCCAGTTCTGCCAGCGGGAAATGACCCTTACCGAGGGCCCCGTTTACCGGATGGATGCCGATGGCGGGACCATCACCATCCCCTGGGCCGGCAACTATGCTTTCACGGCCGACACGGAAGCCCCCTGGATCCACCCGGTCCGGACGCGGGCCGCTTTCAGCGGCGAAATCGTCCTGTCCGTCGATCCGAATCCCACGGAGGCTCCCCGGACGGGTATCGTCCGGCTCCACCCGGAAGAGAATCCGGCGTACACGGCCCTGGAACTGGTCATCCGGGAAGCCACCGCCTCCGTTCAGCCGCTGGAATCCCTGGCGATGACCATGACCGTCCGTCCCTCGTTTGCCAATGACTTTACCGTCGTCCTTCCTTTCCGGGGAGAGGCCCGCTGTTCCGTCGATTGGGGAGACGGCCATGTCGACCACTTCGATGATGATCTCGGGGAGGCCTGGATCCAGCACGCCTATTCCATTTCCGAGCCGGCGGACTATGTGGTTTCCGTCTCGGGAACGGCGGAACGGATGGATGCGCGGGAAATCCCGCAGAAAGCCGGTATCGTTTCCGTGGAGCACTGGGGCAATCTCGGCGTCCAATCCGTAGACCATGCCTTCGCCCAACTCACCAGCCTCCGGTCGGTGTGCGCCGATACGGACGGTTTCTTTTCGCAGATTACCGACTGCGCCAGCCTGTTTGAAGGATGTGTCTCGCTGGACAACCTGCCCGGCGGCCTCTTCCGGAGCGGAACGGACATCCGGTCCTTCGAGAATGCCTTCTCCGGCTGCAGCGGACTTACATCCGTATCGGCCGACCTGCTGGAAGGATGCGGAAACGCCACCGAATTCTCCAACATGTTCCTCCGGTGCAGCAACTTAGAGGCGCTGCCGGAAGGGCTTTTCCGTCCCTGCCCCAAGGCCCGGCGCTTCTTCCAGACATTCCATCTGAGCGGCCTGACGGACATTCCGGAGAACCTCTTCGCCCCGTGCCCGGACATCGAAGACCTGGAAGCCGCCTTCCGGGAATGCGTCAACCTGACCTCCCTCCCCGCCGGCCTGTTCGACCACAACCGACGCATCCGGATCTTCGCCCTCACCTTCTGGGGCTGCTGGGATCTCCGCGGAGAATCCCCCTACACGCTTGTGGACGGGCAGAAGGTCCACCTGTATGAGCGTTCCGCCCATCCCGACCATTTCGTCGCACCCGTCCGGTACGAGGAGTGTTTCAACATGGAAGGGTTGGAGGACAGCGAGGCCATACGGGAGGCGGGGTGGTGGTAGGAGCGTTTGCCCGTAGAATGGAAGCGCCTCATCGAATGACAGTTACGCAAAAACGTCCGGGATGTTTCGCCCAGTCGTTTTTGTGTAACTGCCTAATTGTCAGAAGCTTCCATTTCACAGAGCTTTTGTCGCCAGTAGCTTTATCGCAGCCGGATGAAAGGAGTCTTGGCGAAATGAACCTAAATGAACAAAACCCACATCGTTCAGAACCCGTACATTTGATGACAATGTCCATTTACACGTTCTTACTAAAGAAATGAAAAAGCTTGCTATTTACGCAATCACCTGCCTAATCTGCCTATGCTGTTCCGTCACGATGCTTTTGGGACAGAATTCGAAACCCCTTCCCGAGTGGCTTGATGGAACATGGCTCGCCGCCGGGGAAGTGTACCAGATTCTGGGTCCGTCTGTAAGAATCCTGACGGACGAAGGGACTACTGTCACCCGCGGGACCCTTACCATCGATGCAAACTTGCGGCTCATCATTGACGGCAACCGAAGCTCAGTGATGCTTTTGCCTCAAGAAAAGACTCTTGTCTACTACACCAATCCGAGTTTTCATTTCCCTAAATACGAGGACCTCCAACTGCCAGAAGAGAAGGCCTCTATCATAGGGACTTGGGTGTACGATTGGGGCGAAGAAGATTCATACAGTGTCACTTTTACGGACAAGACAATCACCATCAAGGACAACGGCCGGATTGTGAATTCCGGGAAGTTTTTTCTTGATGGCGTATTCGTCAATGTCTATTGGGATAGACCGAATGACTCTGGACAGGATTCTTTTATGTTCGACGGGAGCCTGTGCATAGAAGGGGGCGATTGTCTGGTCAAAAAAGAGGAGAGAAAGAGCTTCAACCCAAAAGACTATGATTGGGTAAAAGGGGAATGGTTTGGAAAGGGCGAGCCTTACAACTACCTCTATGCCACCCGTGTAATCATTACCGATTTCTACTGGCAAATTGCCAATAATGAGGATGCGGAACCGGCACAGCGGGTTTTACAAACGGAAAAAAGACCCTACACAATAAAACTCCATCACAGTTCTATGGGCAGCGCTTTTGGACCTGTCATCTGTGATTCCGAGGAGGAAGACATTATCTGGATATCCGACGACAAACAGACACTCTGGGTCGAAGCCTCCCAATATGAGTCTTATCCATTGCAACGAGTCCAGCAATCCCTGTCACCATCAGTGCACAATGACATGTCCGACGGAGTTAACGGAGATCTCTCTTTCAGCAGGGATGACGCCCCCGTCCCCTTCCAACTCGCCGAGGTCAAGCCCTCCTTCAACGGCGGTGACGCCAATGAATTCTCAAAATGGGTCAACTCCCAACTCATTTATCCCGAAACTGCCAAGAAAAACGGCATCCAGGGGCGGGTGAAAACCCAGTTTATCATTGACAGCGACGGGAGTGTCATCAATGTCAAGGTTCTTAATGGCGTCGATCCCTCTCTCGACGCAGAAGCCGTCCGGGTCATTTCCGGTTCTCCGAAGTGGAAACCCGGAGAGGCAGATGGTAAACCCGTGCGCGTTTCTTATACCTTCCCGGTCATATTCCAACTGCGATAATTCATTCTCCAACAACATGGAACAGAATACCCCTAACACAGCTACACACGCCTACATGGCACCCGCCTTCCGGATTCTTATCCTCTCTTCCGAGATTAATTTCCTCGCCAGCAACACCGAGCCCATTATCGATGACGGAGAAGAGCACGGCTGGGATTAGTATATCGCAAGAAACCACATAATGACCATGAAACAGATTCTGCTTCGTACCTGCCTGGCAGCCGGACTGGCCAGCCTGGCCCTTTCCTGTTCCCTGCAGGAATCCGACATCCTGGACGCTTTCTCCCCGGGAGACCGCTTCTACGCCCGGATCGAATCCTCCGACGGACCGGACACCAAAGTATATGCCGACGACAAACTCCGGGTCCTCTGGGATGCGGAAGACCATATCTCGATTTTCAACAAATACACATATAACCAGGAATACCGTTTCGCCGGAAAGACCGGTGACAATTCCGGTGCATTCAAGATCGTCCCCAACGACGACTTCGTCACGGGAAACGAACTGGACCTGGTCTACGCGGTATACCCATACCAGGAATCCACCAGCATCGACAATGACGGGGTGCTGACCGTCACCCTGCCGGCCACCCAGGCCTACCGGGAAAATTCATTTGGCCGGGGAGCCAACACGATGGTCTCCTGTACGGCGAACAACCAGTTGTTGTTCAAGAATATCGGTGGCTACCTGAGTCTGAAACTGTACGGAGAAAACGTTTCCGTCTCTTCCATTTCCATCAAAGGCAACAAGGGAGAGCCGCTTGCCGGAGAGGCGGTTGTGGTCTCGACGACGAATGCCGTCCCGACACTCACGATGTCCCCGCAGGCAACGACAGAGATTACCTTGCGCATGGACGAACCGGTCAAACTCGGGACAACAGCCGAGGACGCAACCGTTTTCTGGCTGGTCATCCCCCCTGTCACCTTTGAAGAAGGCTTTACGCTGACGGTCGCCAACAGCGCCGGTGACACCTTTGTGAAATCCACGACCAAACCGTTCAGCCTCTCGAGAAACACGCTGTCCAGAATGTCCGCATTGAAGGTTGACCTCAAAGACACCGCGGACCCTGTCGAATCCACCTTGGCGGAAATCGCGGATTGTGCCGACGGAACCCTTGTCAAGACCGGCCCTGTCAAGGTCATGGCCGAGAGCACCTTGGGCGTTATCATTGCCGATGAAACAGGATTGTCCTTCCTCTTCTCCAGAACACCCCTGAACGCATTTGTAGGGGACATGATCCGGCTTGTCGCCCATAAGTCAACCTACCGCAGCCTCCCGGAGTTGCAGGAAATCCAATCCCTGGAAGTCCTGTCGACGGGGAATGCCGTTTCCTATCCCGCCCCGGAGGATATCTCGTCACGGGCAGACTTCGGTGATCCTTTCTTCACTCAGTTCCGGTATGTTTCGTTTGAAGGCAATCTGCGCTCCTGGCAAACCGGGAATTACGGGGTAAGTTATTTCATCCAGCATACGGAGGACCCGTCCCTTCCCGACTTCTATCTGTTCTATCCTTCCGATTATCAGAATCCCGAAGGCTATTACCAGGGAGACCACGTCCAGGCAACCGGTTATTTCGCCGGTTTCAACGGAGACATCAACAACCTGTGCATCATTATCACGTCCATGACCGTTACTCACAAAGACATGGATGAATCCTTGATCCCTCACAACCAGATATGGTATACTACGGACAATGGAAACATCTTCAACAAGAGTGACGATTGTCATTTTTATAACAACGACGGAGAGGAATTGAGTTTTACCCAAACATGGGATGGCACAAAATGGATAATGACATTCTCCGACGATATCAGCTATTGGGAAGGAGACTGGTTCTACGTAACGAGTTCCGATTCCCGCCTCGTGTCCCTGGGCGTCCCTTCAAGTTTGGATCCGGAGAGGATGACAAAAGCCGGATTCTATCAGAAATCATTTTCCGGAGACTATGTTTCCACCATCGAGCGTTTCTATGGCCAGTATGAAGGAATTGCGGATCAAGGACATCTGTTCTTGACCGGAAAAGACTTGTACATGCTAAGCGGCATCGCATCTGCTTACGAGGGTACGCTTTCCATTCCTGAAGGTACTACTGAGATTGGAGGCTATGCTTTTGTTGGAAGTAAAGCCAAAATAATCATTCTTCCTTCAACAATTAAATTGATCGATGATTTTGCGTTTGAGAACTGCTATGATATAACCGACCTCTATTGTTATGCAGAAATCTGCCCACAGTTTAACCATAGCAGCAGTATCTGGACATATGTGCAAGGCACATCGGGTGTTTTACACTATCCCGCCGAAAGTGATTACGCTCAATTCCCCGTGCCGTGGGGATGGTCAAAAGTGGCAGACTTGCCGAATTGGGACGGCTTCCGGCTGAAGGCCACCTCCGACAACACGGTTTTGGTGCTGACCCATAATTCTTTGGACAAGTACCCCGGCAGGGATCTGTTTTACTCCTTCAATACCCTTGATTGGGTGAAGTGGGAATATAACACCGAGGTCACTTTGAATCTGAACCAAAACCTCTACCTGAAAGGAAACGTGATTTTTGGCGACACCTGCAGAATCGAGGCCAAGAGCGGCACTGCCTATGGTAGCGGATATATCTGTTCCCTGTTTGACAACGGCACTGACTATGCTTCTACCACCATTCCTGCGCAGGCCCTGCAGGATGTCTTTGTCAAAGATGGCGGAATAACCGGAGAATTAAGGTTCCCGGATGTAGTCAAGGAAATTGGAACAAAGAGGTTGTATAATTACACATGCCACGGTCCCTGGTGGACCTCGGTCATTCTTCCAAGCGAACTTGAACTCATCGGTGGAACTTGCTTCGAAGGAAACAGGATGACGGAGATTACCATTCCGAAAACGGTGAAGTACATCGGAGATGCCGCCTACAATGGCTGCCACCTATTGTCTACTGTGTACTTTACCGGAACAGTCGCAGAGTGGGAAGCCATTGAAAAGGGTGATTACAGGTGGGAGGATGGGCCTCCTGCGACAACCGTAACCTGTACGGATGGCGAGGCCGCATTCTAGGTTCAAGTCCTCAGTATGGTACATTGAATACAATTACCAGGAAGATGTTCCAAAACCCCTCCGGATTTCGGAACATCTTCCTATCTTTGCCCTTATGAAACCTAGACTCCTCCTGATTGTTGCACTGAGCCTGCTTCTCTCCTGCACTCGCACCCCCGCGCCGGAGCCTTTCCTGACGCCGGAATTCGAGCAGGTGCTTTTGGACGAGCATGTTCCGGGAGAGGTGACCATCACCTGCCGGATGAGCTCGATGGAGCAGATTACCGAGTACGGGATGTATTATACCGCCGATTTGGAGCAGCCGGAGGAGAAGTGGCGGGGAGTGTCCGGAACCAGGGTGGGAGAGGATTCCTTCGCTGTTGCACTGAAGGATCTCGCGCCGGGGGCGACCTACGCCTACCGGCTGTACATCGGCAACGGACGGACACGGACCTCATCGGCCCGGAATTATTACACGGTACCCGAATAAATGGAAAACAAGACCATCCCCGAGCTCCAGAGCCTGCTGGATGCCGTGGAGAAGAAATACGGACGCCCCATCGCGGCCCACAACGATTTCAACACCCTGTCGGTGGTGCTGGACCACGAATGCCACGAAATCCTTTCCTCCTCCACGCTCAAGCGGCTCTGGGGGTACGTGTCCCTCAGGACGACACCCCGGAAATCCACCCTGGATATCCTGTCCAAATACGTGGGATACAAGAACTTCAGCGATTTCCGGACCTCCCGTCTCGGAAAGTTGGACGATACCTCCGGATACCTGGAGACCTCTTACCTGCCCGCCGATGAGATTCCGGACGGCGGTATCCTCCGCATCGGATGGGAACCTGACCGACTCTTGCTGATCCGGCGGATCGGACCCATCCTATTCGAAGTCGTCGAAAGCCACAACTCCAAATTGAAGGTCGGAGACCGCTTCGAAGCCTCCTGCTTTTTCAAAGGCCTGCCGTTGATTCTGCCAACAGTTTACCGGAGCGGAGAAAAACTCCCCTCCTTCATCGCCGGAAAGGAAAAAGGGTTGAACCTGTTGCAGATTGAGCCTTAGAGCGTCTTCTCGAACAGGTCGGTCGCCTGCTGGAAAATCCGTTCCAGATCCTCTTCCTCCCGCTTGGGGGGAGAGGATTTTTCGATGTGTTCCGGCGGCGCTTTCACGGGAGGAGTCTGGATGAAAACCGTGTCCCTGACAGAAGCCGGAGCAGGAACGGAGACGGGCGCCGGCGCCGAAGGAACCGGACGGAAAAACAGAAACAGGGCGGCAATAGCCAGGATGACAAGCAGGGACGCCAGAATCAACCAGACGCCCGTTCTGCGTCGGAGGGATTCCCGCACTTCCCGGGCGGAACGATACCTTTCGGAAGGGTCCCTCCGGAGGCATTTTGCAATGACAGGCCGATGCCTTCCTGTCATTTCCCTCAGGACGCACCCCAGGGAATAGAGGTCACTCCGAACATCTCCTGGATGCCCCTCCAATACCTCGGGAGCCACGAAGCGGCGCGTCCCGGCAGGGACCTTGAGGACCACGGAATCCACACTGTCCGCCAACCCGAAATCAATCAGTTTAAGGTGCATTCCGTCATGGGTAACCATGATGTTGGAGGGTTTCAGGTCGCGATGGACAATCTGGTGGTGATGGATATATTCCAGGGCCTCACAGAGTTCTCCCGCCCATTGCTGGAAGGTCCGTTCATCCGGACGGCCTTTCTTCAGATGCTCCTCCAGGGTCATCCCGTCAATCCACTCCATTTCGATGCACGGTCCCAGATCCGGGAAAACCGTATAGGCATACGTCTCACAGACATTCGCATGGCGGAGGGAATACCCGGTTTCGAATTCCTTCCTGAGCATCGTTTCGTGGAGAAGGTTTCCGCGCCACTGGGGTTTCAGACACTTGTAGACCCGGAAACGCCCGGCCCGCTCACCCCGGTACAACTCGAAAAAGCCATCCTCGGAAGCGCTGAGGAGGGTGAATGTTCCGATATCGGGCTGGCCATAGCCGGAAACCGGTCCGAAGAAGCCGGAGTTGTTGTCGTCCATCTTTCAAAGATAACGCCTTTTTCGTAACTTTGCAATGCGATGAAACGGCTCCTGCGGATGGTCCTTACCGGGATTCTGGTCCTGTCGGCACAGGTTTATTCCCGTGCGAAAACCGCCTGCCCCGAGGACGGGACTCCCTGGGAGGACCTCCTGGACCGCTACGAACTCATCTGCCGCCAATGTCTGGACCTTCAGAAGCGGAAAGACGCCGGGGAGGATATCCCTTCCCGGAAACTCCTTGTCCTAGTGGACGAATTGGAACAGCTCCGGGAAGAACTCCGGGGCGTAACGGACAAGATGCCGCCCGCCGCCCGGCGGCGATTCGAGGCCATCCGTCGGATGTACGCCTCCGGGAAGTATTACAACACACGGCCGCTGGAGGCCGCTTCCATCCCCCTACCGGTAACTTGCTCCGCTCCGTCAACCCCACCGGCCATCCTTCCTCAGAGGCCCGGGACGCCGGTCCCGGAAAACCGGTATCCGTCTTTCCTGGCCGTATCGGCATCCGCCGTCGCGCCGGAGTGGGCCTACGGCGCCATGGTTTCCCACTGGAGCCGGAAATGGGGGTGGTATACTGCCTTCCGCAGCAATTACTCATTTCACAGAACCGCCTATGACGCCCTCTCGGACGGTACGGCTGGAACGACACGTATCTGGGCCAGCGGCCGTTCCGCCACGGACCGATTGTTCGTTACCGCCGGACCGACCTTTCGGCTGAGGGAACACTGGGGAGTATTCGGCGGATTGGGCTACGGATTCCGACGGCTCTGCTGGGAAGACTCGGAAAGGAACTGGATGCGGATCGCCGATGCTTCCTCCTCCGGTCTAAGCGTCGAAGCCGGGATTTCCTGGATCCACCCTCGCTTCACCCTTTCCGCCGGCTGGATATCCTTGCCGCTATCCTACCACGCGCTTGCGCTTTCCGTCGGATACGCATTCTGAACCGGACGTATGACCTGCTCAAAGACCTCCCGGGCAGCATCAATAGGGTCGGAAAGGGGGTCTGCAGGATAGGGGTCCGTACGGAATGGCCAGGGCTCTTCGACGGCATACCAGTCGATGGCAGCGCCGGAACCGGGTTGCCGGGCTTCCGCGTCGAAGAAGGCCTTCCAACGGGACCGGTAGAAATCGCGCAACAGACCGTTCCATTCCTTGTAGGCGTAGTCGTGGAGTTTGCCTCCGTCGGCGCAGGCCCGGTCGCCCCAGGTGGTTATCTGCAGGCGGGCGTTTCGCTCAAAGAGCGTGCGGACATCCGGATCTCCCGGAGCCACGGCCTCCGCAAGGGCCAGCGCATCGCCGATCCAGGAACCCAACATCCATTCCCGGCGGCTGCCGAGCAGATGGTCTTGAGCCAGAAGCGCTTGCATAAAGGCGGAAGTATCACGGGCATACAACAATTCCCGTCCCTTGTCCGCCACCGCCTGGCGTACGACGTCCACCAGGTCATATTCGAAATTGTCATTCCCCCGGTACCGTTCCGCCACGGACAGCATCATGGCCGCCGCCCGGCGGACATCCTGCACGTCATAATACTGTTCTGCCCGGGAACGGGCATACACCTGGAAGACGTCCCAGGCGGGACGGGCGCAGAAAACCGATTCCACGGGCCCCTGCTGATTGTTGGGGCGCCGGGCGTCGTAAATGGACGAAGCCAGAAGTTCCCATGCATCCTCCAACGCCTTGTCCCTCGTGCCGTAACGGGCGAACACATAATCCCGGACCCAATCCTCCACCGTCAACGAATCCCTCCAGGGAAGTTCTGACATGAGTTCGTACATCACCGGATTTCCTTCGACGGCCTCCATCGTGAAGCCGACACCCCGTAGGTCTCCGTTTCCGCGGGCGGCCGCATAATTCTCCACCAGTTCTCCCATCCGGCCATGCAGGCCGACGCGACCGCCGAAGCTCTGCAGCAGGCAGAAAAGCCAGTCGTGGCCCTGGAACCCCTTTTCGTTGTACCACAGGGACTCTTTCATCCCCCATTTCGGCCGGCATTCGGAGAAAAGGTCCAGCACCAGCACGTCGCCCTTGGGCAGGGCGGCGAGCATTTCGTCGCGGGGATTCTCGCTCCATGCCTGCAGGACCCACACCGCATCCGGCGAGGCCTTTTTCATCGCCTCCAGGACAGCCAGTCCGGCCTGGGCGAAATCTACGCCGCCCGCATTCTTGCTCTCGTGGAAAGGATCCATCGAATAGTACTCTGCCTTGCCGAACAACCGTTCCTGTTCTTCGTAGTACATCGCGGCGATTTCCACAAAGCGTGCATCGGTCGGACTCAGGATGGAAGGGCACTGGATGTTATTCCAAAGGCCCTGGTCCGGAGCATCCAGTCCCAGATGCTCCGACGCGTCGTGTGGCACCATTCCCGAATAGCCGGGCAGGACCGGCCGCATGCCCCATTCCTTCATCCGCTGCAAGATCCGCTTCTGGAGCGCTTCCTGATGCGGGAACCATCCCTCCGGAAGTGGTCCACCCCATTGTTCGATGTTGTTCATCTCGAACCACGCCAGATAGGCCGGCCCCGCAATGATGTCTGCCGCCTCTTCCGGTGAATATCCCAACCGGAGAAGGAAATTCCGCCACACACACTCATCCCCGACGGCCGCCAGCGGTAAATCCACCCCGTGAAGGGCCATCCAGTCCAGTTCCCGCTCCCACTGCGGCCAGTCCCAGAACGCCATCGAATAGGAATATGTACAGTAATTGAAGTCGTAGAAGTAATCCAGGTCAGCGGTATGCCGCTCCGGGGTTTCCGGCATGGGAAGTACGTCCGGCAGCGAGGCTGTCAGGCATTCCCGCGAAAGCTGGATGCCGCAATAATACTTCAGATACCAGTTCAGGCCTACGGCCAGGTGGACGTAGCTGTCGGCGCGGACGACGGGTTTTCCACCGTGGGCATCGATCTCGAAAAAGGCCTCCGATGCATCCACAAGCTCGGTTTCAATCCGTTTAGACGCACCCGGGTCGATGCGTTCCAGCAGCGCCTCCACCGGAGAGGGGCCCTGGCTGCAGGCCATGACGGCCAGCGCCAGGAGAATCAATATCCTTTTCATAACAGTCCTCCTGCGTATTCCCTGAATTGTTTCCAATCATAATACGGGCCTTCGCCCAATGCCGGAATGGAGGTCTCGCGCTCGTTCAGGAGCAGTTTCACCTGCACCCCCTTACGCCCCCGGTAGAAGACCATCTGCAGGTTCGCCGCCATCGGCGAAACCTTCCAGCCCTGCCAGGCCTTCGCGTAGTTCCGGATATCCGCCTCCCGGGCGCTGCACTCCTCCACGCCCAGCAGCGACAGGAGGCGGATCAGGATGGAATCGTGTCCGAACCGGAGCGTTGCGACGGCGGGAGAAGAGCCGGAAACGGCCACATCGGCCTTTTCCAAAAAATCTTTCAGAAGCGGACGGACACTCTGGGGACCGACCGTTCCGGTCACGTTGACGTAGTACATCCGCGTATCCACGCATTGAAGGGCACCATAGAGCTCGTCCGGCGTAAACAGATCGTCAAAACTCACCGCGGAGGAAATATCCTGCATGCCCATGGCGAGATAGTACAAATCCGAGACGGCGGCCATCGGGTCCGGCACGCGGGACACATCCTTCAGCAAGGACCGGAGAAGGCGTTGCGGATGGACATGCGATGCCTTGAAATCCTCATAAACTGTTGTGCGCCAATGGGATGTCTCGCTGTCCAGCGAGTCGATGGCGGGATTCTTCGGGACCAGTATAGCCATCGTTTCCGCATCGCTCCGCCGGGTCACCGATAGGCCCGCGCACGCATCCAAAAGGCTGTCACAGAAGGCATCCATGCTCGCCTGGCAACGGCCGGCGGTACTGGAAGACGCCTCGATGACGGCACCGGGTGCAAAGAGGGATGGATACCGGCCCATCAATCTCCCTGCAATCTCCTTGTGCTGCCGGACGCCTTGGCCGGACAACTGCCCACCCTTGCCTTCCACTTCGGCCCACAAGGTCTCCAGGCGGTGCAGGAAATCTTCGCCCAAGGGTGTCAGATTCCCTTTACCGGCCTGCTCCCGGTAGAATGCCAACGGGCGAGAATACCGCTCGTCTTTGGTCAGATACCGCGACCCGTGACGGCCATAGTGACTGATATAGAACGGCTTATACCCCTTCGGCGCCGGTGTTTCGCAAACCGGGTCCCCCGGATAAGCATAGTAAGTTCCGCCCGCCCGGCCCGGATCCGCCTTGACGGCCAGGTAATCCGGGTCCAGCGATTCAAAGGACCAGTTCACTTCCAGCGGATTATTCTTCATGCGCCAGACAAGCGGCCGGGAAGGATCGTTCAAGACCCAGATTTCCGCACCTTCGTGGATATCCTGCGCATGCAGGAGCGTCCGGGAACAGGCAACTTCCAAGCTGTCGAGGAGACGGTATTCCGTTCCGTTGAACAAGGTGCGCCCTTTCTCCCGAAGCGCATAATAATGGGTCCGCGGAAGAATCATGAACGTTTCCCCGGCATCCAGGGCCAACCGGCTGCCGTCTTCCGGCATCCGCAGGCTCAGTTTTCCGGCCGATTCCAGCGATTCCGGACCCATCGTATAGCTGCCCCGCCAGCCCCGCAAGTTCCGCTCGATTCCCCATTCCACGCACAGGGAGTCGCCGCGGGGAACCACGTCGATGTCAAACCGCCGCCGCTGCCCGTGCAGGTAACAGGTCACCCGATAGGGTGGATTCTCCAGGAAACTTCCCCGGTCAATCAGATTGCCCGCTTCCAGCGGAGAGGCAAAAGGGACCATCGTCAACGTCAATGTTCCCCCCTTCATCAAGTCCTGATGGGTGAGGAACAGGGAGTCGAGCAGGATCCCATTCAAGCGGGCCTCTTGAATCCGGCAGCGTTCCGGAGACAGGCCTTTCGCCTTGACAATAAAGCGGTTCCCATTGGAGAGCCGGATTTCACTCCGCTTGAAAACCGGGGTATGGACCACATAGCGGTCAGTCCCGGCCACGGGGTAAAGACCCAACTGATGGAAGGCCAGCCAGGCGGACATCGCCCCTGAATCGTCGTTGCCGGGAAGCCCCAGGGGCGTGTCATTGAAATGGTCCGCCATGATCTGCAGGACCTGCCGGGAGGTCTTTTCCGGCTTGCCGATCCAATGATAAAGGCAAGGCGTCAGGAAGGAAGGCTCGTTGGCCACGTTGTAATAGCCGCCCTCGAAAAAGCGGTCCAGACGCTCATCGAAAGCTTCCGCTCCTCCGCAAATCTCCACCAGGCCAGGAACATCCTGCGGTACGCTCAAGGAATACTCCCAACTCGTTCCCTCGTAGAAAAAGGAACTCCACCACTTCGTGTACCACGGGCCCTCCACCATCGTAGGCGTGTAGCGGTAGCGCGCATCTCCCCGGTCGGAATAGCCATAGGGAAGGTCGTCCAACCACGTTCCCGACGCATCCCGGGGCATCAGGAATCCGGTCACCCCGTCGTCGGTCACATCATTCCGCCAAAGGTTTTTCCAATAGCCGCCCATTTGGCGGTACTCTTCTGCAATATCTTCATAACCAAGCCCTTCCGCCACAGTGGCGATGGCGGCATCGCAGGCGGCGTATTCCACCGTCCGGTTGCCCGCCCGGGGAATTCCCCAAGGGATGTAACCCAGGCTTCGGTATTCATCCAAACCGCCGCGCCCTTCGGCCTCGTCGTCCACGGGCGGGACCTCGGCATCTTTCAACATAGCCTTCAACGCCTCCTCGTAATCAATGCCTTCCATCCCTTTGACAAAGGCATCGGCAATGACGATCTCGGCATTGGAACCGCCCTGGGTGCGTCCGTTGGAATTCCCGCTCCGGGCGTCAGGCAGGTAACCGTCGTGGCGGTAGATGGTCAGAAGCGCATTGACGATGTCCCGTTCCCGGGCCGGGTCCAGGATCGTAATCATCGGCAAGGACGTCCGATAGGTATCCCAAAGGGCATAATAGTCGTCATAATAGACTTCGTCGCCGGCAGGAGCCCACTCGCCGGTCCGGTCCACCGGCATAAGCATCGTATGGTACAAGGCGGTATAGAACATCCGCTTGTCGCGGGCGCTTCCGGACACTTTCACGCGGTCCAGGAGTTCCTTCCACTGTTCGACGCATTGGACCTTGATCTCCTCGAAACTGCTCCTTTCCACCATTTCCAGATTCTCCCGGGCCTTTTCCGTATCCAGGAAAGAGATGCCTACCCGCACCTCCACGTCGTCCCGGTCAAAGGCGACCCGCGCCACATGTCCGTCCAGGGCCGTCTTGCTGAAAGGGGCATCGCTCCGCAGGTGGAAGAAAACTGTATAAGGGGCTCCGTTGTTCCAGCCGCCCCGGATCGTCTGGCTGCCGGAAATGTTCCGGTCGTCCAGGATGCTGACTTGAGCGTCCACGAATTCCTGCGCTTCCCGCGCCCCAGGGGTCTCGCTCCGGCCTAGGAAAAAGTCCAAGTCCAGCCGGAGGCATTTCTCCCCGGACGCCGGGTAATGGAAACGATAGACAGATGCCTTCTGGGCAGCCGTTACCTCTACGCCGATGCCGCTTTTCTCAAAGGACGTCGCGTAATATCCCAGCGAAATGTCCTCGACCCGACGATAATCGTACGTCTCCGCCGGGTCGAACTCGGCAAAAGGCATCAGGAGGATGTTCCCGTACTTGGGACCGCCCCCCGTACCGCTGACGTGTACTTGGGAAAAACCGTCCACGCGCTCAGGCACCGGCAGCCAACCGCTGTTCGGCGCCGTCGTGCAGTCGGGAGAAGGCTTGACCATCCCGAACGGGCAGGATGGGCCGACAAACACCCTTCCCAAGCCCTCGGAACCGATTCGCGGGTCCACATAATCTGTTACCGACCGGGTACAGGAAACCGCGAAAAGCGCTGCTGCAAGAAGAAACCGGATTTTCATCAACGAACCTTTTTGCCGTCAATCCAGATGTCGGAAGCGACATCGAAACAATAGGGAACCTCGGTCGCAGGGATGAAACCCTCACCCTTCCGCGGACGCAGGTCATAGACGGCGGAACGTTCCTCCGCGAGCCGGATGTCCACCCGGTCGAAACGGATTCCATGGACTTTTCCGGGCACATCGCCGCCCACGAACACGCCATTGGCGGCATCACATTGGATATCCGTGAAATAGATGTCTGAGACCTCTCCGCAGGCACCCTCAGTAGCCCCCTCCGGGAATCGCCAGTTGGCGTCCTTGTGATTCACGGAGGCCCGCGGATAACTGGTCACGTAAATGGGCTCCGCCTTTCCCCACCAGACATCGCTCCAGAGGAGACTTTCCACGTACATGTTCTGGAAGCGGACGTTTTCCACCGTCCCCTCGTCGCGGTTCTGGATGCCGATTCCCCGGTTCCCCGCCCGGATGATGCAGTTCTGGAACAGGACATTTCCGATCCGGTCCATGTTCTCCGAACCGATCTTGACGGCGCAGGAGCGGGAGGTCATCACGCAGTTCGTGACGACGACATCCTCGCAGGGGCCGTACCCGGCGAATTCCCGCCGGTTTTTCAGGCAGATGCAGTCGTCGCCGGACGTAATGTAACAGTCGGAGATCCGCACCTTCCGGCTGTGGTCGATATCGATGCCGTCCCCGTTCCGGATCTTGAGGTTGTTCAGGAGGCTCACGCCGCTCACCAGGACGTCGGTACACCCCACCAGATGAACGGTCCAATAAGCCCCTTCCCGGATGGTTATGTCGCGGATAACCACATGGTTCACGCCCTTGAGGGTAAGCACATGGGGCCGCGGGTCGAAGTCGGTGACCGGCTTGAGGTCGTAGCTGTCCTCCAGCTCTTCGCCCATGAAGGCGACGCCGTTCCCGTCGATGGTTCCGGCCCCGTCGATGACGATGTCCTCCTCGTCTTCGGCCCAAAGCCACAGCATCCCCTCTCCCTCGTTCCTGCCGAATGCGCTCAGGTGGTAGATGCTTTCGTCGGGATGGGCCTTCAGGACAGCCCTCGGTTCCAGACGGTATTCCACCCCTCCCCGCAGACGCACCGGACCGGAAAGGAAGGTTTTCCCGGCCGGAAACACGACGGTTCCGCCGTTTTCGGCCGCCCGGTCCACCGCCTGCTGGATGGCAGCGGCGTCATCGGTGACGCCGTCGCCTTTCGCCCCGAACCGGGTGACGTCATAAACCGTGCTCCGGGAGCAGGAGAAGGCCGGCAAAAGGGCCAGGAGAATCATCAGATACTTTTTCATAGGCACATTTCATAAGTCAAGGTTCCTCCGCGCAGGAGGGATTCGTGGCTGAGAAAAGGACGGCCGCGCCGATGGGCGGCGTCCCAGACAAGACGTCCGTTCAAGCGGATGGAACGCACATGGCAGTTTTGCTCCGACAGATTTTCCGCTACGATCCGGAGCGTCCTGCCGTTTTCCAGCTGGAGAACCGCCTCGGAGAATGCGGGAGCACCCAGGGCATATTCTCCGCTACCGGGACATACCGGGTAAAAGCCCAGCGAGGCAAAGATGTACCAGGCGCTCATCGCCCCGGCATCGTCATTGCCGCTCAGGCCACCGGGGGTATTGCGGTATTCCGTCCGCAGGATTTCCCGGACGGCGTCCTGCGTTTTCCAGGGCTGTCCGGTATAGTCATACAGCCAGGCAACCTGGTGGCAGGGCTCGTTGCCGTGCCAGTAACGATGCTCCGAGAACAGGGAATCGAGCCGCGCGACGAAGGTCTCTTCTCCGCCCATTTCCCGGATCAATCCCTTCACGTCATGAGGAACATACCAGGCATAATGCGAAGGGGTACCCTCCGTAATGAAGGAAGTCTTTTGCAGATAGTTATCCTCCCGCAGGAAGGTTCCATCGGCGTAACGCCCCTGGGGGTAGTGCGTTTCCGGATCGAAAACGTTCCGCCAGTTTCCGGCCCTGCGTTTCAAGGCCAGCCAATCCTTCAGATGTCCCCGGCGCAGGGCCATCCGGGACAGGCACCAGTCATCGTAGGCGTACTCCAGGGTGCGGGAAACCTGTTCCCGGGAATGGTAGGCATAGGGAACCTCGTCTTCCAGCGGGACATAGCCGTATTTCAAATACGAAACCAGCGCCCGCCGTCCCCGGCCGTCGATGTAGTCCGGCGACGTTTCCCCGGGCGAATCGAAGGCGTTGTGACGCATTGCCCGCCAGGCTTTCCGGACATCGAAGTTCCGGATTCCCTTCTGCCAGGCGTCCACGATCATCGAAATGGCGTGGTCCCCGATCATCGCGCTGGTGTAACTGCCCCAGCACGGGAAAATGGGCAGCCACCCGCCCCGGTCGTACTTGCGGAGAAGGGCCTGGACCATCTCCCCGACCCGCTGCGGCTCCAGGATGGTCAGGAGCGGATGCAGGGCCCGGTAAGTGTCCCAGAGGGAATAATCGTCATAATCAGGTTCTTCCCCGACATCGCTGACCGTCCGGGGAAGGAGGGAAGCCCGCCAGAGAGAGCCGTAGAAATGGGTTTGGATCCCGGGATCGCCCCCCTCCGTTCCGATGAGGGACAAGCGCTCCTCCCAGATCCTTTCCAGCGTATCCCGGACCGCATCGAAATCCCAACCGGGGATCTCGGCCTCCAGGTTCGCACGGGCGGATTCGATGCTTCTGAAGGAAGATGCCGCCTTGACCAGGTGCGTTCCCCGGGTCCGGAAACGGAGGAGAACATAGTCGCCCGGCACCGACTCCACCACATCGAAGTCATCGTCGGTCTGGATGGTAAAATGCCCGCTGAAACCGGCTGGAAGGCCCTTTCCCTGATAAATCCGGTGAACGGGATTGCTCCCCGTCACTTCGCGTGAGGAGACCGTTAACGACCCCTCGCCTTCGTCGCTGAGAACCGTGATACGGAAAAACTCGCAGTCTGAAAAACGGAAGATGGCGCTGTGCGAACGCCCGGTCATTTCCCAGCCGCCCAGGGCATAGTAGGAGGGCGTCGCCACCTCCTTCCGGTGGTCCAACGGCTGCGGGACATCCGCAGGAAGAAGGGCGAAGGAACCATAATCCTGGGTGGCGCCGCCGGAGAGCCAATGGGAAGCGCGGAATCCCAGAAACTGTTCATCCTCATAATAGTACGGACTGACACCCTTCCATTCCGTCTGCCGGGTCTGGGGCGTCCAGAAGGTATGTCCGTGGGGTTCCGTCACGCAAGGGATGGTGTTCCCGTGCACCTCCCCGCCAGAACCGAAGATGCTGGCGGTGGGAGAATCGCTGGCCGCCGTACCGACACGGGTATCGATTCCGGAAACCGGAAAAACGGCAAGCAGTATGGCGGCGATCAGTCCGTGCATAAAAAATGTGGGGCAGCTTGGAGGCTGTCCCACAAATGTAGCAAATAAATCCCGATTAATAACCCGGATTCTGCTTCCAGTTGGTGTTCTCGTTCAGGACGCCGGTCGGAATCGGAAGGATGCGGCGGGTCTTGTCGAAGTTGGCCGTCGGGAAGCCCTTCTTGTGGAAGCCGTACTCGTTCTCGAAATGACCGAAACGGATCATGTCGTTGCGGCGCCAGTTCTCGTCGAAGAACTCCAGGCAGCGCTCGTTCTCGATGACGGCGAGGTCCACGCTGGACTTGGCGGGCGCCTTGGCATAGGCACGGACCTGGTTCACCAGCGAGGCGGCGGTGTCGCCGCCGGTGGCGGTTGCACCCCGGACGATGGCCTCGGCCTTCATCAGGAGGACATCGGCATAGCGGAAGATCGGGAGGTCGTTGGACTGGTTGCGGCCGTTCTTGTAGTCGTCCTGGATGACGAAGTACTTGACGCTCTTGTAGCCCTGGGACCAGCCGACGACATTCTTGCCCGTGTTCAGGTTCTCGTCGTCCGCGAGGAGCGTGATGGTGCTGGTCAGCACGATTTCCTCACCCTTGTACTGGTACGGCGTGGAAGTCTTCTCCCAGGTGACGGGATCGTACATGTAGATCTTGCCGCGGATGACCTGCTCGGCGCGCAGGTCGCCCTCGGCCGCAGCGGCGTCGAAGCGGGCGGCCGCCTCGGGGGTCAGCGAGAAGTTGCCGCCGCAGGAAGCGCCGATGTCGGTACCGAAGTAGCCCGGACCGTCATTGCCGTCGTTACGGCCCTGGCGCCAGATGCGCGGACGGGCGTACTGGAAGCCCTGCTGGGTGAGGGCGTCGTACGGCATGGCATAGATGAAGTCCTTGATCTGCGGACCGTTGTTCGGATAGAACTTGGCACGGTACGGGTTCAGCGGAGTGCCGCCGTTACCCGACTGCTCACCACCGGCCAGGGAGAACTTGCCGGAAGCGATGATGTCGTCGCACAGGGCCACGAGGTCATTCAGTTTGGCATTGCCCGCAGAAGCCTCATACGCCGTCACGTCGGAAGCCGTGTACACGGCCCAGTTCAGGTAGATCTTCGCCAGCAGGGCCTCGGCCATCCACTTGGTGGGTTTGCCGTAGGTGGAGGCGTCCACATCCTCGGTCAGCAGCGGAATCACTTCGGTCAGCTCGCTTTCCAGCCACTCGGCCACCTGGGCGCGGGGCTTGCGCTCGACGACAGCACCTTCCTCCACGGGACCGTCGATGATCGGCACGTCCCCGTAGTTGTCCATCAGCAGGAACAGGTAGAAAGCCCGCATGGTACGGGCATAGGCCGATGCCGGAGAGTCATAGCCGCCCAGGTCCAGGATGGCCTGGTTGGCCTTCGTGATACCGGCCGCGATCTCGCCGTACCAGCCCACGGAAGCGTCGTCCGGGGAATAGTTGTGCAGCGCGGAGTGCGCATAGGTACCGCCGTCGTAGTAGTCACCGTCGAAGGAGATGGCGGTCTGCTCGTCGGAGGACAGGGAGGAGGACTCGCCGAAACGGCGGCCCAGGGCGCCGCGGAAGCAGTAGTACACATCGGCCATCTTGGCCTCAAGCGCTACGTCCGTGGTGGGATACTCGGTATAGAGGGACTTGATGTCCACGTCCAGGTTGGTGCAGCTGACGGCCAGAAGCGCAGCGGCAGCTGCCAGGATGATGATATTCTTTTTCATAGCCATGTCGGATTAGAAGCTGAGTTTGACCCCGAGCATGAGGGTACGGGTGTGCGGATAGCGGTATTCACGCCAGTCGATGCCCGGGGAGATGCCGCCCAGGTCCACTTCCGGATCGAGGCCCTTGTACTTGGAAATCACGAAAACATTGTTGCAGGTACCGTACACGGTGAGATTCTGGAGATAATCCTTGATCTTGCCGAAGTTGTAGGCAAGGGTGAGGGTGGACAGACGCAGGTAGTTCCCGCTCTCAAGGTAGCGGTCGGACGGAGCCTGGGCGAAGGCGGAATCGCTCCACCGCTGCTCGGTCGCGACCTCCCTGAGGACGTTCTTTTCCGCGGCGTTCGCGATGGCGCTGTACTGGGCGCGCGGGGCATTGAAGATCTTGCCGCCGAAATTCCCCTGGAAGAAAGCCGTCAGGGAAAGGTTCCGGTACGCGAGCGTATTGTTCCAGCCCAGGGTCAGGGCCGGCTGGGCATAGCCCGTGACGGCGCGGTCCTTGTCCTGCGGATCGGTCGTGGTGGTGGACAGGCGTTCGCCGGTCTCGGCGTCATGCTCCCAGTACTGGGAACGGCCGTCGGCGGTATAGCCGGCCCACTCCCAGGTGTAGAAGGTTCCCAGCGGGTAGCCTTCCATGATGCGCTGCACGTTCGTGGTGGCGAAACCGCCGATGTTCGGGTTGCCCTGGTCGATGTAGTCGACGGAATAGGCGCCCTTGGAGATGGCCTTCACCACATTCTTGTTGTGGGAGAGGTTGAGGATCGTGTTCCAGGAGAAGTCCCGGGTCTGGACCGGAACGGCATTGATGGACAACTCGATACCCTTGTTGGACATGTCGCCCACATTGGCGGTCATCCAGCCGTAGGGATAGATGTTCGTGGAGACGGCGTAGTCCCAGATGAGGTCCTTGGTCTCCTTGTCATACACCTCGATGCTACCGCCCAGACGGCCCTTCAGGAGGGAGAAGTCCAGGCCGACGTTCAGCATGGAGGTGGACTCCCACTTGAGGTCGGGGTTCGCGTTGCGGGTGGCGGCGAGGGTGCGCTTGAGGGTGGTGACCCCGGACTCCGGGTCGGTGTACTCGAACCAGCCGCTGGCGCCGTAGGTGGCGATGGCGGTGAAGGCGTCGAATCCCAGGGAGTTACCGCTCACGCCGTAGCCGGCGCGGAGTTTGAGCTGCTCGAACGCACCGCCCTTCATGAAGTCTTCCTCGGCGATGTTCCAGGCGGCGGACACCGACGGGAACGTAGCCCAGCGGTTGTTGGCGCCGAAGGCGGAGGAACCGTCACGACGGAGCGTGGCCTGGATGCTGTAGCGGCCCTTGTAGGAATAAGAAGCTCGGCCGTAGAAGGAAATCATGCGGAGGGTGCTCACGGTACCGCTGGTGACATCCGTCATCCCGTCGATCTGGGAAGCGTAGGAGAGCTGGTACCACTTCAAGTCATCATTGTAGAAGTCCTTGACGGTGACGCCGAAGCCGTCTCCCTGGTTGGATTCCTCCCAGGAGTAACCGGCCATGAGGCCCACCTTGTGGTCGTTCGCGAAGGTCTTGTCGTAGTTCAGGTACGTCTCGATGGACTTGCGGTCGCCGAAATAGGTGTTGCGGTGGGCATGCCCGTTGTCGGCCGGATAGGCGTAAGACTGCGTGCTGTGGTAGTCGCTGTACACCCGCTGGTTGTTCATCAGGGAGGCGTTGGTGTTCCACACCAGGCCGTCGGTGATGGTAAGGGCGGCCTTGCCGATGAACTGCATCATCTTGAAGATGGTCTCGGAGGAATCCTCATAGATGAGGGAAACCGGATTGTAGTTCTGGGAGATGCCGTACTGGTACCAGCTGCCGTCCGCATTCTTCACGGGAGAAGTCGGGGCATAGTAGTACATGGCATCATACACGGAGGCGCCGTCCCTGGAAGCCCACACGCCCCGGTTCCGGCCCTGGCTGGCGTTGGCGCTCAGGCTCAGGGTCAGGCGGTCCTTGAGGACGGTGGCCTGGACGAAGGAGCGGGCGTTGATCCGCTGCATGCCGGACCCGACGATGACGCCCTCCCGGTCGATGTAGTTGATGGACGCGCTGTAGCGGGACTTCTGGTTCGCCCCGCTCACGGACACGTTGTGGTTCTGGGAGACGCCGGTCCGCTGGACCTCGGAGGCCCAGTTGGTGTCGGCGTGCTGGTCGTTCACCAGGGAGAAGCCGTTGGAGGAGGCGTAGTCGCGGAGTTCGTCGGCCGACATCATCTCCAGATTCTTGGAGATCTTGTCGAAGGCGACATAGCCGTTGTAATTCACGTTCACACGGCCTTCCTTGCCCTTCTTGGTGGTGACGATGATGACGCCGTTCGCAGCCTTGGAGCCGTAGATGGCGGTGGCGGAAGCGTCACGAAGGACGTCGATGGACTCGATGTCATCGGTGGCGACCAGGGAGAGGTCCACGCCCGGGATTCCGTCGACCACATAGTAAGGCGACATGGCTCCGGAACGGAGGGTGGAAGCACCGCGGAGGGTAATGGAAGGCGTACCGTTCGGGTCACCGGTCTGGGTGACCACCAGGCCCGCCACCTTGCCCTGCAGGAGGGAGGCCGGGTCGGTGTAGACACCGAGGTTCAGGTCCTCGCTCTTGACGGTGGTGATGGAAGAGGTGACGTCCTTGCGGGTCGTGCTGCCGTAACCGATCACCACGACATCGTCCAGGATGTTCTGGTCCTCCTGGAGGGTGATGTCCAGGGTACCGGCCTTGGCCGTCACTTCCTTGCTTTCAAAACCGATGAAGGAAACAACGAGCGTGGCTCCTTCCCGGACGGTCAGCTGGTACTTACCGTCCAGGTCGGTCGTTGTCCCGTTGGTCGTAGCCTTCTCGACTACACCTGCGCCGGCGAGGGCTTCCCCGTTGTTGTCATACACGGTTCCGCTCATCCGCACACTTTGCGCAAATGCAGTGGAAAGCGTCAGCAGGGCACAGACAGCCACTGCAAACACCTTCATTGCAGATCTGTTTTTCATAAATATTAGGGTTGGATTAAAAATGGTTGGTTGGTTTTTTAGTCAGTTTCAGGTTGATCAGTGGTTGAGTTTTAGCGTGCAAAGATAGGAAAATCAGCGGAAAACGCCTAAATTTTCAAGAAAATCTTTTGTCTGTACAGGAAGTACAGCAACAGCCAGCACACGGTCATGTATCCGGCAGCGAGCAGCACGGGGCCCCAGCCGCCCGGGAGCAGGGCAGCCACCCCGCCCAGGAAATACTCCGACACCGCACGGAAAGGGATGATCTCCTGAAGCAGATAGATGGTGATGGAATTCAGGCCGATCACGCGGAAAGGGAAGGTCCATTTCCCATGCCCCATCACTTCGACGATGTAATAGACCAGCGCATAGACGGCGATGGAAACGCCGCCGACCACCAGCACGAACGAACTGGTCCAGAGCTTCTTGTTCAAGGGAAGGACGAGGCTCCAAAGGAGACCGGCAGCCAGGAGGACGGCGGCCGCGCCGAGCATCCACAGGGCCTTTTTATTCCCATTTATCTTTTCCTCCGGCACGCGGATGAACTCCCCGGTAAACATCCCGAGCATCGCGGTCACGGTGGCCGGAATCACGCCCAGCAGACCCTCCGGATCGAAGTTCCCGTTATGGAGCCGTCCGGGAAGGAGGTGGCGGTCGATCCATCCGTGCAGGCAGCCGTCCTGGGTCAACGGTCCCGCCCCGGCCGGCGCGTCGGGGGCTCCCACCAGCGTGATGAGCACGCCGTAACCCACCAGGAGAACGGCGGCGAGGACAATGCGGGGGACGGTCTTGCAATGGACATACAGCAGGGCCGCAAACATCCAGGCCAGGCCGATCCGGCCCAGGACGCTCGCATACCGCTGCGGGAACTGCAAGGCGAAGAATCCATTATAGACGATGCCCAGCAGGATGAGCAGCAGGCAGCGGACGAGGATCTTCCGGTGGATCTGCCAGGTAGTCCGGCCCTTTTCCCGCTGCTTCGCATAGGAAAACGGGAAGGAAAGGCCGGCGATGAACAGGAACAGCGGAAAGACCATGTCCATGATGGTGAGGCCGTTCCAGTCGGCGTGGTGCATCTGCAGGAGGAGCCAGCAATGGTCCCCGCCGGGGAACAGTTCACAGGTCCGCGCAATCAGCGGGGCCAGTCCCATGATGAGCAGCATGTCGAGCCCCCGGAGGGTGTCGATGGAGAGCAGGCGTTTGTTGTTTTCCATCATGCCCTGTCAATCAGATCCGCAAGAACAATGGCGGCCATGGCCTCCACGATGACGGGGGTGCGCAGGGCGAAGCAGGTGTCGTGCCGGCCGGGGACCTGCAGTTCGGTCATTTCTCCCTTGTCGAAATCAAAGGTGCGCTGCTTCCTGGCTATGCTTGAAGTGGGCTTGAAAGCCACGCGGAACACCAGCGGGTTTCCGTTGGTAATGCCGCCGTTGACGCCGCCGGCATGGTTCGTCGCCGGCGTGACAAGGCCTTCATGGCCGTCGATGCCATCCGGCGTGAAGCAGTCGTTATGCTCGGAGCCCTTCATGCGGGCGGCGGCGAAACCGTCGCCGAATTCCACGCCGCGGACCCCGGGAATGGCGAACATCGCGTGCGCAAGGCACGATTCGACGCTGTCCCAGAACGGCTCGCCGAGGCCGGCCGGAATGCCGTCCACGACGCATTCCACGACCCCGCCCAGGGAATCGCCTTCCTGCCCGGCCTGCTCCAAAGCGGCCTCCCACTGCCCTGCATCCGTGATTCCGCCGATTTCGGTGAGCGCGGCATCGCAGCGGAAGCGGACATGACCGTCGGTTTCCTCCTCGATGGTTTCCGCGAGGACCTTCTTGGCAACGACGCCGGCGGCGACGACCGGAAGCGTCAGGCGGCCGGAAAAGTGTCCGCCGCCGCGCGGATCCTGGAAGCCGCCGTATTTCACGTTCGCCGTGAAATCGGCATGGCCGGGACGCGGAACATCCATCAGGCGCGCATAATCCTGGCTCCTTGTATTGGTGTTGCGGAAGACGATCGCGAGCGGGGCGCCGGTCGTATGGCCCTCGAACACGCCGCTGAGGATGTGCGGCTTGTCGGCCTCGACGCGCGGCGTCGTGCCTTTCGCACCGCTCCGCCGCCGGGCGATGTCCTTCTCGAAGTCCTTTTCGCTCAGCGCGATACCCGGCTCCACACCGTCGATCACCACGCCGATTTCCTCTCCGTGCGACTCGCCGAAGATGCTCACCCTGAATATGGTTCCAAATGTGTTCATAGCTTTTCAAACAGTTCCGGGAAACCCGGGAAGGATTTCGCCACGCAGGCGGTATCGTCGATCTCCACCGGGGCGTCGGCGCCGAGGGAAGCCACCCGGAGGGCCATCACCATGCGGTGGTCGCCGTGGGAGGTGAACTTGCCGCCCTTGAGCAGGTTGCCGGTAAGCAGACGCTGCGGGAGCCCCATGCCTTCGATGGTCATCTCGTCCTCTTCGATGCTGGCAGGAACGCCCATCTGCGTAAGCATTTCCACGATGGCCGCAGCGCGGTCGGTCTCCTTGTGGCGGAGGCGCTCCACGCCGCGGATACGGTTCGTTCCCGGACAGAAGGCGGCCAGAACGGCCACGATCGGAAAGAGGTCCGGGCAATTGTTGAGGTCGGTCTCGAAAGCATTCAGCGGGGCACGGGTTACGTGGAGCGGTCCCGTCGTGGGCGTATCGCCCTCCAGCTGGGACAGGCTCGCCCCGGCATCCATCAGGATGTCCATGATGGAAATGTCGGCCTGCAGGGACTGGGTATCCAGCCCGTCCAGTTCCACATCCCCGAAGATGGCGCCGGCCACGAGGAAGTTCGCCGCGCCGGACCAGTCGCCCTCGATGCGGAAATCCGCCGCATGGTAATGCTGGCGGCCGCGCATCTTAAAGGTGACGCCGGTGCACAGCGTCCAGTCCTGCGTCTCCAGGAAATCCTCGCCTCCCTCCATCTCGGAACCGATTTCAATCCCGAACTTGCGCAGCACGTCCACCGTGATGAACATGTAAGGGATGCTGCGGGGATCATGGACATAGACGGTCGACCGGTTTCCCGCCAGCGGCAGCGCCGCCAGCAGACCGGAGATGAGCTGCGAACCTTCCCGGCCGGAAACGTCGGCCCGCCCCGGGACCAGCGGGCCTTTCACGGTCAAGGGGATGAAACAGTCGGTCTTGCGGGCGACAATCTCCTTGTCATTTCGACCGAGCGGAGCGAGTGGAGAAATCTCCGGAATCAGCCGCACACCGAACGAAGCCATGATGTCGTGAGCGCCGGCGAGGGGACGGTTCAGGAGGGTTTTCTCCCCCGTCACAAGCACCGGGCCGTCGGCAATGACCGATAGGACCGGGATGAGCATCCGGGTCAGGAAGCCGGATTCACCAACATGCAATTCATTGATGGTCAGGCACTTTTCAAATGCTCCGATACCCGTGATTTCCAGGGTGGAGCCCTTGACGGTCACCTTGGCGCCCAGTTTCCGGGCCGCCGCGAGGGCCGACTCGTTGTCCCCGCAAGGCGAATAGCCGGTAAGATGCGAGGTCCCATGGGCCAGGGCAGCGGCGATGATCGCCCGCTGGGCGAAACTCTTGGAGGCGGGCATCTGAAGTGGCCGGGACTCCTCATCCTCATTTTCGGGCCCATTTGAGGACCAACGGCCGTTTTCCATCGTTTCGTCCTCATAATCGGCCGGATATGAGGATGAATCAATGAAACGGAAACCCTGGTAAACGGCCCGGCGCATATCGGCAGTAGTCCATTGGCCCGGCGCCGTGGCCTCCTCGGCCGTGAGGCAGGCATAGGTAAACGGGGCGCCCAGGCGTAAGGCTTCCAGGCGTGACTCCCGGCCTTCAGGGCCCATGCAGAAGGCCACGAGCGTGCCCGGCTCCGCCTCCCGGTAGAGGGCCAGGACGCGGTCGGCATCGGCCTTCCCGGTGGCCGTGGTCACGATCTTGACCACCTCGCCGCCGAAACGGCGTCCCTTCTCCAGCAGGGACAGCAGGACGGGTTCCGTCGGAGTCCTTCCGAAATCGTGGAACGAACGGATGAGCATCGACCCGTGCTGCTGGCAGGCCTGGCGGATCCTGCGGCCCATCATCGGCGGGGCCTCCATCTCCAGGTCCACATATTTGGCACCGGCCTCGATGGCCTTGAGCAGCTGGTTTTCAGCAAGTTCCTCGGCAGGGTTGCGGCTCTTGCGCGGCTCGGAGAGGTAGAGGCCGTCCTCGGACAGAACCTTGCCGGCATCGGCCAGCAGGTTCTCTTCCCCCTCCACGCGGCGGGCCATCCCGGCTATCCGGCACGTCGCGATGAGCGGCACGTCGGAGTCGGAGAACAGCGTCTCGATCTCCTCCTCATCCAGGTCGCAGAGGTCCAGCCGGATCTCCGCCATCTCCACCTCGCCGCTCTCCAGGATCGCGAGAATCTCCTCCAGGGTCTTGCCTTGTATGGATGTACAAATCATATTTCATTGGCGGTTAACCGCCTGTTTATCAATCGTTTCAACAGTGTTCCCCTGTGCATTTCATCACAGGGCACAACCCCTTATCTAGTTAGTAATCAGCGCATTGAGTGCCACCGCAACGGAGAGGTCGCGGATGACGACCGAGCCGATGCGCTCCGGCAGGACGAAGTGTACAAGACCGCCTTCGGCCTTCTTGTCCTTGTCCATCGCTTCGGCGAGCGTTTCCATCGGATAGGGGCATTGCGTGGGCAGGCCTGCCGTCGTAAAATCTTGCGTCAAAGAAGCTTCCAGGCCGGACGAAACGCCCAGCGCGTCGGCGACCCGCGCCGCAAGGACCATGCCCATCGCCACGGCCTCACCGTGGGTGACATCCTCCCCCCGCAACCGGGCCTCGTGCTCGATGGCATGGGCAAAGGTGTGGCCGAGGTTCAATTTCCGCCGCTCCCCGGCTTCGAACGGGTCGCGCGAGACGACGCCGGCCTTGACCGCGGCCGCCGCGAGGATCAGTTCCTGTCCGTCCGTGCTGCCGGAAGAGATCCACGCCAGTGCGCGGGCATAGTGATCGTCCTCATTCTCAATGACGAAGGTTTTGAGCATTTCCGCCGCCCCGGACAGGAAGTCGCGGCGCGGCAGGGTCTGCAGCACTTCGGCGCAGATGAAGGTGAACACCGGCTGGACGATGACGCCCAGCATATTCTTGTAACTGTCGAAATTGACCCCCGTCTTGCCGCCGATGGCTGCATCGACCTGGGCCAGCAGGGTCGTCGGAACATTGGCATACCGGATGCCGCGCTTGTAGATGGACGCGACAAAACCCGCCAGGTCGGTGGTGATTCCCCCGCCGACGGCCAGCACCAGCGCCTTCCGGGACGCTCCCGCCTCCAGCAGCGAACGGGCGATGAGGAGCACCGTCTCCATCGACTTTCCCTCCTCCGTCGCCTCGATGGCAATGCTGCCCCGGACGCCGGGAACGGCAGCCATCACTTCTCCTGCCACCCAGGAGACTTGTTCATCGTACACGACGAACACTTCCGGCTCCCCGGAGAGCAAAGGCGCGATTTCGGCAATCCGGCTTCCCCCGACCACGCGGCCGGCCGCCGTTCCGCCGATGGTGATGGTAATCTCCTTGTGCATAGATTACAAAGATACGGGATTTATTTTGCAAATCTCAGAAAATGCGGTAAATTTGCAATCCGTCTCCCCCGAGACCGTCCCATGCCCGAATGGCGGAATTGGTAGACGCGCTGGACTCAAAATCCAGTGTCCCTTAAAGACGTGCCGGTTCGAGCCCGGCTTTGGGCACGCAAATAAGACCGCTTTCGGCGGTCTTTTTTGGTGCCCAATGGGCCCTATCACCCCCCGCCGCTGACGCGGCTGCCCCCGAGGGGGCTGCCGGGGGAAGACCCCCGGACCTCCTCCCTGTTTATCGACCGTCTATCGACCTTCGAGCATGCGTTCTCGCGCCCACGGGCGCCTCTACCTCCCGAAGCACCGGAACATTGGCGCAGGTCGATGGGGATCCCGGCACAGGTCCCTCTGGTTTTTGGCGCAGATGTGCTTTTACAGTGGGAACTACCATCTTTTCCCCACCTGCGCCGGCAACCATCCCCTCCTACACCAACAACGGCCCCACCTGCACCAAAGAGCAAGAACTCAACGCCAGCAACAATGGCGTGCGCATCTCCGAAAATCTTTCCCTGGAAATACGAATTCGATGCAGGGTCCTTCTGGGGATGGGACATCTTTGGATGCCTGATTATGACCGGGCCGTTTATCGCTATTTTCGCTTGGACACCCGTTTGGAAAGGCCGATGGCGCCGGTGGGACAGATGAGGTGGCACAGGTGGCAGCCGACGCACTTGGTCCCTATGATACGGGGCTGACGGTCCTCGCCGAAAGTGATGGCCTGGTGTCCGCCGTCCCGGCAGGAGATGTAGCAGCGGCCGCAGCCGATGCAGGTATTCCGGTCGATGACCGGGTAAACGACCGTCGTGCGGTCCAGGTCCGACGCGCGGACAAAGCCGGGAAGCGCCTCACCCACCAGTTCCTCCACATGGGAAACACCCCGGGAGGCCATGTAGTTCTGCAATCCGTCGATGAGGTCGTCAATGATCCGGTAACCATACTGCATGACGGCTGTGCATACCTGGACGTTCCGGCAACCCAACCGGATGAAATCCAGCGCGTCATGCCAGGTGGTGATGCCGCCGATGCCGGACAGCTGGAGCCCCGGCATGACCGGGTTCTTCGCCATCTCCAGGATGAAGCGGAGGGCGATGGGGCGGACCGCCGAGCCTGAATAACCGGAGACGATCCGCTGGCCGTTCACGTCGGCCCCCATCGTCACGGACTTGATCGTGTTGATGGCGGAGATGCCGTCGGCTCCGGCGAAATGGGCGGACAGGGCGACCTGGGTCATGGACCCCACATTCGGTGTCATCTTGGGAATGACGGGAATCCGGACGGACCGCTTGACATAGGCGGTATAGAAGGTGACGAGTTCGGGATTCTGTCCCACATCGCTGCCCATGCCTGCGAGGCGCATCTGCGGACAGGAGAAGTTCAGTTCCACGGCATCGACCCCGGCCTGCTCGGCCATCTTGGCCAGCTCGATCCACTGCTCCTCCGTCTGCCCCATGATGGAAGCTACGATGATCTTGGAGGGATAGTTCTGCTTGAGCCGACGGAGGATGTCGAAGTCCATCTCCACCGGATTCTCCGAAAGCTGCTCCATGTTACGGAAGCCGGAGAAACTGCCGTCGGCCCTTTTCATGGCGTCGAAGCGGGGAGAGACCTCCTGGATGTCCTGCAGGCAGATGGTCTTGTAGAACACGCCCGCCCAGCCCGCTTCCAGGGCAGCAGCCACCATCTCATAGTTCGTGCAGATGGCGGAAGAAGCCAGGAAGAAGGGATTCTCACAGGGCAGGCCACAGAAGTCGATCCCCAGGGAAGGCAACTCCGCTTCCGGAGCGGGAGCCGGCAGCGACCGGGCGATTTCCCGTAGGCGGACGGGACGGTCGTAGTGGATGCAGGCCTTCTCGGCCGCCTCCAGGTCCGCTTCGCTGCAGGCCGCGAACAGGCGGGCTCCCAGGGTCAGGTTGTCAAATCGGACGGCCCGGACGGCACGGGCGGGATCCCCCTGGCTGCTGGCGGCGGTACAAGGGGCGTTTTCGCAAAGCAGACACCGGACGGCCTCCTGCTTGAGATGGAGCTGGTTCATAGGCATGCGTGTATCTAAGGTTCTAACAAAGATACACATAATATCCAGGAATTCAACCATTATTAAATCAGACGAACCGTTTCTCCGCTGTTTTTTGCTATTTCCATCCCTTTCATTATCTTCGCTCCAGAATAGCTACAACCTTATGGAAATCAACGCAAAAAGCCCGCGCCGGGTCCTTCGGGAAAGGCATGAACCTTTCCGTCGCCCATTCGACCACGTCCACCCTCCAGTTCTATAACGTGGGCGGCGGCGTCCGTTTCACCCTGTCCCAGGACGGGATTACGAAAGTGGTTTTCAAAGGACTGAACGAGGAAATCCTCGCCGGAAAGGTGAAGGTCGGCTTCCAGGACGGCGTTCCGACGATCCTGGACGTTGCGGAAGGAAAGACTTCGGTCACGTTGACCCCGCCCGAGGGGGAAACGTTCAAGAAAGATGCCTGGTATTACACCGCTGAAACTGTATTATTAGATACCGGCCGTCACCGCGCCACCACGTATTTGTGCAGGGTGGCGCGGACGGCGCCGGGAGCGGCGTACAGTTCCTTCACCATCCCCTCGATGCGTTCGCCCAGGCCAGCCTCATAGAGGTCCACGGCGAACACATCCGTACGGCTGTATAGCCGCTTCAGGCAGGACCAGTCCTGGTCCGGCCTGCCCACTTCCAGGGGCGCCACGATTTCCATCAGCTCCTCCAGCAGCGGATCCGGAGAGGGAACGAACGGGGTTCCGTCGTCACGGATGCCCTTCAGATACCGCGCATAACCCGCCAGGGTGAGCGGGATCAGCACCAGGTTGTCCATGTCCAGCCCGCGGCCGATGTACTTCCTGATGGTTTCTCCGAAGCGGATGGGCAGTTTCTGGCTGGTATCCATCGCGATGCGCTGCGGTGCGTCGGGCATGAACGGATTCGGCAGGCGGCGGTTGATGACGGTGCCGATGAACTCGTACGGATTCAGCACGCCCGGGTCCGTCACCACCGGCATCGCCTCGATATAACCGAGTTTCTGGATGAAAAGACGGATGTCCGGGTCGGCCATCTCGGCGCTGATGAGAGTGTAGCCCAGCAGGCAGCCGTACAGGGCCATCGCCGTGTGCAGCGGGTTCAGGCACGTGGTGACTTTCATCGTCTCCACCTTATCCACGGTTTCCCGCGTCGTGAAGAGCGCGCCGCCGAGTTCCAGCGGCGGGCGGCCGGAGGCGTAATTGTCCTCAATGACAAGATATTGCACCTCTTCCGAATTGACGAACGGGGCCGTGAAGGTATGCTTTTCCGTCTCGATGTACTCGTTGTCCTCGAAGCCGTCGGCGGCCAGCATCGCCTTCACTTTCTCGTGCGGGCGCGGGGTGATCTTGTCAATCATCGACCACGGGAAGGTAACCTTCTTCTCATCCTTCAGGTAGTCCAGGAAGGCCGCGGGAGCCAGCGCGTCCGCAACCCAGCGCTCCGCATAGGCGAAGACACCGGCCTTCACCTTGTCGCCGTTGTGGGAGCAGTTGTCCATCGACTGGACCGTCAGCGGCAGGGCGCCGGCACGGAACCGCTCCAGGAGCAGCGCCGTGACCTTCCCCATCGCCAGGACGGGCGTCAGGCCCCGGTCCAGGTCGGCGGAAGACACGGAATAACCCTTTTCCGTAATGGTGAAGGAGATCATCTGCAGGGAGGGATTCCGGAAGATATCCACCAGCCGCTGCCAGTCGGAAAAGGCATAGTCGGCCTTGAGGGCCTCCGTCACGGAGGCGATGACCGTCTTTTCGATGGCGCCGGAGGACTGGAGGCTCACGGACAGGGATAGGTTCCCGTAGGGAGCATAGGCCTTGTCAATAACCTCGTAATCAAAGGCTTCCGCCACGATGACACCCCGGTCGTACCGGCCCGTGTCCAGGACCTCGTTCAGGATGGCGGCCGGGAAAGCCCGGAAAATGTTGCCACCGCCGAAGTGTACCCAGGTGGGCTGGGCGAAGGTTTTCTCGCGGACGGCCGCGATATCGAATTTCGGGAGCCGGTAGCCCTTGGACTCCCACTCCGCGGCGTTGTAACTGCCGCTCAGGATATCGGTCAGTTTCATGGTCTAGTCAAAGAATCCGGGTTGCTTGTATTCGAGGCCCAGTTCGCGGTCCACCGTGGCGATGATGCCCTGGACCTGACCCATCGCAAACATCCGCCCGAGGAGGGTATAGCCCGCATTGTGGCCATGGGCCGATTCGTCCATGATGCCGCCCGGGGCGTCGGTGAAGGTCATGCCGTGGTCCACGCGCATCGGCAGGGCGGGATTCTCCTTTTCGAAGATGCGGACGAGTTCGATGAGGTCCGCCCGGCCGCCGAGGTGCGAAGCTTCGGTGAAGTCGCCGTTCGGGAAGATATGGCAGGAGCGCAGGTGCACGAAATGGGTGCGGGAGGCGAACTTCCGGGCCAGGGCCACGACATCGTTATAGGCGCCGGCGGAAAGGCTTCCTGCGCAGAAAGTCAAACCGTTATGCTTGTCGGGAACGGCGCTGAGGAGCCACTCGATGTCCTCCTCCGTCCGGACGATACGCGGCAGGCCCAGGATCTCGATGGGCGGGTCGTCCGGATGCACGCACATGTTCATCCCGCACTCCCCGCACACGGGCATGATGGCCTCCAGAAAGTATTTCATGTTGGCCCGGAGGGTCGCCTTATCGATGCCCTTGTACAGGTCCAGGAACTCCCGGAACTTCTGCACGGGTGCCGCGTCGTTCTCGCTGAAATTGCCGGAAACGAAGCCCTGTGTCTTGATGACGATGTTCTCCACCAGCTTGTGGTCCTTCTCCGGGGTCATCGTCTTCGCGAGCGCGTCGGCCTCGGCGAGGACGTCCCGTCCCTCGCCTACTCCGGCCGGGAAACGGAACTTCGCCCACTCCTCCCGCGCGCCGGGGCGCTTGAGAATATAGATGTCGAAATAGGCGAACTCGGCGTAGTTGAAATACAGGTTCGTCGCGCCGTTCGGGTTCTCATGGAAGAGGTCCGTCCGGGCCCAGTCCAGCACCGGCATGAAGTTGTAGCAGATGCAGTGGATGCCCTCGGCGGAGAGGTTCCGCAGCGACTGCTTGTACACCTCGATCTGCTCGTCCCGGTCGGGGCCGCCGTACTTGATGGTCTCCACGACAGGAAGCGACTCCACGACGCTCCAACGCATGCCGTAACGCTCAATGTATTCGCGCAGTTCGCGGATTTTCTCCCGCGGCCACACCTGTCCCAGCGGGACGTCGTGCAGGGCCGTGACAATGCCTTCCACGCCGATCTGCCGCAGCATCGCCAGCGTGATCTTGTCCTTTTTACCGAACCATCTCCAGGTTTTTTCCATATTCAAGCAGGTTTATCCTGTAAAAATATGGAATAATCCGGGGATTCGCAAATTCCGCCCCCGCCCGGAAGGGATTGCGCCTTTTTCATTACCTTTGTGACAGAAAAACACGACAGCAGCATGAAAAAACGGATTCTCCTGACCCTCCTGCTCCTCGGTGCCGGCACGGCCGGACTCCGCGGGCAATCCGACGGATATGAATGGCCCACGGACCCCCAGGTCCTGGAAAAGCTGGACCGGTGGCAGGACCTCAAGTTCGGCGTCCTGATGCACTGGGGCCTGTACAGCGTCCCCGGCATCGTGGAATCCTGGAACCTGTGCAACGAGGACTGGATCGTCCGCCCGGAAGGGTCGACTTACGAGGGCTACAAGCAGTGGTACTGGGGCCTCTCCAAGGTATTCAACCCGGTGGATTTCAACCCGGAACAATGGGCTTCCGTATTCGGTGATGCGGGCATGAAGTACATGATTTTCACGACCAAGCACCACGACGGATTCTGCCTGTTCGACTCGCAGTACACGGATTTCTCCGTAGCCAAGGCCGGACCCTTCGCCGCGGATCCCCGGCGGGACATCGCCCGCCATGTCTTCGACGCCTTCCGGGCGAAGGATTTCATGGTCGGGGCCTATTTCTCCAAGCCCGACTGGCACTGCGAGTGGTTCTGGAATCCTTATTACGCCACCCCGGGCCGCGGCATCAACTACAAGGTGGAGCAGCACCCCGGCTGGTGGGACAAATACGTGACCTACACCAGGAACCAGCTCGGGGAAATCACCGGCGGCCGGTACGGGGCGCTGGACATCCTCTGGCTGGACGGCGGCTGGATCACGGGGGACGAAGTGGGCCTGAACGAAATCCTTCCGGAGGCCCGGCGCGTGAGCCCCGGCCTCATCTGCGTGGACCGCACCATCCAGGGGCCGAACGAAAACTACCAGACCCCCGAGCAGACCGTTCCCCAGACGCAGTTGACCCACCCCTGGGAGTCCTGCATGACCCTCGGCAACGACTGGGGCTGGACCCCGGACCCGCATTACAAAAGTGCCAGGAAGGTCATCGGCACCCTTGCTGAAATCACGGCGAAAGGCGGTGCGCTCGCACTCGGCGTCGGTCCCACTCCGGCCGGGCTCATCGAGGATGAGGCGGTCCTCATCCTCCGGGAAATCGGCCGCTGGCTGCGACGCTGCGGCGAAGCCATCTACGGCACCCGCATCACGGAACGCTATAACGACGGAAACGTCTGGTTCACAGCCTCCAAGGATGGCAAGACCCTCTACGCCGTCTACGCCCTTCCCGAAGGGGAGAACCTGCCCCGGGAGATTTCCTGGACCGGCAACGTCCCGAAGGGTAAGGTGACCGTCCTCAACAACGGGAAAAAGGTCAAGGCCTCCGTGGGCAAGGACGGCACGGTCACCGTCTATCTCCCCAGAGGCCTTGCAGAAGAGCCCGTTGCGCTGAAATTCAGCCGCTAAGGTCAGTACTTGTTCCCCGGTCCCTCGATTTCGTCCATCGAAATCTTCTTGCGGTCCATCGCATGCCAGGCATAGGCGATGTAGGCGACCACGAAGGGGATCAGGAGCGATACCCACGACATCACCTGCAGCGTAAAGTAGCTGGAGGAGCTGTTGCGAATGGTCAGGGAACTCTGCAGGTCGGCAGTGGACGGATAGTATGCCGTGTTGTTGAACCCGGCGAGGAAGAATACCGCCATCACCACGAATACGGTGCCGCCGGCTGCCGGCCAGAAGCCCCGGTGGGACTCGATCTGCGCACCCTGCACAAGGCCCCAGATGATGAGGCCCACTCCCACGACAAGCATCGCCAGCACGGCCGGCATCTGCAGGAGATTGTCCAGGTACTTGTACTGCTGCACAACCACCGTCCCGTCCGCGTCCACGGCATAGCCGTTCCGCAGAATCAGGAGGACGAGCCATGCCACGAAAACGATTACGAAGGGAATGGAGAAACGGTTGATGCTCTCATGCATCCGCTTCCGAATGCCGCCATTGTCCACATACTGCAGCACATACAGGGCACCGAGGAGGAAGGTCAGTCCCACGAGTGACAATCCCAGCAGCACCGCATGGGGCTGGGCGAGCGCCTCGAGGCCGTGCCAGCCGCTGCCCCAGACGCTGATAACCGGGGAGGACGGGTCGGCGATCGCCGCCTTGTCCACGGTGAAATCAGAACCGGTAAAGAAGGTACCCACGGCCGTTCCCACCAGAAACGGTGCCAGGAAGCCATTGACCATCAGTGCAATACGAAATCCCTTCGCGCCCAGCAGATTGCCTTTCTTGTGCTGGAACTCATAGGATACCGCCTGGAAGACGAAGGTCACCAGCAACAGCACCCACACCCAGTAGGCACCGCCGAAACTGGTGCTGTAAAACAGAGGGAAAGAGGCGAAGAAAGCGCCGCCGAAAGTCACGAGGGTCGTGAAGGTCAGTTCCCATTTGCGGCCTGTAGCATTAAGGAGCAGGCGCTTCTGGTCCTTGTCCAGCTTCTTGTTTCCCAGGTGCAGGTTGGCGCCCTGGACGAACATCAGGGCCACCAGGAGGCCACCCAGCAGGGAGACCAGGACCCACCAATAGTTTTGCAGGAAAGTATAGGTCATGGCTTAATCCTCCGTAATTTGCGGTCCTTTCCTGATCGCACCCAGCATGATGCGGATCTCGATGAAGAGGAACAGGGCGAAAATGGCAAGGAACAGGAAGAACGTGGTCTTCACCGCTCCTGCGCTAAGGCTGGAGATGGCGACGTTGACCGGCAATAAGCCCTGGATGGTCCAGGGCTGGCGGCCCACCTCGGCGACGATCCAGCCGCACTGCCCGCAGATATACACGAGCGGAATGCAGCAGAGGGCCGCGATGAAGAACCACCGCTTGTTCTCCAACTTGTCCTTCCAGACGAACCAGAGGGCGAGGAGGAGCATCAGTGCCATCAGCATCCCGAGGCCGATCATGAACCGGAAAGACCAGAACACGACACCCACCGGCGGCACCACATCCTCCGGCTTTTCCAGATGGCCGTAGCCCATGTACTGGACGTTCTCGTCCAGGATGGCCCGCGCCACGGCGGCGGAATCGGGATCGGATTCGCGCAATTCACGGTACACGGCCAGGGCGTCCAGCGCCTTGCGGCCCTTTTCCATCTTCTCCGCGACGGAAGGGATCACATTCCCGTCATTGTCGGTATAACCGTTCAGGATGTCGTTGATGCCCGGAACGAAGCCGTCCAGGTCGTGGGTGGCGAGGATGGACAGCATCCCCGGGATCTTTACGCCCGGGACGATGGAGAAAGGAGCCCGCCGGCCACCATTTTCCAGGCCCTCGGCAGCAGCCAGTTTCATCGGCTGGAACTCAGCCGCATGGACACCGGAGGAATCGCCGGAAAGCATGACGGCGGCGGAGCCAACAAGGCCCACGATGGCGCCGATGAGCATGCTCTTTTTCGCGAACTGCGTCTCCCGGCCCTTCAGGAGGTACCAGCCGCTCACCGCGACGACGAAAACGCCGCCGGTGACCCAGCCGCTGGTGACGCTGTGGAAGAACTTCGAGACGGCGACCGGATTGGAGATGACTTCCCAGAAGGCCAGGGCCGATGCCATCTCGCTGCGGACGGTGTCCGGATTGAAAGTCGTCCCCACCGGATTCTGCATCCAGCCGTTGGCGACGAGGATCCAGTAGGCGGAGATGGTGGCGCCGATGCCGGTAAGCCAGGTCGAGGCCAGATGGAACCGCTTGGAAACCTTGTCCCAGCCGAAGAACATCACGGCGAAGAAGGTGGCCTCCATGAAGAAAGCCAGGATGCCTTCGATGGCGAGGGGTGCGCCGAACATGTCGCCGACGAACCATGAATAGTTGCTCCAGTTCGTGCCGAACTCGAACTCGAGGATGATGCCGGTGGCGATGCCCACGGCGAAGTTGATGGCGAAGACCTTCATCCAGAACTGGGCGGTCTTGCGCCAGAAGTCGTCTTTCTTGACGACGTAGAGCGTCTCCATGACGGCCATCACCAGCGCCAGGCCCAACGTCAGGGGGACGAAGAGCCAGTGATAGGCAGCGGTCATCGCAAACTGGAGGCGTGACCAGATTACTACATCCATAGTGTTAGTCTTTCAAGTTATAGGTTCCTGTGTTATTGTGGTCCATGTGGTGGTTGCGGGTCAGGGTTTCGCCGACGGCCTCGCTCTTCTCGGCGTCCGTCATGCCGGCAAGCGCCGGCCGGAAGAAGAAGACCCGGAGGATGGCGAAAAGGATGAAGAACTTCAGGACGACGAGCCAGATAAGCGGGCGTCCCCAGGTCTGGTTCTTAAAGCCATCCCGGTAAAAGCGTCCTATGTTTTTCAACAAACCGGCCATCGGTGCCCTTCATTTGAAACAAATATAAGAATTCCGGCACAGAAAACCCCGTTTTTCGGATTTTTTTGTTATCTTGCCCATTGGACTGAAATTGATAACCGCTATGAAGAAGACATTCCTCAGCCGCCTGAGCGACCTCACCAAGGTCAAGGACCGCGCCAACTTCGCCGACATGGAGCAGAAGATCAAGAAGCACAAATACGGCTCCGATGCATTCATGAACATCCTGGAAAGCCGGTATTCCTGCCATGCCTTCAACCATTACCCCGTATCGGCATCCAAGCTGGAAATGATCCTGGAGGCCGGCCGGATGGCCCCCTCGGCCAAGAACATGCAGCCGGTCCGCATCTGGGTGGTCAAGAGCGAAGAGGCGCTCGCCAAGCTGCACCAGGTGCATCCCTGCTACGGAGCACCGGTCGTCCTGATCGTCGGCTGCCGCAACGAGGAAGCCTGGGTGCGCCCGTACGACGGGATCAATGCGGCCAAGACCGACGCCGCCATCGTCCTCACCCACCTGATGCTCACCGCCACGGACGCGGGGCTCGCGAACATGTGGATCTGGGACTTCGACCCCGGCAAGATCCGGGAGGTTCTTCCCCAGACGCGGGACCACGGCATCTACGGCATGCTGGCCATCGGCCATCCGGCCGCCGGCGAAGGCAAGCCCACGGAACTGCACGACCAGCGGAAGCCCCTCGAGGAGCTGGTCATCGAACTGTGAGAGTCGTCATCCAACGCGTTTTGCAGGCTTCCGTGTCCATTTCCGGCACGGTAACGGCCGCCATCGGTCCCGGCCTGCTGGTGCTGCTGGGCATCGGCGAGGAGGACGGAGCCGAGGATATCGATTGGCTCGTCCGGAAAGTCGCCGGCCTCCGCATCTTTGACGATGCGGATGGCGTGATGAACGTGGACGTGCGCGATGCCGGCGGCGACATCCTGGTAGTCAGCCAGTTCACCCTCCTGGCATCGACCAGGAAAGGCAACCGCCCCGCCTATATCCGCGCCGCCCGCCCGGAGACTGCAATTCCGCTTTACGAGCGGTTCTGCGCCGCCCTGTCGGCTGCCCTGGGCAAGAGCGTCCCGACCGGCACCTTCGGGGCCGACATGCAGGTCGCCCTCGTCAACGACGGTCCCGTCACGATCATCATCGACACGAAGAACCGGGAATAGACGAATGCAACCCGGTTGCATGAGGGTCTCCGTACCTTTGCATCGAGAAAAGATGCCATACCATGATACAAGGAGACCATCATCATCACGGAAAGCGTCATCAAGATCGCCCTGGCGGCGGTCCTGCTCATTGCAGCCGTCATCATCGAGAAGAAGACCGACTGGCCTGTCTGGGCCTACCTGCTCATTTATCTGATCCCTTATCTGATTGTCGGTTGGGAGACCCTGACGGAGGCGGCGGAGTCCCTCGTGCACGGCGAGGCGCTGGATGAGGACTTCCTGATGAGCGTAGCCACCCTCGGCGCGCTGGCCATCGGCTTCCTGCCGGGGGCCGGGACGCAATTCCCGGAGGCGGTGTTCGTCATGCTGTTCTTCCAGGTGGGCGAACTGTTCGAGGGTATCGCGGAAGGACGGAGCCGCAAGTCCATCTCCCACCTGATGGATATCCGGCCGGATACGGCCCATGTCGAACGAAACGGCAAACTCCTGACCGTCAAGCCCGAATCCGTGCAGACGGGAGAGATTATCGTCATCCAGCCCGGTGAGAAGGTGCCCATGGACGGTATCGTCCTGGAAGGGGACTCCTCCCTGGATACCGTGGCGCTCACGGGTGAAAGCGTCCCCCGCAGCATCGGAAAGGACGACGAGGTCCTCTCCGGCTGCGTGAACCTGTCCGGCGTCCTCCGCGTCCGCACGACCAAGTCCTTCGGCGAATCGACCGCCGCGAAAATCCTGGACCTCGTGGAAAACGCGGCGGAGCACAAGTCCAGGAGCGAGCGCTTCATCACCAAGTTTGCCAAGGTCTATACCCCCATCGTCGTGGGGCTTGCCGTCGCGCTTGCCCTTATCCCGTCCCTGATTACGGGCGAATGGGCGACCTGGATCTACCGGGCACTGATGTTCCTGGTGGTATCCTGCCCCTGCGCCCTTGTGATCTCCGTTCCGCTCACGTTCTTCGGCGGCATCGGCGGGGCCTCCCGCAAGGGCATCCTCGTGAAGGGAGCCAATTTCCTGGACACGCTCAGCCGCGTCCGCACCGTGGTCTTCGACAAGACCGGAACCCTCACGGAAGGCGTGTTCGAAGTGACGGCCGTGCATCCGGAACTTATTGATGAAAAAGAACTTCTGCATCTGGCAGCCCATGTGGAGCGCCATTCCACCCACCCCATCGCCACCGCGTTGAGGAATGCCTATCCTGACGAGCAGGACGATTGTTCCGTGGAAAACGTCCGGGAAACCGCCGGGCACGGGGTCATCGCGACGGTCAATGGCCGCCGCATCGCCGTGGGCAACGAGAAGCTGATGGGCCTCGAGGGAGCCGACTTCCATTCCTGCGAACTCAAGGGCACGATCGTCCATGTTTCCATCGACGGCGTGTACGCCGGGCACATCGTCATCTCCGACCGTGTGAAGGCCGATGCCGCCGACGCCATCGCCGCCCTTCACAAGGCCGGCATCCGGGAAACCGTCATGCTTACGGGCGACCAGGCCGCCATCGCCGCCTCCGTCGCTGCCGCCGTGGGTGTGGACGCCTTCCACGCCGAGCTTCTGCCCGCAGACAAAGTCGCCTGTGTAGAAGCGTTGCTGGCGGACCGGTCCCTGAGCTTGCCGAAGGGCCGGCCGGCCCGGGAAGCCCTCGCTTTCGTGGGCGACGGAATCAACGACGCTCCCGTCCTTGCGCGGGCCGACCTGGGCATCGCGATGGGCGCCCTCGGCTCCGATGCGGCCATCGAGGCCGCCGACGTCGTCCTGATGGACGACAAGCCTTCGAAGGTCGCCGAGGCGGTCCGCATCGCCCGCCGCACGCTCCGTATCGCCCGCGAAAACATGGTTTTCGCCATCGTGATCAAGGTGGCGGTCCTCCTCCTCGCCGCCTTCGGCCTGGCCTCGCTCTGGATGGCCGTCTTCGCCGACGTGGGCGTCACCGTCCTCGCCGTCCTGAATGCGATGCGTGCGCTGCGGGTGTAGGATTTCTCGCAGGGAATGGCTAACTTGCAGGGACAAAAAAGCAAAGCCATGCGTAAATCCGTCCTGTGGTGCATTCCCTGCGCCTTCTTTCTTGTCGCCTGCGTCCTGAACCTCATCGGATGCGTTCAGGGAACGGCCCTTTCCAGTACCGTGAAACCCGCACTGCTGCCGCTGCTGGCGGCAACGACGCTTGCCTATCTGCTGGGGAGAGACGTTCCGGACCTCCGGCCCGTCGACCTGCTCCTGACGGCCCAGCTGCTCGGTTGTACGGGGGACGTGCTGCTCATTCCGGAAGGCTTCCTCTTTTTTGCGGGAGGCATGGTTGCATTCCTCCTCGGCCATATCTGCTATATGGCCCTGTTCGGCGGACAATCGTGGAGGGGCCTGTCGATCTGGATCTGGCTCATAGCCGTGGCCGTAATGGCCGTCGTCGTTTACTTCCTGGTGAAAGCCATCGGTATCAGCGGTAAGCTGCTGGTCCCGATGACGGTCTACGGATTCGGCCTGATGATGCTCATTTTCAGCGCATTGGCGGGCGTGCTCCGGATGCCGGCCGGGCGGCGCAACACGTGGTGGATCCTGCTCCTGGGTGCCGTCCTGTTCACCTTTTCCGACGCCTGTATCGCCATGGGCACTTTCGGAGTCATGACGTTCGCCCTTCGTCACTTCGTGGTGATGCTCACCTACCTGGCTGCCCAGTCCCTCCTCGCCATCGGAGGCATCCGGCTGATCCTCGGAAAATAGTGTCCGGCCCGCGTGGACGTGCAAGATTCCGGAACGGGCGGATTTCATGGGCATGAAAAGGATTCTCCTCTCCCTGGGGCTGCTGCTCGCTGCCGGAGCGCTGCACGCACAGGCTCCGCATGAATTGCATTTCGGCTTTTCGGGACCGGCCGCCGGATACGTGCACGCCGGTGATTTCGGCCCCCTGTACCATTGGGGCTCGGACCTGTACTCCCTCTACGAAGGGTGCGAACAGGTCGATGCCGGCCCTGTATTCAGCATCGGTTACACCTACACGCTCCGCGGCTGGCTGAAACCCGGCGCGGAGGTCTCCTGGGGCTGCTCGTGGATCAACCGGACGCAGCCCCGCGCGACACAGGACAAGACGGTCCAGCACCTGATGCAGAACTACCTGACAGTCATGCCCCTTGTCAGCCTGTTCGCCGTGAACCGGCCCCATTTCAAGTTGTACGGGAAAGTGGCGGCAGGAGGCCAGCTGTCCGTCGGAGATTATGAAGGGACACGCTTCCGTCCGGCCTGGCAGCTGGTTCCGCTCGGCCTCCAATGGGGTGGTGAAAAGCTTTTCGGTTTTGCCGAAGGCGGTTACGGGAATGTTTATCTGGTCCGGATGGGCCTGGGAATCAGATGGTAAGACCTATGAGAAGATGGTATTTCCTCGCAGGCATCGCCCTGCTCATCCTGTCCGCCTGCAGCAAGGCCGATTCCGACGCCTTTGGCGGCAATGAAGACCGGACCGGCAACCCCGTCCAGACCTATATGCTGGCCCTGACCGACGAACTGGCAGCATCGGCCCTGGAGGAACTGGAAACGGCCCTGCGGGCCGATCCCAACGCCCTTTCCTCCCAGGCTTTCTACCTTATGCAAGGCAACCTGTCCCAGACCGGGAGCACCTGGGTGCTTCAACGGGAATGCCGACTGAAAGGTCTCGTTATCAACAAGTTGGACGGAGAAGTCTGGAAACTGGATTACGACGGCGACCTGTCCCTCCAGGACGATAGTTATCCGACCCGTTTCACGATTCGGGCCGTACGCATGGACCCGCAAAGCAGCCATGCCGACTGGACCATCACCCTGGAAGGCTCGCGTACCGAACGGGAAGGCTACGCGTGCACCTTCGAGAGTGACGGCTCCATCCGCTACGAAGCCCTTTCCGAAGACCGCCTGTGGTACGCCTACGGCGTGCTCCAGATGAACGTCACCCGGAACGGAACGCTGGTGGACCAGGCCATCCTCTCCCTCAACGGTCCCCGGAATGCCTCCGGATTCGTCCACAAGCTTTAGGGCGGCGCTGGAAGCATTCGAATCGCGTCGAGGGCGTGTCGATGGTTGCCGAGGCTGCTCCCATCGGCCTCAAAAAAGTGTCTTTTTGCGTCCGCAGCGGGACGATAGTCTCTCGCCGAATGCATTTTTATGGACATTCGTCACCGGCGCAAGACTACTATCATAAAGAAGGGCAAATTGACGCGGCGGCGAACCGAATAAATCATCGTTTCGGGCGTTGCCGAGCGGCATAGAGTGCCTGGGCAATGACACGCTCGGGCACCTTGAGTGCACAAGCAAGCTGGTGGGCATTCAACTGATACTGCTGATGCATCTGAACGGCAAAGTTGCATCTCATTTCGTGGTTCAAGCTTTCAAGGGACAGATTGGCCCGGTTCAATGCCAGCCGGACTATATCCAAAGCCTCTTCCAGGGAGAACACGAGCTCCTCTCCCACCTGCGCGGCAATCCGGGTATAGGCTTCGTAATCCTTCACCAACTTGATCAAGAATTTCCGGGCTGTAGGGAACATTCTGTAAAACACATCGGTATCCACGAAACTCTGCGGCAGCACCATTCCGAGGGCCGGTTGGATCAAGCGCTCCGGCGGAATCTCCAGATGCGTGCCGAGTATTCTCTCAAGTTTCCGACCGGACAGGTCGCCGGCACGTACGGTTTCGAACAGGCGTGGCAGATCGGAATAAAACATCATGGCCGATCCCCACAGATACCCGGTCGGCAGGATTTCCATTACCTTTGGCGCATTCATGGCGATATACACCAGGTTATCCCGCATCTGTTCCTCATTCTCAATGGGAATCAGCCGGAAATCGTAGTCCGGAGGAAGCGGCGGCCTTCCGTCCGCACGAAGCCTCCGGCCGATACGTATCTTGAGATAATCGAATGAATCCACGCAGTGGGTTCCCCTGCCGGACAGGATCAGATGCAGATGTCCACGCATCACTTCATAATAATGCACCTTGACGGGGTACTTCAGATCCAACAAGGAAATGGAATTCACCGCGTTCACATACTCTCCTTCATCATGGAACAACAAGCCGTCCTTCCATCCGTCCGTACACAGATGGTAATACCCTTTCTTCCAGGTACGGTACTCTTTCCTTCGTTTCATCCTTTCATCCATAAGTCTGTTTCTTGGTTTCCGTGTTGGTTTCTTGGTTGGTTCCCCACAGGGGACGGTTGTATTCTGTCATGCGGCCGGCAAGGGACGTCTGTTTCGCCATGGTGACATTCTAAGAGGTTTTTGCGGCCAACGAGAGACTTCGGTCTTGCGCCGGGGGCATTTGGGCCTATATTTGTAACCGGCGAGTATCTCGTTCTGCTCATGGGCCGGCAGAGGGGGAGTTCTCGGCACCGGAAAGGGTCCCCTCGACAACAGCGAGGGTGGCGATGGAAATGCGGGCCGAGGTGTGAGGGCGCAGGGCGGCGTAGCAGGCATATAACGTTGCCCCGGTCGTGAACGTGTCGTCCACAAGAAGGATGTGGCGGGCCGATGCGAGGGCCTTCGCGCCGGAAGGCTCCGGCACCCGGAAGGCCGAGGCCACGTTCCGCGCCTTCTCTTCCACGGAGAGCCGTGTCTGGGTGCGCGTGCGGCGCGCCCGGACGAGGAGGTCCGTCCGGACCTCGGGAAAATTCCGGGGCTGGCCCGGAATGACAGAGGACGTCATGCCCGGAAGGCCAGAGGACGTTCCGCCCGGAACGACGGGGAATGACATCGCTTTGCAAATGGCACGCGCGAGGATTTCCGCCTGGTTGTAGCCGCGGGACCATCGGCGGGTCCAATGCAAGGGAACGGGAATGACCAGGTCGACATCGGCGAACTGCGGGGCGGCGGCGAGGCGCTGGCCAAGGAGCATTCCATAGTATCGGCCCGCAGAAAGGTCGTCGCGGTATTTCAAGGCACGGGGTATGCTGCGGTACGGACCTTTGTAGTACATCAGGGCGGCAGCGTAGGCATAGGCCATCCGCTCCGTGCCGCGGTGACGCTCCAGGACGGCATTGAACCGGTCGGCCATCGGGTTATGGGGCTGACGCCAGAAATGGGTATAGGGCACATCGGCCGCACAGGAGAGGCACAGGTGCCGTTCGTGGATGCCCAGGCGGGATCCGCACACGAGGCACACCCTGGGAAAAAACAGGTCCGCCAGGGCGCGGAGACAGTCTTGCAAGCGTTCCATCATCAAAGGCCCCCGGGTGGGTGGGGTGCCCCAAAGGTAGCCTACAACGACAAAAAACAACACAAGCGGTTGATAACTTGTGTTGTTTCAGGGGGTAAATTAACGTTTCCCGCTATTGTAAAGAAACGTTTCTTACGCTTTTTCGCAAGACTGCCGCTTGTGCACGAGGGTGATCAGGACAGAGCCCAGGATGCCGGCGCAGAGGGAGCCCATGAGGACGGCGATCTTGCCGGCGTCGCGGAGGTGCTGGGTGACCTCGGCGGGAATGTCGGGACCGGCGAAGCTCAGGGTATCGACAAAGATGGACATCGTAAAGCCGATACCGCCCAGGCAGGCGACGGCGAAAAGCATGGGCCAGGTGGACTTGGCGGGCATTTCGCCCACCTTGCACTTGATGGCGATCCAGGAGGCAAGGGTGATGCCGAGGGGCTTGCCCAGCAGCAGCCCCAGGAAGATGCCCATGCCGACCCCGCCCAGGGTCGCGTCATACGCGAACACGTTGAAGTACGACAGGTCGGTAATCTCCACGCCAGCATTCGCCAGGGCGAAGATGGGCATGATCAGGAAGTTCACCCACGGGTTGAGGATGTGCTCCAGCCGGTAGGACGGCGGAATGGTGCGTTTGGTCAGGCCGGACAGGCGGCGCAGATAGTAGCGCTGGGGCCCGTTCGGGAAGGTTTCGTTCGCTGAAAGGGCTTCGGATTCCACCAGGCCGGTGTACAGGATACGGGCACGGCGGTGGAATTTGGCCTTGTTGTAGCGGGCGTCCATCGGGATGAGGAAGGCGAGCACGACTCCGGACATCGTGGCGTGGATGCCGCTGTAGTAGAACAGGAACCACACGATGACGGCCGGAACGAAGTAGAACGCCATCCGCTTCTCGCCCAGGCGCTTCATCACAAACACGAAAGCGATCACCACGAGGGCGATGCCCAGCAGGAGCAGGTTGATGCTGCCCCCGTAGAAGAGGGCGACCACCAGGATGGCGATGAGGTCGTCGGCGATGGCAAGGGCCGTCAGGAACACCTTCAGCGAAACGGGAACCCTGTCGCCCAGGATGGACAGGATACCCACGGCGAAGGCGATGTCGGTCGCCGTCGGGATGCCCCATCCGCTGCCGGCAAGCGTGCCGTGGTTCACCAGCGTGAAGATAAGCGCCGGGGCCACCACGCCGCCGAAGGCCGCGATGATCGGGAGGATCGCCTTCTTGAAGGAAGAAAGTTCACCACAGACGACTTCCCGCTTGATTTCCAGGCCCACGGTGAAGAAGAAGATCACCATGAGGATGTCGTTGATGAACTTCTCCACCGTCATGTCCTTGGGGAAGATCCAGTCGATGGACCCGTCCGGACTCAGGATATGGGCCGACAGCCGGGTCTCCAGCACGGCGTGGTAGAGATGCTTCGTAAAAGGCAGGTTCGCCAGGAGCATGGCCACCAGTACACAGACCAGGAGGACGACCCCCTGGGCCCACGGCTGCTTGGAGAACTTGTCCTGGGAGATGCGGAAGTTATGGACTTCCTTGTTCCACCAATAGATCGGAATGAGTGCCATTATTCGCCGTAGATATAAAGATGCTGTTCTGGGGTGAGGGTATCGATGGAGACGCCCCAGGAGGCCAGTTTCCGCCGGGCGACATCCTGGTCGATTTCCGCCGGGACGTTGTGCAGCCGGCCGACCAGGTCGCTGCGGTGCTCCACCAGGTAACGGGCGCTGAGCGCCTGGATGGCGAAGGACATGTCCATGATCTCCGCCGGATGGCCGTCGCCTGCGGCGAGGTTCACCAGGCGGCCTTCGCCCAGGATGTACACCGTACGGCCGTTCTCCAGCTTATACGCCTCGATGTTCTGCCGGGCCTCGCCGTGGGAAACGGCGTGGGATCGCAGCCAGGCCACGTCCACCTCCACATCGAAGTGGCCGGCATTGCAGCAGATGGCGCCGTCCTTCATGGACAGGAGCTCGCGCGAAGTGATGACATCCTTGCAGCCGGTGGCCGTCACGAACAGGTCGCCGAGCGGGGCCGCATCGGCCATCTTCATCACCCGGAAGCCGTCCATCGCGGCCTCAAGGGCCTTGACCGGATCCACCTCCGTGACGATGACCCGGGCGCCGAGGCCCTTGGCCCGCATGGCGATACCCTTGCCGCAGAGGCCGTAGCCCGCCACGACGACATCCTTCCCCGCGACGATGAGGTTCGTCGTCCGGTTGATGCCGTTCCACACGCTCTGTCCCGTACCGTAGCGGTTGTCGAACAGATGCTTGCAGTCGGCGTCGTTCACGAGCATCATCGGAAACTGCAGGGTACCCGCGCGGTCCATCGCCTTGAGACGGAGGATACCGGTCGTCGTCTCCTCGCAACCGCCGATCACATTCGGAATCAGGTGCGGGAACTCCTTGTGCATCAAGGTCACCAGGTCGCCGCCATCATCGATGATGATGTTCGGGCCTACCTCCAGCACGCGCCGGAGGTCGTCCTCGTACTCCTCCATCGTCGCCCCGTGGACGGCGAATACGTTGAGTCCCTCGTGGACAAGGGCCGCCGCCACGTCATCCTGGGTGGACAACGGATTGCAGCCGGTGGCGTACATTTCGGCCCCGCCGGCGGCGAGGCACAGGCACAGGCGCGCCGTCTTCGCTTCCATGTGGACGCTCAGGGCTACCTTGAGCCCGGCAAAAGGCTGCGTGGCAATGAAATCTTTCTCGATGCCGTCAAGCAGCGGCATATGGTCACGGACCCACTGGATCTTCAGTGCGCCGCTTTCCCATTGGTTGATGTCTCGGATGTGGCTGGACATGGTCATATCATTTAAGGAGTGCAAAGTTAGCAAAAGATTCGGAGATAACCGCGAGGACACCTCCCGCGGCCTTTATCTGGGCACCCGGGGAAGCGGCCCGCCACACAGGCGCACCGTCACCCCGGCCTGGACGGTCTCAAACGGCGTCCGGTGTGCACCGAGTGCCCAATTTGGCCCTTGCGCACCGGAGCCATCGTCAGATTGCTCCCAAGGCCCATCCCCGTGCGCCTGTTTGGCGGACCAAGACCGGTGACAAGGCTGAAAGAAACCGCAAAAGGAGCGGCCCGGGCGGGTCGCTCCTTCGAATAAGTAAACAGAACCGTTGTTCAGAACCGATTACAGAGACAAAATGTAATTCCCTGTTCCGAAAGTATACTGCACGCCCTGTGAGAAATCGGAAGAAATTACAACCGGAACAGATATTGTCTTGAATTGGAAGAAGGCATTCGTTTCAGAAAGGTTATAATTGAATGCGTTGTAGATGTCCCAATTATAACTGCTTCCGGTATTGTCCCAGTTGTCATACCACTTCCTGCCGCGCAGATAGAGGGAGAGCTTGTTCGTATTCCTCAGTGAGGCATCGTCATCGTAGAAAACTTCATTCCCGAATTTTTCCAGATTCTCTCCCAGATCCAGCGTCGTCAGGCCGCGCGTATAAGCAAAGGCCTTATCGCCAATGATTTCAACGGCAGGAAGATTCAAGGTCGCCAACTTCGTACATTTATAGAAAGCATTCGCCTGAACAAGGGTCGCTTTCGAAGCGATGACGGTCGTCAGTTTATTATCGTTAAGGAAGCAATTCGTGCTTAACGCCGTTGCCTTCGGAACCTCTATACGCCAAAGATTCGGACAATTCGCAAAAGCGGACGCACCTATCTGCTGAGCTTGCCCAGCTTCCACCCGTTCAACACCCGAATTAGCAAAAGCACTGGTCCCGATACTTGTCACATTACCGATATAGACATAGTCCCCCAATGTCGGAGAGTTGACTTTTTTCAGAGCCGGACAATTATAGAACGCATTCTGACCGATGGAAGTCAAGTCATAAAGGAGGACATTGACGCGCTCCAATGATAAGCAATTGTTGAAAGCATACTCCGGAATAGAGGTGACACGACCCAACGTAACGGATTTGATGGACGAGCATCCATCAAAAGCCTGCGGGAAAACATAGGTCACCCCCGGAAGATTGACACTTTCGCTGGTCGTATTGGCCCGGCTGTCGATCCGCTTCAGTTTCGGACAATTCGCAAAGGCAGCAATATCGACATCCTCGATGCAGTTGACGGCATTGGCGCTGTTTGCAGCATCCGTAATCCAGACACTCTCCAGATTCTCGCAGCCCGAGAATGAATAATTCGGGAAGCAGGTAATCTGGCCCAAAACGATAGTCCCCAGCTTTTTGCAGGAGTTGAAGGCGCTCGTTCCGAGCGTCGTGACATTTCCCAGATTGAGCACGCCGGTCGTAGTCCCTGCATCCATCTTCTCACACCCCTGGAAAGCCGCTGTACCGATGGACGTCAGGAACATCTCGGGTGCAACGACAGGGAATCTCAGCAATGAACCGCAACCGCTGAAAGCGCGGTCCCCGATCCGGGTCACGCCGTTGCCGATGGAGATGTAGTCCAGATTGTTATTCCCCATGAAAGCTTCCGCCGGTATGGACTGGACCGGCTGGTCGAACTTCCAGATGGCAACATACGAGTAGTCCTCCTCCGGGAAAGGGATACACGGTAACGGCGTGCCGAAATTGCTCGTGTAGAATACGAAGCCGTTGTACTCCGTGTCCACGTGGGCAGGCAGGTCATCCGAACCGAAATCCAGCGAAGTGGACAATCCGGGGACGGTCGCCGTATTTACATGGAACCAAATCTCATCCGAATCCTGATACGGCAGGACCCGTTTGTTTAACAGGTAAGCGCTCCAGGGATTGCCATCGAGTTTATCGTCCAGCGTCGCCGTACCGGTGATCTGGAGCGGATACGTTTCCGTATCTCCGAAAGCATTCTGCCCAAGGACAGGAAGCACGTCTCCGGAAAAGAGAATACCGTTGTCGCTGCTGGTAAATGTAAAGCCATCGAAAGCGAACTGCCCGATATAATTCACGTTTTCCGGCACGAAGAACGAGCCGTATTCTGTCTGCGTATAATTACAGAAAGCCAAATCCTCAATTCTTTTCAGGGAAGCGGCAATGAGTTCCAGTTTACCGGACTTTCCTCTGCAGAATGCTTCCATTCCGATTGTCTCAACGCCATCCGGGATCCGGCAAAGCTCATTTTCAAAACCGCCGATGGCTCCGCTGAACAGGAACTTCCCATCGGCGGAAAGCAAGAACTTATGGTCTTCGGAAATCCTGTAATAAGTGTTTCCGCTGCCATAGAACCCGGTAAGGCTGATGCAGCCCGCAAATGGATTGAAAGCATGTTCATTGACAACATTATTGCTATTATCGATCCCGACACCGATTCCTGTCAGCGATCCGGGCAAGGTAACCGTCTGCAAAGACTCGCAGTTCTTGAACGCCTCGCTACCCAGGTAACGAAGGCCCTCCGGCAAATTTATGTCAGTAAGTGCCTCGCATGCCTCGAATGCATTGTTCCTGATTATTTGCGTTGATGTCTCCAGCCGAACGGAGGTAAGGTTGCTGCATCCGGAAAAGGCGGATTCACCTATTACCTGCACGTAATCAGGAAGGACAACCGTTTTCAGCGTAGTCGCTCCTGCGAATGTCTGAGCCTTGATATCACTGACCGTAGCGGGGCTTCCGGCCGACGATTTGAAACGGATGATTCCCTTCCCATCGCTGTAGGAATTCTCGATTGTCCACGCAGAAGGGTAGCCCTTGGCAATGAAATCGATATCGACCGGCTGCCCATTCGTCGTCGTGTACCAGATTTCGTTGGAAGGAACCGCGACGTGGTACGGGAATACATAATAGCAGTCCAACCCGGTCGGGAATTCACCGCCTGCCTGCTGGCAAGCCTCGGCAAATTCCAGATAAGTCATCCCGTAGCAGAAATAGAGCCGACTGTCAACAGCTTCGGTGGCTTCTACGGGGATGGTCGTTTGCCAAGTCTCTCCCACCTGCACCCACTCGGGCGCCCACTCCCCGGGAAGACGGAGCCCTTTGATCAGGCCCGCATCCGAGCCGGATAAAGACTCGCCCCAGAGGAAGAACTTGGCCGGATCGAAGGTATAATAATCATCGCCCGAGACCGTGACCTTGATTTCCCGTTCTTCACCCAGGGCAAACATCCCGGATGCAGGATCTGTCACGATCATGGACGGGCCGGGCCGGGCAGTCCATTCCTGGACCTGAACCGAGCCCACGGATTTCTGCTTGTTCCGCTCAAAGACCTTTGCGCCCGACGTGCTGAACACACCTCGCTGCGTCGATGTCAGATACGTCACC
>CACYWN010000010.1 GCA_902778105.1 uncultured Bacteroidia bacterium
CGCGCCGTCGTTGGCCACGCGGACGACCATTTCGTCGTCCTTGTCCATCCGGGCGCTGATGTCGATATGCTTCGCGCCCGCCTGCAAGGCGTTCTTGATAAGGTTGATGAGAATCTGCGAAATCTGCCCCTCGTCGGCATAGATCATCAAATCCGGTTCCTCGGGCCGATACACGCATTCCGCGCCGTTGGAGGCGATGAATTCCCGGTTCAGGCCGATGACACTGTCCATCAGTTCCTGCAGCTCCAGCGCCTTGCGGATGGGCTTCGCCACGCCGGAAAGCTGCCGGTAGGTCTGTACGAAATCGATGAGGTTCTTGGAGGAATCGGAGATGGTCTCGAGCCCCGCCTTGATGTCCAGCTCGCTCCGGCCGTTCTCGTCGACGGACTTGGCCAGTGCATCGGACAGGGAGGCGATCGGCGACACCGTATTCATGATTTCATGCGTAAGCACCCGGATCAGCTTGGTCCAGGAATCCTGCTCGTGGGCCTGCCGCTGTTTCTCGAAAATGGTCCGGATACGGTTCAGGGTCCGGTTGAACCTGTCCTTGTCCTGGAAACGGAAGTTCAATTCCCCGTCCTCCAGCGCGTCCATCATGTAGGCGACCTTCCTGATATCCTTCCTGCGGGTATGCATCGAAGCCAGCACCCACGCGATCAACGCGGCTGCCACGGCAATCCCTATGATGGCCCAAAGAGGCATTACAGGCCGTATTTCTTCAGTTTTGCATACAGGGTCGGACGGCTCACGCCCAGCAGTTTCGCCGCGGCGGAGATATTGCCTTTGCTGCGATCCATCGCTTCGCGGACTTTGGATTCTTCGCTGCGCTCAGCCTGGCGGTCACCCGCCAGGCCGGACTGCGGCCCGGCATCCAGCTGGAGGTCCTTCACCGTCAGCACGCTGCCTTCCGACAGGATCACCGCCTTCTCCATGCAGTTCTGCAACTCCCGGATATTGCCGCTCCAACGCTGTTCCTTCAGCAGGTCAGCGGCTTCCGGGTCAATCCCCGACAAAGGGCGGTGATACTTCTCCGCATAGCGCTGAAGGAAGAGTTCCGCGAGGGGCATGATGTCTTCCCTGCGGTCCCGGAGCGGGGGCAGGTCGATATGGACCGTATTGATGCGATAGTACAGGTCCTCCCGGAAACGGCCCTCGCGCACCAGCGCTTCCAGATCCATGTTGGTCGCACAGATGAGCCGGATGTCCACCGGGACGGACTGGGTGCCTCCCACCCGGACGATGCTCCGATTCTGGAGGGCCCGGAGCAGCTTTGCCTGGAGATGCAGCGGGATATTGCCGATCTCATCCAGGAAGAGCGTACCGCCGTCGGCCTGTTCGAACTTGCCGACGTGGTCGGCGTGCGCATCGGTGAAAGCTCCCTTGACATGCCCGAAGAGTTCGCTCTCGAAGAGTGTTTCCGGGATGGCTCCGGCATCCACCGCCACCATCGGCTTTCCGCTCCGGAGGCTGTGCGCATGGATTTCCCGTGCCAGCACGTCCTTGCCGGTTCCGTTCTCGCCGGTGATGAGCACCGTCGCATCGGTCGGGGCGATCTTGTCCAGGGTCCTGCGGATGGCGGCCATGGCCCTGGAGGTGCCCCAGAACATAGATTCCTTCGCTTCGCTCGGAATGACGGGTGCCTTCGCTTTCCGGGCCTTGTCCCGGGCCGCGGTGAGCGTCGCCATCAACTTGTCATTGTCCCAGGGCTTCACGATGAAGTCGAAGGCGCCCCGCTTCATTCCTTCCACCGCCAGGGCGATATCCGCATAGGCCGTAAACAGGACCACTTCCACCTCCGGGGTCATTTTCTTGATCTCCGCGACCCAATACAGGCCTTCGTTGCCCGTGTTGATGGAAGTGTTGAAATTCATGTCCAGCAGGACCACGTCCGGGCGGAAGCGTTCCAGGGTCGAGACGAGGGAAGCGGGGGAAGGGATGGCCTCCACCTCCGCGAAATGGAGCGGCAGGAGAATCTTCAACGCCTGGCGGATGCCGGCGTTGTCGTCTACGACGAGTATCTTTCCTTCTTTCGATGACATAAGACAAGGCAAATTTATAAAAAAACCCCGTAATTACGTCGTTTCTCATTGCAAAAACCATCTGGCGGCATATCCGCCACCTGTCCGGAACAATTTTTGGAAGCAGGATTTCGTATTGTTCGCAGAAATCGCGATATTTGTAAATCTAATCATTTTGGAGCATTGAAAGCAGAATCCGTCAACAAACTTCTCGAAAAGAGTTTCCGCAATAACTGGAGGCTTCCTGCCCTTTCCAACTACAAGGGAGAGACGCTGCTGTACAGCGACCTTGCCCGCGGCATCGCCAAGATGCACCTGGCCTATTCACACTACGGCATCCGTCCCGGGGACAAGATTGTCATCTGTTCCCGCAACCAGACCCATTGGGCGGTATGTTTCCTCGCCGCCATGACCTATGGGGCCGTTCCCGTCCCGCTGCTTCACGAGTTCAAGCCGGGCAATATCCACTACCTCGTGAACCACTCCGACGCGAAGATCCTCTTCGTGGAACACACCATCTGGGACGGCCTGAACGCCGAAGACATGCCCGGCCTCACCGCCGTCATCCAGATCGAGGACTACCAGGTCCTCCATCTGAAGGAAGGCGCCACCGAACACGCCCGTCCCGGCCTGGAAAAGTATTTCCGGAAAACCTATCCGGGCGGCCTCCGGCCCACCGACCTCAACTACTATGAGGACAAACCCGACGAACTGGCCATCCTGAGCTACACCTCCGGGACCTCCGGCTTTTCCAAGGGCGTCATGATCCCTTACCGGGCGGTCTGGTCCAACGTGTATTTCATGCACAACGCCCTTCCGATGATTGACAACACCTCCAACGTGGTCGTCATCCTTCCCTCCGCCCATACCTACGGGATGATGTTCGAGCTCTTTTTCGAGATGGTGATGGGCTGCCATATCCATTTCCTGACGAAAGCCCCGAGCCCGAAGGTCCTGGCCGAAGCGTTCTCCGACATCCGTCCCAACGTCGTCTACGCCGTTCCCCTCATCGTGGAGAAGGTGTACAAGACCCTCCTCCGCACCGGGCTGACCGGAGAAGACCTGTGCAATGCCCTGAAGAACTTTTTCGGCGGAGACTTCGAGGAAGTCATCATCGGCGGCGCCGCCCTGAACCCTGAGGTGGAGCGCGCCCTGCGCAAGATCCGGTTCCCCTTCACCATCGGATACGGGATGACCGAGTGCGCCCCGATCATCTCCTATTCGCGCTGGTTCGACAGCCGGATGTACTCCTGCGGGACTACGGTCCCGAACATGGAGATCCGGATTGACTCCAAGGCTCCGCACCTGATTCCCGGCGAAGTCCAGGTCAAGGGAATGAACGTGTTCCTGGGGTACTACAAGAACCCGGATGCGACCGCCGAGGCCTTTACGAAGGACGGCTGGCTCCGCACCGGCGACGTGGGCATCCTGGACAACGAGGGCTATCTGTACCTGCGCGGCCGCACGAAATGCATGATCCTGGGAGCGAACGGGCAGAACATCTATCCGGAAGAGATCGAAGCCGCCCTGAACAATATCCCTTATGTCGTTCACTCCCTGGTAATAGACGACAACGGGAAACTGGTCGGACTCGTCTATCCCGACTACAAGCAGGCGAACCTGGACGGCATCCCCGTCAAGAAACTGGGCGAGCAGCTGGAATCCAACCTCCAGGAGGTGAACCATCTCTTCCCGAAATTCTCCCATATCGCCCACCTGGAGCTGATGCCGGAGGATTTCGAACTCACGCCCAAGGGCAGCATCAAACGTTATCTGTATCAACGCAACCGGTCGTCCTAACCTCATGAGAAAAGCCCTCTTGACCCTCCTCCTGACAGCTTTCGCCGCGCTCCGCCTCCAAGCCCAGCCTGCGTGGATGCAAACCCAGCATCCCCACGCACCGGCCGTTCCCGAATACATCGCCTTCGCCGGCGACACCATCCGTTTCGACCGGACCGATTTCCAGGAACGTCTGGACAAGGAACTGATTTCCTTCACCTACATGCATTCCAACTCGACCCTGATGCTCAAGCGGTCCAAGCGGTATTTCGCCATGGTCGTCCCCATCCTCCGGCAGCAGGGTGTCCCGGAAGACCTGAAATACCTGATGGCCATCGAGAGCAACCTGGATCCCAAGGCGCTTTCCGTCACCGGGGCGGCCGGTCTCTGGCAGTTCGTGAAGGGAACCGCCCAATCCTATGGGCTCCAGGTGGATACGGAAGTGGACGAACGCTACAACATCGAGAAAGAGACCGTCGCAGCCTGCCAGTACCTGAAGGAAGCCTACCGGAAATACGGGGACTGGATGACCGTCGCGGCCAGCTACAATGCCGGCCAGGGCGGCATCTCCCGCCGCCGGGAGACCCAGAAGCAGAAATCGGCCCTGGACCTCTGGCTGCCCGAGGAAACTTCGCGCTACATGTTCCGCATCCTGGCGGCGAAGATGTTCTTTGAGAATCCGGCCGCCTTCGGTTTCAACATCCCCATGTCGGAACGCTATCCCTATGTGGAACCGAGGAATGTCATCACGGTGAACTATGCCATTCCCAGCCTGGTGGACTTCGCCCTGGAACACGGGGTCACCTATGCCCGTCTCAAGGAAGCCAACCTGTGGCTCCGCGACGAGAAACTGACCAACAAGGGGAACAAGACCTACAAGATCGTCATTCCCTAACGGAGGACGAGTTCACGGACCGGACCGTCCGTCCGATCATCGGCGGTATAGAGCCGGTCCCCGGAAAGCCAGGCGTTCATCTTCTCGATGAGCGCCTCTTTTTGGAAGTAGAGCTGGTTCCGGATGACGGAGGAATTGACGGTGATATAGAGGGTTCCGCTCCGGAAAAACTTCTTCAGGGTGAAAGGACCGGCCCCGGAGCATTCATCCCAGGCCGTGAAGATGCGCTGGGTGTTGAGGCCGGAGGCGAGTTTCGCCGACTTGATGAACTGGTCGACCACCTCCTCCATCGACAGGGCTTCCTTCCTGCGGATGTAGTAACTGCGTTTCTTTTGCTCTGCCATTACTCGACCTGGGTGAAGACGCCGCCTTGGGTGTCGAAATAGGCGCTTTCGTCAGTGATCCGGTCCACGATGCCGCTCAGGCGGACCTTGTTGGAATCGGTGATGAAGATCTGGCCGAATCCGCTTCCGGCCACCATCCCGATCAGGTTGCCGATCCGGTCCATGTCCAGCTTGTCGAACACATCGTCCAACAGCAGGATGGGAGCATAGCCGTACCGATCCCGCATGATCTCGTACTGGGCGAACTTGAGGGATACGAGGAAGGATTTCTGCTGTCCCTGGGAACCGCAGCGGCGGATCGGATGTCCGTCCATCGTGAACAGGAAATCGTCCCGCTGGATGCCGGCGGTGGTGAAGCGAAGGGCGAGGTCCTTCTCGCGGTGCGCCCGGAAGATTTCCTCCAGGGAGGCTTTGTCCAGATCGGAGCGGTAGTCGATGGAGACGTCCTCGCCACCTCCGGAGATAAGTTTGTAATAGGACTGGACGACGGGTCTCAGGCCGTCCGCCAGGCGTTTGCGGGCTTCGTACACCGGCAGGGCTGCCGCCGCCATCCGGGCATCGAACACGGCGACGAGGTCCCAGTCCAAGGACCCTTCCTTGAGCATCTTGTTGCGCTGGGCAAGCAAGCGGTTGTATGTCTGGACGGCGTCGAGATAACTGCGGTCCATCTGCGAGAGGACACCATTGGCGAACCGGCGGCGTTCCTCCCCCGATTCACTGACCAGCGAACCGTCGCCCGGCGAGACCATGACGACCGGAAGGACGCCGATATGCTCGGAAATCCGGGTATAGGTCTTCTCATCCCGGACCAGTTTCTTCTCTCCGTCCGACACTTTGATTGAAAACCGGGATTCGAGACCGTTGTCCATCCGGTAGACGCCGCCGATGCTGAACCCCTCCGTCCCGTACCGCCAGTTGTACCGGTCGGGCGACGGAAAGGCACTCTTGGTCATCGACAGGTAATAGACCGCATCCATGAGATTGGTCTTCCCTTCCCCGTTGTTCCCGCTGATGCAGTTCACGTTGGGAGAGAAGGAAAGCTCCTGAAAAGCGATATTGCGGAAATCCTGGACGACGATTTTCTTCAGAGTGGGCATGGCAAAGGCGTTCTTGATTGCAAATATACATTTTTTTTACTAAATTTGCGGTCTGTTATGCCCAAAGGGGCACCAGCGGCTTAGCATTATAAACAAACGACAAGATATGGCAAACAAACCTACCGAGCAGGAACTCCGCCAGCAGAACATCGCAGAGGCGGTTTCCAAATCCGAACTCTTTTTCCAGAAGTACGGAAAGATCATCTATGGCTGCGTCGCGGCCGTCCTTCTGATCGCTCTCGCGATCCTCGCCTACAACCGTTTCGTCCTCCAGCCCAAGAAGGCTGAGGCCCAGGAAGAGATGTTCCGCGCCGAGCAGAAGTTCGCCCAGGGCGACTATGAGCTCGCGCTGAACGGCGACGACAACAACCTCGGCTTCGAGGACATCATCGCCAAGTACGGCACCAAGGGCGGCGAGTCCGTGTACCTGTATGCCGGCGCCTGCGCCCTCCAGACAGGCCAGTTCGACAAGGCCGTCGAGTACTTCAAGAAGTACGATGGCGGTGACAAGATCCTCCTTTCCCGCGCCCAGGCCGGCATCGGCGATGCACTCGTTGGACTTGAGGACTACCCGGGCGCCCTTGCCGCCTACGAGAAGGCTGCCGCCACGGTGGACGACCTGTTCGCCGCCGGTTACCTCCTGAAGGCCGGCATCGTGGCCGAGGAGATGGGCGACAAGGACAAGGCCCTCGCCCTGTACAAGGAAATCAAGGACCAGTATCCGCAGGCTCCCGAGGCCATGGATATCGACAAGTACATCACCCGCATCGAATTCTAGGTTATGGGAAGAGCGTTTGAATTCCGCAAGGAGCGCAAGTTGAAGCGCTGGGGCCACATGGCCAAGACTTTCACCAAACTCGGGAAGGAAATCACCATCGCCGTCAAGCAGGGCGGCCCGGAAGTGACGGGCAATCCGCGCCTGCGCGCCCTCATCGCCGAGGCGAAGTCCGAGCAGATGCCCAAGGAGAACATCGAGCGCGCCATCAAGAAGGCCACCGAGGCCAAGTCCGGAGACTTCAAGGAGATCATCTACGAAGGTTTCGGCCCCTTCGGTATCGCTTACCTCGTGGAGGCGGCGACGGATAACAACACCCGTACGGTCGCCAACGTCCGCAGCTACTTCACCAAGTGCGGCGGTTCCCTCCAGACCAGTGGCAGCGTCGCCTTCATGTTCGACCACAAGTGTGTCTTCCGCATCAAGGAGGATCCTGCGAAGCCCATCGACCTGGACGAGCTCGAGCTCGAACTGATCGACTTCGGCGCCGACGAGGTCTTCCGCCAGGAAGTCGAGGACGAGGACGAGAACGTGACCAGCGAGATCGTCATCTACGGTGACTATACCTCCTATGGCCAGATCCAGAAGTACATCGAAGAGAACGGCTACGAGCTTGCTTCCGGCGGCTTCGAGCAGATCCCGAACGTGGACCTGAAGGAAGTCACGGACGACCAGCGCGCCACCCTCGAGAAGCTCACCGGCCTGCTGGAGGACGACGAGGACGTCACCAACGTCTACACGACCATGAAGCCTGCGGAGGAGTAACCTTCCGCCGTTGAAAAAACCGTCGCCGGGGCCTTTCCGCCCCGGCGATTTTTTTTGTAGGAATGAAGATAATTCATTATATTTGTATGATTTCAAACCATTCTATCATGAGCATTCAGACTGACAACATCCAGAAGCTGGTCGAGCGGCGGGCGAAGGCCCGGCTCGGCGGCGGGGAGAAACGGATCGAGGCCCAGCACGCCAAGGGCAAGATGACAGCCCGGGAGCGGATTGCACTCCTTCTTGACGAGGGTAGCTTCGAGGAGTACGACATGTTCGTCCAGCATCGCTGCACGAACTTCGGGATGGACCAGGAACACTTCGACGGCGACGGCGTGGTGACCGGCTGCGGAACCGTGGAAGGCCGGCTGGTCTATGTGTTCGCCCAGGACTTCACCGTCTGCGGCGGGTCGCTTTCCAAGACGATGTCCGAGAAGATCTGCAAGGTGATGGACCTCGCGGTCCGTGCCGGCGCCCCTCTCATCGGCCTGAATGATTCCGGTGGAGCCCGCATCCAGGAAGGTATCGACTCCCTGGCCGGCTTCGGCGAGATCTTCGAACGCAACATCCTCGCTTCGGGCGTCGTTCCGCAGATCAGCGGGATTTTCGGTCCCTGCGCCGGCGGCGCGGTCTACTCCCCCGCCCTCACGGACTTCACCCTCATGATCAAGGACACTTCCTATATGTACCTGACGGGCCCGGCCGTCGTCAAGAGCGTGACCGGCGAGGATGTGGACCATGAAATCCTGGGCGGTGCTTCCGTCCACGCCTCCAAGAGCGGCGTGGCGCATTTCGCCGCCGAGAACGAGGAAGACGGCATCGCGACGATCCGGGAACTTCTTTCCTACCTTCCGCAGAACAACCGGGAGGAAGCGCCCTCCGTCGCCACGAACGATCCCTACAACCGGACCGACGATGCCCTGAACGGCATCATCCCCGATAATCCGAACAAGGCCTACGACATGTACGGGGTCATCCGCAGCATCGTGGACGACAACCGCTTTTTCGAAGTGCACAAGGAGTTCGCCAAGAACATCATCGTGGGATTCGCCCACATGAACGGCCGCAGCGTGGGCATCGTCGCCAACCAGCCGAACGTGCTGGCGGGCGTGCTGGACATCAACGCGTCCCGCAAGGCCGCCCGCTTTGTCCGCTTCTGCGACGCCTTCAACATCCCGCTCGTGACCCTGGTCGACGTGCCCGGCTTCCTGCCCGGCACGCAGCAGGAATACGGCGCCATCATCACCAACGGGGCCAAACTCCTGTATGCCTATGGCGAGGCCACCGTTCCGAAGGTCACCGTCACCCTGCGCAAGGGCTACGGCGGCGCCCACATCGTAATGAGCTGCAAGCAGCTCCGGGGCGACATCAACTATGCCTGGCCTTCCGCCAGCATCGCCGTGATGGGTGCCGACGGTGCCGTGAACGTCCTCCACGCCAAGGAGATGAAGAATGATCCGGAAAATGCGCAGAAGATCTTCGAGGAGAAGAAGAAGGAATACGAAGACCTTTTCTCCAACCCGTACCAGGCTGCGCAGAAAGGTTATATCGACGATATCATCGAGCCGCGGAACACCCGCTTCCGCGTCATCCGCGCCCTGGAGCAGCTCTCCGGCAAGCAGCAGGATGTCCCGGCCAAGAAACACGACAACCTGCCGTTATGAGAAAGCGCATTCTGCTCATCCTGGCCCTCGCGGTCAGTTTCACGAGCCTGAAGGCCCAGAACGTCATCGACCTCATCATCGCCGAGGCCCTGGCCGTTCCGGACTCCACCGGCATCGTGGACGACTTCGGGCGGCGGGGAGGCTGGATTGAAATCTTCAACACCTCCCAGGGGACGGTCAATTTCGCAGGATGCTTCCTGACGGACGACCGCAACAACCTCAAGAAGAGCATCATCCCGAAGGGTGATCTCCGTACCAAGCTCGGTCCGCGCCAGACCACGCTCATCTACGCGAGCGGAAACGGAGCGGACGGTACCCTTTATGCCGACTTCGAGATCCGTCCGGGCAGCACCGTATACCTCGTTTCCAATGACGGACGTACCATTATCGACTCCCTGGTCGTTCCGGCCAGCCTGCCGGCGGGCATGTCCATGTCCAAGCGGGCCTTCGACCTGCGTCAAAGCGAGTTCGAACCGCTTCCGGACCCCACGGTCCCGAGCCCCGGTATCTACAACGGTGACCTGAACGCCGCCACCAAGGCCGAAGCCATGGCGGAGAAGGACCCGCATGGCGGAATCCTCTCCCTTGTTGCGGTTACGGTCGTGTTCAGCGCCCTGGCCATCCTCTGGTTCCTGTTCTGGCTGTTCTTCGACCGCCCGGCCAAGAAGGCCGCCCAGGCGAAGGAAAAGCCGAAGAACTCCGCTGCCAAGGCCCAGGTCAAGGCCGGAGAGGTCTCTGATGAAATCGCAGCGGTCATCGCCCTGGCGATGGACATGGAGCAGGGCGGCGACGTGTACGCCGCCATCGCCATGGCGATGGACCTCTATTTCAGCGACACGGTTCACGACACCGAGTCCTTCATCCTGACGATGCGTCCCAAGGACGGTTCGGCGTGGAACGACAAAAAGCAGATTTTCAGAAAGTTACCCAGATAAAACAATCGAATCGATATGAAAGAGTACAAGTTCAAGATCGGCGGCAAGGAGTATAACGTGACCGTCAACCCCAAGGAAGGCAAGTTCTTCGATGTGACCGTCAACGGCGCCACCTACGAGGTGGAAGCCGAAAACGCCCCGGCAGCAGCTCCGGTTCCCCAGCCTGCAGCCGCACCGGTCCAGGCCGCTCCCGCAGCGGCCGCCGCTCCGGCCCCCAAGGCCGCTGGCGCCGGTGAAAAAGTGGCTTCCCCGCTCCCGGGCGTCATCATCGAGATTTCCGTCAAGGAAGGCCAGACCGTGAAGGCCGGCCAGAAGGTCGCCGTCCTGGAGGCCATGAAGATGGAGAACGAGATTCCCGCCCCGAAGGATGGAACCATCACGGATATCCACGTGCACAAAGGAGATACCCTGCAGGAAGGCGACCCGGTCGTAACGATTGCCTAGTCCCCTATGGAGCACATCTTCCAATCCCTCTCCCAGTTCTGGGAATACACCGGCTTCGCGAACTGCTCCTGGCAGAACATCGTGATGATCGGCATCGGCATCGTGTTCATCACCCTTGCCATCGTCAAGGAATGGGAGCCGATGCTGCTGGTCCCGATCGGGTTCGGTATGATCATCGGCAACATCCCGATGTTCCCCGGCCTGAACATCGGCATCTATGAGGACGGCTCGGTGCTGAACATCCTGTACCAGGGTGTGCGGCAGGGGTGGTATCCCCCGCTGATCTTCCTCGGCATCGGTGCGATGACCGACTTCTCGGCCCTGATTTCCCAACCGCGGCTCATCCTCATCGGAGCGGCCGCGCAGATGGGCATCTTCGGCGCCTACCTGCTGGCCCTCCTGTTCGGCTTCGCTCCGAACGAGGCGGGTGCCATCGGCATCATCGGCGGCGCGGACGGCCCTACCGCTATCTTCCTGAGCTCCAAACTGGCACCGGACCTGATGGGTGCGATCGCCGTTTCGGCCTATTCCTACATGGCACTCGTGCCGGTGATCCAGCGTCCGATCATGCTTCTCCTGACCACCAAGAAGGAGCGCCTGATCAAGATGCCCACCCCGCGTGCCGTTTCCCAGCGGGAAAAGATCATCTTCCCGATCATCGGCTTCCTCACCACCGCGTTCATCGTTCCCTCCGGCCTTCCGCTGCTCGGTATGCTGTTCTTCGGTAACCTCCTGAAGGAAAGCGGCGTAACCCGCCGTCTGGCCAATACGGCCAGCGGTCCGATGATCGACGTGGTCACTACGCTCATCGGCCTTACCGTGGGTGCTTCCACCCAGGCCGACAAGTTCCTCAGCGCGAAGTCCATCCTCATCTTCGGACTCGGCCTGCTGTCCTTCGTCATCGCCACCACCTGCGGTGTCCTCTTCGTGAAGATCATGAACCTGTTCATCAAGAATCCTGCGAAGAAGATCAATCCGCTCATCGGCAATGCCGGCGTGTCAGCCGTTCCGGACAGCGCGCGCGTATCCGAAGTTGTCGGTCGGGAATTCGACACGAAGAACCACCTCCTGATGCACGCGATGGGTCCCAATGTGGCGGGCGTTATCGGATCGGCCGTCGCTGCCGGTATCCTGCTCGCCTTCCTGGGCTAGGATGAAATATCTCCAGAACACCTCGACGGACCCGCATTTCAACATGGCGTTCGACGAGTTCTGCCTGGAACAGTTGAAAGCGGACGAGCCGGTTTTCTACCTTTGGCAGAACCGGCCGTCCGTCATTATTGGCCTGAACCAAAGCGCATACGCCGAGGTTAATCTTCCCTTCCTTCAGGAAAAAGGCATTAAGCTCGCTCGTCGAGTTACCGGCGGAGGCGCCGTCTACCACGATCTGCAGAACCTCAACTATACCATCACCGGCAGGATCCGTGACCTGGAAAAGGACTATCCCGCCTACGTGGAAACGATGGCGAATGCGCTCCGCACCCTGGGCGTTCCGGCGCAGCTCAGCGGACGGAATGACATCCTGGTCGAGGGACGGAAGTGTTCGGGCTACGCCAAGCGGATGTCCCGCGACCGGTTGATGATCCATGGTACGCTGATGTACGACGTGGACATCGACACGCTCACCCGGGCTCTCTCCGTTCCCGGAAGCAAACTGTCAGCTGCCGGTATCGAATCGGTCCGCAGCCGGGTTTCCAACCTCAAGGATTATCTGCCGCAATTCCCCGATATCCTGTCCTTCCGGAACGCCCTGCAGGACCTGCTGTCGGACGGGGACGGGGAAATCTTCCTGACCCCGGAACAGTCAGCGGAGATCAGTTCGTATGCCGATTCCAAGTTCAGGACCTGGGAATGGAATTTCGGTCACTCCCCCGCCGCCGCATTCCGGATCCGGAAGAGATTCCCGTGCGGGACGGTGGAAGCCGCCTTTTCCCTCCGCGGAGGACGGATGACCGGTCTCCGCTTCAGCGGGGATTTCCTGGGAAATCTGCCCCCGGAACGGATAGAGAAGTCCCTGGAAGGCTGCCGCTATACGCGGAAGGACCTGCTCGAGGTCTTACGGAAAGAGCCTGTCGAAAATTGCTTCGACAGGCTCTCCGAGAACACGCTGGCCGATTTCCTACTGGACGCCTGACAGCGTCACAGGCCCCAGGAGCCCAGAAGGGAGAAGTGGTGAATCGGCCGAATAGAACGGGGATCCCACATAGGTCCAGATCCGGACGGCATCCGGCTGCAGGTCACCGATAATACGGTTGGGCCAAAGGTTGATTACCTTGACTTCCAACGCATTAATTCCCTGATGAATGTACTCCGCAGGAACTTCCACGCGGAACGGGGCTTTCCAGACCACCCCCAAGTCAAAGCCGTTGATGGACACCCGGGCCAACTCCTTGACCGACCCGAGGTCGATTTCATAGGAAAGCATATCCTTGACCTGCTTTTTGGACAGGTTGAATTCCTTCCGATAGACAACCGTGCCGGAATAGTACCGGATGGCGGGGTTGGCCGACTCGGTGTAGGACTTCAACTGGTCGAAAACCGCCGTGGCCGGAGCCCCCATCCCTGATTCGAAAGACAGGTTCCAGGCACCTTCCAGCGTCAGGAGCGGGATGGTATGGGTACGGACGACCGGAATCGCATCTTCCGGCTTCTTGCCAATCACCACGAAAAGGGCGTCATTCTCTTCCAGGTCCAGCCGGAAAAAACGGTAACCATCCTCCGTAGTAGAGGCGTTGACGCAGCGGACCTTTCCAGTGGCCGGGTCCAGTACGCGCGGCAGTCCCTGACCAGCCCGTAGCAAAATGACGGAGGAAGCCGGCGCCCCCGTGAAATTCCGGATCCAGTAAATATCTTCCTCATCCGTCTCCCGATGGACATAGGCCCATCCGTCGGGCGCGATGAAGTCCGGCTCGATCCCCTTCTTCGCAAGCGCCTCCGCAAGCGGCATGTCCAGCATCAGGGATTGCAACTGGAGGGCCAGGATGGAGAAGGCATCCTGGTCATCCGACAAGGAGGCCGCCCGCTCAGGGACCGTACCGCAGACGGGAACTCCGGCCTGGGCCAGATACAGGATCCGCTGGAGTACCGCATAGGACATGGTCCGGCAGTTGGGGCCAAGTACCAGCATCCGGTAGTTCATTCCGGATTCCGTGATCAGCCCGTCCTTGAACGGAAATACCGACCGCAAGATGCCGCTTGGATTCACGAAATCATAGGAATAACCTTTCGGGATATCGGGAAGCCGATGTCCAAACAGCCCGGTGATGCAGTTGTCCTCGCCATAATAGTAGAGGATGTCCGCCTTGTACTTCCCCTGCTGGAGCAAATAGGAACTCCTGGCCAAGTAGTCGGTCCAGGCGCGCGCCTCCTCCGCCCACGTCTCGTGGCGGTTGAACCATTGGCCGAATCCGATCAGGTCCAAGCCGGGACGATGGGAATCAGAAGGCTGATGGGAAGACTCGTGGATGACGAACCGGTTGAGGCCGCAGGAGAGGGCGATATCTGCCGTATATTTCATCTTGGCCGGGCTGTAGGAATAGGATTTTCCCCCCACGCCGCTGGTCGTGAAGGCCTCGGCCGCCACGATGTTCTGTCCGTAAACATGGGCGACGGAAGCAGATTCACGGATGTCGGCCATCGCCATCGGAATGGAAGATCCATCCCCGGCGTCATCCATCCAGATGGCGGACATGGGAACGGTGGCCGTCCGCTTAAGGTCCATGCCGTCTCCGACGTACACATGTCCGTTCTCATGGGATTCCGTATAGCGGCCTTTCATCCCGGCTTGACGGGCGATGTCGTTCAGACGGTCATAATTCTCCGTAAACAGTTCCGCCAGCGTCTGCCGCCAGTCGAAAAGGAACCGCTCTGTCTCCTCGGTGCTCCGGATGATTTCACCAGCCAGGGCAGGCAGCCACGGAAGAAGGTTGTAGCCGCGCCGGGTCTTGAATTCCGCGAACATATTCCGTGTCCAGGTCATCTGTCCGGCCTCATAGCTGTCGGTCAGTACGTATTGGACCGGCATCCCCTCATACAGCCGGAAAAAATCCTTGAAATACGTTTCCCAGGCCTCAGGATCCAGTTTGTCCACCTCCAGTCCCGTCGCCGAAGGAGGGGCGGGATGGTTCTTCTTTCCAGTCAGGGAAACGCCGAAACGGTAGATGCGCCAGGTGCCGGCAGGGATGTCGAAGATCATGGTCCCGTCCTGGTCGATCAGGCTCAGGTCCTGGACCTTCACGATGGGATCCGGACTGTCGGGGGTGAGGTAATCGGCGAAATCGTGCGGTGCCGAAAAACCGGCCTTTTCCTCCGCATGGTTCACCTTGACCACCCCCTGCAGGACGAATTCCGGGATTGCCGTACCCGTCGGAATCCGGGTCGGGACACCGAAGCGGGCCAGGGAATTGTCCGGTTCCGGATTCTTCACCATCAGCCGGAAATGACGGGCCCGCGTCGCAGGAATATCCATCGTCATCACAGGAAGGCTGGAATCGGGGATGTCGCAGACCTTCCTCCACGCGATACCGTCGTCGCTGGCTTCCAGGCGGTTCCGGTAGAGGGGCGGTTCCGCCCGCCATTCGCTGCGGAGCGGACATCCGGACAGGGTGACGGCCCGGATCATCTGCGGACGGTCGAAGGAATACTGGATCCAGGCATAGCCGTCCGGATGGACAGGCAGTTCCACGGCATTGGCGAAATCCCCGTCCGTCAACTGTTCCACCGTGAAATGACCACCGGAGGAGGAGACCTTCGCCCCCATGGCAGTCATGGTCTTCTCCGCATCGGGAAGTTTGACGGCCAGCGTGGCGACATGCTCGTACCAAGGAGTCACATCGCTGCTTTCCGGATAATTCTGATACTTGCCGGGCGTCTGGAAATGAGGAGGCAGACGAAGGAGCCGGATACCGGGTCCCGTCACATCCATGGTCCGCCAGGTCAGCTTCTTCATCGCATTCTCCGGCTTCACCCAAGGTCCCCCTGTCGAACTCCAGCCAGGTGCCGAAGCGATCGCCGTTTCCATGCCCTTGGCTTGGGCCAGTTCCATCGCATAGCCCAACGCTGCTTTCCAGCCCGGCGACCCATAGGAAACAAGTTCATCCACAATCGGTCGTACTCCGATCCCACCGGCATCGAACTGATGGAATCCGCCGATTCCGGCCCTTTCCATCCAGTCAATGTCCTTCCGGACCCCTTCCATCGACACATTCCCGTCCATCCAGTGCCACCAGACCCGCGGCCGCGCTTCCTGGGGCGGATCGGCGAATCCTTCATAAAGCGTCTGCGCCCCGACGGTATGCACCATTGCAGCGGCAAACAGCAGGGTCATCCATTTCTTCATACTCCTCATTTGTTTTCCGGAATCGTCTTGATATACACATCCCGCTGCGGGAACGGAATCGCGATTCCATGCTCGTTGAAGGCATTGTAGATGGCTTCCTTGGCCCTGGCGGGGAAAGTGTAGTGGGTTTCGACGGTGGTATAGAGGACAACGGCGAGGTTGATGCTGCTTTCACCGAAGTTGTCGAAGCGGACGTCGATCGGGAAGGACGGGTCCACGATGTCGCGGCCCATCTTGTCCTTGGTCATCAGCGGCTTGAGGGCCTCCAGGATGAGCTGGCGGGCCTGCTCGAAGTCTGTGCCGTAGCGCACGGAGACGAAGACCTTGACGAGCTCGTAGTTGCGGCCGGCGTTCAGGTTGCGGAACTTCTTCGAGAACAGGTCCGTGTTCGTGAAAGCGATGATGGAGCCGTCTTCGTCTTCCACCTGCGTGGTCTGGTAGCTCACGCGCTTGACCACGCCGCGGACGCCGTCGCAGGAGATCTTGTCGCCGATGCGGATGCGGCCGGCCATCAGCTGGATGCCGTAGAAGAAGTTGTTGATGAGGTCCTTGAGCGCGAAACCGACGCCGGCGGCGAGACCGGTCGTGATGTAGGTGATGGCCTTCAACGGCAGGTGCAGGATGGCGAAGGCGACGATCAGGTACAGGATCCAGCCCAACAGGGAGAAGATGGCGTTGGGCAGGCTCAGGTTCACGTCCGTTTCCTTGAGGGGCAGGGAGCTGTTGCTCATTTCATCGATCATGTTGCGCAGCTTGAACACGCGGAACAGGGCCTTCGCCAGGTAGATCAAGTACCGGAAAACGAAGAACAGCGCCATCACCAGCAGGATTTTGGACAAGGTGAAGTTTTCCAGGCCGGCGCTCTGGACGAGCGGCCGCTTCATCAGGTCCGCGCCGGTCATCGACAGCTGGTAGGCCCGGGAGGTGAGGAGGGCGCTCAGCGGGAAGGAGTAGATGGCCATCAGCGGGACGACGGCCATACGGAGCAGGTCGTACAGCCAGGTGACTTCGATGAAGGCGTCCTTGTCTTCCAGCGGGAGGCGCGGGTTCTCTTCGTGGTAGCGGGCCTTCCGGCGGATCACCCGGTCGTCGTAGTAGCGCATCATCAGGTAGTAGAGCGTGGTGATCGTGTGGAGGAGGGCCAGCAGGAAGGTCCAGAACGTGATCAGGAGCACGCCGATCATCGAATAGCCCGCGAGGGACAGGATGGCGGTGACAGCCATCACGATGACGGAGACCCACATATAACGGAGGTCCGCCCGGCTTACCTGGGCCCGGCAGTGGATGTTCACGAGGCTCTGCCAGATGATGAACAGCAGCAGGGTGGGCGGGAACACGAGCGGCACCGCGCTGGCCGGCAGGAAGATCGCCCGCATCAGGATGCAGACGAACGCCAGCAGCAAGGTCGGGATGTAGATGCGCAGGGACGCGCGCGCCTGGTCGCCCCGGATGCGGATGAGCAGCGAGACGAGGATGGCGAGCGTGAGCCAGGCGTACTGGGTGAGGAGCTGGTAGGCCATCCGCCAGTAGGGATTGCTCCGCTCGGCCTTGATGAGCAGCATCATTCTTGATCCACCGGTAGGCGATGATGCCGATGAGGACCGCCGCCAGGGCGGAGAGCAGCAGCATCACCAGGGACAGCATCGCATAGCCCAGGACGAACTTTCCGCTGAAGGTGCGGGGAACGGCGTCGGACTCGTTCTGCTCGGCGGTGGTGTCGGAATTGTACCGCATCCGCAGGTCGCTTTTCACGAACTGAAGGAAGCCCTTCCATTCCTTGAGGATCTGGATGGCGTTCACGTTGCCGCCGATGTAGCGGTTCTTCTGCGTGTCGGCGTAGTTGTCCTGGGCATAGTCATAGGCCTGCTTGAGCCGGGCCTCGGTCTCCGCGCAGAGGACGCTGTCCTTCAGCGCGAGCGCGACGGATTCCCCGTACAGGGCTGTCAGGGCGCTGGCGTAATGCAGGCAGCTGTCCAGGAGGGCGGCCTTCTCGGGGTCCGCCTCCTCCTGCGGGGCCGGCGCGAGCGCGAGCGAGTCGGCCCCCGCGAGGGAGTCGGCGGGCTGCCTCTTGAGCATGCCCTGCAGCGTTTCGTTCAGGAGCTCGTAGCGACGGAGACCCGAGCGGGCGGCGATCCGGTACTGGTCGTTCAGGAGCACCTGCTCGTGGAAGGCGGAGGTCACGCGCGAGACCTCCTCCAGGGCGAAGGCCATGTCGAAGGTGAACTCCGGCCGCTGGGTGTACAGCATGATGGTCACCTCGTCGGCGGACTTGAGGACCCGGTCGAAGGCCTCCCGCTGCGTCCGGTTGTTCACCATCAGGGTGTCGGATTCCTGGGCCGATGCATAGGACTGCCGCAGCTCCTGCAGCAGGCTGTTCAGCGTGGACTGGAAGTCCTTCTCGGGGACCACGGCGCGGGTCGGAAGGGCCAGCGGCAGGGAAACGGCCAGGAGGACGGCGTATCGGTAGCGAGATCGAATGCGCATAAGGCCAGTCTTTAGAAGGTAAATCCGATGGAGGCGTACGTGGTGAATCCGGTGATGTCGCACCACTGGACGGCGACCCGCAGGGGGCCGATGATCGTCTGCCGGGCGTATTCAGCGCCGAAGGCGTAGACTTGGGATCCCAGGAACATAAATTCGAAGGAAGAGTCCCGCAGGAAGACTCCGGCCCGGGCCGTCGCGTAATTCTTGCGCAGGAAGCGGTAGCGGAGGTCCAGCTGCGGCACGAGGGTGAGTTTGGCGGTCTCCCGGAAACCCAGGGGGAAGCCGAAGAAGGGAATCTGGCGCTCGGCGTACCGGTTCGGCAGGAAACCGCCCACGACCACGGCGTGCCTGAAGTTCATCTGTTCCGTTTCCAGCGAGTTGAAACCGAAGTAAACGGCAGGCTGGACCGTAAAATTCTCTCCGATGGTGAAGGCGGCCTCGAAGCTGCCCATGAAGCTGAAATAGGGAAGAACCGGGTCTCTCCGGGTGAACCAGTCGTCGGGAACGTCCGGGGCGCCTTCGCTCTCATCGGAGGTATCACCTTCCGCCCGGGTCGGGAACTGGAAGCCTGCCGCATCGCCCTGGCTGCCGTCGTCAATGTCCTCGTCAGGATGATACTCCCAATTGTTATCCCAGTAGTAAGAGGGCTTCTTCCGCCCGTAGAAGACATAGCGGCCGTCGGCCAGGAACCGGACGCCCCGCGTGGGGAAATAGCCGTCGTCGAAGGTGTCGTGCTTGAAGGTCCCGAAACCGGAGAGCCACAGACTCCGCCAGTCCCAGCCGTCGTTGTGGTCCGTGAAGCCCAGGCGGTGCTCGTAGGGATTCATTTCGGCCGTCACGCCGACCCGGAGGGAGCCTTTCCGAAGCCGGGAGTCTTCCAGGTAACCGTCCACGGCGGCGTGGAAGAGCTTCTCGTGGGTGTCGTTCGCCCAGCCGAGCGTCGCATTTGTCAGGCCCAGGCGGCCGACGATGCCGTAGGAGGGAAGGCCGATCCGGGACTTGGTGCCCCAGTCCACGGTCAGCGCCGGATTCGTGCCCAGCTTGAGATCCGCGGTCATGCGCATGCCGGTCAGGCGGCGGGTGCCCAGGCCGTAGTGGAGGGCGACGGCCACGGTCTCGTCGGTATCGGCCCGGAGGCCGACGGCGAGGTCGTTCGTCTGGCCCTTCTGGCATTCGAAGACGAGGGTGTAGGGCTCTTCGGACCCTTCCAGGTGGTAGGTGACAGATTCGAAGGCGTTGGTGCCGTAGATGCTGTTCAGGAGGCGTTCGATGATGGTCCGGTCATATATCCCGTCGGCCGGGTAGTCCTTGGGGTGGAGGATCCAGCGCTTCTCCCGCTCCTTGATGCCGAGGAACTTGACCTCGCCCACCTTGACCTTCTTCTGGGCCAGGTTGAGGGCGGCCGGGTGGCTGGCGACCTCGGGCTTCCGCTTTCCGGCGACGAGCTTGGCGATGGCCTCGAACAGCTCCTTCTGCTGGATCGCGTTCTGGTAGCCCTGGTCGATGATGTCATCGACGGAAGCGTCGTCGAAGGACAGCATCGTGTAGCCCTTCAGCTCGTGATGGACGCCTACGTCCAGCATCTTGCGGGCAGGGCCGTTCGCGGAGGAGGCCAGGAGGGTGATGGTCTGCAGGAGGAAGTCGACGGGGGAGTTGAGCTCGTTCAGTTCGCGGTGGATGGACATGTCCGAGCCGATGATGATGTCCGCGCCCATCGCCTTGGCGATATCGACGGGATAGTTGTTCCGCATGCCGCCGTCCAGGAGCACCTCGCCGTTCTTGCGCACGGCGCGGAAGTAGAACGGAATGGCCATCGTGGAACGCAGGGCGTCGGTGATGCTGCCGGAGGTCCAGTACTTGGGCGTCATCGCGTACAGGTCCGTGGCGACGCAGGCGTAGGGGATGGGCAGGTCCGCGAAGCTGATGCTGTCCTGGTAGCCCACGGTCACGGAGCTGAGCATGTTCCGCACGTTCAGGCCGTACAGGAAGCCGTCGGGCATGCCGAGGCCCATCCGGGAGATGGACTCGTTGAGCATGTCGGCCGAACTGTGGCCGGACTCCGCCGCCATCTTGTCGGCGATCCGTTCGTTCTTCAGGCGGTCCGCCAGGTCCTCGTCATCGTAGTGGTGCGGGATGCGGAGCGTGTAAGTCTCGCGGTATTTGCGGAGTTTGTAGCCGATGTATTCCGTGGGAACGTCATCCGACATCATAATGGGCCATTCGATGGCGCGCACGAGGGAATCCAGTTGGTCGTGCTTGTAGCCCAGGGCGTACAGGCCGCCCACGAGGCCGCCCATGCTGGTGCCCGTGACGATGTCGACGGGAATGCCGAGCTCTTCCATATACTTAATCACGCCCAGGTGCGCGAGGCCGCGGGCGCCGCCGCCGGCGAGGACCAGGCCCACCGTGGGCCTGTACTGCCGGATGGAGTCCATCCGGGCCCGCACCTTGGCGAAGGCGATGGAGTCGGCCGCAGGATTCGCACTGGGCAGGATTTGCGCAAAACCGGGAAGGGAAAGAGCGCAGGAGAGGACAAGCAGCGTTACAAGTTTTTTCATTACGGAAAAGCGTGGTTATTCTTTAACTTTCAAATATACGGTTTTTTTCCAAGAATTGTTACCTTTGTATATCCAACAAGTTTGCATTATGGCTAAGACAACCGGAAAAATCATTGCATGGATCATCGTGATCCTGCTGCTCGTGGGAGCTGGCTTCGGCTATTACAAATTCATGTGGGTGTTCAGCGACGGTACGAAAACCGGCGAACTGAACTCCCTTACCTACACCGGATACATCTGGAAGACCTATGAGGGCGAGATGATCCTCTCCGGCTACGGCAACAAGGCCGGGCAGAGCGGGACGGTCCAGTCCAAGATCTTCAAGTTTTCCGTGGACGACAAGGCCGTCGCCGAGCAACTCCAGCAACTCACCGGACAGCGGGTCACCGTCCATTTCAAGGAGTACAAGGGTGCCCTTCCCTGGCGCGGTTATGAACGGGCCATCGTGGACCGGATCGACAATGCCGAACCCGTCGTGAGCGAACCCTCCAACCGTCTTCCTTATGATGCTTCCGCCGAACAGGTCTTCCTATGAGAAAATACATGATCCTTCTGGGCGCCACCCTCGTGGGCGGCGCTCTTTTTGCCCAGCCCCGTATCCTGGGAACGCATGCCGCGCATGACGGAAAACTCCTGACGATGGAGGACGCCGTCGCCAGCCGGGCCGTCTATCCGGAGAACCGCTATTATACCTGGCTCAACGACAACGAGTACCGGTTCCTCAACGGATCCCGCTGGGATTCCGACCGGGTGGACGAAAACCTGGAACTCCCGCAGGACCTCTCCGGCTGGACGGCCTTCACCGAAGGGAACAGCCTCTATATCACGGACTACAGGGACACGGTCGCCGTGGCCGTCTCCAACGACCGCGAGATAGTCTACGGCCAGTCCGTAAGCCGGAACGAATTCGGCATCGACGGAGGAATCTTCTGGTCCCCCTCCGGAGCGAAACTTGCCTTCTACCGCAAGGACGAATCCCGCGTGACGGACTTTCCGCTCCTGGACATCGAGACCCGGACCGGCGGGTTGGAACTCCTGAAGTATCCGATGAACGGGATGGACTCCGAAATCGTCTCCCTCGGGATCTACGACCTGGAAAAAGGAAGCACCGTGTACCTGAATGTGCCGGATTTCACCCCGGAGCGCTTCCTGACAAACATCAGCTGGTCACCGGATGACAAGTCGGTCTATGTCCAGGTTCTCGACCGCACCCAGCACCATCTGAAGCTGAACCAGTACTGTGCCGCGACAGGACAGTTCATCCGGACGCTCCTCACCGAGGACAATGACGCCTGGGTGGAACCGCTGGACCCGGTTCACTTCGTAAAAGGACGCCGCGACCTGATGATTTACCGCACCGACAACCGGGACGGTTTCAGGAGCCTGTATCTGCTTGACACATTGGGAAATATCCGCCGCATCACGGACGTGGACGCCGATGTCGAATATGTCGGCAACGACGGAGTGGACATCTTCTACACCTCGGCCGAGGTCTCCCCCATCGAGAACCACCTGTACAAGATGAGCGTCAAGGCTCCCGCGAAGAATGCCGTCAAGAAGGCGAAGTTCGGGAAGCCGGTCGCCCTTACTCCGGAACGCGGCTGGCACGCCATCTCGATGAATGATGCCTGTACCTGGTTCTTCGACCGCTACTCCAACCTGGATACCCCGGGAATCACGCTGCTGCGCAGTACGGACGGAAAGAACACCCGGACCTTGCTGGAAGCGGCCGACCCGCTCGCCGAATACGCCTCCTGCGCCGTCGAACTGGGCACTGTTCCCAGCGCGGACGGCCAGTTCGACAACTATTACCGGCTCTATTACCCGAAGGATTTCGACCCTGCGAAGAAGTACCCGGTCATCCTGTATGTCTACGGCGGACCGCATTCCCAGATGGTCCAGGATTCCTGGCTCGGGAACGTGCGGATGTGGGAAATGCTGATGGCCCAGAAGGGTTATCTCGTCTATGTCCAGGACAACAGGGGCACTTCCAACCAGGGCGCCGCTTTTGAAAAAGCCATCAACCGCCAGTGCGGACAGGCCGAAATGGCCGACCAGATGGTGGGTATCCGCCGCCTGATGGAACTTCCCTATGTGGACAAGGACCGGATCGGCGTCCATGGCTGGAGCTATGGCGGCTTCATGACCATCAGCCTGATTACGAATTACCCGGACGTGTTCAAGGTCGGCGTTGCCGGCGGACCGGTCATCGACTGGAAGTGGTACGAAATCATGTACGGCGAACGCTACATGGATACGGAAGCGACGAACCCTGAAGGATTTGCGAAAACTTCCCTGATCAATAAGGCAAAAGACCTGAAAGGCAAGCTCCTCATCTGCCAGGGCGCCGTGGACAACACCGTCGTCTGGGAGCATTCCCTCAGTTTCGTCGAGGAGTGCATCCGGAACAATGTCCAGGTGGACTACTTCCCCTATCCGACGGACCAGCACAACGTGATGGGCGTCCGCCGGATCCACCTGATGGACAAGGTGACGATGTATTTCGAGGACTACCTGTAAGTCTCGAAACGGACGTTATTCAGCTGAAGCATCCCGGCGTCATCGACCTGGGATGCTTCTTCCGTATAGAAGAAGAGGCAATCCTTCAGGGTGATGCCATGGATCATCTGCAAAGTGCCGGAAGCCTTGATGCCGATGCGCGTATCCCGGCAGATGACATGGGAGATATGGATGTCGGTAAAGTCCGGAAGGAAAGCCTCGGATTCAGCGGCAACCGCATCGTCCCGGCCGACGGGACGGTCGGCATAGGAAGTTTCGAAAACCACGGCTTCTCCCTGGATATCAGACATATAGATATCGGAAATCCAAATGTTTCCAGTCTTTCCGCCCCGTTCCGGCGCACTCTTGAACCGCAGGCCCGTGTCCGTCCCCGAGAAGGTATTGTCCTGCACGATGATATTGAACATTCCGCCGGAGAATTCCGAGCCGATGACAAAGCCGCCGTGGGCATGGAAGACGGTGTTGTCCACGATGAGGATGTTCTCACAGGGACCGCTTTTCAGGGCATCCGCCCCCGCTCCGGCCTTCAGGCAGATGCCGTCGTCGCCCACATCGACGGTATTGTTCACAACCAGCACGTTCCGGCACTGCATCAGGTCGATGCCGTCACCGTTCTGTGCATTCCAGGGGCAGCGCACCGTCACCCCGTCGATCGTCACTTCCTTGCAACGCTGCGGGACCAGATGGAACTTCGGGGCATTTTGGATGGTAACACCTTGAAAAAGAATTCGTTCACAGTCCGTAAAACGGATCAGGTGCGTGCGCATCTTTTCCTGGGCCTCATAGGTGTCGGCAATGTTGTCGAAGGAATGCAGGTCAAAGGGATACCAGAGATCCCCCTTGGGCGTCACGGTGCCGCCCATCCGCTTGAAGGCATTCCATTCCGTATCGCTCACTTTCCCCCGCTTTACGCCGCGCCACCATTCGCCGTTTCCGTCGATGATGCCTTCTCCCGTGATACTGATGTCGGTCCGCTTGCTGGCCGTAATTCCCGGAACAGCCTTCCCTTTCTTCAGATGGGCTGCCCGGTCAGGCGTGAGCAGGATCACCGCGTTCTTCTCCAGATGCAAGTCGATATGGTCCTTCAGGGAAATGGGCCCGGTCAGGAAAATACCGGCCGGCACCACCAGATGTCCGCCACCCTGTTTGGCCAAGGCTGAAATAGCCTTGGAAAAGGATTCGGTATTGTCGGTCAAGCCGTCCCCCACTCCGCCGAAATCCGTCAGCAGAACGGTCAATGCAGGGATGGACGGCTGAGCCGGCTCCTGAAGGGCCACCGGCAAGTTCTGGTAATACTTCTCATAGGACCCCGCACGGGCGGACAGCGCCAGGACGGCAAGGAGGATCGATATGCAGATTCTTTTCATGTCAAAACGGTTGTCCTGCAAAGATAAATGTTATCTTCATAAAATTTCACTATATTCGCATATAAATCAAGAAGTCTTTTCCAACCGACCCACTTGCATGAATCACCTACCCGATATCGAACAAGTTGTCGCCATCGTCCGGGAAGCTTCGTCCCTGATGGTCCGGGACGGGTTTGAAATCCAGGAGAAAGGCGCGCCGGAGAACATCGTGACCTCCTCGGACGTCGCAGTCCAGCATTTCCTGACCCGGCGGCTCGAAGCGCTCCTGCCCGGAAGCGGATTCCTGTGCGAAGAGGAGGACTATGCCGATACGTCCCATCGGCAGGTATGGATCATCGACCCGATTGACGGGACGACCAATTATGCCCGCGGCATCGGCTTCTGCTGCATCAGCGTTGCTCTCACGGAGGACGGAAAGCCCGTGCTGGGCGTTGTCTACAGTCCCTGGAGGAATGAGTTATACTGCGCCCAGGCGGGAAAGGGAGCCTTCTGCAACGGACAGCCCATCCACGTTTCCGGGCGGTCTTTCGAAAACGGGCTGCTGTTCACCGCCATGAGCACCTACCGGAAGGATCTCGCCCGCACGTGCAGCGACATCATCTATGACCTTTACCAGGAATGCAACGACCTCCGGAGAACGGGCTCCGCAGCGATGGAACTGTGCCTGATGGCCACCGGAAAGGTCGAACTCTACTTCGAAATCCGCCTGTATCCCTGGGACTATGCCGCTGCAGCGCTGATCCTCCAGGAAGCCGGCGGAACCATCTGCGGATTCGACGGAAGCTTTCCTCCCCTTAACCGGACCTCCCCGGTCATCGCCGCCAATACGGCGGAGAACTGCCGCAGGATCCTCGATACCGTGCACCGGCATCTCACGGAAATTCCCTATTGAACCATACTTACTGATATGAAACGAACACTCTTTGCCATCGCCGTCCTTTGCCTGTTTGGGCTGAACGGACGCGCACAAGGAACTTTCACGCCCCCTTCCAGCGAAGGCTGGACGCGTACTTCCAGCACCCAACGCCAGTCCGAGTTTCCCAAAGTCAACGCTGACGGGGAGTACTGGTTCCGCTTCCGGGCGCCCAGCACCGCCCAGGACGTGAAACTGAACTTCGGCGGCGTAGACTTCCCAGCCCAACAGGATGCCGAGGGATATTGGCATGTCATCACCAAGGCCCCCAAGGTCGGCTACATGATTACCTATCTCGTCATCGACGGTGTCCGCTTCATGGATTTCGGACTGGAAGCCTCATACTCCAACGGCTGGGTCGGTGTCGTCGAGGTCCCCTCTCCGCAGGATGACTACTATCTGATGCGCGACGTACCGCACGGTGAAGTCCGCGAACACTGGTTCTATTCCAACGTAGAGCAAAAATGGCGCAGGGCCTATGTGTACACGCCCGCCGAATATGAGACGGAACCCGACAAACGGTACCCTGTGCTCTATCTCCAGCACGGAGCCGGAGAGAATGAGACGGAATGGACCCATTCCGGCTATGCAGCCATCATTGCCGACAACCTGATTGCGGAAGGGAAACTGGAACCATTGATCATCGTGATGAACAATGATTTCGTATACCGCCCCGGCGACACGCGCGGCCGTCTGGCCCTTCCCCCGGACTGGGCCGGGAACTTCGAGGAGATGTTCCTCAACGAAGCCCTTCCGGACATCGAGTCCCATTACCGGGTCATCGCAGACGCCCAGCACCGGGCGATGGCCGGGCTCTCCCTCGGCGGAATGCTCACCAACGCCGTAGGAATCAAGAACAGCAACCTGTTCTCCTACTACGGCATCTTCAGCGGAGGGATCGTTTCCCATCCCGAACAGGTACAGCGGAACGTCGTAAAGCACATCTTCATCACGGCGGGCAGTCAGGAGAATCCCCAACGTGTGATTGACAACGTGAAGCAGCTGAACGACATGGGCATCAAAGCCACGTCCTACATCTCTCCAGACACCGCCCATGAGTGGCAGACCTGGAGACGCAGCCTCCACGAATTCCTCCAGGTTATTTTCAAATAGCTCCCGATTACGTGAGAACACGGAGACGGCTGGCTTCCGGGCCAGCCGTCATCGTTTTTCCCGCTACTTGTACCGGCGGAAGGTATAAGTGGTCTTCGTACCCAGGGATTCTTTCTGAATGACCAGTTTTGCACGCGTCATTTCAAGGACCTTGTATGTTCCGGAAAGGCGCATTTCGTATTTGAGGCCTTGCGTGAGCCAGAGCGTCTTGGTAAAACTGAGCTGTTTCCTGGAGGCGTTGTAGGAAAACTGCGAGCCGTCGACATCCACATCCTTGAGGTCGAACTGCGTGAAGCTTCCTTTCTTGGCAAGTGCAATGCGGGGCTCACTCAGGGAAAGGTAGAAATGGACGCCGGAGTAATCGACCTGATTCTTGGATTCCAGTGCCCATACGCCGTAAATCGATCCCGACAGATCACCGGTATGACGGATCCTCGTTCCCCCGCAGGAAGTGAGCAGGAGCAGGCTGACAAAGGCAGCAGCAATTAAAATCTTCTTCATATTACCAGTTCGTTGACAAGTATGTAATTCATTATTTATCAGTTAACTTCTAAAAAGGCTGGCCTTTCCTGGGTCTTGTTTCTTTCCGGTTGCCATGATGCCGTCATTTCAGTATATCTACAAAAATAACGTTTTTTCTGGAAAAAAGTTAGTATTGTATTCGTTGACCACTGACTCGGAAGGGTTGATCGTATTTTTATGAAAAGGGCCTCCACCAGGGTGAAGGTCCTGCGTAAATAGATGAACACAAGGTGTTCGGTCTCTGAGTGGAGACAGAAAAGCCCATTTTTGCTTCCTGCGAGAAACCTAAGTGCGTCGTCGGAGGCGTTTACAAGGGTTTTTGCTTCCGACGAGGACCCCTTGGAAATCGATCGCCGGGTACATCTGAATGTACAAGTTAGACGAAAAAAGGCACCTGCATCGCTGCATGTGCCTTTCTTTCTGTGAGGACTGGCAGATTTGAACTGCCGACCTCTTGCCTGTCAAGCAAGCGCTCTAAACCAACTGAGCTAAGCCCTCATTCATTTGCGGAATGCAAAGGTAGGAACTTTTTTTCATTCTCGCAAGAGTGAAACCCTATTTTTTCAACTTTTCCTCCGCATAGGCCCGGGTCAGCCGGAAAGTTTTCTTGCGGGAGGAGGGAGCTTCAAACATGGCATCGTTCATGACCTGCTCGCAGATGCTGCGGAGACCGCGGGCACCGAGTTTCCGCTCGATGGAAGTATCCACGATGAGGTCCAGGACATCCGGATCGATCTCCAGTTTCATCCCGTCCATTTCGAAGAGCTTCTCGTACTGGCGGACGATGGCGTTCTTGGGCTCGGTCAGGATACGGCGGAGGGAATCCCGGTCCAGCTGGTCCAGATACGTGACGACCGGAAGCCGGCCCACGATCTCGGGAATGAGCCCATAGGCACGGAGATCCTGGGCATCGACATACTGAAGGAGGTTGTCCTTGTCGATCCGCTGCTTCTCCTCGGCCCCGAAGCCGATGATCTGGGTATTCTTGCGCTGGGCGATATGCCGTTCGATTCCCTCGAAGGCACCGCCGCAGATGAACAGGATGTTCTGCGTATCCACATGGATGAACTCCTGCTCGGGGTGCTTTCGGCCGCCCTTCGGCGGAACGTTCACCACGTTGCCTTCCAGGAGCTTAAGCATCGCCTGCTGCACGCCCTCGCCCGAAACGTCGCGGGTGATGGACGGGTTGTCGGACTTGCGGGCGATCTTGTCGATCTCGTCGATGAAGACAATCCCCCGCTCCGCCTTCTTCTGGTCGAAATCGGCCTCCTGCAGGAGCCGGGTGAGAATACTCTCCACGTCTTCACCCACATAACCGGCCTCCGTCAGGACCGTCGCATCCACGATGGTGAACGGGACATCCAGCTGCTTGGCGATAGTCTTCGCCAGCAGGGTTTTGCCCGTTCCGGTGGGTCCGACCAGCAGGATGTTGGACTTCTCCAACTCCACACCGTCGTCCGCCTTGTCGATCAGATTGTGGCTGATGCGCTTGTAATGGTTGTACACAGCAACGGCCAGCACGACCTTGGCGCGGTCCTGACCGATGACGTACTGGTCCAGGAAGGCCTTGATGTCCTTGGGTTTGGGAGCCTTGTCCACCGAACCGACCGAAGACGCAGCGCCTTTGGACGGGGTGTGTTCCAGTTCCGCCACATACTGGGCGGCCATCTTCGCACAATCCGAGCAGATGAACCCGTCGATGCCCTGGAGCATGAACGGGACCTCCGCATCGGACCGGCCGCAAAGGACGCAATGGCTGTGCGTTGTCTGGGACTTCCTGGCCATCAGCGGGATTTCTTGTACAGGATTTCGTCGACCATGCCGTAGGCCTTCGCCTCCTCGGCCGTCATCCAGAAGTCGCGGTCCCCGTCGGCGGTGACGCGCTCAAGCGGCTGACCGCTGTGTTCGGAGATGATGCGGAAGAGCTCGGTACGGGTCTTCTCGATCTCGCGCGCTGCAATGAGGATGTCGCTGGCCTGGCCCTGGGCACCGCCCAGCGGCTGATGGATCAGGACGCGGGAATGCGGCAGCGCCGTCCGCTTGCCCTTGGTGCCGGCGCAGAGGAGGACGGAGCCCATCGAGGCGGCCATACCGGTGCAGACGGTCGCCACATCCGGCTGGACGATCTGCATCGTGTCGTAGATGGCAAGGCCGGAAGAGACCTGACCGCCCGGCGTGTTCAGGTACAGGGTGATGTCCGCCGCGGAATCGGTGGAAGCCAGGAAAAGGAGCTGGGCCATCACGATATTCGCGACATCGTCGTCGATGGGGACACCCAGAAAGATGATGCGGTCCATCATCAGGCGGCTGAACACGTCCATCTGCGCGACATTGAGCTTGCGCTCCTCGGTGATGGTCGGGTTGATGTAGGCATCCAGGGCGGATGCATAACGAGACAGGGTCATCGTACCGATGCCCCTGTCCTTTGCTGCGAATTTCTCGAATTCGTTCATAGACTCTTCACTTCGTTCAGAATGCCACTTACTTCAGCGCACGGAACTTCTCTTCCGAAATCTTCTTGGTCTGGACGGAGACCTTCTCCCGGATGGCGGCGATGGTCTTGTTGTCTTCCACCTGCTCCTCAAGCCGGCGGACCTGGTTCTCATCCTCCAGGACGTTGCGGGCGGAGCTCTTGATCAGTTCCTGCGGGACATTGCCCATGCCGTACATCGCATACTGGTAGGCGACGAAGCTTTCGGCGGCCTCCTCGAGGTCCTGCTTCTCCACCTTGAGGCCGAGTTTCTGCATCATATAGCCACGGACAAGCTGCCACTTGAAGTCCGTGATGAAGCCCGGGAATTCCTTCTCGACTTCCTCGGCGGAGTACTTGCCCTCATTGGCATACACGAGCCAGCGCTTCAGGAAGGCTTCCGGAAGCTCCACAGCGGCCTTGTCCACGAAATACTTGCGGACATCGTTGCCGAAGCGGTAGTTGGATTCCTGGGTATGGTTCGCACGGATCCGCTCGGCGACTTTCTCCATGAACTGCTCCTCGGAGGTGACGGCGCCCTCGCCGAACATTTTGTCCCAGGTCTCCTGGTTGGATTCGGCGGCGACGAAGGTCTTCACGTTCACGACGGTGAAGGTGAACATCGGATCCAGTTCGGCAAGCTTCGCCTTGTCCACCTTGAGCATCGACGCGCGGTCGGTCTCGTTCTCGAAGGCCTCGTTCACATTGAGCGTGACCTTCTCACCGGCCTTCTTGCCGACGAACATCGGGCGGGCCAGTTCGGACACCTGGGCCAGGGAGACATATACGCCTTCGGCGCTGTGGCTGTCATTGGCGATGTCGGCGACGATATAGTCATTCTCACCGGCGGCCTCGCCTTCCTGCAGCGAACCGTACTGCTGAAGCATCTGGGCACGCATGGCCTTCTTGGCATCTTCGGTCACATTGATCTCGTAGTAAGGGATCTTGTCGCCCTCACCCACCTCGAAGGTCAGCTCCGGCGTCTGGGCGATGTCGAACTTGAAGGTGAAATCGTTGCCGGCCTTCCACTCGAGCTGCGGCTGGTCTTCCGCCGGAAGCGGTTCGCCCACCACGCGGATCTTCTCCTCGCGGATAAAGTTGTCAAGCTGCTCGGAGACCAGGGAGTTCACGCTCTCGTAAAGGGCCTGGTCGCCATAGAAGCGCTGGATGAGGGACATCGGGGCCATTCCCTTGCGGAACCCTTTGATGTCGGCGCGGCGGCGGTATTCGTTCAGTCTTTTCTTGAGGGCGTCGGCGTAGTCGGCGGCGGCGATTTCGATGCCCACCTGGTAGTTCAGGGCATCGGGCTGGGTTTTGGTAATGTTCATTGTATCGTTTAGTTTATATTAATCTGAAAAGGGGCGCAAAGATAGTAAAAAAACGGCGAAGTAACAACCGGCTCAGGCCTCTTCGCGCTGTGGATAGGCGATTCTTTCGTGATACAGCTGCTGCAGGTAGGTTTTTAGGACCGACTTCACGGTATTCATCTCACTGATGGTGATCTCGGCTTCCTCGAACTGGCCAGACGCGTCCTTGCCGGCAACCATTGCCTCCACGAAGCGGTCGAAGGACTCCGGCGAGAATTCCTGCAGGGTGCGGGATGCCGCCTCCACGGAATCGCAGATCATCAGGATGACTTCTTCCTTGGTGCGGGGTTTCCGTCCCTTGTAGTAGAAATCGTCGACATTGTTCGGGTCTCCGCCCATGTTCAGGTACTTGTTGTAGAAATAGGCGGTGAAAGAAGTTCCGTGATGGGTCAGGATGAAATCGGTAATCTCTTCAGGCAGGTTGTTCGCCTTGGCGATCGCCAGTCCGTCCGACACGTGGGCGATGATGTCGCGGGCACTTTCGCGGGGATCCTTGCCGTCGTGGTAGCCGGAGCCGGCATGATTGCCCGTGTTCTCGATGAAGCAACCCGGATTCTTCATCTTACCCAGGTCGTGATACAGGGCCGCGGCACGCAGGAGCGGGACGTTGGCATGCACCGAACGACCGGCGGCATCGGCCATGTTCATCACCTGCAAGCTGTGCTGGAAGGTGCCGGGGGCCTTGGATGCCAGCTCCTGGAGGAGTTTGTTGTTCGTGTCCGTCAATTCCAGGAGCTTGTTCGTGGAAACCAGGTTGAAGATGCGTTCAAACAGGTAGATGACCGGATACAGGGCCACTGTCAGGAGGGCGCCGATAAACAGGAACAGGACATTGACCCAGACCAGGCTGTGCCCGGCGTCGATCAGCCGGAAGCCGAAGAAAACGAGCACTTCCACCCCGAAGATCACCAGCGCGTTGACGAACTGGAGCCAGCCGCGGTTGAACAGCTTGAAGGTGATCATGGACACGATGCCGGCCGTCAGGAACAGGAAGAACAGCTCCACGCCGTTTCCCGAGAAAATGAGAAGCGGCAGCAAGGACACCATATAAACCGGCAGGACAACCCGCTTCTTGAAGAAAGCGAGCAGATACAGGACGGTGATGGTGAAAGGCATCAGGTACACCAGTGAAGGCGCGATCCGCTCCACCAGGAAAGAGGCGACGGCGGCAACCGTAAAAACCGTCAGAAGGTAGTAGTAGCGATTCCTTTCCTTGAACAGGTCCCGGTTCGTGAAATAGATGCAGAAATAGAGGATGACCACCAGCGCAAGGGCGATCAGGATATCGCCGAGGACCAAGAGGATCCGGGGACCGTCATACCCGAACACCTTGTTGTATTCGGCCTTGTATGAATCCAGGATCTGCGCGATTTCAGGCGTAACGATCTCCCCTTTCGACACGATCTTCTGTTCCGCGCTCACATAGCCGGAAGTGGGAGACACATAGTCGGCGGATTCCGCATGGCTGAGTTCGGTCATCGTCCGGTCGAACAGCAGGTTCGGGATGATGAGGTCGTAGACGCCGGAACGTTTGAAAAGGGAGTCGAGGTTGATGTCCGGATTGGAACGGGAGATCTCCGCCACGAGCTGGTTCTGGGCGTCAGAGACCTTGTATACCTCGGAGCGGGGATACTGGGAGGCCCGTTTGTCCCGCTGGATGTAGATCACGTCGGAGGAAAGGTTGCCATAGCCCCGGTCCAGCTTGACCTTGGCATCGGAGATGACTCCCTTGGAATAGATCTCGGTAATCTCCGAAGCGATGGCGGGACGGAGCCGGCCGTATTTCCCGAGATCCAGTCCCTGCAGCGACTTGACGGTATTGTTCACCACCTCCTCCGAGTAGCGGTAATACGGGACGGTGCCGCCACCGGCCTGTTCCCGTTCCGCCACGATCTGCTCCTCCGTCTTGAGGATCGGGAAGTCGAACTGGGAGACCAGCGTTTCGTAGGGCCAGGGCGATCCTTTGCGGTAGTCATAACTGAATTTCGCGGTCCTCGGCATGAAAACGACGAGGACTGCGAAAACAAGGACCAGCGGAAGGACCCGCCGGGGTATCTTAGGCGTCGATATTCGCATAATGCGCGTTTTCTTCGATGAAGGCACGGCGAGGCGGGACATCGTCACCCATCAGCATCGAGAAGGTGCGCTCCGCCTCCGCGGCGTTTTCGATGGTGATCTGGCGCAGGACCCGGCGGGAAGGATCCATCGTCGTTTCCCAAAGCTGCGTATCGGACATCTCGCCGAGACCTTTGTATCGCTGGACGGTCACGCCCTTGTCCGTACCGCGGCCCAGGCGGGCCGTTGCCTCGTCACGCTGGGCGTCGGTCCAGCAGTAGACCTCCTCCTTGCCCTTCTTCACCAGGTACAGCGGCGGCGTGGCCAGATAGACATAGCCGTTCTTGATGAGGTCGAACATATAGCGGAAGAAGAAGGTCAGGATCAAGCAGGCGATATGGGAACCGTCCACATCGGCATCGGTCATGATGATGACCTTGTGATAGCGGAGTTTGGAAAGGTCCATCCGCTTTTCGCCGTTCTCATCCTCCTGCGCCACGGTGACGCCGAGGGCGGTGTAGATGTTGCGGACTTCCTGGCTCTCGAAGGCGCGGTCCTGGGCGGCTTTCTCCACGTTCAGGATCTTGCCACGGAGCGGGAGGATGGCCTGGATGCGACGGTCACGGCCCTGCTTGGCCGTACCGCCTGCGGAGTCACCCTCGACAAGGAAAAGTTCGCACTGCTCGGGATCGCGCTCGGAGCAGTCGGCCAGTTTGCCGGGCATGCCGGCGCCCCCCATCGGGGACTTGCGCTGGACCATTTCGCGGGCCTTGCGGGCAGCCGCACGGGCGGTCGCCGCCAGGACGATCTTCTCCACGATGATCTTGGCCTCCTTCGGATGCTCCTCCAGATACGCGTCCATCGCGGCCGCCGTGGCCTGGGACACGGCAGAGGTAGCCTCCGGGTTGCCCAGTTTGGTCTTGGTCTGGCCTTCGAACTGCGGCTCGGCGACCTTTACGGAGATGACGGCGGTCAGGCCCTCGCGGAAATCTTCCGGAGAGAGATCGCCCTTGAATTTCGCCAGGAGGTTGTTCTTCTCCGCATAGTTCTTCAGGGAGCGGGACAGGCCCATCTTGAAGCCCTGCAGGTGCGTACCGCCCTCGATCGTATGGATGTTGTTCACATAGGAATAGATCCGCTCGCGGAAGCCCTGGTTGTACTGGAGGGCGATGTCGATGGGGATAACCTTGTCCGAATTCACGGTGATAGGCTCCGGAATGAGCTTGGGTTCGCCGGCATCCAGATAGTCGATGAACTCGCGGAGGCCGTGCTCGCTGAAGAAGACGTCGCTGCGGAACACCTGACGGCCGGTAGCCTTGCGCTCGCCATCCTCCGCGGTCTGGAACTCGTCCACCTTCTCCCGGAGGTCGGTAAGCGTGATGCGGATACCCTTGTTCAGGTAGGCCAGTTCCCGGAGCCGGTTCGCCAGGGTATCGTACTTGTAAACGATGGTCTGGGTGAAAATGGTGGCATCCGGATGGAAGGTGATGGTTGTACCGGTGTCGCCTTCGGAGGTTTCGCCGATGACGCGGACGTCGGAAAGGGGCTTGCCCTTGGAGAAACGCTGCTCGAAGACCTTTCCCTCGCGGTGGACTTCCGCCACCAGCAGGTCGGAAAGGGCGTTGACGCAGGACACGCCCACGCCGTGGAGACCGCCGGAAACCTTGTAGCTGTTCTTGTCGAACTTACCGCCCGCATGAAGGACCGTCAAGACAACCTCCAGGGCACTGCGGTGCTCTTTCTCGTGCATGCCCGTAGGGATGCCTCGGCCGTTATCCTTGACCCGGACGGAATTGTCCTCGAGAATCGTCACTTCGATGTCGGTGCAGAAGCCCGCCATCGCCTCGTCGATACAGTTGTCGACGACTTCATATACCAGATGATGGAGACCGCGTTCCCCGATGTCTCCGATATACATGGAGGGGCGCTTGCGCACCGCCTCAAGACCTTCCAGAACCTGGATACTGTTGGCTGAATACTGCTCCTCAGCCTGCTTCAATTCCTCAATATCTGCCATAGTTTGCACGTTTCAATATAAACGTACAAATATAGCAAAAATATATCAGAAATTCAAGAGGATCCCGGCCGTAAAGTACATTCCCGCCTGGGCGTGGACGGGGATCCGCTGGATGGCCTGTCCAAGCAGGTTTCCGCCCTTGACCCAGAAGCCGAAATGGCGGGTGAAACGGTACTCGGCGTTCAGGCCGAGATCCACCCAGCCGGGAACCACAAGCAGCGACATCGACCTATAGCTGGAACGGCGGCGGGTGGACCATGCGACGTCCAGTCCTGCCGTGAAACGGTCGCCCCAATGCCAGGCCGGCCGGATCCATCCGACGAAGGACGCGGGCGTAAAGACGGACTCGGCGGAAAGGTCGGTCCAACGGTACGCCATCTTGCCGTCCACCGTCACGTGGTCGGACTTCCAGCCATAATCGAGTTCGACGAAGAGGAGGTTGTAGTCCGACTCATACAGGGCCGTCTGGTAATGGCTGCGGTCATCGAAGGCAAACCCTTCCACCGGCGCGAACTTCCAGCGGGCATAGCCGCTCTGGAGGTCATACCGGAAGCGGCTGGCGATGTTGCCGCGGGCGCCCAGCATGGCACGGATCCGTTCCCGGGAATGCCCGAACTCATTCACCCCGCTGAACGGAGATGAGAAGAAGCGGCCGGACAGCGTATGGAAGCGGTCCCCTCCGGTCGCAGAGGTCTGAAGGATCAGGCGGTCGTCCAGCAAGTGGAAGTCCACATGGACATCCGGATAAAGGATGCCTGAAGGGTGGCGGTACTGCTCCGGCCAGACGGAGAAATCGTCGGAATAGATGAAAGAGGAGACGCGGGCGCCGAGGCTGAATCCCCAGCAGTCCAGCGAGAATTCATATTTCGGCGTGACGGAAAGCAGGCCCGTGTAGCCGGCCATGTCTCCCCGGTAACGCACCAGGTCCACATCCAGGTCCGCCACGATCCGCCGCCCTTCCCCCAGGACAGAGCCGAATGTCCCGTCCATCGCAAACAGGCTCTCCGTAAAGTCGGAAGAAACCACGCCCAGGGACTCGTGCGAGAAGTCGCTGCCGAAGAAATGGTAGTTCACGGCCGCATCATACAGGAAATGGGGTTCATCCGTGGGGAAGGAACGGACCCTGCCCGCCGCTTCCAGACCGCCCATCTTCTGATAGTGATAAGCGTCATTGGCCATCCGGTTCCGGTAGCCAAGGTCCAGGGTGGCCACGCCGCCCTCCCAGGCATAGGTCCCGTCCACGCCGGCCTTGGTGTCGGCGAGGTATCCGCCCATCCTCTCCCCGGAAGGGACCAGCAGATGGACGTCGTTTTCCTGTTTGGTGTCGAACTGATGATACTTGCCGAAATAGGAGCGGTGATTCGCATACACGTCCACCTGCAGATTCTCCCTGCGGAGCGGAGCCCAGACCAGTTCCAGTTCCGGATGCAGGGTATACCCCGCTCCGAGACGGAGATAGAAGCGCTCCTGGGTGGAAGGACGGGGAGTGGGTTTCAACTGCACGTAATAGGGCTTGAACTCATAGGCTCCCTGATACGGTTTTTCGAAGACGGAATAGTCGAAATCCAGGTTGAACTGCATCACCGTGTCCGGCACGGCAAGGACCTGGGCAGGCTTGACGATCGAGGCTGCGCCGCCCTCATAGGCGTTCGTGACCTCCACGGTGGGATTGAGGTTCTGTCCATAGGCCAGGGCGGACACCGCCGCCAGAAGGGCCGTCGAAAGGATATGCTGTCTCATCTCGTTGCTAGTTAGGAAGTTTACGCAGACGCAGGGCTACCTGGTCCAGGACATCGTCGCCGGGACCGTATGCCGTGTAACCGGACTTGATACTCTCGAAGGTAGCCTTGGCCTGGGCCATGTTCCCGTTCTCGGCGAAGGTGTCTCCGAGGACGATGAAAGCCTTGGCCAGCCAATAGTTCTGTCCGCCCGCCTTGCCGGCGAAATCATAAACCTTTTCCTGGATTCCGTTGAAATCGGCCCGGTCGAACTGGTCCTGGATGATCAGGTAGGCAGCCTCGGCCCCCTCGTCGGTGGAAGGATCCCTGGCGAGCTGCGAGAACAGGCCGTAAGCCTCGGCGCGGCGGCTCATCCCGAGGCAGGACTTGGCGCTCACATACAGGGCTTCCCGTTTCTCGGCCTCCGTGGCACGGCGGTCGGAACGGACGGGAGTCGCAGCGGACAGGGCGTCTTCATATTCGCGGGCCCGGAAGGCCGAACGCATCATACCCAGCGAAGCGGCATACTTGTTCTCGTCCATCCGCGCGTTTTCCTGCAGCTTCTGATAGGCCCCATAAGCCTTCCCATAACGCTCCAGGCCGAAAGACAGGTCGGCGAAATGCAGATAGGCCGTTTCCAGGAACGGGGCTTCCAGACCGCGGTCCAGGGCGATGGCATAATGGTCGCAGGCCTTTTCCTTATCACCCAGGCCCCGGTAACTCTCAGCGAGGTAGAACTCGGCCTCCGTCACCTTGGAGCCGGAAGGATACTTCTCCAGATAGCTCCTGAAAGTGGATTCCGCCTTGGCGTAGTTGCCGGAGAGGAAGATCTCCTCCGCCGTGCCGAAATACATGGCCTCTTTCTGGTCATCCGTCCGGGCCACCTTGTCGCCCAGGCTGTTGACATAGGCCAGGTAAGCATCCGGTTCCTGGCGGGTGCGGTAAATGGATTCGATGGCGAGCAGGGCATCATCGGCATAGTCACCGCCCTGCTGCGCGACTTGCTTGTAATAGTCCAGCGCCTTCGCGTCGTCTCCCCCGTTCCTGGCGATCATAGCCAGTTCCAGGAGGGACTTGGCTGCAAAGGAAGGATCGTCGGTCGCGCTGCGGAGCGTACGGAAGGTACGGACGGCATCGTCCTCCTCCCCGACGGAAACATAAGCGCGGCCCAGTTCGTACATCGCCTCGGAATAGTAAGGAGAAGAAGGATCCGCCTGCTTCACGCGCTCCAGGAACTGGACCTTGCGCGGAAAGTCGCGGACCAGGCCGCAGGCGACACCGGCCCGGAAATACGGATAGATGTCGTCCGGATCCGGATAGTCGGCCAGCTTGCGCTCGAAGGCGGCGATGGCCGTCGTATAATCCTTCTGGAAGAAGTAGCAGTCCCCGATCCGGGTCTCGGCATCGGAGCCGAACGCGTCGTGACGGCCCTCCAGGTAATTGTTGAACCACTTCAGGGCGGCAGGATAGTCACCCTCCTTGAAATACGTATAGGCGAGGTTATACGGAATCAAATCCCCTTCCCGCCTGCCGTCCAGGGCCGACAGGTTGTACAGGTCCATCAGGACGCTCCTCGCATCGCCATATTTCTCGTCGCGGAAATAGGACTCCGCCACCCAGTACCGGGACAGCTGGTTGAACGGGTCGTGCCGGGGACTGTAGTAAGCGGCGGCCTTCAGATACGGGACCGCGTCCCGCCAGGAACCGTTGCCGATCAGCTGGCCGGCCCTAAGGAAATAGGCCTTCATGTAGTTGGACTGCATCCGGGGATCCAGTTCGTCGATGTTGTCGTAGGCGGCGACGGCGGCCTCGTAGTCGTGGTTCGCCAGGGCGGCCATCGCCATGTAGCTGTAGATCTGGTCACCCTTGGCCAGGGCGTCATAGCGCTTCATGTAGTCGTTGAAGGCCGACACGTCGTTGTTCAGGTCGAACGCGAGTTTGGCATAATTGAAATACGCGTCCTCCTGGATATCCTTGTTGAACCCGAGGGCGGCCGCCTCCTTGAAAGCGTCCAGCGCGGCCACCTTGTTGCGCAGCTGGATGTAGCTGTAGCCCATCTGGTAGTTGGCGATCTGGCCCAGGGAATCCGTCCGTTCGGGCATCTGGCTGAAATTGTCCACGGCGCCCTGCCAGTCCTTCACGCTGTACATGACGGAGCCGGCATAGAAATAGTCCGAGCGGTTGCGGGCCGTCTTCCCCGCAAGGTTCTTCTGGTAATAGGAACGGGCTTTTTCCGTGTCTCCGAGGACCAGATAGGACTCGGACATGATGCGCGCGAGGTGGGGCTGCCGGTCCTCGGGGACCTTGTCGAAAAGGTCCTCCCCGAACTTCACCACATACGGATAGTCCTTTTCCATGAAGCGGCACTCCAGGATATAGTAGTTCGCCAGCTGGGTGAAACGGGGGTCGGAGGAAGATTCGGCGAACCAGTCCGCCGCCTCCCGGAAATCGCCCTGCGAATAGCAGACATAGCCGAGGGAATACTGGCCAGGGGCCGTATAGTCGGAGTACGGGAGCGTCTGCATCCGCTCGAACAGGGTCCGGGCAAGGGACAGGTCACCGCTTCCAAATGCGCTGTAAGCCTTCTTGTAAGCAAATTCCGGGACCTCCTCCTTCGCAATCTCGGACTGGGAGACGCAGTCGAACCGGTAGGAAGCGCCCTCGTAGTCCTCCCGGTCGAACAGGTCCTGCGCCCACCGGAAATTCACCCGGGGAACCAGGATGGATTCGGGCCAGCGGTCCAGGAAGGATTCCGCCAGCTTCTCATACCCTTCGGAGCGCATCTCGATGGCGCAAAGGGCGGCATAGCCTTCGGCCTCGCTGCCGGGAATCCGTTCGAAAAGGCGGGCGGCCTCCGCGTACATCCCGTGCCCGTAAAGCTCCAGGGCGCGGCTATATTCCGGTGACTGTGCCGACGCGGCCGTCACGAGGAGGGCGGCCGTCACGGCCAGGAAGAGTCTTTTTGTCATCATCGTCTGTATTATTGTACAAAAATACGAATTTTTCTGATTATCTTTGTCTATCACAGTCCAAAAACGCATGGAACCCTTGATCCAATTCAGCGGCGCGGACATCCTGGGCGGAGACAGCGTCGTCATCTACGGCCTTGACATGACCATCATGCCGGGAGATTTCGTGTACATCGTCGGCAAGGTGGGCAGCGGAAAGACCTCCATCATCCGGACCATCACGGCGGAAAACCGCCTCACGGCCGGGGAAGGCATGGTCTGCGGGTTCAACCTCCGGGGTATCCGTACAAAAGACATACCGATGCTGCGCCGGCGGCTGGGCGTCGTCTTCCAGGACTTCCAGCTGCTGATGGACCGGTCGGTGGAATCCAACCTCGAATTCGTCCTCCGGGCTACGGGCTGGAAGGACCGCGTCGCCATCGACACCCGGATCAACGAAGTTCTCGAAGACGTGGGAATGGCTACCAAGGCCCACAAGATGCCCCACCAGCTCTCCGGCGGCGAGCAGCAGCGCATCGCCATCGCCCGGGCCCTCCTGAACCGGCCACAGGTGATCCTCGCCGACGAGCCGACCGGCAACCTGGACGGCGAGACGGCCGACGGCATCCTCAAACTCCTCCGCAAGCTCAACGAGGAAGGCACGGCCATCGTGATGGTCACGCACAACCGCTCCATTTTCGAACGCTACTCCGGCCGGGTCTTCTCCTGCGCCGACGAGCACTGCACCGAACAGTTCGAGGACAATACTTTCGACCTGGAGCTGACGATATGACACGCAAGGAACGCTTCGCAGGCATCGTGGACTGGTTCGAATCGAACGTCCCCGTCGCCGAGACCGAACTCCACTACGGGAACCCCTATCAGCTGCTGGTGGCCGTCATCCTGTCGGCCCAGTGCACCGACCGACGGGTGAACATGGTCACCCCTCCCTTGTACGAGCGCTTCCCCACCCCGCAAGACCTGGCTTCCGCCACCTTCGACGAGGTGTATCCCTATGTCAAAAGCGTTTCCTATCCCAATTCCAAGGCGACGCACCTCATCGCGATGGCGCAGAAACTCTTGGCCGATTTCGGCGGCGAAGTACCCTCCGACATCGATGCGCTGATGAGCCTTCCGGGCGTCGGCCGCAAGACGGCGAACGTCATCGCCTCCGTCGTCTATGACAAACCCGTCATCGCCGTGGACACCCATGTCTTCCGCGTCTCGCACCGGCTCGGGCTTTCGGACGGCAAGACCCCCCTTGACGTGGAACGGGACCTGGAGCGGTACATTCCGGAGCACCTGCGGGCACGCTCCCACCACTGGCTCATCCTCCACGGCCGATACACCTGTACCGCCCGTAGTCCCAAGTGTGAAGGATGCGGACTTACCGACTGGTGCCGGCAGTACGCGACGGAGTATAGAAAAACAGGATTGTAACCGCCAGTCCCAGGATGACGGCCGGAACGGAGGCTTCGGCCCCGAAGTCGCCTCCTGTCATCCAGACCGGGCCTTCAATCACAGGGGAGATCAGCGAACAGGTCTCATTCCCGGATACCGCAAAACCGAAGACCGGTCCCTGGAAGAAATTCCACGCCCAATGGATCCCGATGGGAAGCCACAGGCTCCCGGACCATTTGTAGGCTGCGCCCAGCAACAGACCGGCTTCGATGGTGATGGCGATGGACGACCACACCGTGGCGTTGTCATTGGTAATGTGGAGGAAACCGAACAACAGGGACGAAAGGACCAGGGCAGCCAGGGTCCCCCACCGCTCATCCAGCATCCGGAACACGATTCCCCGGAAGAGGACCTCCTCCCCGACCCCGACGACGAGGAACTGGAACAGGCTCTTGACCAGGGAAACCGTATCCCACTGGACCGAGCCGATGCGGTAGCCCCCCAGCAGGGCGATGCAACCGGTGAGCAGGGCGAAAAAAACGGTGCCGATGCCGAATCCGCCCCACAGGTCGGCATTCAGTTTCCGCATCGCCAGGTCCGGTGCCCGCCGGTATCCGTCAATCCGGCGCCATACGGTATACAGTCCCAGGATGGCGCCCGAACTCAGCAAGGCCAGGTTGATATAGATCCAGACAGGAATGGGATGTTCTTCATCCACTACCACCGGCAGCTGCGAAAAGCCCAGGATGAGGGTGAATGCGAGGAATCCGGCAACAAGCAGGAGCAACCACTTCCACCAGGCCAGTTTTTTACCCGTTTCTTTCATTTCTCTTTGTGATTATCAAATAATTACCAGGTTCGGAAGGGGCATCGGCCCGAACCCCGAACACATGGATGTCTCCCCCGGAAACGCAGCCGGTCTTCCGGCGCAGAAGTTCGGAGGTCATCGGGATGTTCCGGGCCGTCACCTCGGCCTGCGGCCAGCGCTTTCCCACCTCCTTCATCGTCCGGTTGTTCAAAGGCAGCACTTCCAGGACCTCGAAAGTCTTCCCGAACAGCCGCAGTTCCTCCGGAACCGCCTCGCCCACATACAGATGCGTATGCTGGCCCAGTTTGGTCAATCCAAACCCGCACGGCAGCCCGAACGCCCCGGCCTTGAGAAGGGCCTTTCCAGGTTCGAAGAGACAGATTTCTCCACTACGCTTCGCTCCGGTCGAAATGACAAAGGATGACGCTCCGGGCGCAACAACCGGATTTCCGACGGATCCTGAGCCGGTTGCTGAGCCTGTCGAAGCAGCCGCAGGATCGGAGGGAATCGCCATCACCGAGCCGTCTTCAACCGCGAAAGTCGATCGGAGACCGTCCCATTCCCGGTCCAGCAGGAACAGCAGTTCCTTGCACTCCCCTCCCGACGCTACGACGTGTACCTCCCGCACATGCTCCAGCCGCTTGCAGGCCATGGTAATATCGGCCATCGGCGACAGTTTCAGAAGCACGTACCGGCTCGCCGCGAACAATTCCGGCAGCAAGGCCAGCACATCCGGCTGGCACTCCTCGATCAGAAACACCTTCTTCCCGTCCTCCGCCCTCCGGGCAGGGTCCAGATAGATGACGTCCGGTTCGAATCCGTCCAGCAATTCCGCGACTTTTCCGGGCTCCACCCGCTCATTCCGGAACCGCACATTCTCCGCCCCCAACTCCTTGAAATTCAGCCGGGTCGCATGCACCAGCGACTCATTCATCTCATTGTACAGGACCGCTTCCGCCACTTGCGAAAACGCCCAGCTGTCCACCCCCATTCCTCCGGTCAGGTCGGCAATCCTCGGGCGGGAGGACACACCCCCTGAAACCGTCTCCGCTTCGCTCCGACCCCTCCCACAGGCTTTGTCTCCATCGTCAGAAAGCGAGCTTTCTGCCTCGGATCCAAACCCTGCGGGCCCCTCCCTCTTATGCGGCCGAGGGTGGCCACAGGTTTCAGGGGGTGTGCCCGCCCGCCCGGCACCAGCCGCTAATGAAGCCTTATATCGGGCGGTTTCCGAGGAGCTGCACTGTTCGCCGGAGAGGCGGGATGGATAGACCAGGGAGGGAACTGCGTACCACTGAGGAACCTTGGTCCAGAGTTTCCTCCTCACTTCCAGCGTCGTGACGGCAAGGTCCAGGTCGATGTCCGGGTACTTGTCCCGGGACAGCAGGAGACGGACCGGATCGTCCTGCGCGTGTTGCAATATGAAGTCAGTCAAAGTCATCTTTGCTTTGCAAAAATACATAATAATCGTTACATTTGTATGATTCGGAATAACCCTAAATACGGATATGCATATGAAAGATTACAAGGAAGTGGTCAAAAGCTGGCTCGAGGGAAACTTCGACGCCGAGACCAAGGCTGAGGTCAAGAAGCTGCTGGATACCGACCCCGTCGGGCTGGAAGACGCCTTTTACCGGAACCTCGAATTCGGCACCGGCGGTCTCCGGGGCATCATGGGCGTAGGCACCAACCGGATGAACAAGTACACGGTGGGAATGGCTACCCAGGGCCTTGCAAACTATATCAAGGAGCACGTCGACGGCGCCGCCAGCGTGTGCATCGCCCACGACAGCCGCAACAATTCCCGCCTGTTCGCCGAGATTTCCGCCGACGTCCTCTCCAACAACGGCATCCACGTGTTCCTGTTCGACGCCCTGCGCCCCACCCCGGAACTGAGCTATTCCATCCGTCTCAAGGGCGCCACCGCCGGCATCATGGTCACGGCCAGCCACAACCCGAAGGAATACAACGGCTACAAGGTCTTCTGGAGCGACGGCGGTCAGATCACCGCTCCCGTGGACAAGGACATCGTCGCCGAGGTCGCGAAGATCGAGGACCCGGCCGACGTGCGTTTCCAGCCCGTGGAAGGGACGGTTCCCGGCGGCATCGAGATGATGGGCGCAGAGGTGGACGAATGCTACCTGAAGGACCAGCTCTCCCTCATGCTCTCACCCGAATCCGTCGCCCGTCACGCGGACCTCAAGATCGTCTACACGCCGCTGCACGGCTGCGGCGTCAAACTTATGCCGGAAGCCCTCGCCCGCATCGGATTCAAGAACATCATCCACGTTCCCGAACAGGACGTCAGCGACGGTAACTTCCCTACCGTCGTCTCCCCGAACCCCGAAGAACCGGCCGCGATGAAGATGGCCCTCGACAAGGCCGATGAGACCGGCGCGGACCTCGTCCTCGCGACCGACCCGGATGCCGACCGTCTGGGCATCGCCGTCCGGAACAACGAAGGCAGGATGGTCCAGCTCACCGGCAACCAAACCTGGAGCTTCCTCACCTACTACATCCTCACCCGCTGGAAGGAACTCGGCAAGCTGGACGGCCATCAGTACTGCGTCAAGACCATCGTCACCTCAGAACTGATCGCCGCGATCTGCGCACATTTCGGGGTGAAGTGCTACAATGTCCTCACCGGCTTCAAGTACATCGCCGAAATCCAGAAGCAGCAGGAAGGCAAGGCTGAGTTCATCTGCGGCGGCGAAGAGTCCTACGGCTTCAACCTCGGTTCCTTCGTGCGGGACAAGTGCGCCCAGGTCGCCGGCTGCGCCGTGGCCGAGTGCGCCGCCTGGGCGGCCGACCAGGGCATGACCCTCTGGCAGCTCCTCCAGAAGGTATACAAGGAATACGGCCTGTACGTGGAAAAGATGGTCTACATCGTCCGCAAGGGAAAGAGCGGCGCCGAGGAAATCCAGCAGATCATGGCCGATTACCGCGCCTGTCCGCCGAAGGAAATCGCCGGCAGCCCGCTCGCCAAGGTCATCGACTACAACAAACCGGAGGAGACCGGACTTCCGAAGTCCAATGTCCTCCAGTTCTTCAACGAGGCCGGCGACGTGGTCTCCGTCCGTCCTTCCGGCACCGAGCCCAAGATCAAGTTCTACTTCGGCGCCCGCGGCGAGGACGCCCCCGGGAAGATCGAACTCCTCAAGGCGCAGTTCATCAGCTGATGCCCGTCATCCTGCCGTCCCGGATGGACAGGCGCTGACATACCTCACCCCCTACAAGGCGGACCCAGGTGCGGAACCCGGGTTCGCCTTGTCGGAATTCGAAAACGCGTCCACCGCTGGGTCCCAGATGGTTATATACCGTATCACAACCGCTGAACCGGCCGTACACATAGAACATCGGTCCGTAGCGGAGGACGTAATCGCAGTCGTGGTCGTGACCGTTCACGATCGCTTCGACATCCCCCATCTCCCGCATCTGCGCCAACAGGCCCGAATTCAGGCGGGAGGGACAGGGCGGTTCCTCGTTGTTCCCCACCAGTTCCCGGTCAGGAGATGCCAGTCCTTCTTCGGTCTCCCGCAGCGGGATATGGAAGAAAGCGAGGGCGGGCAGCGGCTTGCCGCCGTTTTCCTTCCGCAGCCGCTCGCTTTCCTGCCGGTACCAGCCGATCTGGTCGTAACGGATGTAATCATAGCAATGGATCTCTTCCTCACCCCGCAGGACGACGGCGTCGCCAGAGTCGAACAGGAAGAAAGCCCGTTCCAACCGGTCGGAAGAAAGCGTAAACAAGTCGTTGGAATGGCCGTATATGCCTTTGTCCGCAGGCGCGTTCAGGCAGCCCGGGACAGACCGGATCACGTCGTATAACGCCGCCCTGTCCAGGTCGAACTGCCCGTCATGGTTCCCCATCGCCACGGCGAAGGGGATGCCGCGCTCCGCCATCGGCGCCAGGATGATCCGCGCCGATTCCCCGGACGGCACCCCGAAGATGACGTCGCCCGTATGGATCACGAAATCAGGGCGCTCGGTGTCCAGCAACTCCTCCACGCACCGGAGCGCCCGCTCGGACCGGGGATCGCCGGCGATATAGTGGGTGTCCGTGAGCTGGAGAATCTTGAAGGTTCCGTCCGGGCGGAAATGGAAATCCCGGGAAACCCGGAAACCCGTCTTTCCTTCGGAAGAACGGTCGGAACGACACGAAAAAACGGAAGGAGCCGTGGCCGCCGCGGCCGTCAGGAAGACAGCGTCTTTGAGAAAGGACCTGCGTTTCATGATGGGAGAGTAATTACTTTCAAATATACGCAATAATCCGTACATTTGGGGTATGAAACTTCGTTTTGTCTGTTTTCTCCTGGGCCCGATCCTCCTTTCCTGCGCGGAATCCTACGACATCGTCGTCATGGGCGGAGGCGCCGGAGGTACAACGGCCGCCATCGAAGCCGCCCGGTGCGGTGCAAGCGTCCTGGTCGTGGAAAAGACGCCATGGCTGGGCGGAATGCTCACCTCCGCCGGAGTCAGCGCCATCGACGGCAACTACCGGCTCCGCGGGGGGATCTTCGGCGAGTTTACCGACTCTCTGGCCGCCCGGTACGGCGGTTACGAAGCCCTCAAGTCGGGCTGGGTGTCCAACGTCCTGTTCAATCCGGCCATCGGCAACCGGGTTTTCCGGAACATCACCGAAAAAGCCGGAGTCTCCCTCCGCTTTGAGACTGCCGCTACCCGTTTCCGGCAGCGCAGCGGCGGAGGATGGACCCTGACCCTTTCCGACGGTTCTACCATCCGGACCAAGGTCCTGATCGACGGGACAGAACTGGGGGATGTGGCGGAAGCTGTCGGCGCGGAAGCCCTGGACGACCGTGTCTCGGCACAGGACCTCACTTACGTCGCCATCGTCAAGGAGTACGACCACGACGTAAGCATTCCCGAACCGGAAGGCTATGACATCGACCTGTACCGGAGCTGCTGCGACAATCCCCTCGCGGACAACCAGGACGGCTTCAACCCCTACGGACAGCAGCTCTGGAGCCCGGACATGATGCTCTCCTACGGCCGGCTTCCGGACGGATACATGATGATCAACTGGCCCGTATGCGCCAACGACTATTTTGCGGAATACCTGGACATGGATGCGGAAGGCCGGGCGGAGGTGGTCCGGAAGGCGAAACGCCGCACGCTGGGCTTCATCTACTTCCTCCAGCACGAACTGGGATACCGGAACATCGGCATCGCCGACGACGTCTATCCGACCGAAGACGGCCTCCCCTTCTACCCTTACTACCGGGAGGCCCGGAGAATCGCCGGCAGGGATACGATGACCGTCGATGCGGCCAAGCATCCCTATGATTACGACTTATACACACGCGCCATTGCCGTCGGAGACTATCCCGTGGACCATCACCACGTCCAGAATCCCCGCCGGGAGGAGCTTTCCCACCTCTGGTTCGGGAAGATCCCTTCCTTCAGCGTACCGATGGGCGTCCTCGTTCCCGTCCGCGTGGAAGATTTCCTGGTCGCCGACAAGGCCATCTCCACCTCGTGGGAGATGAACGGCGGCACCCGCCTCCAGCCCGTCGTCATGGGCCTGGGACAGGCGGCGGGCGCCCTGGCGGCCATCGCCGTGAAGACCGGGCGCCATCCGTCCGAAGTACCGGCCGCCGAAGTGCAGTCCGTCCTGCTGGACCACGGCTGCTACCTCCTTCCCTTCCTGGACCTCAAACCCGCCGACCCCGGCTTCCGCGAGCTGCAGGAAATGGGCGTCCGCGGCGAAGTCCGGGGCACCGGCCGCAGCGTCGGCTGGGCCAATGAAACCTGGGTCAATCTGCCTGAAGATGAATAAGAGAAACCTTGCCATCGACATGTTCAGGGGCCTCACCATGCTCCTGATGGTTTTCGTCAATGAATTCTGGAAAGTGTTCAACGTCCCCCACTGGCTGGAGCATTTCGCCACGATGGAGGACGGCATGGGCCTTTCCGACATCGTATTTCCCATGTTCCTCTTCGCCATGGGCATGTCCATCCCCTACGCCCTGGAGCGCAGGAGGGAGAAGGGGTATTCCACGGAAAGTACGCTCAAGCACATCTTCAGCCGCACGCTTGCGCTGCTGGTGATGGGCGCGTTCATCTGTAACCAGGAATCGCGGGAAATGACCGGGAACCGGGGCCTGTGGGTCGTCCTGATGGTCGTGGGATTCTTCCTCACCTGGAACCAGTACCCCAAAGACTGGAAACCCGCCCGGTGGCTCAAACTCTCCGGCGTGATCCTCCTCATCGCTCTCGCCCTCTGTTTCCGGTCCACGGACGGAGGCCTCTTCCAGGGCCTCTGGTGGGGAATCCTGGGCCAGATCGGCTGGATGTACCTGTTCTGCGCCCTGGTCTGGCTGCTGTGCCGGGAACGCCCGTGGATCATTCCGGTCATCTGGGCAGGCCTCTGCCTGGTGAACCTGTCCGTCATCCCCATGCGGGACGGAAGTCAGTTCGTCGGCCCCAACATCCTGGCCGATTTTGCCAATGCGCTCCAGCTGGGCAAGTGCTACGGTCCCATCATGGGCCTGGGAGGCATCATGCTCACCGTCGCGGACTGGAAGCTTTCCGACCGCCCCACCGGGCAGCGGATCGGCCTTGGGCTCGCAGCTGCGGCCGTCCTGGCCGTGCTGGGAATGGCGGCCCATACCGGCTGGATCGTGTCCAAGAACCTCGGGACGCTCCCCTGGTGCCTTTTCGTCTGCGCCATTTCCGTTGCCTTGTACACGCTTCTGCGCTACATGGAAAAAAGGGGCTGGACCGGCTGGTTCAAACCCCTTGCTCCTGCGGGAACCGCTACCCTGACGGTGTATATGATTCCCTATCTGTTCGTTGCGCTGTGGATCTTTGTCAATCCGACCATTCCGCAGTGGCTGACGGGCTGGGTGGGCGTCGGCAAATGCGCCCTCATGGCGGCCGTCTATATCGCCTGCGCCTGGGGATTGACCAAGGCCGGCATCAAACTTAAAATCTGACGTCCCAGTAATCGAACGCCCGGATGTGGCAGAGGTCGAAGAGGAAGAATCCGTCGGCCTCGGCCTGGATGGTCTTTTCGATTTCGGGCAGGAGGGCGGCCTGGCCGCCTTTTTCGAATCCCTTCTCGTTGCCGATGTCCGGTCCGGCGTAGAAAGGCACGTCGCCGCAGAGGCGCTTCCGGCCTAGCCGCGCGTAGGCTTCCATCGTCTTCTCGGTGTCACCATGGACATTGGCCGCCGGACAATAGGTCCCGAGAAGCATGAAATCCACCAGGTCCGCCAGGCCCGTCGCCTGATAGGCCGGCGTCGCCCAGGCGAAAGTGGGTTCCTCCTTCGCCAGGTCATACTTCGGGCTCGTCCAGTTCACGCCGCTCCGGTAATACTCCGAGAACCAGGCTCCCACATAGATTCCCAGCGGGAGGTCCTTCCGGACGGAATGCACCTTGTCCACGCACCGGGCCACGAAATCGTGGATGACCCGGCAACGGAAAGTGAGCCACTCCGTTTCCAGCGCATCGGGCGTCTTGTCCAGGAAGATGTGCCCCGGTTCCGTGAATACCGGCCAGCGTTCCGGTTCCCGGCCGATATAGGCCGCAAACTGCTCCCGGGCCGTTTCCGTATAACCGGCGTCCATCGCATAGTCATCATAGCGGCAGCGGTCCATGACGATGCCGTCCAGGCCTTTGTAGGAGGCCAGATCGCCCAGCATCGTCAGGAGGAAATCCTGCACCTCGGCATTCGCGGGATCCAGGAAGCGGCCGCCCACGGTGGCCGTATCCAAGGCGTGGTTGACCAGTTCGCCGTCCTTCCGGTAATCCACCGAGCACCAGGTCCTGCGCTCAGGATGGTCATAGACCATGCCATGCTCGATGCCGGGTCCTTTCCACCCGCCGACCATCATGTTGACGCCGGCATGGACCCGAAGGCCCGCAGCATGACCCGCGTCGATGAACGCGCGCAGGTAATCGAAGTCCGCCGTCCGCTCCCGGAGTCCCCAGCCTCCATCCACCCAACCGGGCACCTTCCGCAGGGCCGGAGCGACGGAGGAAGCGAACAGGACGTCCCCGCTGGTGGGCCTCACGTCCACGACGATGTCCGTGAAGCCCATTTCGGCGATGCGCTTGCAGTCCGTCGCAATGGAATCCGCATCGTCGGCATAGCTGGAGAAATTGGCGGCGGCGTCGATCCACACGAAAGAGGGTTTTTCCGGCACCGTGTGCGTGCAGGAGACAAGGGCGGCAAGGCTTAAGTACAATAAGGTTCTTCTCATCATTTTGTCCATCGGCAAGAGGAAAGAGGCCGGCTCACGTAGTATGGGCCGGCCTCTGCGGATCTACTTGGAAATCAGAGTTTCGGGAAACGGACTTTCACGACGTGACCCTGGGAAGAGTCAACGTAGTACACAACGAGGTCGTCGCCGTCGACCACCGGAAGAACGTCCACCGTAGAGTTCTCCGTGTCACCGCAAACCGTCTGTGCAAGGCCGTTGTTGTATTCAGCCTTGCTGAGCACGGTCGGATTCGCAGGATCGGTTACATCGACAACCCACAGATAAGCGGGCATTCCCCAACCTTCGCTGAACCATACATAACCCATCTGGGCGACCACAAGGATTGTCTTGCCATTCCACGTTGTGACATGCATACCCTGGGGACCACCGGCCCAGTCACCGGCACCTTCGACGCATACCGACCAATTGCTTCCGTCATAATAGTTCACATTGTACAGGCCATCATATCCGCCAAAGAAAAAGCCGTCCGCCGCACTGGACCCGGCCGGAACAAAGGCCGCACGGTTCGAGAGCCAGAGGTCGTCTGCCTGGTCGGCAGGGCCGGTCAACCATCCGCTTTCAGGATTGTTCACGACCGGATTCCACTCGTTATAATAGGATTCCGCAGCCTTTCCATCCGCGATCGTCCAATAGAGCGTATAGGTAAGCCCGCCTGAGGAAATAACGCCTCCGGAAACGGCCGTCACGACACCGGCGCCGAACACGTCACCCTTTGCAGCGACCTTGTCGATTCCCGTAGATGCGTTCCAGGCCTCATTGACAAAATGGATCAGATGGACCGGTTCGGCAAGGGCCTTGTCGGTGGCCTTGACGGCATAGACATCATACAGGCCTAAATAGGCACCCAAGTTGGCAAACAGGACATTGCCGGCATCATCATTGGCGATGCATTGGACGGGAAGGTCTCCCGTAGCGAGCGTACCTTCGAAAGCGCCGGTAGCGGGATTGACGATATGGACGCTTTGGGAGTCACTCACAAGAAGTTTCCCGTCAAAAACAGCGACGGAAGCTGTCGCACCATCTCCCACATAGAATCCTTCAGGAAGGAAAGTCTGCCAGAGCTGGGCGGAATGGCCTTTCTGTTCCAGATAGAAGCGCTCCACGTGGTCCTTTGTTTCGCCGGTGGGGTTTCCTTCATCGTCCATAACCGGATCCTGAATCTGGGGAAGGGTGAACTTCACATATGCCTGGCGGGGGTCATAGCCTCCATTGGCAGCCACTTTGAATGCAAGGTCGATGGTATGGGCAGCCTTATCCTCCGTAATGGTAACAGGAGCCCAGGGGAAAGCCTCGTCGGCACCATCATATTTCTTGACGGTAACATCCATATTGGTGAGGATGTTCACCTTGAGGTCACCACCGGCAGTCTCGAAAGCGGCAGGATTGTCGGCTTTCGTAAAGAAAACGAGACCCTGGAAGAACAGGATGCTCTCCGTCTTCGAGCCGGCTTTGAGGTCCAGCTGGACCAGGCGGCCGATCTTTCCTTCAGGCAATCCGTCGAAAGTCACACGCAGGTCGACAGCTTCTGCGGCATCACCTTTACTCTTGTCCAGGACAGCGCCCGATTCAGAGCCATCCGGATAGCTGAGACTGGCAGTCCAGGCCTTCCCGGCGCCAAACTTGACCGTATAAATGGAAGACTCCGCATCCACATCCACGATCTTGTCAGTCGTGAGGGTAAGATCCGGAACGGTGGGGGTAGGATCCGGGGTGGGTTCCGGTTTCTCTTCTTCCGGTTTGCTGCAAGCCGCTACAGCAACAAGGGCGGCAGCAAGAAAATAGAGTACTTTTTTCATAACTTAATTAGTTAAAGTGTTGAGATAATCTGAAAATGCATGTTCGAAGGGAGTCCAGTAATCAAACATCCTGATGTGGCACAGGTCGAAGACGAAATAGCCATCGGCCGCATTGATACAGGCATCCACCGTCCTGGGGATATAGGCGCTTTTTCCTCCATTCTGCCAGCCCTCCGGATTGCCGACATCCGGCCCTCCGGAGAAAACGGTGTCTCCCATCAGCAGGCTGCGGGCCCGCGTACAGAAGCCTTGCATGGTCCACTCTGAGGTTCCGTAGATACTGGACGATGCGGCATAGCAGCCCAACAGCATGAAATCGCAATGATCGGCAAAACCGTATTTGTGATACTCGCTGTTGGCCCAGTGGGGATATGCCTTATGGGTGGGATAGCGGGGACTGGCCCAATTGACCCCGGAAGAATAATACGACGAATACCAGGCTCCCACATACACGCCGAACTGGACAGACGGATTGACGTCATGAACGGTATCAGCCGCCATTTCGACAAAATCATGGATGGTTTTCGCCCGGAAGGCAAGCCAGGCATACTGGTCCTCCCCCATGGGAGACGGGACATCCTCCACCCCGGCCTCAAATACGGGCCATTTGGCAGGTTCGTGTCCCAGATAATCGACGAACTTACGGTGCGAAACATCGGAGAAGTCGCTCTGGAGTCCGGCATCTGAATAGCGGCAGCGATCCAGAACAATCCCGTCGACATCGTATGCGGCCAGTTCTTTGAGCAGGGAAAGCAGATACGCCTGCACATCGTCGTCGGCAGGATTCAGGAATACCGTCCCCTGGACTCCGTCGTAGAAAGCGCTTCTCAAACCATCGGAAGTATAGTCCACCGATGCCCATGAAGCGGGAATGTCCCCTGAGAAAATGGGACCTTCACTCTCCAGTCCGTAATAACCGCCATAACCGCCCACAAAGGTGTTGATGGCGGCATGGACTTTAAGACCTACGGCATGCCCGGCATCGACAAAGGCCTGCAGATAGTCAAAGGTCGCCGTCCTTTCAATAAACCGGTAGCTGCTTCCGATCCAGGCTGCCAGGCGCCGGGCTTGTGGAGCGACGGAAGAGGACCAGAGAACAGTACCTTCCGTGGGACGGACATCCACAACGATATCCGTGAAGCCACAATCGGCCACCTGCTTGAGTTCCTTGGCGATATAGGCCTTGTCATTGGCATAATAACGGAAATTGGCCGATGCGTCGATCCACACATACCGGGGCTTAGCCTGGGACGGAACCGGATCCGGAGGGGTGACGGGAATCACGGGATCCGGTTCCACCTTCGGGTCAGGCTCCAAAGTTTCCGGCCGTGTACAGCACACGGCCGATATGGCAAACAGCACCGTCCAAAATCTCTTCATCGTATCTATTTTATATAGATGCAACTTCCCACGGAACGTTGCATTCCGTCGGTAGGTTGCACCGTTTCCATACCGTTTACCAGCAGGCAGGTGGAGCCTCCGCCATCGAGATTGACGGCATCCGTACAACCGAATTCCTTCAGGATCCTGGCTACATTCTCCGTAGAATAGCCATTGACTCCCTCCGTCATCTCCCGGCCTTCGCAGACAAACAGCACCAGTTTCCTGTCGGCGGTGACACCGATAGCGGTACGTGGATCCGGATTGATGCAGTTCACATCATAGTCCCCGGGCAGGCACTCGAAACGCCAGGTGTCCCTGATTTCTCCGTTTTTCACCAGGACAGGTCCGGCGCCGATAGCGGTCTTAGCCTCAAACAAGGCTCCCTCTGACGGGAAGGTTGCACCGGGTATAGCCTGGGGGGTACTCCCGTATCCGTTTTCTGCCGGGTTCTGGTAAATGTAGTGATGATCCGCATCGGAGAAGTAGGTCCAGGAGGCTTCCATGGAGCCGTCGGCATGTTCAATGAAAGCGGCTTTGGTAGGATAGTACATGGTGACCCAGTCCTCCGAAGCATAATTGATGTTGGGCGACAGCAGTTCGCCGTTTTCCACAGCGATACTGGCCGGGTAGTTGACTCCCGAGTCCGTGTAGAAAAATCCACCGTTCATCACCAGAACAGGGTTTCCCTGCTCATTGAATACCTCCGTCGGCGTTTTCAGGGCATCTTCACTGCCGTCCAGTTCCGGATCGCGGAGGCCCCAGACATGCCAGGAGGCCTGCGTCAGGTCAACCGTAGCAATATAGGCCTCGGCCTTCTTCCCTTTCAGTTTCGAAGGGGAATGGTACAGTTTCACATAAGCGGGAAGGCTTCCATATCGACCATCCACGATCTCCTCCCAAGGAGCGTCATCAGCATCGGGGTCATCCCAGGGCCAGACATCGGGGAGGCCACTCCCCTGCTTATTGCAGCCACAGGCGGTAGCCATGACAGCCAAGGCCGCCCCCATCATATAGAAAAGCTTTCTCATATCTCGAAACAATCTGCTACGTAGGCACCGATAACCTGCGTATGGTGGTCATAATAATACAGATACATCCGATAGCCATCGGCGGAAGGTACCAGGACGACATCACCGGAAGCACCGGTGGGCTCATTACGGGCTCCTTTCTGGAAGATAGCCAGATTGTCGTTTCCCATCAACTTGCGGACGCCTGAAGGATCCGTTGCATCGTACAGGCGCAGTCTGGGACGGATATCCCACTGCGGGAAGTGACTCACGGCAAAGAGCGTCAGATAAGGCGTTCCGTTGAATACTTTCAGGTCCAGGCAGTTGGGATTGACACCCCAGTTGCCCACCCGGTCCAGCCAATGGTCTTTGTCTTTGGCATCGACATAATGGAGGATATAGCAATCGGCACTTTCACTGGTCACCGACGGATCCGAGTTTTCCCCGTAATAGTCCACGAACCAGCCATCCTTGTCAGGATTGTCGGAAACGGCGCAGACAGTCGCACTGTTTACCGGAGCGGAACCCCAGGCAAGGCCCAGGCCGGCAAAACTCTTGGTCTTCACTTCGGTCACAACGCCGCCGCGGACAAGCAGATACACGATTTCGGAAGACAAGGTCAAGTCAACGACACCTTCCGAAGTCAATACGATACAGGCATTCTCCTTCACATTCCCCGAAACCTTGACGCGGTGACCGACGGGTGTGGTCAGCGGATTGGTGAAGGTATACAGCAGTTCAGGAGCCTCCGAAACCGAAGAGGTAACATACAGGTTGACGTCCTGTGCCTCCAGGCCGCCGGTAGCAAAGCTAGCGATAACCATATGACCGGCATCATCACTGGTGAGGCAGTCGGCCACGGCGCTTCCAAGGTTGATCTCCCCCTTCTTGGAACCGGTAAAAGCATCCAGGTAAACAGGTGTACGGCCATTGCCCAGGCCCACAACCACATTCGTACCCAATCCTGCCAGCGACACGAATGAATCGTCCGTATAAGGCGGCAGGCCGGCCATGGTTTCAGGATCCACATTGAACAGGCGGGCGACAGACTCTTCCCTCATACCGGAACCAAGCAGGCTGGGAATACCCTGCTCCACGACATAAGTGCGTTCGGAGACACCGTCATGTGCCTGCACGGTTACGCTGGCGCCCGTATTCAGATTATACCGGGCCTTCTCGTTGTAGGCCTTTCCATTGACTTTGACCAACTTTGCATGCGGAGAGACCTGGCCGGTAATCTGTACCGACGAGAGGTCGTCCAGATAGGGTATCAGGATCTTTGACGACTCCTCATAGATAACGGCCGAAGTTTTCACGTCCTCGACCATCATGGCTACCAGGGAACAGGAAGAAGATTTGGTGCGCTTGCCTGTAATCGTAATTTCACGGGAATTGCCCTTGGGATCCGTGAGCGTGAAATAGTTTTCCACCGTAAGGTCAAGCACACCCAATTTCGGCGTGATCGTATAATTGGGCTGCAGTTCAGCCTGAACACGCAGTTTCAGCATGTGGATGAGGGTCTCGTCATTGGAGACTTCCGGATAATAGAACGGAATGGGGATTTCCAAAAGCGTGGCATCGGGGTCCGTAACCGTAAGCTTCGCGAGTTCCTGTCCGGCATAAGGGCCATCCACCAGGATGGCGGTCAGGCTGGTAAGCCCCTGCCGCTCCGCCGTGGGCTCCACATACTCGGGCTTGTGGCAGGAAGCAAGCGCCACAAGCGCAGCCAAAAGAATATACAGATGCTTTTTCATACTACTTCCACTCATCATATTGGTTCACAAGCGAATTGGATTCCAGTTCCGATTTGGGCATCGGGAAACGGTACAGGCGCTCCGGGAAATTGCGGTCTTTCTCATCTACCGAAACGTAGGTATAGCGGAAACCACTTCCCTCCGGTTCTATCTTCAGGCCGTGCTGCTGATAAGCGCTCAAACCCTCGGGATACGGCTGGGCGGCCACTTCCCATCGGCGCAGATCCCAATAGCGCAGGCCTTCAAAGGCCAATTCCACTTTCCTTTCCTGGACGATAGCCTTCCAGAGATTATCCCCGCTCTTATCGGTGTAAGAGAGTCCAACACGGCTGCGGATCTCACGCACGGCGGCATTGGCGCCCGCATTGTCGTTGGTCCGATAGCAGGCTTCCGCTTTATTCAGCAGCACTTCACCGTAACGCAGAAGGGTAAAGGGGTGACTGCTTCCGGAGGTCGTTACACTGTAGCCCTCATCGACATGTTTCCGAAGATAGTAGCCGGTAACCGTCTTTCCTTTGGGCTCCTTGTCCGTTTTCCAGGCGGCCCACCCGTCGATACCACCCACATAGGGTTCGATCGTGCGGCCTTTCCAGGCAGAGCCATTGTACAGGATACTGGCCTGGAAACGAGGTTCCAGCAACTCGTAAGGAGGCGTATTGGTGGTTGAACCATGCCAAGCGCTCCAGGACGGGAATCCGCCCGTAGCGAGTTCATAGCTCTCAACGATCTCCTGGGTGGGGACGGCATAGGCACCGCCCTTCATGTCTTCGATGGCATAATCTCCGCCCGGAGTATAATAGAAGTCGAAACTGTGCGTGAGGCCCGATGCATAATCGAAGGTATACTGAATGATTGCCTCCCGGTTGCCGGCGGCAAGCGACTTGCCATAAGCGTCGGCATACACGGGCTCCAGGGAATACCCCAGTTCCGCTACGGCGTTTGCAGCCGCGATCACGGCATCGTAACGCTTGGCATAGAGCATGGCCCGGGTAATGAAACCATAAGCCATGCCTTTGTTGATACGGCCGCCGGCAACGGCAGGGGCGGGCAGGTTTTCCGCAGCAAAATCCAGATCAGCCTGGACCATATCCCATCCTTCGCTTTCGGAGGACACGGCCTTATCCTTCACGATAGCCGCGAGATCCTCATCATACAGGATGACGTCTTTATAGCGTTTGATCAGCTCGAAGTAGAAGTATCCTCTCAAGAAACGCAGTTCGGCTTCCAGCCTGACCTTGTCCGCTTCCGGCATCTGACCGTAGGCGTGAAGATAGTTGATCGCTTCATTGGTCTCCCGGATGGCCACATACAGCGAACCCCACATGCCCAGGTACACGTCGATGGTCTGGGCGGTTACCGTGCTTTCGAAATAAGCCAGATAGGAAGGGATATACGCCATCGCATTGAAGTTGTACGAGGTATACTTGAGTTCGTCGGTAAGGGCTTCGGTAAGGCCGGCTGCCGTAGGGGCAGAATAATATCCCCAGATGTAGGAATACAGGTGATTGACGGAATACTCCGCGTTCCGGGTGGTTTCCCATAGGGTTTTGGCCGATACCCTGTCTGTCGGCGTAAGGTCCAGCGTGTTGTTGCAGGCCACAAGTGCGGCAAGGGCCGCAGTCAGAAACAATACTTTTTTCATAACTGTTTCTCCCTTATTACAGCGTCAAAGTTATACCGCCCATCATCAGGCGCTGCTGCGGATAGTAACCGTTGTTCACGCCAGGCGATTCCGGGTCGATTCCTTCCGGAAGACCGTCGATGGTGAACAGGTTCTGTCCCTCGACAAAAAACCGGAGAGACTGGATTCCCAGCTTGGAAGTCCACTTCCTGGGAAGTGTGTATCCCAGCTGGGCACTCTTCAGGCGTACATATTTACCGTCCCTGATCCAGAACGTGGAACTGAGTCCGTTGTCACCTCCATGGGTGGTCTTGGCCAGGGTCAGACGCGGGAATGTCCCTTCGGGATTGAATGCGCTGTACGCATTCTGAACCAGGAACAGCGGCGAATTGCCTCCTTCCTTGAAGGTCTGGGTCCAGATGGTATTGTCGTCATTGTCGTTGTAGTACGTACCCGTCATGGAAATGTCGAAGAGGGCGCCACCCGTAAACTGGGCGTTGAAATCAATCCCCTTCCATGCGAGGTTGAAATTCAAGCCGAACGTGAGTTCCGGGCGGTTGGAACGGCCGAAATAACCTTTGTCGTCCTCATCGATCTTGCCGTCGCCATTGAGGTCGATGTAGCGGATGTCGCCCACATTGGGACGCGTACCGTACCAGGAGGCCTCATCGATTTCCTCTTCGGTCCTGAACAGGCCGTCGGCCTGCCAGCACATGATGCTGCCCACGGTGGTCCCCACACGTTTACGCCAGTCGACAATATTGGGATCATCGTTGTAGACCAGCCAGCGCGTCTTCGAACGGGTGAGACTGCCGGTCACCTCATAGTAGAAGGGATCGTCTCCCAAGGTGAAATGATTACGATGACGCACAAGGATATCGATACCCTTGGCATCAACGGCATTCTTATTCACCCACGTAGGATAATAACCACCCATGGACGAAGGGAATCCGGTAGACTGATAAGTCAGCATGTCGTAGGTATAGTTGTAGAAGCCGTCGACCTCCATTCCCAGCAGACCTCCCCAGAGGGAAAAGTCCATACCCACATTCCAGCTCTGGGTTTTCTCCCACGAGAGGTCGGTATTGGGAATGCCGGACGTGTAGTAAGCGGGACTTACCACCGTTGCTCCTCCCTTCTGGCCATACGCTACGTTGGATGACTGGGAGTAAGTGCTCAGGAAGGCATATTCGCTGACACTGTCATTACCCAGAAGGCCTACGCTGGCACGCAATTTCAAGTCATCCAGCCAGGAGATGCCTTTCATGAACTCTTCCTGGGACAGACGCCACCCGAGGGACACAGAGGGGAAGAATCCCCAGCGGGTCCTGCTCATGCCGGCAAATTTATAGGATCCGTCGTAACGGCCGGTCACTTCCGCCAGGTATTTTTCCGCATAGTCGTAACGGGCCCTGAACACGAAACCAAGGCTCCGGGAAGCGCCGCTCCAACCACTGACCGGTGAATTGGAGGCGACTCCGTTCGACAACTCCGGAAGAGAGTCGAACGGAAGGCCCTGTGCATACGCGGCCAGTCCGTTCCCCTTATAGTCACGGATTTCCGCAAGGGCCATCAAATCGACATGGTGCTTGCCGAAAGCCTGCACATAACCGGCGCTGGCCTGCCCCACCATCTGCTGCGAGAAAGTCACGCCTTCCCCCAGGTTGTTCACATTGTTGGCGATATGGGGATTGTCCGTACGTTGCTGCCAGACCCATCCGGCATCTGTACGGACCCGTTGCATAAGGGTATAAGGAGTACTCAGGTTCTTATTGTAACTCACCCCGTAGTCATAGGAGCCGGAAGCCTTCAGGGACAGTCCCGGAATAAAAGGGATATTCCAGATGAGGGCGGCATTGACAGAAGCCGAAGCACTTCTGGTTTTTTTGTAACCCGACTCATAGATGGCGGCAAGCGGACTGACCAGGAAACTCTGGTTGTCCTGGACTGCGCCGGTATAGTAACCATCGTATTTCTCAGGAAGATACGGGTGCATCTGGACAACCTGGCGGGCAATGGAGAACCAGCCGACCTCGGTGGCCCCGCCGTCCGAGCCACCCGAAAGGAATGCAGGGGTTGAACGGTCGCCGATAACGCCTGACAAGCCGACCTTGTAGCTGAGCTGCTGGGAGAGGCTCCCTTCGATGTTGGAGCGGATGTTATAGCGTGTAAAATCAAACTTGTCGATATTGCCCTTCTGGTTTAATGTACCGGCACTGACAAAGAACCGGGCCTTGTCATTACCGCCCTGGACAGTCACATTGTGCTTCTGCGTCAGGCCGGTTCCGAAGACTTTCTTCACGTAATCGACATTGTCCCAACCGTCCGTCCCAGCCTGCATGGCTGCGATATTCTTCTGGGTGAAATACGGGACATAATCCTCGGGAGAAGCGATCTCGCCGTTAGACAGCAGGTCCATCATCTGCGCCACATCATAGTAATAGGCAAACTGCGGACCGTCCATGAAACGCGGGAAATTAGCGTTCATGGAAGCGCCCACTGAACCATTGTAGGTAATCCGGGTATCGCCCTTGTCACCCTTCCGGGTGGTGATGATGATTACGCCGCCGGCCGCCTTGAGGCCGTACACCGCCGCCGAAGCGCCGTCCTTCAGGACCGAAACGCTCTCAATGTCGGCCGGGTCGATGTCGTTGATGTTGTCCACAGGATAGCCGTCCACGACATAGGCGACGCCGTACACGGAACCGCGGATGCGAAGCGAGGCCTGGTCCAGGCCCGGTTCACCGGACTCCTGCACGGAGGAGATGCCGGGAAGCTTGCCGCCCAGCACCTGGGAAACATTGGTCGCAGGCGCTTTCAGGATTTCATCACCCTTGATGGCGGATACGGCCGCCGTCAGGGTCTCTTTCTTCGCCGTTCCGTATCCCACGACGACCACGTCTTCCAGGTAAAGGGCATCCTCCGTCAGGGTGACGCTGATGGCAGAGCGGCCGTCAAAGGTACGCTCCACCGTGGACAGGCCCAGACAGGAGAATTCGATGACATCGCCCTCGGCCGCGCGCAGGGAATAACTTCCATCCGCCGCCGTCATGGTGCCGTTCGTGGTGCCTTTCACCAGCACCGTGACACCCGCGAGGGGTTTGCCATCCGCATCGGTCACTTTGCCCCGGACCTGGGCCTGGGCAAAGGCTGCTGCCTGGACCAGGAACAGTCCGGCCAGCAGAGCAACGATCAGACGGGTAAATGATTTCATATCTTGAGGCATTGTTTACTTTTTGTCTGCGATTTCCTGCAGGATGGTCCCGATCTGGTAGAGACCGCGGGGAACATGGAAGCAGCCCTTCCATTTGCCGCCCTTGAGCGGCAGGAGCACCTCTCCCCTGCGGTTCAGGTACCCATACCATTCCGGATACTCCGGGTCCTTGAAATGCGTCCAGAGATAATCATCCAGCCTGAGGAACCACTCCAGGGCCTTTTCGTTGCCGGTGAGCCGGTAGCCCTTGATCATGGCGATGGCGCTCTCCAGGTGCACCCACCAGAGTTTCTGGTCCCATTCCAGTTCCTGGGTGGGATAGCCCTTGCGGTCCATGAAATAGAAGATGCCGCCGTACTCCTTGTCCCAGCCGTAGTCGATGACCCGGAGGGCGATCTCCATGCTCTTGTCGATGATGTCCTGCCGGTGCAGGCGGATGCCCAGGTTCATCATGAACCACAGGGCCTCCAGGTCGTGGCCGGGGTTGATGCGCCGGCCTTCGAAGCAGTCGATGAGGCTGCCGTCCGGGGCGAGGTTCTCCACCATCACGCCCAGGTCCGGCTGGTAGAACACGTCGAAGACCTCGTGCAGGGCCTCGTCGATGGTCTTGTCCAGCAGGGACTTGTCCTCGATGATGGGCTCGATCTCCAGGGCCATGTTGCAGATGATCATCGGGAGGGCGAAGTCCTTCATGGGGCGGGTGCCGGGAACGGCCTTCAGCCACCGGCCCTTCGGATTCGAGCGGCGGTCCAGGATGCGCTGGAAGGTCTTCCGGGCGATGTCGGCATAATGCCCATTCCCCGTTGCGACGGCCAGCTGGGCGAAAGCCATGCAGGCGAACGTGTTGGAGAAGATGTTGTAGGGGGCGATGATGGGCTTTCCCTCGCGCGTGAGCGAAAAATAGAAGTCGAAGTTCCCGTCATGGCCGTATTCTTCCAGGAAGCGGGCCCCCTGCTGCGCGCAGGCGAGCCAGGCCGGATTTTTCTCCACCTGGTTGTACAGCATGGCGAACAGCCAGACCTCCCGGCCCTGCAGCCAGACAAACTTGTCGGTATCGAAGACGCTTCCATCCCGGTTCAGGCAGGTGAAGTAACCGCCGAACTCCTTATCCTGGGATTTTTCCAGCCAAAAAGGCAAGACGTTGTCGTACAATTCCTTACGATAACGTGCTGCCATGGCTCCAAAGTCAATAGCATTCATAGGACGATTCTTTATAAACGGATTCCGTATGGTCTGCGACAAATTTAATAAACGCCAGGAAAAAATCAAAGGTTTTTAACATTTTATTAAAAACAAAAATGTCAATTTTAACAGTTCAAGTATATTACCGCTTGTATAATTGTCGGATTAATCCTATCTTTGCGTTGATTCGATACAATCATGGAACCTTTCCTGGACAGCCTGCTGAAAAACCGCTATCCTGCGGAGAAAAAAAGCATTCTCGCCCTCTGCGAGAATGGAGACACCTACTCCCTCTCGGACCTCGCCCATGAACTGGGAACCAGCATACCCAAGGTCACGCGCATCGTCAGCGAGATGGAGCAGGCGGGCATCCTGTCCGACTGGGGCAAGCAGGAATCGGCCACCGGACGCCGGCCGAGCCTGTACGGGCTCAACCCGGACGCAGGCTTCTTCGTGGGCGTGGAGGTAGGGAAAGGCGAACTCACGCTGGCCGTCACGGATTTCACCGGCCGGCTGATCCAGTTCCAGGACGGGATCGCCTTCACCCTGACCGGCACGGAAGAGTCGGTCCTCGGTCTTTGCGCCTGCGTGAAGAAACAATTGCGGAAATATCACCTGGACCCCTCCCAGGTCCGTGCCGTGGGCGTGAACCTCACCGGCCGGGTCAACCACCGGACCGGGTACAGCTACAGCTATTACATCAGCGAGGAAAAACCCATCCGGAGCATCCTGGAACAGGGATTCGGCTGGCCGGTCTTCATCGAGAACGACTCCCGGGGCATGGCCTTCGGCGAATACATGAGCGGCATTGCGGGCGACGCCCGGACGGTCCTTTTCCTGAACGTAGGCTGGGGACTGGGCATGGGCATGGTCCTGGACGGGAAGCTGTTCAGCGGAAAATCCGGCTTTTCCGGCGAAATCGGCCACTTCCCCCTGCTGGACAACCACCAGATCTGCCGCTGCGGCAAGGTGGGTTGCCTGGAGACCGGCGCCTCCGGACTCGCGCTGCACCGCCTCATCGGGGAAAGGCTGGCGGAAGGCCATCCCTCCATCCTCTCGGCCGCCTTTGCCGAAGGCCGGGAAATAACCTTGAATGACATTCTGGACGCCGTGGCCAAGGAAGACGTGACGGCCATCGAGTGTGTGGAACAGGTGGGAAGCACCCTGGGACGCGCCGTCGCGGGTCTCATCAACCTGTTCAACCCGGACGTGGTCGTGATCGGCGGGCGCCTGTGCGTGACGGAGCAGTACCTGATGCCGCCCCTGCTGGGTGCCGTGAGCCGCCTGTCCCTCAACCTGGTGAACAACGACACCGTCATCAAGGTATCCCGTCTCGGGAACAAGGCCGGTGCGGTGGGCGCCAGCCTTCTCTCCAAGCACAGACTGTTAAACCGATAGATATGGAAAACAGACGAGAATTCCTCAAGAAAAGCGCTCTTGCCGCCGCTGCCGCCCCCCTGTTGGCATCCGGCTGCAAATCCTCTTCCGGCACCGACAAATACGGCATCGAGCCGGACCCGTCCGTCGAAAGCCGGCTCATTGTTCCCAAGGGAAACGCCCTTCCCATCACGGGCACCTTCCTGGATGAGATCTCCCACGACATTCCCCACCAGAACTGGGGCGAACGGGAGTGGGACCGGGATTTCCGGTACATGAAGGCCATCGGCATCGACACGGTCATCGACATCCGGTGCGGCTACCGGAAGTTCATCACCTACCCCTCCCCGTATCTCCTCAAGAAAGGTTGCTACATGCCCTCGGTGGACCTCATCGACATGTTCTGCCGCCTGGCGGAAAAATATGGGATGAAATTCATGCTGGGGCTGTACGATTCCGGAAAGTACTGGGACACAGGCGATATGTCCTACGAGGTGGAGTCCAACAAGTACGTCATTGACGAAGTCTGGGAGCGGTACGGCTCCAAGTACAAGAGCTTCGGCGGGTGGTACATTTCCGGCGAGATTTCCCGCGCCACCAAGGGCGCCATCGAGTCCTTCCGGACGATGGGACGCCAGTGCAAGGAGGTCTCCGGCGGCCTGCCCACCTTCATCTCTCCCTGGATCGACGGCAAGAAAGCTGTCATGGGAACGGGGGAAATGACCAATGAAGAAGCCGTTTCCGTCGCCCAGCACGAGAAGGAATGGAACGAGATCTTCGACGGCATCCACGAATATGTCGATGCCTGCGCGTTCCAGGACGGCCATATCGACTACGACGAGCTGGACGCCTTCTTCAGCGTGAACAAGAAACTCGCGGACCGGTACGGGATGCAGTGCTGGACCAATGCCGAAACCTTCGATCGGGACATGCCCATCCACTTCTTCCCGCTGAAGTTCGACAAGCTCCGGCTCAAGCTGGAAGCGGCGAAGCGCTGCGGCTACGACAAAGCCATCACCTTCGAGTTCTCCCACTTCATGAGCCCGCAGTCGGCCTACCTCCAGGCCGGGCACCTGTATGACAGATATAAAGAGTACTTCGGACTATGAGCAACAAGGAAAAAAGCATGGGATACATCGTCTTCCTGTCCGTCGTGGCGGCCATCGGCGGTATCCTGTTCGGCTATGACACGGCCGTGATTTCCGGCACGACGGAAATCGTGAAGGCCCAGTTCGGCCTGTCCACGGGCATGGAAGGCTGGTTCGTAGGGTGCGCCCTCATCGGGTCCATCATCGGCGTGCTGGTCGCCGGCATGCTCAGCGACTTCCTCGGGCGCAAGAAGACGATGCTCATCTCGGCCCTGATGTTCTCCGTATCGGCCATCGGCTGCGCCGTATGCGGGAATTTCGGCCAGCTGGTCGTCTACCGCATGATCGGCGGCTTCGGCATCGGCGTCGTTTCCATCGTCTCCCCCATCTACATCTCGGAAGTGGCGCCCGCCGAAAAGCGGGGGACGCTCGTGTCCCTGTACCAGCTCTTTATCACCATCGGCTTCCTGCTGGCCTACCTGATGAACTACCTCATCCTGCGCGGGGCGGCAGTGGACGCCACGGGAACGGAACTGGGCACCCGCATGTTCAACCAGGAATACTGGCGGGGGATGTTCGGCTGCGAAGCCATCCCGGACCTCCTGTTCCTGGTGCTCATCTTCTTCATCCCGGAGAGTCCGCGCTGGCTCGCCATCCGCGGCCAGCGGCAGGACAAGAGCGAGGAATGGAAGGCCCTCCGCGAGCCCGGCATCCTGAAAGCCGTGCTCATCGGCAGCGCCATCGCCATCCTGGGCCAGTTCATGGGCGTGAACGCCGTGCTGTATTACGGGCCCAAGATCTTCCAGGACGCCGGCCTGAGCGGGGAAGGCTCCATGTTCTCCACCGTCCTCGTGGGCGTGGTGAACATGCTGACGACGGTCATCGCCCTCCTCATCATCGACAAGGTGGGCCGGAAACAGCTGGTCTGGTGGGGCGTCGGCGGAATGATCGTCTGCCTGCTGTGCATCGGCACCTGGTTTGCCGTGGGCACGATGCCCACCTGGTTCCTTCTGACCTTCTTCCTCCTGTACGTCTTCTGCACGGCCATCTCCATCAGCGCCGTGGTCTTCGTCCTCCTGTCCGAGATGTATCCGAACAGAGTGCGAGGCCTGGCGATGTCCATCGCCGGCCTCGCACTGTGGGTGGGCACGTACCTGATCGGGCAGCTGACGCCCTGGATGCTGGAGAACCTGACTCCCGCAGGCACCTTCTTCCTCTTCGCCTTCTGCTGTCTCCCCTACCTCTTCATCATGTGGAAGTACGTTCCGGAGACCACCGGCAAGACGCTCGAGGAAATCGAGAACTACTGGAAGCAGTAACTACATTCTCTCCGGAAGCTCGATTCCGAGGATGCCCATCGCGCTGCGGAGCGTGCGGGCCATCACGGAGATCAGTTCCAGACGGAACTTCAGCAGACCCTGGTCCTCCTCACGGAGGATCGGGGTTTCGTGATAATACTGGTTGAACTCCTTCGCCAAGTCATACGCGTAGTTCGCCAGCACGGCAGGGCTCAGGGCCGCTCCGGCCTCGGCGACCTTGGCCGGGAAAGTGCCCAGGAGCTTGATGAGGCGGATCTCCTTCGGCGAAGGGACGAGGGCGGTCGTGACGTCGGCGGGGCCGAACGCCACCGTCGCCTTCCGCAGGATCGAGCAGATACGGGCGTGCGTGTACTGGATGAAGGGACCGGTATTGCCGTTGAAGTCGATGGATTCCTTCGGGTTGAAGAGCATCGTCTTCTTGGGATCGACCTTGATGATGAAATACTTCAGGGCACCGAGGCCGATCATGTGATACAGCCGTTCCTTCTCCTCCTCGGAGATGTCGGCCAGCTTGCCGCTTTCCTCGGAGGTCTTCTTCGCCTCCTCATACATGCTCTGGATGAGGTCGTCGGCATCGACGACGGTTCCTTCGCGGGACTTCATCTTGCCTTCGGGAAGCTCCACCATGCCGTAGGACAGGTGGTAGATCTGGTCCGCCCAGGCAAAGCCCAGCTTCTTGAGGATAAGCTTCAGGACCTGGAAATGGTAGTCCTGCTCGTTGCCCACGACATACACGTGGGAATCCAGGTCGTACTTGGCGAACCGGCGCTCGGCGGTGCCAAGGTCCTGGGTGATGTACACCGAGGTGCCGTCGCCGCGGAGGACGAGTTTGCGGTCCAGGCCGTCGGCCGTGAGGTCGCACCACACGGAGCCGTCGGCTTCCTTCACGAAAACGCCTTCTTCCAACCCTTTCTGCACCAGTTCCTTGCCCAGGAGGTACGTCTCGGACTCGTGGTCCACCTGGTCGAAGGTGATGCCCAGGGCGGCATACGTCTCGTCGAAGCCGGCATAGACCCAGCCGTTCATCATGGACCAGAGCGCCCGGACGTCGGGATCGTTCTGCTCCCACTTCACGAGCATTTCGTGGGCCTCTTTCAGGGAGGGGGCGGCCTTCTTGGCCTCGTCCTCGGACATCCCCTCTTCCATCAGCTTCTTGACCTCGGCCTTGTACATCTTGTCGAAGGCCACATAGCAGTCGCCCACGAGGTGGTCGCCCTTGATGCCGGTGGATTCCGGGGTCTTGCCCTGGAACTCCTTCTGCCAGGCCAGCATGGACTTGCAGATATGGACGCCGCGGTCGTTGACGATCGTGGACTTGATGACCTCGTTGCCGCAGGCTTTGAGGAGGCGCGACACGCTGTCTCCGAGGAGGTTGTTGCGGATATGGCCCAGGTGCAGGGGCTTGTTGGTATTCGGGGAGGAGAACTCCACCATGATGCGCTTGCCGGTAGCGGGAAGCTGGCCATATGCGTCGTTGGAGGCGATTTCGGCAAGGGTCTCGTCCCAATACACCGGCGAGAAGGACAGGTTCAGGAAACCCTTCACGGAGTTGAAGGCGGCGATCTCCGGGACATTCTCCACGAGCCACGCACCGATGGCGTTTCCCGTCGCATCGGGGGCGCTGTGCGTAATCTTGAGGAGCGGGAAGGTCACGAGGGTATAATCTCCCTCGAACTCTTTCCGGGTCACGGAAACCTGCAGGATATTCTCTTGTACATCGGCCCCGTACAGGGCCTTGATGGCCTCGGCGGCCTTCTTCTGGATAAAAGATTCGGGTGACATTCAGGATGGTTTTTAGATTCCTTCGCTTCGCTCGGAATGACAGAAACCTGTCACTCCGAAGAGGTCGTAAGACTATTCCTCTGTCATTCTGAGGAGGTCGTAAGACCGACGAAAGAATCTTTTCGGTTAACCGAGATAGCCTTTTAACAACTTGCTGCGGGACGGGCTCTTGAGACGGCGGATGGCCTTCTCCTTGATCTGGCGCACGCGCTCACGGGTGAGGCCGAAGCGTTCGCCGATCTCCTCGAGGGTCATTTCCTGGCAGCCGATGCCGAAGAAAGACTTGACGATCTCGCGCTCACGGTCCGTCAGGGTGGAAAGGGCGCGCTCGATCTCGGTGTTCAGGGATTCGTTCACGAGGCCCTTGTCCGCCATCGGGGAATCGTCGTTGGGGAGCACGTCCAGGAGACTGTTGTCCTCCCCTTCCACGAACGGGGCGTCCACGGAGACGTGGCGGCCGCTCACGCGGAGGGTGTCGGAAATCTTGTCCTTCGGAACGTCGATCATTTCGGAGAGCTCCTCATTGGAAGGCTGGCGCTCGTACTCCTGTTCGAACTTGGAGAGGGCCTTGTTGATCTTGTTCAGGGAACCCACCTGGTTGAGCGGGAGACGCACGATGCGGCTCTGTTCGGCGAGGGCCTGGAGGATGCTCTGGCGGATCCACCACACGGCATAGGAGATGAACTTGAAGCCACGGGTCTCGTCGAATTTCTCGGCGGCCTTGATCAGGCCCAGATTGCCTTCATTGATCAGGTCGGGGAGGCTCAGTCCCTGGTTCTGATACTGCTTGGCGACGGAAACGACGAAACGGAGGTTCGCACGGGTGAGCTTTTCCAGGGCCACGGGATCGCCCTTGCGGATGCGCTGGGCAAGTTCCACTTCCTCTTCCGGGGTCACCAACTCTTCCCTGCCGATCTCCTGGAGGTATTTGTCCAGGGACGCGCTCTCGCGGTTGGTGATGGATTTAGTAATCTTTAACTGTCTCATCTATATAAAAAACAATTACGGTCAGCCTCGTAAGAAACTGACCGTAACGCTTTTACACTAACTTTGGCAGTCTCTTACTTGCCAAAGCCGAAATAGAAGGACTTGCCGTTTTCATCCACACCTTCAATGTAGATGCCGCGCTGGGCCTTCTTCGCCTTGGCGATCACGTCTTCGGGTTTCGAAACGGGCTCGTCATTCACATACAGGATGACGGAACCGCTGGTCGCACCGGCCTCGGCCATCTTGCCCTGGCCCACGGAAACGATCTTCACACCCGAACGGAGGCGCATCGCCTTCAGTTCATCGGGTTCCATCGCCTTCAGCCTGGCGCCGTAGAACGCCACCGAGCCGTCCACATCCACCTCGCCGGTCTGGGTGGCAGCTGCATGGAAGGTAACCTCGGCGGAATTCTCCTTGCCATCCCGGATATACGTGATGACGGCCTTGTCGCCCGGATGGTAGCTGTTCACCTTCTCCTGCACGGAGGCACCGTCCGTAATCATCTGACCGTCAATGGCTATGATCACGTCGCCCTGCTTCAGGCCAGCCTCTTCCGCGGCACTTCCCTTCGAAACCTCGTAAATATATACGCCGTTCATCGAATTAAGTTTCAAATCTTCTTGAATTTTTTTATCAATGGGCTGCATGGTAATGCCCAGCATGGCCCGCTTGACGGAACCGAAGTCGATGAGGTCACCGGCCACGCGCTTGACGATGTTCACCGGTACGGCAAAGGAATAGCCTGTATAGGAGCCGGTCTGGGAGACGATGGCGGTGTTGATGCCCACCAGTTCGCCCTTCTTGTTGACGAGGGCGCCGCCGGAGTTGCCGGGGTTCACGGCCGCATCGGTCTGGATGAAGGATTCGATCTTGAATTCGCCGCTGCCGTCGGGCATGGAACGTCCCTTCGCGGAGACGATGCCGGCCGTGATGGTGGAGCGGAGCTGGGCGCCCAGCGGAGAGCCGATCGCGAGGACCCACTCACCCAGGCGGAGTTGGTCGCTGTCTCCCATCGGGATGGTCGGAAGGTTCTGCGCATCGACCTTGATGATCGCAACGTCCGTCGCCGGGTCGGTACCCACGACGGTGGCGTCGTACTGCTGGTTGTCGTTCAGGGTGACGGAAATCTTGGTCGCGCCGGAGACGACGTGGTTGTTGGTGACGATATAGCCGTCCGGACGGATGATCACGCCGCTGCCGCTGCCTTTCTGTTCCCGGGACTGGGGCTGGCCGAAGCCATACTCGTCACCGAAGAAGTACCGGAAGAACGGGTCGATGTTCAGCGACTGGGCACGGGACTGGACGGTCACCTCCACATAGACGACGGCCTCCACCGCGGATTCAGCCGCAAACGTAAAATCGGGGTAGTCGGATTCTGCCAGATTGACAGTCCGGTATTCCACCGTTCCGTTCTCGCCCACCAGGCGGGCGGGGTCCAGGTTCTTTTCATTGGCCTTTACGACACCATAGGCCGTCAATCCCCCCGCGAGGATTGAGAGCAACACTGTTAAAATGCCTCTTTTCATAGTACACATGTTTTATTGCCGGGAAAAAATTCAAGATTTATGCCATTTGCGAGATTTTTCTTATATTTGTCAGTTGAGCGGCCCCACGAAGCCGTTCCACTCCGCGAATCATAAAAATGCGCATGATATGAAACTGAACATTTCCAGCACCGACCTCCTCAAGGGGCTTCTGGACGTCTCCAAGGCCATTCCGTCCAAGTCCGCCCTGCCAATCCTCGAAAACTTCCTGTTCGTCCTGAAGGGCGGAAAGCTCGAGGTGACGGCTTCGGATTCCGAGCTTACGCTCCGGACGTCCATCGAGGTGGAAGGAGCCGAAGAGGAGGGAAGCATCGCCGTTCCCGCCCGCCACATGATCGACCTCCTGAAGGAGCTCCCCGACCAGCCGCTCCGCATCCGGACCCTCAACGACAGTTCCTTCGAATGCAGCTGGGCCAGCGGCAATTCGGTCCTCCCCTACTTCCCGGCCGACGACTATCCGGAGATCAAGGGAACCGGCGAGGACGCCCAGAAAGTGGAATTCCCGGCCGCCAGCCTGGTCGAGGGCATCCAGGGCACCGTCTATGCCACCGCCGACGACGAGATCCGTCCTGCGATGAACGGTATCTTCTTCGATATCGACACGGACTCCACGACCCTCGTCGCGTCCGACTCCCACAAACTCATCTGCTACACCACCACGGATGTGAAAGCCTCCGAGAAGGCCTCCTTCATCCTTCACAAGAAACCCGCCGGCGTGCTCCGCAGCATCATCGGCAAGGACGTGGAGAAGGTGGACGTGGCGTTCGACGGCAGCACCGCCCAGTTCACTTTCGGCGGAACGATGATGATCTGCCGGCTGGTCGTGGGCAAGTACCCGAAATACCGGGACGTCATCCCCAAGAACAACGCCAACGTCCTGAAGATCGACCGCACCCTGCTCCTCAATACGGTACGCCGGGTGGCGGTCTGCTCCAACAAGGCATCGAACCATATCAAGTTCACCCTCAAGGAAGGCCAGCTGGAAGTCTCCGCCCAGGACCTGGGCTTCGCCCTCGCCGCCTATGAGAAGATCAGCTGCGACTATGCCGGCGACGAACTCACTATCGGCTTCAAGTCCACCTTCCTGACGGAGATCCTCTCCAACATGGGCTGCAACGGAATCGTCATCAAGTTCGCCGACGCCCGCCGCGCCGCCCTCATCCTCCCTGCCGAGGAAGAGGCCGAGACCGAAAAGATCTGCGGCATCCTGATGCCGATCATGATTTCGTAAAAGATTATGGAACTGAACCTTACAAGGCCGCTGCTCTTTTTTGACATTGAGAGCACCGGCCTTAACATTGCCACGGACGGCATCATCGAACTGAGCTTTGTCAAGGTATTTCCCGGACAGGAGAAGCCCGAAGTCAAGACCTGGAAGATCAAACCCTGGGACTACCGCAACCATCGCGTCATTCCCATCAATCCCAGCGCCTCGGAAGTGAACGGTGTGAAGGACGAGGACCTCGTGGACTGCCCGAAATTCATCGAAGTCCTTCCCGAGGTGGCCCGATGGCTCAGCGGCAGCGACCTGGCCGGCTTCAACTCCACCAAATTCGACCTTCCCCTGCTGGCCGAGGAGATCGAACGGGTCCGCGAATACTGCCTGACCCGCATCTCCGACCCCAAGGCACACGACAAGGCGGCTCAGATGCTCCAGTGCATCGAAGGGATCAACCTGCACGAGAGCAGGATGGTGGATGTCCAGAACATCTATCACCATATGGAGCCGCGGAACCTCCGGGCCGCCTACCGCTTCTACTGCGGCGGGAAAGACTTCGAGAATGCCCACTCGGCGGAAGCCGATACCATGGCCACCTACGAAGTCCTGAAAGCGCAGCTGGACCGTTACCAGGCACCGTCCGAGACGCAGCAGGAAGTCCTGAAGAACGACGTGGACGCCCTGTCCCGGATCGGCGGACGGGCCCGGAACGTGGATTTCGCCGGCCGCCTGTACCTGAACGACGACGGGGAACCTACTGTCAGTTTCGGCAAGCACAAGGGCCGTACCGCCCGGGACATCTGGGAAAACGAGCCCTCCTACTTCGCCTGGATCGAGAACGGCGACTTCACCCTGGACACCAAGCAGCAGTTCGCCCGACTCAAGAAGCAGTATCAGCAGGAGCGCAAAGAAGCGCTCAACCGGCCGGCTACAGCCGATGAACTTGCCGGCCTGGCCAGCAAGTTCAACAAAGGCAAATTATTCTGAGTCAGGTATCTATCTGATCCTGTACAAGACACTGGCATGCGGCTGCAGGACGGCGGAGATGCTGTCCTTCCCGCTGCGGGAATGCTCACCGGTCCAAAGGTCGGTGAGTTTCTTTCTGCCCTTCAGGCCCAGGTCGGCGAGGGAGACCTCGACGTGCTGTTCCTCTTCGGCCATATTGAACAGGGCCAGGTAGGTTTCTCCCGTAACGGCGTCCACCGAGGTGACGGCCAGCCGGTCCTCCGTCCTGAACACCTGCCGGACATCCCGGCTCTGCGAATGCATCCGCAGCACCTCCCGATTGGTCAGGAGGGAGGTCGTGAATTCGTCCAGCGAAGGCATGTCACCGCCGAACATCAGCGGGGAGCGGAGGATGCAGAAGAAAGTCATCAGCGAGCGCTGCTCGTCCTTCGTGAGCCGGGACGGACGGTCTTTCCCCCGTTCTCCGCGGATGGACAGGCGGCCGAGCGGAATCATGTCGCAATCCGGCCAGGTACCGGTCTGGATGTACGGATACCAGTCCTCCGCGACCCGCATCAGGTTGGTCACGTCTCTCCACAGGTCCCATACATCGTTGACCATCCGCCACATATTGGCATGCGTGCTGATATGGGCAGCCTCCGAGGGCGGCGTGGCACCGGGAGAGGTACTGAGGACGATCGGCCTTCCGCAACCGTCGATGGCCTTGCGGATCATTTCGATCTCCTCCTTGTGATACGGAGAGGAGAGGTCGTCGATCTTGATGAAATCCACCCCCCAGGAAGCGTACAGTTCGAAAATGGAGTTGTAATACTCCTGGGCACCGGGTTTCGATGCGTCGACGGAATAGTTGTCGTGCAGCCAGCGGCAGAGGCGGTCCTCATTATAGACCTGGTCGGCCGTGATGCCGTCGGTTCCCTTGACGGGAGTCTTCTGGTTGACGGCGATCTTCGGAATGCCACGCATGATATGGATGCCGAATTTGAGACCTTTCCCGTGGACATAGTCGGCCAGCGGCTTGAAACCGGCGCCGTCCGCCGCGGAAGGGAAACGGTTGACGGCAGGCTGATACCGTCCCCATTCGTCCATCACGTACCGGGGATCGGTCTCGTTATAGCCGCCCGCCTTGTCATTCTCGACGAACCAGCGGATATCCACGACGATGTATTCCCAGCCATAGTCGGCCAGATGCTCCGCCATGTAGTCGGCATTCGCCTTCACCTCCGACTCGACGACGGTCGGGCCGTAGCAGTCCCAGCTGTTCCAGCCCATGGGAGGTGTCAGGGCCCAGTCGCGGAAATCGCCGAAACCGGCCGGTTGTCCGTCGTTTTGCTGCTGAGGTCCGCCGCAGGCGCAGAGAAGCCCTGCCGCGAGAAGGATACTGGTTATCTTTTTCATGTTCGGTTTGATTAGTGATTATTCTACGCGTAAATAATAAGTCGTTTCCGAATCACCGCCTTCCAGGGCGGTGCGGAGGTCCTGCAGGATCACATCGGGACGGACGGGGCCCGTTTCCCAGAACGCATTGCCGCCGCCCCCGGTCGACAGTTTCGTATTGTTCCAGACCTGTTTCTGCAGCACCGGGAAATCGGCGAACAGCGGATGGACGCTCCGGAGCTGGGACTTGGTGGAGCACCAGCCCGGATTGAGCCAGCAATCGGCCTCCCGGGCATATGCATAGGCCTTTTCCACAGAGATGACGGAAGACTGGACCTGCCCGGGAACGGCCCCGAGGACCTCCCCGCCCGCATCGTGGATGAGCCGGGTCATATAGTTGTCGCCGCCCGGGATGTACCACTGGTCGGCATAGGGGATGTTCACCAGGACCTTTTTCGGAGTGTCCGTTTCCCGGACCAGCGCCAGGTACCGGTCCCGGATGCCCGCAAAAAGGGAATCGGCAGCCGGTCCGCATCCTGTCATCAGTCCAAACAGCTTGAGATATTCAGCCCGGGCCAGCGGATGGCTTTCCAGATGCTCGTGGATGACAACGGTTCGGATACCGAGGTCCCTCAGTTTCGCCACATAGGGGGGCTCGGCAGAAGAGACGGAATAGGTCAGTACCAGGTCCGGCCGAACCTTCAGGATGGTCTCGTAATCCAAGGCGGCGTCATAGCCCACGTCCACGGCGTGCGCACGGACATCCGGGTCCGCAACATAGGAAAGGCCAGAAACGGCCGTTGCCACGGAATCGCATCCGAGTGCATCGAGGAAACCGATATAGGAAGACGACATGCAGACGATGCTGTGCATGGGCCGGGACACCTCCAGCGTATCCGGAGGAGCCCCGTAAGGCGAACGGATGACGGCCCTGTTCCCCTGGATATCCAGCCACCGTGCATACTCCATCCCTTCCGGCGACACAGGACGTACAGGTGATGCGCAGGAAACCAGAAGGACGAACAGCGGAAGCAGGAGTCGTTTCATAGCAATTTCAAAAATACGGAAAAGTATGTATTTTTGCAAAAAACAGAAACGGAATGATCCATACGGACAAAGTCAAGCTGATGGACAGCGGTACGGTCCTTTTCCGGGCGGACAGCCAGGAAGACGCCACGGCGAAAGTACTCCGGACACTCAAAGGGGCGGAAGTGGAAGAATACGCCCCGGGAGCCTTCCTGGCCGATTTTTCCGATGCCTTCTTTTACAGCGTCGTCCGCGCCGTCGTGGAGCCGATGTCGGAAAAGGGCCGCTATGCAGCCAGTTTCCAGGAAGCCAACCGATGCCGGTGCATCCTCTGGCCCTTCCCCTCCCGGAAGGCCTGGCGCCGGATGGACCGCATCAAGGCCGAACTCCGCGGGGAATGGGGTTGTTGAGCCTGTCGAAACAAGAAAAATTGTTTGGATTCCAAATATTTTTCCTATATTTGCAGTCCCGATTCACCGAAATCGGTTCAAGCCACTTTAGCTCAGTCGGTAGAGCAGCGCATTCGTAACGCGCAGGTCGGGAGTTCGAGCCTCCTGAGTGGCTCGGGAAAAAGCAGGTCAGGATGGCCTGCTTTTTCGTTATTATCGCTATCTTTGCAGCATAATTGAGAATTCTATGAAATCGGATATCATTGTGATCGGAGGAGGAGCCTCCGGCCTGGTGGCGGCCATCGGTGCTGCCGAAGTACTGGCCCAGACGGAAAACGGAGGAACGGTGACCGTTCTGGAGAAAATGCCCAAGGCTGGCCGGAAGATGATGATCACCGGCAAGGGCCGCTGCAATTTCACCAACGTCAAGGAGTGGGGCGACTTCTCGGACCACGTCCGCACCGATACCAATTTCGTGAGCCCGTCGTGGCATAACCTCACCCCGGAAAAACTGATTGAACTACTGAAAGCCAATGGCTTACGGAGTGTTGTAGAGCGCGGAGACCGTGCTTTCCCTGCATCTCACATGGCGGGTGATGTGGTAGATACCCTCCTGCGTGCCTGCACGCTTGCGGGCGTAAAAGTCGTCACCGGGTGCGAGGTAAAGACCGTGGACAAGACGCCCAGGGGGTACAGCCTTGATACGGTGAAGACCATCGTCAAGGAACACCGGATCCCGAGCGACGACCCGCGCAGGAAACCCCAGTTCAAGACCGAGACCAAGATCGAGACGGAGGAATACACCTGCACGAAACTCATCATCGCCACCGGTGGGCTTTCCTATCCGGGCACCGGCTCCACCGGCGACGGCTACATGTGGGCCGAGGAACTCGGGCACACCGTGGAGCCGTGCTATCCGTCCCTGACAGCCCTCGTTCCCGAAGGTTACAAGACGGAGCAGAACGCCCTCGTGGGCGAAATCAAGCAGGCTTTCCGCGGCCGGACCGTCTACGGGAAAGTGAAGGAACGCAAAATTGCTCCCCTGCCGGAGTGGTATCCCAAATTCGAGAAGCACATCGAGCGCATCAAACCGCTCTCCGAGACCGGGGAACTGTTCAACGGAAACAACCTGGAGAACGTGCAGCTCACCCTGTTCATTGGCGGAGAAGAAGTCCAGAGTGAATTCGGAGACATCGAGTTCACCGACGGCGGCCTGGAAGGCCCGCTCGGCTTCATGGTGAGCCGCAAGGCCGTGAATGCCCTCAACAACGGGCAGAAAGTGAGCGTCTCCATCGACCTGAAACCGGCCGTGGAACTGGAAAAGCTGGATGAGGACATCCACGGGAAATGGGACGAGGTCATCCATGACGACCGTTCCAAAGGCCAGTCCTTCCAGCGCGTATTCCGCATCATGCTGGGCAAGCTGATGCCCTGGGAACTTACCCTCGCCTTCCTGAAGACCAACCCGAAAGTGAGTGTGGACACCCTCGCCGCCGCGATGAAGGACTGGAAACTGGATATCGCCGGTTTCGTGGGATTCGAACGCAGCGTCATCACCGCGGGTGGCGTCTCCACGGGCGAAGTCGTCGCGAAAACCCTTGAATCCAAGAAACAGCCCGGCCTGTATTTCTGCGGAGAGGTCTTGGACATGGATGCCGACACCGGCGGCTACAACCTCCAGCTCGCCTTCTCCACGGGCTACCTGGCCGGCCAGTCCGCCGCCAAGGCCCTTACCGAGAAATGATTCCAGTGCGTCGCATCCTGGGTACGGTCTTCCTCGTCCTCCTGTCCATTGCGGCACAGGCCCAAGGAAAACGCATCGTCGTCTCCGGCTATGTCCGCGATGCGGAGAGCGGTGAGCCGCTCCCCCAGGCCGTCGTCTTCCTGGAAGACCGGAAAACGGGCGTAGCGGCCGACCTGAACGGCTTCTATTCCCTGAACGCACCCGCCGGAGACCATACTGTCTTCTGTTCCTACGCCGGTTACGAGACCCAGTCGTCCGACGTGCACCTCACCCAGTCCCTCAAGTTGGATTTCCACCTGCAGACCGATCGGAGCGAACTGGAGGCGGCTACGGTTTTCTCGCGCTCCAAGCGGGAGGAAATCAAGCTCCCGCAGATGGGCCTGGAACGGGTGGATGCCGCCCTGGTCAAGAAGATGCCCACTCTCATGGGCGAGAACGACATCATCCGCGTCATCCAGATGATGCCGGGCGTGCAGACCCCCAGCGAAGGCTCCACGGGATTCAGCGTCCGTGGCGGCGGCATCGACCAGAACCTGATCCTCGTCGACGGGGCACCCGTGTACAACTGCGGCCATTTCCTGGGATTCCTTTCCATGTTCAACGGGGATGCCATCCGCGGTGCGGACCTCTATAAAGGTGATTTCCCGGCATCCTACGGCGGACGGCTCTCCTCGGTCCTGGACATTTCCACCAAGGACGGAAACAACCGGTCCTTCGGAGGAAACGCCTCCTTCGGCCTGATCACTTCCAAACTGTTCCTGGAGGGACCCATCGTTCCCGGGAAGCTTTCCTTCATGCTCGCGGGACGGCGGACCTACATGGACCTGATCCTTCCCGTCATCGGAGCCAAGCTTCCGGACAAGACGCAGATGTACTTCTACGACCTCAACGGGAAGCTCAGCTGGGTGGCGGGCGAAAAGGACCGGCTGTACCTGAGTGCCTTCAGCGGCAAGGACGTGTTCGGCTTCAGCATGCAGGAGTTCAACCTCGCGGAAATGGTCTTCGGATTCGCCAACCATACGCAGTCGCTGCGCTGGAACCACGTGTACTCCCCCCGGGTCACCTCCGATATCATCCTCTATAACTCCCTGTACCGCAATGATATCGGGACGGAGATGGACAACGCCGACTTCGATACCCGGCAGGAGATCCGCGAGACGGGCATCAAGGCCGGATGGACCTGGTACATCAACGGGAACAATACGCTCAAGGCGGGCCTGCAGGCGGCGTGGTTCGGTGTGGTACCGGGCAATACGAGTCCCCGCAACGACGAGTCGATGGTCAAGGAAGTCAAGATTCCCGAGAACTACGCCTTCCAGCCCTCCGCCTATCTGCAGAACGAACAGAAGATCGGCAGCCTGACCCTCCGCTACGGCTTTCGCTTCTCCACATTCACCTCCCGCGGCCCCACCCAGCAGAAGTATTTCGACCCGGATACCCATGAACTGACGGAAACGGTCGAGGTGGAAAAGGGCAAGGCCATCCAGACCTATTCCGGCCTGGAGCCCCGGATATCCGCTTCCCTGCCCATTACGGAAGATCTTTCCATCAAGGGTGCCTGGGTACGGTCGTTCCAGTACCTCCAGCAGTCCCGGATCAGCATCACCGGCAGCCCGGTGGATGCCTGGTTCACCGCTTCCCCCAATGTGAAGCCGCAGCGCTCAGACCAGTATTCGCTGGGCGTCAACGCCCTCCTGTCCGACCAGGCCCTGCAACTTTCCCTGGAAGGTTTCTACAAGGACAACCGGAACACGATGGACTTTGTGGACAATCCCGGCCTCGTCCTCGCCGACCCCGACCGGGAAGGGCTGCTCCGGTTCGGGAAATCCCGGTCCTATGGCGCGGAACTGATGCTCAAGTACGATTTCGCCCGCTGGAACGGCTGGCTCGCCTACACCTGGTCCCGGGCCTGGTACGATATACCGGAACTGAACGGCGGCAAGCCCTATCCGTCCCCGCTGAACCACGAGCACGCCGTGAATTTCGTCCTCTCCTACGACTTTACCAAGCAGTGGTCCGCCTCTACCGAATGGGTATTCTACAGCGGATCGCCCACGACCTATCCCGTAGGACGTTTCGACTATATGGGCCGATGGGTGCCCGTCTATTCCAGCCGCAACGAAGACCGGTTGCCCGACTACCACCGGATGGACCTCTCGCTCACGTACCGGACCAAGCGGCGCGTGGCCGGAAAGCGCTGGTCCACCGAATGGAACCTCTCCCTCTACAACGCCTATTCCCGGCATAACGCCTGGTCCATCGCCTTCACCTACAGCAAGAAAGACGAGGAGCCCCAGTCGGCGAAGATCTATCTCTTCACCATCATTCCGTCCCTTTCCTGCAACATCCAGTTCTGACCCATGAGAAAGTACCTGCTCCCCTTCCTTGCGATCCTGTGCGCCTGCACGGAGAAGGTCGACCTCCAGTCCCGGTCGGACTACCACGACTACCTGGCGGTCGAGGCCACGCTCACCGACCGGCCGGAGGACGCCCAGCGGATCGTCCTGTCCCGTTCCATCTCCTATTTCCACAACGAATCCCAGCCGATGGTCCAAGGGGCCTCCGTGAAGGTCAATGACGTGGTATTCACGGAGAAGGAACCCGGCATCTATGAAGCGCCGGAAGGCTATGCCTGCGAAACCGATGTGGAATACAGGCTGCGGATCCAGCTTCCGGACGGCGGCAATTACGAGGCCGAAGCGACCATGCCCGAGCCCGGCTTCCGGATGGACGCCGTCGACTACGCCTTCGCCGGTGGAAAGACAATGGATTCCGACAGCCTATGGACCGTGGCCGTGTGGGGATACGAAAAGGACATCGACAGCAACTACCTGCTCACCCATGCCGTAAACGGCCTGTACCAACCCTTCCAGCTGGCCCTGGTTTCCGATGACAAGTTCTTCAACCACAACGACGTGCAAGGGTTTCCAATCACGGCCCTCATGCAATCCGAAGTGCTGCGGAAGCAATATGGCGACTGCTACAAGTACCTGGAAACCGGCGATGAGATCACCTTGGAAATCTGGACCTTGGACAAAGGCTACTACGAGTTCCTGCTTTCCCTGACGATGAACAGTGTCTCCATCCCGCTCTTCACGCCCCAGCCGGCAAACGTCCCCACCAACATCCGGGGCGAGCACGTCCTCGGTTACTTTGCCGTCTGCCCGGTCGCCCGCGCCAGCGTCACCATCGAGGACCCTTTCCGACCGTATTTCAAGCGGATGTTCCCGTTCTTATAGGAGCTCTTCCAGCAGGGCCTTGCAATGGCCCGGGATGATGATGTGGTGGTTTCCGATGGGGTCGGTCAGGAAATAGCGGGCGTCCTCCGGCTTCAACCGCAGGATAACCTGGGTGCGACAGAGGTTCGGTTCGTACTGGTTGTCAAGAAGTTCTCCCTCTACGGCGAAGTGGCGCCCAAGGTCGCCGGAGACCTTGAAGACGGTGACGGGACCCGCCGGGAAGATGCCGTGGATGCCCACGCCGATGCCGGATTCGAAATGGGTGTCGAACTGCCAGTTCTCCACCATGTTGAACGGGATGGTGCAATGGGCGAAGAGGATACGGCCGGTCTGGACGTCGATCTGGGCCGGGTTGGCCTGGAAGCCGCTCACGCCGGTAAGGGCATGGGAGATCATCATGGAAAGCAGGGCCGGCACATCGCCTTCGCAGCTGGCGGGGATATCCTCCGAATTGAAGCAGGAAAGGGCCAGGCAACCGGTGTTCCCGACCGTCGAAAGAAGGTCGAAGCACCTGAGGGTGAAAGCGTTCAGCCGATATCTGTCCACCAGCACTTTCAGGGCGTTGTAGATCTGCACCGCTCCGGGGTAGGCGGCCCGGACCCGGGGGGCCATCTCCTGCCCGGCAGGGGCGGGTTCTCCCTTCGCCTTGCCGATCTCGGCCAGCAGTTCTTCCATCGGCACTTCCACCATCCGGACCCCGAGGCGGTCCAGCAGGGCGATGGGGTCCGCGTGGCTGGCGATCAGCCAGTCGGAGGGTTGGCCGATGACGCCGATGCGCATCTCCTTGAGCCGGGCACGGGCCTCCTGGACCTTTTCCAGTATGTGGATCCGGTCGGCCACATAGGCGTCGCTGCCGTGCAGGACTTCACCCTTGAGTCCCTGCAGGCGGAGGTAGGACAGGATTTCCAGGCTGGCCGCCAGCGAATTGCTCTTCCCGGAAGTGAGCAGGTAATACCGCTCGATGCCGCGGGCGAGCATTTCCGGCAGCAGGGCCTTGAAAATACCCTCCGCGCCGCCCGTCCGGACGTAGATGAGGTCCAGCGTATGGGTCCCGAAATCCGAGAAATCGGAGCCCTTGAATTCGAAACCGCCTTCCGGGAAAACGCCCTTCAGGAAAGCGTCGGACAATTGGGAAACGGCCGCTTCGTCGTGCAGGCTGGATGTGATGGTATAGATAGCTGTCATAACAAAAAAAAGGGAAAGCTGATTACATCGCACCGCTACGACCTCCTACCCTTGCTGCATTCCTGCCCTGGGGGAGTTCAGAGGGAGCTGGTCGTGTAAGACTT
>CACYWN010000011.1 GCA_902778105.1 uncultured Bacteroidia bacterium
TGGTTCAAATGTGGTTCAAATATAATGAAAAAATCCGGATATCAAAAAGGAATATCCGGAATTATTTGTCTATGTATTTAGTTGATTATTAGACAATTCGTACTATTTAGTACAGATTTGGTGGAAGTTGTTACTTTCTATTTACTTCCCGATGCAATGCCTCCTGAAAATACTATGCAACACCGTCTCAGGATCGATGAGATCCTGCCCGAGGATCTGGTTGAGGGAGGAGATGGCGAGACGGAGGTCTTCGGCGACCAGGTCGGAATACACGCCGGAGGTGAGGGCGCGGCGGGCATTGGCGAGGGAGGAGGAGGTTTTAAGGAGGGCCTGGTAATGGCGCTCATTTGTTACAAAGGTCGAATCGCCACAGTCGAGTAGATGGGATTTCAAGGAAATCAGGGCAGAACGGAGTTCGGGAAGGCCGATCTGCCGTTTGAAAGCTGATTTAACGATAACTGCTTTAAAATCAAAACGGGAAACAAATTCGTTAATCATAATAACAAATTTGTTAACCATCGCATCCGCCACCAAATCCACCTTATTCAGACAAATAACCAACTTCTGAACGGCAACATCCACCTTCTCGACAATCAGCTTCAAATTATTCAAAAGGTCGCTTTCGTCGAAAGTAGCATCCAGCACGCCGACAACGATCTCAGCCTCGGAAATCTTCCGGAAAGTCCGCTCGATGCCCATCCTCTCCACCGTCTCGGACGTCTCCCGGATGCCGGCCGTATCGATGAACCGAAACAGGAGACCGTCCAGATTAATGACCTCTTCGATGGTATCGCGCGTCGTGCCGGCCACCTCGGAAACGAGCGCACGGTCATCGCCGACGAGTGCATTCAGGAGAGTGCTTTTCCCGACATTCGCCGCGCCGACGATGGCGACAGGAACTCCGTTCTTGATTGCATTCCCGTCCTTGAAGGAAGCGGCCAGTCTGTCCACATGCGAGCGCGTCCGGTCGATTAAGGAGAGCAGGCGTTCGCGGTCGGCGAATTCGACGTCCTCTTCGCTGAAATCCAACTCGAGTTCCAATAGGGATGTCATCTCCACCAGTTCACCCCGCAGAGCAGACAGCTCGGACGAAAACCCGCCCCGCAGTTGATTGAATGCAACCCGGTGCGCGGCGGCGGAAGTGGAAGAGATCACATCGGCGACAGCCTCGGCCTGGGCAAGGTCCATTTTCCCGTTCAGGAAAGCCCGCCGGGTGAATTCACCGGGTTCCGCCATCCGGCATCCGGCCGCCAAGAGCCGCCGCACAATCTCCTCACCGATATACCGGGAAGCGTGGCAGGAGATTTCCACGGAATCCTCACCCGTATAGCTGTGCGGCGCCCGGAAAACGGAAACCAAGACGTCGTCCAAGCCAGGAATGGAACCGAAATGAATCGTATAAGCATCACTTCCAGATATGGTTCCGTGCTTCAATTGAACTACCGCATCAACATAAGGAAACGCCTCCGGACCGCTGACCCGAAGGATAGAAATTGCTCCGGTCCCAGGGACGGTGGCCGGAGCAACGATGGTGTCTTCGTAGAGATTCTTCACTTCGTTCAGAATGACAAAAGTATCGTTCAGAATAACAAAATGTTTCGTTCAGAATGACATGGTCTCGCTCAGCATGGCAGACTACTCATACCGGCTGAACTTGGACATATTGTCGATCAGGTCCTTGTTCGTCTTGAACTCGTCCATGTGCTGCTGCATCCAGGTCATGGCCTCGACAGGATTCATGTCAGAGAGGAGCTTGCGGAGGATCCAGATGCGGTTGATCGTATACGGATCATACAGCAGGTCGTCGCGGCGGGTGGAGGAGAGTACAAGGTTCACGGCCGGGAAGATGCGCTTGTTGGAGAGGTTGCGGTCCAGCTGGAGTTCCATGTTGCCAGTGCCCTTGAATTCCTCGAAGATCACGTCGTCCATCTTGGAACCGGTTTCGGTCAGGGCGGTGGCGAGAATCGTCAGGGAACCGCCGTTCTCGATGTTTCGGGCGGCGCCGAAGAAGCGCTTGGGCTTCTGGAGGGCGTTTGCATCGACACCGCCGGTCAGGACCTTGCCGGAAGCCGGCTGGACGGTGTTGTAGGCACGGGCGAGACGGGTGATGGAATCCAGGAGGATGACGACGTCATGGCCGCATTCGACCAGGCGGCGGGCCTTGTCCAGGACCATGTTGGCTACCTTGACGTGACGCTCGGCGGGCTCGTCGAAGGTAGAGGCGACAACCTCGGCCTTGACGCTGCGCTGCATGTCGGTGACCTCTTCCGGACGCTCGTCGATCAGGAGGACGATCTCATACACCTCGGGATGGTTCTCCGCGATGGCGTTGGCTATCGATTTCAGGAGCATCGTCTTACCGGTTTTCGGCTGGGCGACGATGAGGCCGCGCTGGCCCTTTCCGATGGGAGTGAACATGTCCACGATCCGGCAGGAAGGATCCCGCTCGAACCCATGTCCCAGCAGGTTGAACTTCTCGGTCGGGAAGAGGGGAGTGAGGAAGTCGAAGGGGACGCGGTCGCGGACGAATTCCGGAGAGCGGCCGTTGATATACTTGATCTTCACCAGCGGGAAATACTTGTCGCCTTCGCGCGGCGGGCGGATTTCACCCGTTACGGTGTCGCCGTTCTTGAGGGCGTTCTGCTTGATCTGCTGCTGGGAGACATAGATATCGTCCGGGGAGTTCAGGTAGTTGTAATCGGAGGAACGGAGGAACCCGTAGCCGTCCGGCATGATCTCCAGGACGCCCGTCGCCTCCACAGAACCTTCGAATTCCACACGCTGGGGCTTCTGCTGCGGTTGCTGCTGTTGGCGCTGCTGATCTTTCTGTGCCTTCCGCTGCTGGCGTTCCTGGGCTTTTTCCTGCTGCTGGGCCTCATCTTGGTTCAATTCGTCGAAGAGACTGTGGATGAACTGTTTCCCATCAACGACAGGGGCTTCGGGTGCCGTTTCCGCCGCGGGGACTTCTTCGACCTTTACCGGCTCGGCTGTTTTCTTGACCCGGGCCCGCTTTTGCTTCGCCGGCTTCTGTTCCGGCTGATTCTGGGTCTCCTCAGCGGGCTCGGCCGGTTTCTCTGCAGATGCCGGGGCCGGAGCTTCCTCAACGGGTTTTGCCGTCTCGGGTTGAGCGTTCTTCGGCTTCCGGCCACGCTTTTTCGGCGATGCTGCCTTTTCCTCTGCGGCTTTCGCTTCCGCTACGGGAGCCTCTTCCGCCTTCGGCGCCTCAGCCGGTTTCTCCTGCTTGGGCTTTTCCTCTTTCTTCTTGGCAGGACGGCCGCGCTTGCGGGTCTTTTCCTTTTCTTCCACGGGCTTCTGCGCCTCAATGAGCGCCTGTGCGTCCAGGATGGCGAAACCCAGGTCCTGCATGTTCATTTTCTTGGCGTTCTTGATTTGAAGCTCCTCGGCCACGGCTCTGAGCTGTTCTTCGCTCATGCTGTTCAATTCCAGATAACTATGGGGCATAGAAATAAATAATAGATTCAAGATGGATACTCTCCCGACCGGGAAAGCATTGCAAAGATAGTGAAAAAAAACAAGACTGCAAAATACCTCCTTACCGGAGCATGTTGTCCATGAAGCTCGAACTCTTCTTGTAGCGGAGCAGGTCGGCCAGCGCGGAAGCATTGGCGGCAATGCGGAAACTGTAGGATTTCCACTGTCCGGTAGGAACCCAGGATACGGCGATGTTGAAGCAGTGCAGGTCATAGGACGCACTGATCTGGGTCGTCGTCAGTTTCATGGCCATGATATCGAAGCCGGAACTGGCCTGGATGCTCATCCGGGGCGTCAGTTTGATATTGCCGGACATGTTGACCGTCTGGGTAAACCGCTTGTTCGTGATGAGCTGGTTATTCGTGTACTGGTAGTTCTTCGCGTAATTGAAGCTGTAACTGAAGTTCAGGGACCAGGGTGCGTTCGGATTCATGTAGTACACATAACCGCCGGGAATGTATTCGCCCGTGATGGGGTGGTAATAGATCCGCCGGTAGGAATTCGCATCGCTGCTGCCTGAAGAGCTTCCGCCACCGGCGGATTTGGTACCGTCGTTGCCGTTGATGGCACCCTTGCCGTTCAGGGAATAGGAGAGGGAAGCGCTGGCATTGGTGAGCCGGAGGAGGTTGCCGGTCGCGACCACATTGTACCGGTTGATCCGCTGCCCACGCTCATTGATGGCATACGGGTCGAAATTGAGGTTTCCGCTGACGTTCAGCTTGCCGAACAGGGAAGTGGACATGCTGACGCCGATGTTGGACATCTTCAGGGAATCCGCCAGGAAATTGTAGCTTCCGTTGATCGTCAGCTGGTCGATGAGCTTGACCTTCTTGGAACCGGTTCCGGTGGTGTCGCGGAGATCGCGGACCTTTGCCTCGAGGTTGTTGCCGAAGGAAAAGCTCATGCTGCCGGTCTTTCCGCGTCCGGGAGGGGAGACGGAATTATGGTGGCCGGAGACGCTGTAGATATTGTACATGGCCTCCTGGTGGTAGGTTCCCCGCTTGTCATAGTAGCCGTCCAGCGTACGCCAGCCGTTGAAACCCGTTCCTTTCTCCGGGCTGAACGACATGGACATGGACGGGGTGATCACATGCCGGATGGCCTGGACTTTCCGGTGCTTGCCGAAGTTGAACATACCGTAGATGCGGGTGCTCATCGACATGCTTCCCGAATAGGTATGGGTGGCTCCGAAGGTATTGAATGCGCGCCCGGGGTCGACGACGACCCGCTGGGCCTGGACCATTCCGCCGTCAGGGCCTTTCACCATCACCGGATTCCCTTCCGCATCGTATTCGGGTTCCAGGTACTGCCTTCCGCTGTTGAACATCCAGTTCATTCCGTAGTTGACGCTCGGCGTGACGTTCAGGTATTTGAGCAGCGTGAAGTTGGGCAGGCCGATCTGGAAGTTGTGCCCCATGCCGTTTGTCAGGCGCTCCAGCGCCTTGGTTGCCAGGGAATCCCCGAATTCCTTGACGCGGAAACCGGTGTTCGGATCCACCATGTACGAGCCGTCCGGGTTGTACACGTAATCCTGCATGTCCCGCATCTTGAAATTGATCTTGTTCTGGAAGGAGGTGGAATAGCCGAAAGAGATCTTCTCGTAGAACCTTTCCTTACCCACCCGGTTCTTCTGCTTGAACGGGTAGAAACGGGTCACGGAGAACGTGATGTTCGGCAGGGTGAAGGAATAGCTGGAGTCCCGGGAGTTCTGGTTGTGGAGGGCGTTGACCGAAAGGCTGAACTTGCCGTTCCAGTTGTGGGAATAGGAGATGGAGGATGACACCTGGTTCTGCAGCGCCTCGTCCACCGAACGGGAATTATACTTGCTGTTGGAAGGGCTGGAGAAGTTCACGGAAGCGCTGAAGGTCGTTCCGGGGTGGGCCTTGGAGTCCTGCGTATGGGACCATTTGAGGCCGAAGTTCTTGGACTGGCGGAAATCCGCGCTGCCTTTCTCACCGGTCTGGTCGTTGGAATACGTCAGGGAGAAGTTACCGTTGAATTTGTAGTTGACCTTGTACCGGGAGTTGATGTCCACGGCGTAGGAACCGAGGGTATAGTAACTGCCGGTCAGGGACAGGTCGAAATAGTCGCCGAGCACGAAATACATGCCGGCATCCCGGACGAAGAAACCACGGGCCACCTCCTCACCGAAGGTGGGCATCAGGAGGCCGGTGGAACGGGTGGGCTTCTGCGGCACGAATCCGAAGGGAAGGCCGATGGGAATGGGCACGTCCGCGATGACCGGGAAGGCCGGTCCGAAAACCGTCTTCTGGGAGGGTTGGGTGATGACCTTGGCCATCGACAGTTTCATATAGTAATGCGGGTGTTCGAGGTCGCAGACCGTATACATGCCCTTTTCCATGTTCACGGACTGGTCCGGCATCATCTTGATCTTCTGGCCCTGCAGGAGGCCTTCCGATTCCTGGGTGATCATGTTGGTGATGCGGGCTTTCCGGGAATCGAAATTGTACCGCAGCTCCTCCATCTTATAGGTGGCCTTGCCCTGGGTCATCTCGGGCTGTCCCACCCACTCTCCAGAGGTCTCATCCTTCCGACCGCGGGCAAAGACCGTGTTGGTCTTCATGTCATATTCGATGTAGTCCGCCGTGAGGGTCATGTCCTGGTAGGTGACGGTGGCGCCGCCGTAGTAGTAGATTTTGCGCTCGCCGCCGGTGAACTCGGTGATGATGGAATCCTTCGCCGTGGAGAAGGCGGGGCGGTCCAGGGAACTCTTTTCCAGCAGGTCCAGGGAATCGCGCCGGGCGATGGAGTCTGCCCTGTGGCGGGCGATGACGGAATCTGGAAGGACGACCGCCGCCGTATCCCGCGCTGGCTCTTCCCGGTTGCGGTTGCGACGCAGACGCTGGGCGGAAGCGGTTTCCTGTCCCAGGACGATGGCGAGCACAAGCACTGCGAAGTATTTCCAAATTCTATCCAAATTGCTTATATTTGCAATCGACAAAATTACTATAATTTTCCTTCAATTCAAAACGGAGAGACGATGAAGACCTGTTTCCGCCCCATTCTGCTTCTGGAAGCCGCCCTCTTCCTTGCAAGCATAGTGCCGATTCCCGCCCGCGCCCAGGACAGGCTGAAACTTTCGACGGTCGTCATCGATCCCGGACACGGCGGACACGATTCCGGATGCATCAGCCGGGACAAGAAAACCTACGAGAAAAGCCTGACCCTCGACATCTCCCAGCGTTTCGCCCGGAAGATCCGGGAGGCCTATCCCGATGTCAAGGTCATCCTGACCCGCAACGAGGACAAGTACGTGACCCTCAGCGGCCGGGCGGACATTGCCAACAATGCCGGCGCGGACCTGTTCGTCTCCATCCACATCAATGCGCAGGACAAGGGTACCTCAGCCAACGGCTATTCCATCCACTGTCTCGGGCAGTCTTCCCAGAAGGGGAATGACCTCTTCGGCAAGAACCTCGAGTTGTGCAAGCGGGAGAACTCCGTGATCCTGCTGGAGGACGATTACCAGACCAAATACCAGGGCTTCGATCCTTCCGACCCGCAGTCATACATCTTTTTCTCCCTGATGCAGAATGCCCACCTGGAGCAAAGTCTCGTCTTCGCCTCCGATATCGCCGACGCGATGAAAGGCGGGCCGATCACCCGGAACCGCGGTGTCTCCCAGGACCCCTTTTGGGTCTTGTGGCGGACGACGATGCCCTCGGTGCTGGTGGAAGTCGGCTTCATCTCCAACGACAAGGATCTAGCCGCCATGCGTTCGTCGGACGGACGGGACCAGATTGCCGGCAACCTGCTGAAAGCGTTCACGACCTTCAAAAACCGGTATGACCATTCTACCGGAAGCACCTCCTCGGCAAAGCCGGCCCCCGTGACGGAAGCCATGCCCGGGAACGCGCCTGCTGCCACGGACACGCAGAAGGGGAGTACGGTCTACGGCATCCAGGTTCTCGCGACTTCCCGACGGATGTCTTCCGGTGATTCTTTCTTCAAGGGCTATGAGACCCTGGAACTGAAGGTGGGAAATCTGTACAAGTACCTTCTGCTTCCGGAAGACTCTCTGGAAAAAGCTCGTGAACGGTTCAAAGAAATCTCCCCGAAATATCCCGGCTGCTTCATCGTGAAGAAGGAAGGGGAAACACTGACGCGCATCCACTGATTTTTCCCTTTTCCAATAAGGTGAAAAGGATATTTTCCGCGGTTTCAATAAATTGGAATTATTCTAATCTTCAATCCTCTTGCCATGTAGCTAAACTGTGTTTTTCGCACGGCAACTAATTGATAATTAGTATTATTGAAAAACAAGTGAATTCCTTCGTTTTCAATAATAAAGAAAAAGAAAAATTCGACAAATGCAATAGCAAATTTAATTTGTTATCAAGATTTTTTCCTCCAATTTTGCATTACGATTCGATTGAAATTCCTTATGACCGGACCAGAAAGACATATTGCCGTATGGAATAACTGTCTGCAGATCATTGCCAACAACATTGAGCCGCAGAAGTTCAATACGTGGTTCAAGCCGATCCGTCCGGTCTCCCTGGTCGAATCCACCCTGACCGTCGAGGTTCCCTCCGATTTCTTCAGAGACTACATCGAAGGAGCCTATCTGGATCTTCTCAAGATGACCCTCAAGCGCGCCATCGGCGCCGGTGCCCAGCTTCATTATATGGTGCGTCCGGTGCAGGAGGAAAAGCCGATGGTCTATCCGGCCTCCCACGGACTCACCCCCACGAACAGAACGGTGGCGATCAGCACGTACCAGCCGTCGGCCAGCCCGAATCCGATCGTGTTCCCGGGTGTCCAGCGCCTGCAGATCAACCCGCGCCTGAATCCCGTGTACTGCTTCGCGAACCTGATTGAGGGCGAGTGCAACAAGATGGGTGTCAATGCCGGCGAGAACATCTCACTCGCTCCGGGCAAGACCCCGTTCAACCCGCTGTTCATCTTCGGCGGTCCGGGACTGGGCAAGACGCATCTGCTCCAGGCCATCGGAATCGCGGTCAAGGAGAAATTCTCCGACCTGGTGGTGCTCTATGTCACCGGCAACGAGTTCAAGACCCAGTACATGGATGCCGTGAAAGGCAACAAGCTCGTCGATTTCATGGCCTTCTACATGCGGATCGACGTCCTGCTGGTCGATGACATCCAGGACCTGCTCGGGCAAGGCTCCCAGAATGCGTTCTTCAACGTGTTCAACCACCTTCACCAGAGCGGCAAGCAGCTGGTCTTCACCTCCGACCGTGCCCCCGTGGACCTGAAGAACTTCGAGGAGCGCCTGCTTTCCCGTTTCAAATGGGGCCTTTCCGTGGAACTTTCCCGGCCCGAGTATGAGACCCGCCTGGCGATGCTGAAGGCCCGTGCTTTCCGCGAGGGTGTTTCCATCGGGGACGACGTCCTCGCCTTCCTGGCCTCCCGGATCAAGTCCAACTTCCGGGAACTCGAGGGCACGCTCATCTCCCTGATCGCCAACGCCACCCTAGGCCATCGGGAAATCACCGTCTCCCTGGCGGAAAAACTCACTGGCAAGATCGTCGGGGAAGAGCAGGCCGACGTCAGCATCGAACTTATCGTGAACACCGTCTGCGAGTACTTCAACATCACCCGCGACATCCTGTTGTCCAAATCCCGCAAGCGCCAGATCGTCCAGGCCCGCCAGATCGCGATGTACGAGTGCCGTAACCTCATCCCGAACTGTTCCCTGTCCACCATCGGCTCGGAACTCGGCGGCAAGGACCATGCGACGGTCCTCCATGCCTGCACGACCGTTCAGGACCTGATGTCCACAGACAAGGCTTTCCATCAATACGTTACGGACATCGAGGAGATGGTCGCCGTCCCGGTAGGCCGTTAAAATTTCCTTCTTTCCCTTTTTTTCCCTATATTTACGCAAACAAACGCTTGCGTAGATATGAATGCTGAAACCGTACTCAACCTGTTCAAGGAAATAACCCGGATTCCGAGGGAGTCCGGCCACGAGGAGCCGATGACCGCCTTCCTCCAGCAGTTCGCCGCGGACCACGGTCTGGCCTGCCGGACGGACAAGACCGGAAACGTGGTCATCATCAAGGAAGCGGCTCCCGGCAAGGAGAAAGTTCCCACGCTGGTCCTACAGGCCCACCAGGACATGGTGTGCGAGAAAAACGCCAGTTTCGATTTCGACTTCCTGAAAGAGCCGATTCCCTACGTCGTAGAGGACGGCTGGATGATCGCCAAGGAAACGACCCTCGGCGCCGACGACGGAATCGGCGTCGCCGCCTGCCTGGCCCTCCTCGCAAGCGACCTTCCCACCGGAAAACTCGAATGCCTGTTCACCATTTCCGAGGAAACGGGAATGGACGGGGCCTTCGCCCTGGAACCCGGTTTCTTCGAAGGGAAGACCCTCATCAACCTGGATTCCGAGGATGAGGGACAACTGTTCGTGGGCTGTGCCGGCGGAATGGATACCACGGCCACCTTCGAATTCAAGCGGGAAGCCCTCAGGAAAGGATATAAGACCCTGAGAGTCAGGATTTCCGGCGGTCTGGGCGGACACAGCGGCGACGACATCAACAAGGAACGTCTCAACGCCCTCCGCCAGCTCATCCGTTTCCTGTATACGGAGCTTCAGTACGACTTCCAGCTGCTCACCATCGGCGGCGGCAACAAACCCAACGCCATCTGCCGGGAAGCCGAAGCCTTCATCGCCGTCCCCGCCGACGACGTTTCCGAATGGGAAGCCGACGCCAAGGCCTTTGAAACCCTCCTGCAGGCCGAGTTCAAGGCCAGCGACCCGGGGGTATGGATGTCCTGCCAGCCGGAGGCCTGCCCCATCCGTCCCATCGAGGAAGGGGATGCCGCCAACATCATCATGACCCTCCTCTCCGTTCCGCACGGGGTGGAAAAGATGTCGATGGACATTCCCGGCCTGGTGGAAACGTCCACCAACCTGGCGGCCGTCCATATCGAAGGAGATGTCCTCAAGGCCGTTACCAGCCAGCGCAGTTCCGTTGTTTCCGAACTGCATGCGATGGCCGAGCGGGTGGAAGCCGCCTTCTTCCTGGGCTCATTCGACGTGGAGCACCATGGCGAATACCCCGGCTGGAAGCCGAACCTGGATTCCCGCATCCTCAAGGTCTCCGTGGACTCTTATCGGAAGCTGTTCAAGGTGGATCCCGAAGTCAAGGCGATCCACGCCGGTCTCGAATGCGGCCTGTTCCTGGAGAAGTTCCCGGACCTGGACATGATTTCCTTCGGTCCCACGCTCCGGAACGTTCACGCCCCGGGCGAGAAACTCGAACTGGCCTCCCTGGATAAATTCGTCGACCACCTGGTCGATGTCGTCGTCAACTTTGAATGAAATGCTGGTAGCACCCTCCATCCTGGCCGCGGACTTCCTCCATCTGTCCCGGGACGTGGAAACGGTAAACCGCCATGCGGACTTTTTCCATCTGGACATCATGGACGGAACATTCGTTCCGAACATATCTTTCGGTTTCCCGGTCGTCGAAGCCATCGCCCGTGAAGCCCGGAAACCGATGGACGTACACCTGATGATCGTCCACCCGGAAAACTACGTTGAGCGCTTCGCCAAGGCAGGCGCCGCAATGATCAGTTTCCACTACGAAGCCGCCCTGGAAGAGTCTGGAAACGTGATCGGACACATCCGGAACCTGGGCGTGAAGCCCGGCATCGTCATCAATCCCGACTGTCCCGTGGAGAAGGTCTTCCCGTATCTCGGTGCGGTGGACTATGTCCTCCTGATGAGCGTCTTCGCCGGTTTCGGCGGACAGAGATTCATCGAGGACACCTACGGGCGCGTGCGGGCGTTGAAGGCCGAAATCATCCGGCAGGGCAGCCACGCCCTCATTGAAGTGGACGGCGGCGTTTCCCCGGCCAACGCCGGGAAACTCGCGGAGGCCGGCGTCGACATCGCCGTTGCGGGGAGTGCCGTTTTCAAGGCGGAAGACCCGGGAGCCGCCATCGCGGCCATCAGAGGATGTACCCCACTTCCTTGAATGCGAAAGAGACCTGCATACCGTCCCGATCCATCAAAAGGCGTCCCTCCCGGGTGACGCCTTTTATCGTCCCCGTGAATTCCTCTCCGGTAAGAAGGTCACGATAAGGGCGGGGGACCCCCGCCTGGAACAGTTCTTCGCAATATGCCTCATACAAGCGCTCCCGATCACCGGACAGGGCGCTCAGGCGCATCTCGAACAACTGGCAGATCCGCTCCAGGGCGGACTCGGGGTCATATTCCTTCCCGGTAATCCGCTTCAGGGAGACCGGGTTCACCAGTTCACCGGGGAAACGGGTCTGGTTCAGGTTGATGCCGATACCGATGACGGACCAGGCCACCATACCTTCCGCGAAACCGTTCTCGATCAGCATCCCGCAGATCTTCCGGTTTCCCACGTAAAGGTCGTTCGGCCATTTGACAAGGGCGGGCACCCCCTCTTCCCGGAGCCAGTCCCGGATGACGACAGCCGCCAGGAACGTGATGCTCATGATCTCCCGGGCGGGGAGCCTGTCCGGTCGGAGCAGCAGGGAGAAGGTCAGGTTGTCGCCCGGTTCCGACAACCAGCGGTTTCCCCGCTGCCCCCGTCCGGCGAACTGCTCCACAGCCGCCACGACTGACAAATTGTCATAGGTCGGAAGATGCCGCAGAAGTTCGTCATTGGTCGAATCCAGGGAGTCGAACCACTTTATCCTTGTCTTGCTTTCCATTGGCCAGGATTTTGATTATATTTGTGTGCAAATTTACTAATTTATCCCGATTTATGATTACTCACGACCTTCGGCTCATCGCCGATGCGATCATAGACAAGAAGGGCCAGGACGTCGTTTCCCTCGACCTCCGGAAGATGGACGGTGCCATTACGGACTTTTTCGTGGTCTGTGACGGATCCAACACGACCCAGGTCGGCGCCATCGCCGACAACATCGCCGAAAAGATGCAGGAAGAGGGACATACCCTATACCGCTCCCAGGGCGAGGGCAACAATTTCTGGATCATCCAGGACTACGGAAACATCGTCGTCCATATTTTCCTCAAGGAATACCGCGACTTCTACCGCCTGGAGGACCTCTGGGCCGACGTTCCGCGGAAGGTATACCAGGAACGCAGGAAGCCTGCGCCCAAAAAGTCTTCTGAATAAATGGCTGGAAATAAAAAAGATCCGAAGGGGCGCAAAGGATTCAGCTTCTCCTTCAATTTTTCCTGGTTTTACCTGCTCCTTATCCTGGGCATCGGCTGGCTGCTGTTCTCGAACCAGCAATCTTCCGATCCCCAGAAAATCGAATGGCAGGATGTACAGACCATGGCCCAGGCCGGGGACATCGAGGAAATCGTCTTCGTCCGGAACGACATCCGCGGCGAGATCAAGGTCCGTCCCGAACGCCTTGCCAAGTATGCCGACGAGTTCCCCGGGGGCGTCGTTCCCCGGCGGGCGCCGCATTTCTACTTCCTGGTTTCGGCCAAGTTCGATCCGGAAGCGAGTTTTGCCGAACTGAACGAGGCATTGCCGGTCGGTGACAAGTTCAAGGTGGTCATCCAGAACGCCGACCACACCTGGGCGGAACTGGCCCAGTGGATTTTCCCGACCCTGCTCCTCATCCTGTTCTGGGTGTGGATGTTCCGGGGCATGAACCGCGGAGCGGGCGGCGCCGGCGGAGGGATGGGCAATCCCTTCAACGTGGGCAAGGCCACCGGCAAGCTGGCCGACAAGGACGAAGTCAAGGTTACTTTCAAGGACGTCGCCGGCCTGTATGGTGCGAAGGAAGAGGTGATGGAAATCGTCGACTTCCTCAAGAATCCCCAAAAGTATACCGCCCTCGGCGGCAAGATCCCGAAAGGGGCCCTTCTCGTAGGTCCTCCCGGAACGGGAAAGACCCTGCTGGCCAAGGCTGTGGCAGGGGAGGCCAATGTACCCTTCTTCTCCATCTCCGGTTCCGACTTCGTGGAAATGTTCGTCGGCGTGGGAGCCTCCCGCGTCCGCGACCTCTTCCGGCAGGCGAAGGAGAAGGCCCCGTGCATCGTCTTCATCGACGAGATCGACGCCGTCGGCCGCGCCCGTGCGAAGAACGGCGGCTTCACCTCCAATGACGAGCGGGAAAATACGCTGAACCAGTTGCTTACGGAGATGGACGGCTTCGGCACCAACTCCGGTGTCATCGTCCTCGCCGCCACCAACCGGGCGGACATCCTGGACAAGGCCCTGATGCGTGCCGGCCGTTTCGACCGCCAGATCCATGTCGAACTCCCGGAACTCAAGGAGCGCGAGGAGATCTTCCAGGTACACCTGCGGGGGATCAAGGTGGATCCGGACTTCAACGTGGAGTTCATGGCCAAGCATACGCCGGGCTTCTCCGGCGCCGACATCGCCAACGTTTGCAACGAGGCGGCCCTGACGGCGGCCCGCCGCAACCATGCGACGGTGAGCCAGCAGGATTTCCTGGATGCCGTGGACCGCATCATCGGTGGTCTCGAGCGCAAGAGCAATACGATCATGTCGCCGGCCGAGAAGCGGACGACGGCCTATCACGAAGCGGGACACGCCATCGTCGGCTGGCTCCTGCCGTATGCCGATCCGGTATTCAAGGTAAGCATCATCCCGCGCGGCAACGCCCTCGGCCTGACCTGGTATCTTCCGGAAGAGAGGAAGAACTGGTCCCGCAGCGTGATGATCGACCGTATGTGCGCCCTGATCGGCGGCCGCGTGGCGGAGGAAATCCTGAATGGAGAGCCTTCCACGGGCGCCCTGAACGACCTGGAGCGCATGACGGGCATGGCCTACAGCATGGTCCAGTACTACGGCATGAGCGAGAAGGTAGGGAACCTTTCCTTCTACGACTCGACCGGTGCCCGCGGCTATAACCTCACCAAGCCCTATTCCGAAAAGACGGCTGAACTGATGGACGAAGAGGTCAAGGCCATCGTGCAGGAGGTTCACGACCGCACCTTCCGTCTCATCGAGGAACACAAGGACGGTTTTATGCAGATGGGTGCGCTTCTTCTCGAAAAAGAAGTTATCTTTGCGGAAGATATCGAGCGGATCCTCGGTCCCAAGGTGAAGCCTGCGGAAGAGGAACGGCCGGAACCGGCCCAGGAGCCCGAAGAAAACACGGTGAATGAATAATACCCTCAAAAGAACCCTCTCGGGGATCTGTTTCCTGGCCATCGTCATCGGTGGCCTTCTTCTGGACAAATACCTGTACGCCATCCTCCTCATCTTCATGATGGTGACGATGCTCTACGAGTTCTACCGGATGACGATGGGGGAGGTGTTCCCGCGGACCCGCGCCCTGGCCATTGTCCTTGGATGCTGTTCTTTCCTGACCCTGTTCTGCGTCATGGCCTTCCGGCTGGACATCCGGCTCATCGGCATCACCGCCGTGCTTCTGCTTGTGCTGATGGTTTCCACGCTGATGGTGAAGGACAAGGCCGATTTCAAACTGTTCGCTTTCCTGTACACCGGCCTGATGTACATCGCGGTGCCGCTTACCCTCTCGAACTTCGTGGTCTTCGACCAGACCGGCCGGTTCGACGGCCGCCCGATGCTCGCCTTCTTCATCATCATCTGGGCCTCCGACGTGGGAGCGTACTGTGTCGGAATGCTGCTTGGCAAGTACAGCAAGAAACTCTTTCCGAGCGTTTCCCCGAAGAAGACCTGGGCTGGATTCTGGGGCGGTCTCCTTTTCGCCGTCCTGGCGGGCCTCATCCTGGTCTGGACGGGACTGTGGACATATCCCTGGTACCATGCCGTCATCCTTTCCGTCATCATGCACGTGGCCGGCGTATTCGGCGACCTTTTCGAATCGCAGTGGAAACGGGTGTGCGAGATCAAGGACTCCGGCAACATCATCCCCGGGCACGGGGGTATGCTGGACCGTTTCGACAGTGCCCTGTTCGCTATTCCCGCCGGCGTCATCTATTTGGTAATCATCGGTTTGCTTTAACTTTCCCCTATGAAGCGATTGATCCGAAGTATCCGCATCGACAAAGATTCCTACGAGACGATCCTCATCGCCTGGTGTATCTGCGCCACCCTCATCTGGTTGAATGCGCGCTTTATCCACAATCCGTGGATCTCCATTCCGATCTCGGTCATTCTCGTCATCTTCATGTGCTTCATCACCTGGTTCTTCCGGGTTCCGAAACGGACCGTTCCGGAGTATGAGAACGACCGGATGGTTACGTCCGTGGCGGACGGAAAGGTGGTCATCGTAGAGAAAGTGTTTGAAAAGGAATACCTGCAGCGGGATTGCATCCAGGTTTCCGTCTACATGGACTTCTTTGACGTGCACTGCAACTTCTGGCCCGTCAACGGGAAAGTCACTTATTACAAATACCATCCCGGGAAGTACCTGCTGGCCTTCCATCCCAAGTCATCCGAACTGAACGAACACTCGTCCAGTTGTTTGCAGAACAAGTACGGGGAAGTATTCTTCAAGCAGATCGCAGGCACCTTCGCCCGTCGCATCGTCTGCTACTCCGAACCCGGCAACATGGAGAACAGGGGAGACCAGTGCGGCGTGATCAAGTTCGGCTCCCGCATCGACATGTTCCTTCCGCTCGACGCCGACATCCGGGTCAAGCTCGGGGACAAGGTCAAGGCGGTGGAATCCGTGATCGCCTACCTTCCGGAATAATCAATAGATGTCGTCCAGCGAGACCGACTGCCAGGCAGGCATCGTCGGGTCGTCCAGCGTGCAGTCCAGGATGAGGGGCTTCTTTCCCATGACGGAAACTTCCAGGAAGCGTTTTTCCTCCGGCCAGTTGGCCATCATGTTGGCCGCCATGTCGTGGGTGTGTCCCACATAACGGTAGAACTGATAGACGTAACCGGCGGGAGCCAGCACTCTTTCGACGAGATAGCTGCTCCCGAACATGCCCCAGCGTCCGAATCCCATCTTATCGTAAGCGACGGCCCCGTCCTCGGTTCCATGGATGAGCAGCTGCGGGCACGGCGTCCGCTTGTATTCGGGTTTTCCGGAATCGGACATGATGGCGCCCGCAAAGGACATTACGCCGGCGAAATGGAACCCTTCCGGAAGGATGGCCGCCCGGACAGTCCGGTTGCAGGCCTCCAGTTCGGAGGAGAGTGAGATCATCGCACCCGCCGAACTTCCCGAAATGACGACGTTATCCATGTCAACCCCCAGTTCTTCCTGATGGTCAGCCAGATAGCGAACAGCCGCAAAGACATCCTCGACCCCCATGTCCACCGCCTTCTTGGTATAGTTCGCGCTTTGGATCAAGTGGAACAGGTCGAATTTCATCGGCACGCCCTTGAGACCCAGCCGGTAGTCGACGGAGACCACGCGATAACCGTTCTCGTTCAGGAGCTTGAACCAGGGGAGTACCCAGGGGTCGTCCCGCTGCCCCGTGATGAAGCCGCCCCCGAAGACATACAGGATGGTCGGACGCTGCAAGGTATCGCCGGGAATGACGGTCGGTTCGTATACGTCCATATACAAATCGCAGGTGTCACGGCGGGCGACCATATAGGTCGATTTCTGGGCGAAGGAAAGGACTGTGACCAGCAGGCCAAGGAGGAGTAAGACAGTTCGTTTCATCGTTCTGATTCAATGAGTTCAACCAATTTGTCGACAGCTTCGGAATCCGGGATGTGCCGGAGGACTGGTTCTTTTCCCCGGTAGATGGTCACTTTGCCGCCACCTTCCCCGACATACCCCCAGTCGGCATCGGCCATCTCGCCGGGACCGTTGACAATGCAGCCCATTACGGCAATGACCACATCCTTCAGGTGACCGGTCCTGGCCTTGACGGCTTCGAAAGCCTCCTGCAGGTTGTACATCGTCCGCCCGCAACCGGGGCAGGCGATGTACTCGGGGCGATAAAACCGCCGCCGGCAGGCTTGCAGGAGTTCATCCGTGAGATAGGCGGCGAATTCCGGCTCCAGGTCCGGGAATGAAACCGTGTCGATCTCGCGGTCCAGCAGCGGCTTCCCGTAGTCGCAGGCAGCCTTTAGGATAATCCGCTCGCGCTCTGTCATTCCGTCTTGCACCTTTGTCATTCCATCTTGCACCTTTGTCATTCCGAGCGGAGCGAAGGAATCTCTCCCTCCACAAGAATACCGCTCGGAAAGGTACCGCGCCACCGGGATCTCGTTCTCCGGATCCTCCGTCAGGGACACACGGACCGTATTGCCGATCCCTTCGGAAAGAAGGGTGGAAATCGCGACGCAGGATTTGATACGGCCGGAATCCCCGTTGCCGGCCTCCGTCACACCCACATGGAGGGGGAAGACGACACCCCTTTCCTGCATCATCCGGGCAAGCTCCCGGTAAGCATCGATCATGACAACCGTATTGCTGGCCTTCAGCGAAACCACGACCTCGTAGAAGTCCGCCTCGATGCACATCTCGATCCACTCCATCGCCGCCAGGGCCATCGCCTTCGGGGTATTGCCGTAACGCTCGACGATATAGCTGCCCAGGGAGCCATGGTTCAAGCCGATCCGGATCGCCGTCCCGCAGCGCTTGCACTCCTCCAGGAAACGGGCGAACTGCCGGCGGGCTTCGTCGTGGTCCTTGTGGAAATTGCCCGGGTTGATCCGGACCTTCTCTACGACGGACGCTACGGCAATGGCCGTCTCGGAAGAGAAATGGATGTCTGCGACCAACGGGACCCTGCAGCCGGCGGCGCGCAGCCGTGCCTTGATTTCCCGGACATGGGGAACATCCTGCAGGCCGGGGACCGTGATGCGGATCAGCTCCGATCCGGCGGCAGCCAGCCGGAGGCACTGGGCGACAGTGGCGTCCACGTCATACGTATGGGTATTGCACATCGTCTGGACGACGAGGGGGTGCGGTCCTCCGATGAGGACATCGCCAACCTTGACAACTCGGGTTTCCATCCTTTAAGGCTCGTTAGGTTCCATTTCTTCGGCCGCCATCTCCCGCGCCATCCTGCGCAGTTTCGCCCGGTTGTGTCCGCGACGGGGCGTCAGCTGGTAATAGACGCCGAAGGTGACCGCGCCATCCAAGGGATAGGCGAAGCGGTAATAGTAAGGACTCGCCACATCCGGCTGATAGAAAGACGACCAGCCCCATTTGACCTGGAGTCCCAGGTGGAACTCGAACGGATCCAGCATGAGTCCCAATCCGAGACCGCCCTGGACACCGTAGGTCCACCGCCGGTCCGTTTCCAGGAACTCATGGACGATCGCTTCCTGGACCCGGGGACCGATCCGGGTGATGTTCATGCGGTACCCCCCGTACATGCCGGCTTTGGCCATGATCTTGACGTACTGGCCGATGTCGAAATGGAAATGGCTCAGCATGAAGGCTTCGGGGACCTCCATATAGGCTTCGTAAGCCCCGTCGATGCTCTGGCGGTAGGTAATTCCCTCCATCTCATATTCCTTGAAGTTGTAGCCTTCGAAATTGTGCTGGAAACCGACCTCCATCCCCACCATCGGGAAGGTATTCATCATTGTCGCATACCGGGTGACCGAGAAGCCGTATACCGGCAGCTGCGGATAGAAACTCACGGTACGCGGGGGATTGAAGTAGCCGTGCTCCAGGGAAACGCCCCCGTGCACGCCGACGATCCAGTAGTCATTGATCCTGGCCCGGTTAACCAGGCTCATGTTGTCCAGATACTCGTCCGTCACGGAATCCGGGAGATGGAAGAACTCCTCGTCCAGATCGATGTGCTTTTTCTTTCCCTGGGCGCAGAGAGGAAGGACGGAAAGGACCGCCAGCAGGGTCAGCAGGGTCTTCTTTCTCATTTGAACAGTTCCTCCATGTCGATTTTCTGTTCATATTCGGTCCGTTCGGGAATCTCGATCAGGAACTGGTCCTTGATCTTGAAGAACTTGACCTTTTCCGGCTGGCGGTGTTCCAGGACATTGCCGGTATCCACCAGGCCGTTCCCGTTCCGGTCCTCCGTCATCCGGATGCAGTACTTGCCGGCCTTCACGTAAGGGAAGACGACGGTCTGGTCGGAGTCGATGATGAAACTGCGGATGACCTTGTCCCGCTTCTCGCCGAGCAAGTCGATGATGTAGCGGCTTTTCACCTTCGACATCTCCAGGGAGATGGTGCTCAGCTTCTCATCCTGGGGAAGCGACACTTTCAGCTCGGTGCTGTCGTTGTAATAGCCGTTGACGTCCCGGAACTTCCGGTAAGGGACCTTCAGGAAGTACTCATAGCCGTCCTGCAGCTTATCGACAGGCATCACGGTATAGACACGGAGGTTCTGGGGATCCCTCGTCACCTTGAAGCGCTCCTTCTTCTCCTGCTGGCGGGGATTCACGGAGCGGAACCGGAGCGAATCCCAGGCATCCTGGATCAGGGGATACTTGAACTCCAGGCGGAAACCATACTGTTCGACGGTCGTAGGATCGACTTCACCCTTGAATACGGCGATGGTATCCTCGTGCTTGATGTCCTTCTGCGAACTCTTCTGCATCTCGGCCTTCACCTTCTTGTCGAAGGCCAGCTTGACCGTCTCGTCCGTCGGAACCAGCTGCCCGAGGGTATCCGTCTTGTCATAGTTGATGAGCAGATGGAGCGTATCCGGCATCTTGCGCTGGTCGTTCACCCAGAGCTCGAGACTGTCCTTCTGGGGATTGAACTGGGAGATAAGCTTTTCCGCGGGCAAACCCTTGATTCTCATGGAATGGATGTTTGCCTCGGGCGCCATGAAGGTCAGGTAAGCCGTCCGGAGTCCCACGCGTTCCTTCTTCACGATGAACTGTTTGGAAGGCTTCTCCCGGAAAACGTTCAGTTCCACGTCGGTCTTGCGGGCCAGGCACAGGGCGGTATCCTTCATGTTGAACTTCTTGAGCTCGTAAAGGGAATCGTTATAGACCGTCGCCGGACGGTAAGGCTTATCCAGGAAGGCGATACTTTCCTGGTCCGGCTCATAGATATTGTTGTTGTTCGCGTCCCGGATGGCATAGACCCGGTACAGCGTATCCTTGATGTTCCGGAGGCTGAAGAAGCCCCACTCGTCGGTCTTGGCCGCCGCGTCGGGCCGGTGGAGGAAGACAGCGGAGTCGGCGTGGTCCTTGTACAGCAGGACGGTGGCGCCCGCAATGGGTTTCAGGGTGTTGCAGTCCTGGACCAGGCCGGTCATACACATCGAATCGATCTGGGATCCCGTGGAGAACACCAGCGTGAAGCCTTCGTACTTGTTCCCTTCGTTGTTGTCGGCAATGGCCCCCGTGATGTCCAGGGTATAAGTCGTATTGGAGTCCAGGTCGGACTCGAAGGAAACGATGATGCTTTTGCCGGAAATCTTGTATTTCGGCTTCTTTTCCAGCGGAGGGGACAGGAAGATGTTGTTGGGCTCCTTCACCACGACATACTCGTCGAAAGTGAACTTGATCTGGGTTTTGTGCGTCGGAACGTTCACCGTCCCGGGGAGCGGCGCCGTCTTCACGAGGACCGGAGGGATCGTATCCTTCGGACCGCCGGTGGGCGGGGTCGTGGTATTCGCGCATCCGGAAGGGAACATCATCGCCCCGAGGACCAGGGCGGCCGGGATGAGCGGCAGATATTTCGACAATTTCTTCTTCATACACAAAGCTTTATAAATCCACGCGGGACACCGACTCGATTCCCTCGATGGTCCCGAGTTTCTTGATGATCTTGTCCAGGACGTCCCGGGAATTGACGTACAGGTCGATGTATCCTTCAAAAATGCCCTGGTCGGCACTCAGGTTCAGTTTCCGCATGTTGGCACCCATCACGAGGGAAAGATAGCGGGAAATCTCGTTCAGGAGCCCCATCCGGTCCAGACCCTTCAGCGAAATGCGTACCAGGAAGGACTTGTCCCCGGTTTCTTCCAGCCATTTCGGGACTACGACCCAATCGCCGTGGGTAGCGGCAATCTCCTCGGCGACCGGACAGGATTTCTTGTGGACGGTGATCTTTCCGTCCGGCGACTTGAATCCGACGACCGGGTCGCCGGGGATGGGATTGCAGCAGGTCGCGATGACATACTGGTGCCCGTCATCGTCCTTGCCGCCGATGACATAGACTTTCTCCGGGGAAGGCTTGGGAGCCGCCTTCGCAGGCCCGTACAGGATCTTGCGGAGAAGCGATACCCGCTGACGGGACTTGAGGATGTCCGGCAGGTTGTCGAGTTTCACCTGCCCCATGCCGATCTTGTAAAACAGGTCGTCCCGGTCAGTGGCCTCATAGGCCGCGTCCAGGCGCTGCAGCCGGTCTTCCGTCAGTTTGAATCCCAGCGCCTTCGCCTGTTCTTCCAGGGTTTTCCGTCCGAAATCGACCGTCTGCTTCCGTTCGTTCTTGAAATAGTCCATCACCAGGGAACGGGCCTTCCGGGTCTGGAGGAACTGGAGCCACTCGCGCTTCGGATGCTCTTCCTCTGCCGTGATGATCTCGATCTGGTCACCGGTCTTGATTACATGGTTCAGGGAGACCAGCCGCTGGTTCACCTTGCCGGCGATTGCCTTGTGGCCGATTTCGGTATGGATCAGGTAGGCGAAATCCAGGACCGTCGCCCCTTTCTGGATGGTACGCTGTTCACCCTTCGGGGTAAAGACGTAGATGTCCGTGAGGGTGAGGTCGTTGTGGATGATGTCCAGCAGTTCCAGCGCATTGACGTCCGGATTCACCAGGATCTCCTTGATCTGGTTCAGCCAAAGGTCCATCTCGCTGTCGTTTTCCCCGATATAGCCGTTCTGCTTGTAGGTCCAGTGGGCGGCGATACCCTTCTCGGCGATGTCGTCCATCCGCCGGGTCCGGATCTGGACCTCGACCCAGATGCCGGAAGGACTGAGCAGGGTGCAGTGCAGGGCTTCATAGCCATTGGATTTGGGGTGCTTGACCCAGTCGCGCAGCCGCTCGGGCATATACCGGTAAATGCCCGTAATCGTTGAGAACACGTGGTAACACTGGTCACGTTCGGTCTCTCCGGAATCCGGATTCGCATCGAAGATAATCCGGATGGCATACAGGTCGTATACCTGTTCGAAGGATATGTGCTTGACCTGCATCTTGTTCCAGGCGGAGTAAGGCGTCTTCACCCGCTTCTTGATCTCGAACTGGAAACCGGCTTTCTTCAAGGCTTCCTCGATCGGAGCGACGAAGGCATCCATCTCCTTCTGCCTTTCCTGGATGTTCCGGTTGATCTTGGCATCGATCTCGGCATAGGCCTCCGGTTCCTTGTAGCGGAGCCAGATGTTCTCGAGTTCGGACTTGACCCCATAAAGACCCAGCCGATGGGCGAGTGGAATGAAGATGAACATCGTCTCGCTCAGGATCTTGTCCCGCTTGTGTTCCGGCATGAATTCGATGGTCCGGCAGTTGTGGAGCCGGTCGGCGAGCTTGATGAGCACCACACGGGGATCGTCGTTGAGCGTCAGGAGGATCCGTTTGAAATTCTCGGCCTGGAGGCTGCGGGCTGACAGATGGGTCTTGTCCTCGTTGTCCAGGACGGTCTTGATCTTGGTCAGGCCGTCCACGAGGCTCGCCACCTTGTCACCGAAGCGTTCGCGGAGATCATCCACCGTATAGTCCGTGTCCTCCACGACATCGTGAAGGAGAGCCGCCGCAATGGACTTGTATCCGAGTCCGATGTCATCCACCACGATCTGGGCGACCGCGATCGGATGGAGCATGTACGGCTCCCCGCTACGGCGCCGGACGTTCTTGTGCGCCTTGTTTGCAAAGTCGAACGCACGCCGGACGACATCCAGTTCCCGATCATCGGCACAACGACGCTGCGCCGAGGCGTACAGGACCGCCCAGTCGCGCGCAATAGCGTCGTAATCTTTCTCGTCAAACTCGGAATAGCTCATAGTATCTCATTCAGGTTCAAATGGTTCACGTTCTGGAATGAATAGGACAGTTCAGCCCCGTACAGGATGATGGTCCAACCGAAGTTCAGCCAGATCATGAACAGGGGAAGGGCGGCCAGGACACCGTAAATGGCATTCTGCTTGGCCACGAGGACCTGGGTCTCCAGATAGAGGAACTGGATGCCCGTGAAGATCAGGCCGGCGATGACGGCGGCCTTGAAGGCGGGGCGCGTCTTGACCCGGGCCGCCGGGATGTACTTGTACATCGCCGTAAGGATCAGGATGGAAGCCCCGGCGAACAGGGCCCACGACAGGAAAGACTTCAGGTGTTCCGAGAAGAACAGTCCGCTCGGAACGATATAGTCCAGCACGGTCGAATAGACGACGGAGCCGGAGAAGAACAGGGCGACCACGAAAGGGGAGAGGATGAGGACGCCGAGGACAATGCCCAGCAGGCGGAAGATATTGCGTTTCTCCTGGACCTTCCAGACGTTGTTGAACACGCGTCGGACCGACAGCATCAGCCAGATGACGATCCAAAGGAACGATACCATGCTGATGAAGCCGAACAGGCCGGACTCCGCGGTCGAGATGATCTTCTCCGAAGCATTGAGCAGATCCTCGATCAGCTTCTGGTTGCTGATGTTGGCATACAGGAAGGCGCTGAACTGGTCGGCGATGCCGATCCCGCTCGTGAGATACAGGCCGATGGCGATGAACGGCACCACGGACATCATGCTCTGATAGGCGAGCGCCGTCACCTGGAAACCGATTTTCTGGTCGGAGAAGACCTTGAGCATCAGGAAAACGACCTTGATGTCCTGCACCAGCCGGGCCTTCCAGCGGGACAGGTCATCCAGGTTCAGGTACCACATGTCGTGCGTCACGAACCGGATGATCCGCTTGATGACGATGGTCACCCAGCGGATACGGACTTTCGTCCAATGCGCGATTCGTGAAAACAGGCTCATGGTTCAGAACAGGGTTAACTCAGCGTTGTCTGAAAGCCCCCCGGGCAGGCTTCCTTCCGGGAGGAGCTTGCGGAATGCCTCCTCGTCCAGGATGGGGATGCCTAGTGCTTCGGCCTTTTTGACCTTCTCGGGCCCCGGTTTCGAACCGGCCAGCAGGAAGGCGGTCTTACCGGAAACGGAGCCGCTGTTCTTGCCGCCGTTGGCCTCGATGAGGGCCTTGATCTCGTCACGGGAGACGGAGAAGTTCCCGCTGATGACGATGGTCTTGCCGGCGAGGGCGTCGGAAGCGTTTTCCGCTTTCCGGGCAACAGCCATCTGCAGGCCGGCGGCCTTCAGACGTTCGATCTCCTTCAGATGCCGCTCGTCCCGGAAATACCTGTAAACGCTTTCTGCGATGACTTCACCCACCTCGGGTACGGCGGCCAACTCTTCCTTCGAAGCATGCGCCAGTGTATCGATGTCCCCGAAATGCCGCGCGATGTCCCGCGCCGTGGTCTCACCCACATAACGGATGCCGATGGCGAAGAGGACACGCTCGAAAGGCACGTTCCGGGATTCCCGGAGGCTGTCCAGGAACCGCTGCGCGGCACGTTCCTTCCAGCCTTCCAGCATCACGAGCTGGCTTTCGCGGAGGTCGTAGAAATCGGCCGGCGTCTTCACCAGGTCCAGGTTGTACAGCTGATCCACGGTGGCATCGCCCGCCAGCACGTTCATGGCCTTCCGGCCGAGGAAGTGCACGAGCTTGCCCTTGATCTGCGTGGGGCAGCCGTCCGTATTGGGGCAGAACCACTTGGCTTCGCCCTCGGGCTTCACGAGCGGCGTGCCGCAGTCGGGGCACACCTTCGGGAAAGCCGGACGCCTGGCACCGGGCTGCCGCCTGGATTCCTCCACGCCGGTAATCTTGGGAATGATCTCTCCGCCTTTCTCCACGTACACCCAGTCCCCTTCGTGGATGTCCAGCATGGCCATCTGGTCTTCGTTCACGAGGGTGGCACGCTTCACCATGGTTCCGGACAGGAACACCGGTTCCATGTTCGCGACAGGCGTCACCGCGCCGGTACGGCCCACCTGATAGTCGATGGACAGGATGGGCGTCAGCGCCTGCTCCGCCTTGAACTTGTACGCAACCGCCCAGCGCGGGGACTTGGCCGTGTAGCCGAGCGTGCGTTGGGCGTCCATTTCGTTGATCTTGATGACAATGCCGTCGGTGGCATACGGGAGCTGCCCCCGGGCCGTATCCCAGTGGGCGATGAAGGCCTCGATCTCCTCGATGCTGCGACAGATGCGGCGCTCGTCCGAGACAGGAAGTCCCCAGGCAGCGGCGGCCTTGAGTGCATCGTCGTGGGTGGGGAAGTCGACCTGGCCGGCGGGGATATGATACAGCGTACAAATCAGGCCGCGGTTCGCCACCTCTTCCGGATCCTGCAGCTTCAGAGAGCCGCTGGCCGCATTGCGCGGATTCGCAAAAGGCTGGTCCTCATTGGCTTCCCGTTCCCGGTTCAGCCGGTCGAAGGACTCATATGGCATCAGCACTTCGCCGCGGATTTCGAATTCCTCCGGCCAGCCGGATCCTTTCAGCGTCTCGGGAATGTTGGCAATGCGGCGGGCGTTGGCCGTCACGTCGTCACCCACCACGCCGTCACCACGGGTGAGCGCCCGGAACAGTTTGCCATTCCGGTAGGTCAGGCAGATGGCAGTGCCGTCGAACTTGAGCTCGCAACTGTAGGTGAACGGAATATCCAGCATCCTGGAAGCCCTCTCGGCAAATTCCTCCACCTCGCCGATGCTGTAGGTGTTGCCCAGCGACAGCATCGGATAGCGGTGCGGATATTTCGCGAATTCCTTTCCGGCTCCGGGCTCGGCATTCTGACTGTCAGGCGTTTCCAGATCGCTGCCCACACGCTGGGTGGGGGAGTCCGCCGTCCGGTATTCCGGATACTGTGCCTCCAGGTCCTCCAGTTCGTGCATCAACTGGTCGTACTCGTAGTCCGACATCGTGGGCGCGTTCTCCACATAGTACTTCCGGCTGTTCTCCCAGAGAACCGCATTCAGCTGTTCGATCCGCTGCTTCGCCTGCGTGAAATCCATTCCCGTGCTTTTTTGGTATCAAATAACAAAGATAAACATTCTTCTCAAATATTTTATATTTGAACTCGGCAAAACCCGTTCGTGCGGTGTTATTTTTGCATAGGAACGGTCATGCGACAAATCATTGCCATTTTGTTCCTATTCCTGCCAATTCTCTCGTCCGCTTCAGGAGTCGAGGTGAAAATCCATAAGGGAACGAGCCATTTTGACAGTGACATCGTGTGCACGGTCCGTGACGGAAAGGTGTACAGGAAGCACTCAAATTTCAATTCCGACATTATCTGCACGGTGAGGAAGGACCGTATTTACAAGAAGACAAGTACGTTTACGTCAGACGTGCTTTATACCGTCCGTGACGGCCAGGTGTACAAAGGGACTTCAACCTTCCGTTCCGACATCCTTCTGACCGTCCGTGACGGACAGATCTACCGGGGGACATCGAACTTCCGTTCCGATATCGTTGCGACCATCAAGGACGGCGCCGTATACGATGGCACTTCCGGCTTCCGCTCGGACATCCGCTTCTCCTTCGACGGTCCGCTTACCCTTGAGGAATTCATCGCCGTCTGGCATGCGGTGAACTATGTCTACTGAACCTATGGAGAATACCATCAACGAAGACAAGAAATGGAAGATACTCTCGAGCGAGTATCTGATCCGGAGGCCGTGGCTGACGGCCCGGCGCGATGTCGCCGAGCTGCCGGACGGCCGCATCAACCACGAGTACTATGTACTGGAATATCCGGACTGGGTCAACATCATCGCCGTCACCAAGGACGGCCAGATGGTCATGGAACGCCAGTACCGGCACGGCCTCGGAAATACCTGCTACGAACTTCCCTGCGGGGTGATTGAGCAGGGAGAAAAGCCCCTGGAGGCCGCCCGGCGCGAACTTTTGGAAGAAACGGGTTACGCGGGAGGGGAGTGGCAGGAATGGATGACACTCTCTCCGAATCCGGCCACATCCACGAACCTCGCACACAGTTTCCTCGCCGTGGGCGTGGAGAAGGTTGACGGACAGCACCTCGACGCCACGGAAGACATCGACGTATACCTGCTCAGTCAGGACTACGTCCGGGAACTCCTGGAAAGCAATCAGATCCTCCAGGCTCTCATGGCAGCCCCGCTCTGGAAATACTTTTACGGAAAAGAACGATGAATAGGCCTTCACTATGCCGCTCCCAAGGCTGCGGAGAAGGTGGACAAGGTCCTGACCAAACTGGCCTTCCCGCTGCTTCTCGTGCTGATCACCGTCTTCTACATCCAGCACCGGCACACCATCCTGGACAACATCGGACTGCTCACTTATGTCGCGGTCGTCAAGAAAAAGAAGGAATTGTAATTAAAATTCCTTAAATTTGCATGATTTGAAAAACAACGAACAAATTCTTATAGTCACATGAAAGATTCCATCATCATCCTCTGCGGAGGCGGCCCGGCTCCGGGTATGAACACTGTCGTCATGTCTGTCGCGAAGACTTTCCTTTCCAACGGTTACCGTGTCATCGGCCTGCACGGCGGTTACAGCGGTCTTTTCAGCAAGACCCCGCGCACCGAGGACATCGATTTCTTCAAGGCGGACTCCTACTTCAACCGGGGCGGCAGCTACCTGCAGATGAGCCGTTTCAAGCCCACCGACAAGGATTTCGAGGAGAACTTCAACCTGGGCCTGTTCCAGGACAACAACATCAAGCTCCTGGTGACCGTGGGCGGTGATGACACCGCTTCCACCGCGAACCGCATCGCCAAGTTCCTGGCCGCGAAGCAGTATCCGATCGCGAACATCCACGTGCCCAAGACCATCGACAACGACCTTCCGCTGCCGAACAACGCCCCGACCTTCGGCTTCAACTCCGCCAAGGACGAAGGCGCGCACCTGGCCCGCACCGTGTACGAGGATGCCCGTACCAGCGGCAACTGGCTCATCATCAGCGCCATGGGCCGCAGCGCCGGTCACCTCGCCCTGGGTATCGGCGAAGCTACGCATTGCCCGATGACCATCATCCCCGAGATGTTCAACAAGACGACCATTACCCTGGACAAGATCGTCAGGCTCGCCCTTTCCGCCATCCTCAAGCGCAAGCTCATGGGCATCGGCTACGGCACCGTCGTCGTCGCTGAAGGCGTGTTCCACGACCTGGATCCCCAGGAAATCAAGAATGCCGGCGTTTCCATGACCTACGACGAGCACGGTCATCCGGAACTGGGCAAGATCTCCAAGGCTGTCCTGTTCAACGACATACTCGAGAAGGAATTCAAGAAGATCGGCCTGAAGGTCAAGACCCGTCCGGTGGAGATCGGTTACGACGTCCGCTGCCAGGATCCGATCGGTTACGACCTTACCTACTGCACCGAACTTGCCATGGGTGCCTACGAACTCTTCGCCAAAGGCGAGACCGGCTGCATGGTGTATGTCGACGCTGACGGCGAGGCCCATCCGCTGTACCTGAAGGACCTGCAGAACGCCGAGGGCAAGATCCCTCCGCGCCGCGTGAACATCGAGGGCGGTACCTCCCAGAACTATTTCAACCACATCTGCCACTTCATCACGCCGGCCGACTATGAGGCCGCGAAGAAGTATGTCGCCGATCCGGAGACCTACGACTTCAAGAAGATCCTGAACTGGTAAGAGCCGGGCGTCATATCGTCCTTTGTCTTTTCGTCCTTCTGGCAGCCTCCTGCCGGAAGGACGATATTGTCATGGAACAGTCTGAGGAACAGGAGGTTATCATTCCTCAAGTTCCGGAAGTCCCTCCCGCCATCATCCCGGATGACCTGAAAAAGCTGGCGAGGGTATACATCCTCACGCCCGATGGCCAGGAAATCACCAGCAAGCATACCTGGGTGGAACTGTGCCGGATCCAGATCACCGGCGACGACGGCGAGATCCTCTTCGAAAAAGACAGTCTGATGGTCAAGGGGCGGGGGAATTCCACCTGGTACAATTTCCCCAAGAAGCCGTATACCCTGAAGCTCCGGCACCAGGCCGACCTGTTCGGCACCGGCAAGAGCAAGCATTATGTGCTGCTGGCCAACTGGATGGACCGGACCCTGCTGCGGAACGTGGTGGCGTTCGAGGTCGCCCGCCGCACCAGCCTGGACTGGACTCCGTCCGGGCGGTTCGTGGAACTGTACCTGAACGGCAAGCACCAGGGCAATTACTGGCTGGGAGAGAAAGTCAACGTGGAAGGATCCAAGTTCAAGGCGGATTACCTGTTTTCCCTGGATGTCAGCGACTGGGAGGAAACCGATTTCACGATCGATTACGGGTTCAGGCCCAATTCCTGGCAACCCGGCCTTCCGGTCGAGGTCAAGCACCCGGACAGGGACGACCTGGAAGCGGCCGAATTCGAAAAGGTCCTTTCCGATTCCCGGATATTGCTTGACCGTATCGGGGAAGCCTTGGAGGCCGGGACGTGGAAAGGGATGATCGACCTGGACAGTTTCTGCGACTGGTACATCGTCCATGAGCTGACCGGGAACATGGAGCCCAACCACCCCAAAAGCTGCTATTACCATTATCGGGACGGTATGCTGGTGGCTGGTCCCGTCTGGGATTTCGACTGGTATACTTTCATCCCGGGGGTGAAGGGCCTGAAGATCGATCACAGCCTGTTTTACGGGAATCTCCTTCAGCATGACGAATTCAAGGCCAGGCTCAAACTGAGATGGGCCGCCCTCAAACCCGCTTTCACGACGCTGGGATCGTTTGTGGACGAGCAGGTGGAGATCATCCGGTTTTCCGAGACGGTCAACCATCAGCAGTGGCCCATCGGGCAATGGATCAACGGAGACGAAAACCTTTCCTTCCAAGAGGCGGTCGACCGGCTTAAACTCGCCTTGCAGGAACGGATTTCCGAGGTGGAAATCGGAATCTATTCGCTATGAAACAGATCATTTACCAGCTTCTGCCCCGCCTGTGGGCGAACGGGAAATTCTCCGGCATCGACGGAGAAAGCCTGGATTACATCAAAGGACTCGGAGTGGATTCCGTCTGGTACACGGGTATTATCCGGCACGCGACGAGAAAAGCGGACGAAGGCTGTACGCCCTCGCACCCGCAGATCGTGAAAGGGGAGGCGGGATCGCCTTATGCCATCACGGATTACTATGATGTAAATCCTTATCTGGCAACGGATCCTGACAGCCGGATGGAAGAATTCCTTCAACTGGTTGAACGAACCCATCGGCATGGTCTGAAGGTCATCCTGGACTTTGTCCCGAACCATGTGGCCAGGGACTACCAGAGTCATTATCCGGGTGTCCGGTCCCTGGGCGCCGATGACGACACCTCCGTTCACTGGGCGGCTGAAAACGATTTCTTCTATTATCCCGGCGAGGCGCTGCGGCTGCCTGTACCGTGCGAAGGTGAACCCTTCCGGGAGTATCCCGCCAAGGCATCCGGCAACTGTTTTTCCCCGGGTCCGTCCGTCAACGACTGGTACGAAACCATCAAGATCAATTACTGCGACTTCCATACGGGCACCTGGGACAAGATGTACGGCATCGTCCGTTTCTGGGCACTCAAGGGCGTGGACGGCTTCCGGTGCGATATGGTGGAACTGGTTCCTCCAGCCTTCCTGCAATGGCTCATCGCCCGGATCAAGTCCGAATTCCCGTACATCCGGTTCATCGCTGAAGTGTATGAGAAGGAAAAATACCGGAAGTACGTGGAAGAGATCGGATTCGACCTCCTGTACGACAAGTCCGGTCTTTATGACACGGTCCGCTCCGTAACCTGTGACGGCTTGACAGCCCGGGCGCTCACTTGGAACTGGCAGTTCCTCGGCGACCTCCAGCCCCGGATGCTGAACTTCCTGGAGAACCACGACGAGCAGCGCGTCGCCTCCGACTTCTTCGCCGGCAGTGCCGAAGCGGGCTACGCCGCCCTGGGCGTCTCCCTCCTGCTGAACACAGCCCCTTTCATGCTGTATTTCGGAGAAGAAGTGGGGGAGCGGGGCATGGACGACGAACCCTTCAGCGGCGTCAACGGCCGCACTTCCATCTTCGACTGGTGGACGGTCAAAAGCCTCCAAGCCCTTCGACAGTACATATCGGACGGCCGTAAAGGGCTGAATGCCAAGCAGAAATCCATTCTGAAGCGCTATCGCGAGGCACTGTCTCTCGCCCGACGCCCCGCTTTCAAGGAGGGAAAAACCTTTGACCTCGGCTATTGCCAGGGCGACAGCTTCCATCCCGACCGCCACTTCGCCTTCCTCCGCAGCGACGGCTCCGAAACCTGGCTCGTCGTCGCCAACTTCGGTCCCGAGGCCACCGTTTCAGTCACCATCCCTCCGGAAGCATCCTCCTACCTCGGAGCCCAGCTCCCTTCAACCCAAACCGTCAAAATCCCCTCTAAAGATTTTATGGCACTACGGTTGGAATAACAGGGTTCTCTTCCCCAACCTGTGCCACCCTCGGCATCATAAGAGGGAGGGGCCCTTTAGGGAGGGGTCGCATAGCGACGGTTGGGGAAGAGAATCCTGCTATTCCGATTGCCGTCTCCTGAATTCGGCAACGGTAATTGCCGTGGCGACAGCCGCATTGAGGGATTCCGAACCCGGATCGTCAGCCGGATAAGGGGGGATGAAAAGGCGGTCGCTCACACAGGCGGCCGTTTCGCCGGAAATGCCGTTCGATTCGTTGCCGATGACAATGACCGAAGGAGCTGTGGCTCCGCAGTCCAGGGTACGCTTGTAAAGGTCCTCCCCGTCCAGGAAAGTGCCGTATACGTGCCCGCCGGCAGCAAGGACGGACTGGCAGAAGGAAGGGATGTCCAAGGTATGGAAAGGAATGCGGAAAATGGCACCCATCGTCGCCTGTACCACCTTGGGATTGTATAGGTCCACCGTATCCTCCGAAGCGATGACCGCGTCGATGCCGAACCAGTCGGCAATGCGGAGAATCGTGCCCAAGTTGCCGGGATCGCGGATGCCGTCCAGGGCCAGGAACAAGCCTTTGGCAGGCTGGAAGGCGATGGGGGAGGGCTTGCGGACCACGGCCAGAACAGGGGAGGGAGAGGAGAGAGCGGACAGGCGTTCCATCGCCTCTTCGCCGATTTCCTCCCGGCGGTAAACCTTGACGACGTCGAAACCGGAAGCCTGAGCCTCGGCGACCATTTTCTCGCCCTCGACGACAAACAGACCGGTTTCATCCCGGAACTTCTTCTGGGAAAGGGAGCGGACCTGCCGCAATTCATTCTTGGAGATGCTCATACCATGCAAAGTTATACATAATTCTTGGCGAAATACACAGGAAAAGTGTTAATTTTGTAGGAATGAACCTTAGGAAACTCATAGGGGTCCTGATGCTGGGGGCGGCTGTCGTATCCTGCAGCACCACCCGTATCCTTCCCGCCGGGAAATACCGGCTCGCCGGGAACAGGATCAAGGTGGAAGGCCGGCAGGTGTCCGGCTCCGAACTCAGCAAATACGTGGCCCAGAAGCCCAATCCCTCCCTGCTGGGTTACAGCCCGTCGGTAGCCATCTACAACTGGGCCGACACCGCCGACACCTGGTGGAACAACATGATCCGCTCCCTGGGTTCCGCTCCGGTCATCTTCGACTCCACCCAGGTCGCCGCGAGCATCGACAACATGGTCAATCACCTGGATTACATCGGCTTCTACGGTTCGCAGATCCGGAGCGAGACCGAATACCGGGGAAGAAGGGCCTATGTGACCTACTATGTCCATCCGGGACGCCGGTACAAGATCGGGTCCATCTCGTATGACCTGCCCAAGGACCTGGAATTCGTGGACGAGTTCGAAGCGGACCTGAGGCGCTCGACCATCAAGGTGGGCCAGTACCTGTCCGAAGCCGCCCTGGAGGAAGAGACCACCCGTTCCTCCCAGTACTTCCGCAACCGGGGCTATTACGGCTTCAACCAGAGTTTCTATTATTTCGAGGCGGACACCCTGTCCTCCGACGGCATCGCCGACCTCAAGATGTTCATCCGCGAGTACCCGCGCAGCGGAACCCCCGACCAGGCCAAGCCCCACCGCAAGTTCCGCATCGGCGAAGTGACCCTTTCCTATCCGGAGGAAGTGCCCATCCGGACCTCCATCCTTGAAGACCTGAACATCCTCCATCCCGGGATGCCTTACAGCGAGCGGCTGGTGAATGCCAACTATTCCCGCCTGTCCAACCTGAGCGTTTTCAACGGCGTGAACGTGACGATGAATCCCGTCTCGGACGATGTCGTGGACTGCAACATTCTCCTCCAAAGCGGCGGTATCCAGGGCTTCAAAGCCAATCTCGAAGCCTCCGTCAACTCGACCGGCCTGTATGGTATCTCCCCGCAGCTCAGCTACTTCCACAAGAATATCTTCCACGGTGGCGAACTGCTTAACCTGGGACTGAAAGGCAATTTCCAGTTCAAGCCGAAGGATGATATCCGCTCCACGGAATTCAGCATTACCAGCAGCGTCCGCATCCCCAAGCTCATCGGCCTGCCGAACCGGATCTTCCGGGGATCCAGCCTGCCCCATACCGACATCAACCTCGGCTTCAGTTACCAGGACCGTCCGGAATACAAGCGGACGATGATCACGACTTCCTTCGGCTACACCGGCAACCTGCTCCGGAATTTCTACTACCAGTTCTATCCGTTCCAGGCCAATATCGTCCGCCTTTTCAGCATCTCGGACAGTTTCTACGAGCGGCTGCTCAACGACCTGTTCCTGCTCAACGCCTATTCGGACCACTTCGACATGGGCGTCGGCGGCATGCTCTATTATACGACGGATGCATCCACCATTCCCAAGCGTTCCTACCGCTACGCGCGCCTGAGTTTCGACGTATCCGGCAATGTCCTCAGCCTGTTCAACTCGGCGATGCCTACCAACGAATACGGGCAGCATACCATCTGGAATACGCCGTACGCCCAGTATGTCCGGGGCGAACTGTCACTTGGACAGACGTTCCGCTTCGGAGGTGGCGACAACCAGGCGCTGGCCCTCCGGTTCCTGGTCGGGGCGGCCTACGGATACGGGAATTCGTCGACCGTTCCGTTTGAGAAGCAGTTCTACGTCGGCGGCGCGAACAGCATGCGCGGTTGGCAGGCCCGGGCCCTGGGTCCGGGCAGCGTGGAGCCCTGGAACGAGTACTTTCTGATCCCGAGCCAGACGGGCGATTTCAGGATGGAGGCCAATGTCGAATACCGCTTCCCGATCGTCTGGAAGCTGGAAGGAGCGCTATTTGCGGATGTGGGTAACGTGTGGGACCTGCGGAACACCGAATGGCTGGAAAGAAGCGCCTTCTCCTTCGACACCATCGCCGGCGACTGGGGACTGGGCATCCGGGTGAACCTGGATTTCATCCTGGTCCGCGTGGACATGGGCGCCAAGGTCTACGAACCCTACCGGGCGGCAGGGGAGCGCTGGCTCGGGCCGAAAGACTGGCTCAAGCGGGACAATTTCGCCATCCACTTCGGCGTCGGTTATCCCTTCTAGGCGATCCTGACAATCAGTGTTTTCCGTAATATTTGGGCCAGCAGGCCTCGAGATAGGCGCGCAGGGTGTTCTCGTGCCTGTTTTCCTGCGGCTCATAGAAGACGGTTCCCTTGATTTTCTCGGGAAGGAACTCCATGTCGGCGAAATGCCCGGGGTAATCGTGGGCGTACTTGTATCCGTCACTGTAATTGAGGTCCTTCATCAACTGGGTGGGAGCGTTGCGGATCGGCAGCGGGACCGGCAGGTTGCCGGTTTCCTTCACCAGGGCCAGTGCATTCTCCAGGGCCATATAGGAGCCGTTGCTCTTGGGGGAGGAGGCCAGGTATACCGTGGTTTCGGCCAGTGGGATCCGGCCTTCCGGCATGCCGATCTTGGAGACGACCTCGAAACAGGCATTGGCCAGCAGGAGGGCGTTCGGATTCGCGAGCCCCACATCCTCCGAAGCCGACAGGCACAGCCGGCGGGCGATGAACAAGGGGTCCTCTCCGCCGTCAATCATCCGTGCCAGGTAGTAGATGGCCGCATTCGGGTCGGAACCGCGGATGCTCTTGATGAAGGCGGATATGATGTCATAATGCATCTCCCCATCCTTGTCGTAGATGGCCATGTTCTCCTGGATGCTTTCCGTCACCGTCTTGTTGTCGATGACAATGGGGGAACGGCCGGCAAACGAGTCGATGACAATCTCCAGCACATTCAGGAGCTTGCGCCCGTCCCCTCCGCTGTACCGCATCAGGGCATCGGTTTCCACCAGACGCACGTCCATGTCCTTCAACAGGACATCCTCCCTGAGCGCACGGTCCAGCAACGTCTGCAAATCATTCTTTTCCAATGATTTGAGGACGAACACCTGGCAGCGGGACAGGAGCGGGGTAATCACCTCGAAAGAGGGATTCTCGGTCGTGGCGCCGATCAGGACGATGGTTCCCGTCTCCACGGCACCGAGAAGGGCATCCTGCTGCGCCTTGTTGAACCGGTGGATTTCGTCGATGAACAGGATGGGAGCGCCCCGTTGGTTGAACAGGCCGCCGCTCCGCGCCTTCTCGAAAACCTCGCGGACTTCCTTCACGCCGGCACTGACCGCGGACAGGGTGAAGAACTCCCGGTCCATCGTCTCGGCGATGATATGGGCCAGCGTCGTCTTTCCCACGCCCGGAGGCCCCCACAGGATGAAAGAGGATAGGTTCCCGCTCTCGATCATCTTCCGCAGGACGCAGCCTTCACCCACCAGATGCCGCTGGCCCACATACTGGTCCAGGGACTTCGGACGCATCCGTTCCGGCAGGGGAGGGAGCATGGTACTTGACGCTGACATGGCCTAAATCTCTTTGGTAAAGACGCGGCGACGGCGTTTGAACTCCTTCTGATAGAGGTTCCACAGGTTCTGGACACTGTTGTTGGTCTCCATCTCGGCGTTGGACTCTCCGTACTTGAAGCCCCCCTTGATGAGCATCGGAATCAGTTCGTTGAAAATGATGGAGTGGACCCCCCGGTTCCGATATTCCGGATCCACGGCGATCATCAGCAGCTCCAACCCGTCCTCATGCTTGATGTAGGTGGACTTGAGCAGATGCCACCACCCGAACGGGAAAAGATATCCGCCTCCCTTCTGGGCGGCATGGGCGATGGAGGGCATTGTCAGGGAAACGGCAACCAGTTTACCGGCGGCGTCTTCGATCAGGGTAATGAACCGGAGGTCGATCAGTCCGAGGTATGTATCCACATAGTGGTCAATCACTTCATCCGGAAGGATGGTGAAATCATACAGCTGGCAGTATGTCCGGTTGATCAGGTCGAAGATCTTCCGGCCGTAACCTTCCTTCCGGACTTCACGTTTTGTAATCTTCCGGATATGAAGGCCATACCGTTCCGAAACGAGGGCAGCGGCACGGGAAACCTTCTCGGGAACCTGCTCCGGGACGAAGATGCGGTATTCCAGCCAGTCATTCGCCTTTCCGAAGCCGAGTGCTTCGAAATGGTCCTTGTAATAGGCGAAATTGTATTTCAGGTTGAATGAACTGATGTCATCGAATCCTTCCACGACACAGCCTTCATTGTCGAAATCCGTAAAGCCGAGCGGACCGGAGAGCTGGGTCATCCCGTGCTTCTTTCCGAAGGCGGCGACGGCTTCGACGAGGGCCTTGGAGACTTCCCGGTCATCCACGAAATCCATCCATCCGAACCGGACCTCGGAATGGTTCCAGTCCCGGTTGGCGATTTCGTTGATGATGGCGGCCACTCGGCCGACGACTTCACCTTTCTCGTTGTAAGCCAGATATTTCTCCAGTTTGGCATACTTGCACATCGGATTCTTGGACACATCCAGGGAAGCCATTTCATCCATGTACAGGCTAGGGACATAATGAGGGCAATCCTTATAGAGTTTCAGCGGAAACTTGACGAAGGCCCGGAGTTCCTTCCGGCTGGTTACAGGTTTTACGGTTACAGGCATGGTACATGTTGCATTAGGTTATCGGTCACTTACCACATGAAACGTTTCTTGTGGTCCAGGCGGCAGCGGCCCACGGACATATTGAATCCGATATAGAGATTCAGGTTCATCCGGTCGCGGGGAAGAACGGCCAAAGACTGGTATCGGGCCGGAATGTCCCGGATAAGCGGGGAGATGTTCACGCAGTGGAAAGGAATGTAGTCACAACCGATCAGGAGATTGAAGGCGGCGGGGTGCAGGTTGAGCACGAAACCGATGCTTTCAGTAATCCTGCTGAGCGTGGTACTGGTGGTCATACTCAGGAAATCCAGGGGATTCCAGTTCAGGGAAAACCGTCCCGTATGGCGGGCAAAGCAGGAACCGCCACGTCCTTGGTAAAGGGCTCCAACCGTCAGACGCTCATAGAAAGGCATCCGGAACTCGGCACCCGCATTGACCCGGAAGGGGAGCATCTCGAGATGGGTACCCGATCCCGAAACATCCTGGAACCGGATAATGCCGGACAAGGCGGATGTCGCTCTGTCAATCTCCGCATTCCAACCTTCCTCGCCGCCTTCTTCCTGCGCGGAGGGAACCCAGGCATAGGCTGATTCGGGGGAGAGCCCCCTGATTTCCCGGTTCCAACGCATGGCGCCGAGGTCCAGGACGGCGGCCGACAGGGTCAGGACAGGGGAAATGTTCCAGCTGGCACCCAGATCGACGGCGCCGCCGAAACCGGCCGGGCCGATGTGGCTGTCATCTATATGGATGGAACTGACGTCCAGCTCATTCCCGTTTTTGGTATAGGCCAGGGAAGGGGAGGAGGCATTCAGGACACTCTTTGAAAGGACCTCCCAACGCTCGTTGGTCATGGTCAGTTTCAGCGTCTGGACCATGACTTCCGCTTCCTCGATTCCCACGAGGCCCTTGACACGGAAACCGACATTGAACCGGTTCTCAAAGTTTTTGGACCAGCCGAAGGCAGCCTCGATAAAACTCTTCGAACGGATGCCCATTCCGGAGAAATCGAAAGAACTCCTGCTCCCGGAGCCTTCCTTCAGGAAACTGAACAGGTCATAGGGAGCGGAAACGGCATTCAGGCTCCGGACATTGAAATCCAGGGTGAAGAAACGCTGGTCGGCCCAGAAACCCAGGGTCAGGAGATTCACGCGGGCATCCAGGTTAATGCTGTTCCTCTTCCCGATTTTCCGCATGAAGTCGGCGGCGCTGACCCGGTCGTTCAGGAAAGTATACACCTTCCCGTTGTCCGGATACAGTAACGTGCTGACCCCCAGATTGCTCCACATCCCGAGTCCGGTCTGGCCGAGGGCGATGGAAAAGACGTTGCGTTCACTTTGGAAGGCGGGATTCATGCGGAAGGCATAAGGATTGCCGCCGAGGAAGTATCCGGATTCCAGTTCCTGTGCCTGAAGGGCTGAAGACAAACCGCAGGAGAGGACGAATACCAGCAGAAGCGAATAGGACTTTTTCATGGATAAGATGTATTTACTGGTTTGCAGGGCCGTCCAGGCGGACCTGGATGCCATCGGGAAGATACAAGTGCATCGAATGGAAACGCAGTCCCTGATCCTTGTTGATGTGGGCGCCCGAAAGGTCGGAATTGGAAGAAACCGTCAACTCGATCTCAATGCTGGAGAAGCGAAGGTCACCGGCGGTAGTGAGTGTGACACAGGCGGTTCCGCTTGAAAGACCGGCTATTTCCGAATCCGTGCTCGCCTTCACCGAATCGATCCGTTTTCCGGAAGCATCCAAAGCAAAGGCGTCGAGAGAGAAATTCAACGGAACCGTATTGTCATAGTCCAGCCAGAGCTCGGCTTTTTTCAGACCGACCTTGTCGAGATTGAGGGAGGCGTCGAGCGGGAAGGTGAGCGTGAACCGGTTATCGGCGGAGAAACAGATCGGAGTCTGAACCAAGGCATTGAAAACCATGTCGTAATCCGCGCCAGGAGTCACAAGAGCCCGCTGATCTGCCGTGGCAGAAACAGCAAACTCGCTGAATTTCAAGGCATCCGGGACAGGGGAGAGGATGCTTCCCAACCCAGGGACGGCAATATCATCTGTACCGAGAGCCTTTTCTTTGACGAAGTATGTGTTTTGGCCATACCTAATTGGCAGATTATCAATACGATAGCTATGGTTCACCTCTCCGGAAACCAAGGTCTCAAGGGTGCAGGAAGCGGTAAACTCCGCCGGAATCTCACTGTCCAATCCCAGTTCGATCTGCATTTCCGACAGGTCCGGAGCAATCTGCTGTTCCTTACCGGAAAGAAAATCGGGAACCTGGCCGAATTCGAATTCCACAGGTTCGAAATCGACGGCAATCCGGTCGTCTGCGCCCAAGTCCGGAACCGTGACGACGAAACTGACCGGCTCAAACTCGAACCGGATGGCATAATCGCCGTGCTCGTCCGTAACGATATAATCGTACCCGTCCAAATGCAGATAATCGCCGATGAGGAACGGTTTCAGGTCCGGAACCGGAAAATCCGACCCTTTGAAGAAACTCATTTCCGTATCCAGGTTTTCCAGATTGTACGAGTTGTCGACGGAACATCCGGCAACGATGGCTGCCAGCGCAATGAATCCGATAAAAATATGGCTTCGATTTTTCATAGGCTTACATTTAAATTGCGTAAATATACGAATAATATCTGAATTCTCAAACTTGTTACACAATTTATATTATGTTAACTAACGGATTGGAATAAATCCCCCACAGGAAGGAAGCATCCCTCATTTCCAAATTCCTTTGGAAATTCGTAAATTTGCAGGATATATAAAGAAACAATGAGCAAGAAGAAAGTCGACCTGTTGTTGGAGAATGTCACCATCGAAGCCGTAGCCGCAGAAGGCAAGGCGCTCTCCCATGTGGACGGGATGGTCGTGTTTGTCGATTTTGCCGTTCCCGGTGACCTTGTCGACATCCGGGTCTATAAGAAGAAAAAGAACTATATGGAAGGGTTCATCGCCCGGATGGTACAGCCGTCCCCGCATCGACTTGAGCCTTTCTGCGAGCATTTCGGCACCTGCGGCGGTTGCCGCTGGCAGCCGCTTCCGTATCAGATGCAGCTGGACGCCAAACGCCAGCAGGTCTACGACCAGCTGGTCCGCATCGGGCATCTGGAAGTGCCGGAAATCAGGCCTACACTCCCCTCTTCCCGGACCCAGTTTTATCGTAACAAGCTGGAATTCAGCGCTTCCGAGAAACGCTGGATCCTTCGGGACGAGGATCCGGAAGCCATCCCGGAGAACGACCGGATGGGGCTCGGTTTCCACGTCGGCAAGTTCTTCGACAAGGTCCTGGATATCAAGAAATGCTGGCTCCAGCCTGAGCCTTCCAACTCTATCAGGCTGTATATCAGGCAATTCTGTATTGAACACGGGTACGAATTCTACAATATCCGCGAAAACCGGGGCTATTTCCGCAACATGTTCGTCCGGACGACGGAGTCAGGTGCAGTCATGCTCATCATCTGTTTCGCCTACGAAGATACGGAGCGAAGGACTGCCCTGCTGGATGCCGTTTCAGCCGAATTCCCGCAGATTTCTTCCCTCTACTACGTCATCAATGAAAAATTGAATGATTCCATCGGCGACCAGTCCCCTATCCTGTACAAGGGTGACGACGCCATCTACGAGGAGATGGAAGGCCTGCGGTTCAAGATCGGACCTAAATCCTTTTATCAGACCAATTCGCTGCAGGCATACCGGCTCTACTGCGTAGCGCGCGACTTCGCGGCCCTGACAGGCAGCGAAGTGGTCTACGACTTGTACACGGGCACTGGGACCATCGCCCAATTCGTCTCCCGGAAAGCATCGAAAGTCATTGGTATCGAATATGTTCCGGAAGCCATCGAAGATGCGCGGGCCAATGCGGCCGCCAACGGGATCACCAACTGCCAATTCTTCGCCGGCGACATGAAAGATGTCCTGAACGACGCGTTTGTCGCCCGGCACGGCAGGCCCGATGTCGTTATTCTGGACCCGCCCCGCGCAGGCATCCATCCGGATGTGGCGAAGGTTATCCTGAACGCGGCACCGGAGCGGATAGTATACGTCAGCTGCAATCCCGCCTCCCAGGCCCGCGACCTCGCGATTCTGTGCCGGGACTACGATATTACCGCCGTCCAGCCCGTGGATATGTTTCCGCATACGATGCATGTAGAGAATGTGTGTGCCCTTAAGAAGATGATAAAATGAGCATTTGGATAGAAGTACTGCTGCTGCTCTCCGGCCTGGCCCTCATCGTATTCGGGGCCGACTGGCTCGTGGACGGCGCCTCCGGTGTCGCCCGCCGCTTCGGCCTGAGCGAGTTCGTCATCGGCCTTACGATCGTTGGAATGGGGACTTCCGCCCCGGAAATGGTCGTCAGTTTCATCGGCGCCTTTCACGGAAATGCCGACATCGCCATCGGCAACGTGGTCGGCTCCAACATCATGAACACCCTGCTGATCCTGGGCCTGACCGCCCTGATCCTTCCGATGACCGTCACGCCATCCAATAAGAAAAGGGACATACCGGTCAATCTGGCGGTCACGGTGCTCCTGATCATTCTCGGACTGGAATCCACGCTCTTCAAATTCGGCACCGACGGCCTCAGCCGCTGGGACGGCGGTATCCTTATCGCCGTGTTCATCCTTTACATGTGGATGAGTTTCAAGGGAAACAAACCCGACGTTGAAGACGCCCCGGTCAAACAGCGGAACATCTGGCTGTGCCTCCTGATGATTGCTGCGGGCCTGGGAGGTCTCATCTTCGGCGGGAACCTGTTCGTCGACCATGCCACGGAAATCGCCCACGCCCTGGGAATCAGCGACAAGTTTATCGCCATCACCATCCTGGCTGGCGGAACCTCGATGCCGGAACTGGCCACCTGCGTGGTCGCCGCCGCCAAGAAGAAGGGCCAGCTGGCCCTGGGCAACATCATCGGTTCCAACGTCTTCAACATCCTGCTGATCCTGGGCGGCTCGGCCCTGATCACTCCCCTGTCATTCGCGGGGATGAGCTATATCGACCTGGGAGCCCTTCTCCTGAGTGCCCTGGCACTCGTATCGGCCCTGGTGGTCGGAAAGAAGGACCAGATCGACCGCCTGGACGGAAGCCTGTTCCTGGTGATCTGGGTCGCCTACATGGCATATCTGATCCATAACCTGTAACGAACTATGTTTTTTCTTCCCCTCCTGCAGACCATCACGCCCGAAGCAGAACAGATCGCCCAGAAGTTTTCCACGGACTCCCTCACGACCAAGGGAGCGGAAATCATGGAGATTCTCCGGAACACACCGCCCCGGGAACTGGTCGAAGAGATGGTCACATCCGCCATCAAATTCGGGATCAAGGTCCTGATTGCCCTCGTAATCTACTTGATTGGCGCCTGGCTGATCAGAAAGTTCAAACATTTGATTGCCAAGGCCTTCACACGGCGTGGAGCCGATGCGACGCTCACGTCCTTCATCCAGAGCCTGGTGACGGCCGCCCTCTGGATCCTTCTCATCATGCTGATGATCGGAACCCTGGGAATCAACACCACATCCCTGGCCGCCCTCCTGGCCGCCGGCGGCATGGCCATCGGCATGGCGATGAGCGGGACTGTCCAGAATTTCGCCGGCGGCATCATGCTGCTGGCTTTCAAGCCCTTCAAGGCAGGCGATTTCATCGAGGCGCAGGGATATTCCGGCACGGTGAAGGAGATCAATATCGTCAGTACCAAGATCACGACGATCGACAACAAACTGGTCATCCTGCCCAACGGTGCCCTTTCCAACGGCACCATCAACAATTACAGCGCAAATCCTATCCGGCGGATCGACACGACCGTGGACGTTTCCTACGGATGCGACGCTGCGGCCGTCAAGGAGAAGATCCTGCAAATCATCGGCACGCAGGAAAAGATACTGGATGCCACAACTCCGGGCGCCAGCGATCCCACGGTCGTGCTGAGTTCCATGAAAGACAGTTCGGTGCAATTCCTCATCCGTGTCTGGGTGAAGTCGGCCGACTATTTCGAGGTGTCATTCTGGCTCAACGAAGCCATCTATACGCAACTGCCGGAACAGGAGATCTCGTTCCCGTTCCCGCAGGTAGATGTGCATATCAGGAACTAACCTTCCGTTTCCACCAGGAACTTCTCCTTCATCATCACGGGATTGCCGTAGATGCGGAGGAAGATATCCCGGAGTTCCGCGCGGTTGAGCGTAGGCTCCACCTGGTCCAGCTGATGCTCGGTGAACTCTGTGAAGGCTTCGACTTCCTCATGCGAATACCGGTCGGCATACTTATAGGTATGATTGGCCAGGTCGTATGCGATCAGATTCGTATTCCAAAGCTTGTAGCCGTTGATGACACGGACGTCCACGGCATGGCGGATTTTCTGGTAGCGGTCGTTCTTGTCGCAGATGGAGGCTTCGCGGATTTCATCTTCCGTGAGCGGATCACCGAAGTTCAGGTGGACGTTCCCCTTCCACTGCTTGATGCCCAGCATGATGCTCTGCAAGTCCTCGTTCTCCGTCTTGACGTATTTCTGCGTGCGGGAAATGAGGATCTCCCGGGCCTTCAGGATGTCGCAGGGTTCGTATTCATAGGAAATCGACAACGGGATAATGTTCAGTTCCAGGAAGTTCTGGACGAAATCCTTGGTCCCGCTCATGTCGAACATCTTCAGGAGGCCCTGTTCGGTGACGTCAATGCCATCCTTCGTCCTCCCCTGCCGCTGTGCGATCCAGACGGAACTCTTCCCGGTGGTGATGGACTCGCGGATATACTTGGACAGGATCTGGGAAGAAAGATAGAGTTCACGCGCCGATATGCCGCGGATGACCTTGATCATCCGGTTGGAACGGATCAGGCGTTCGATCGTCTTGCTCTTGAGCAGGTTGTCGCCCACGCAGATCTCGGTCAGCGGCATCTGGTTCCGGTGCAGGATCAACTGCGTGAAGGCAGGATCCAGGATGATGTCACGGTGGTTGGACATCGCCAGATACTTGCCCTCGATGGTTTTCAATTTGTTCAGTCCGTCATAGGAAAAATTACGGACCGATTTCTCAATGACCCATTCCGTGGCCTGGGACATCACCACCCGCTGGAAATCATCCACGGTACGGATGCTCCGGAGGATATCGCGGAGGTAAGTCTCAGGCTGGTTGTTGAAGATGTACTTGGAAATCCAGGGTACATTGGGATGTTCGGCCAGCTTGGATATAGCAGCAGCCGCTTCTTCGTCATTATAGGGAGCAATGTCCTCGAAAGGATTCAATTCGTCCATAGTTGTCGGTTTTTGTACAAGCAAAGGTACTCAATCCGGCCAAATTTAGCAAGACCGGACCAGGAGGGAACTGTCTCCGTAGCTGAGAAACCGGAAACCGTGCGAAAGCGCATAGTCGTAGATGGTCCGCCAATCCCCTCCCACAAACGCGGAGACCAGCAGGATGAGGGTGCTTTCAGGCTGATGGAAATTCGTGACCATCATATCCACCAGACGGAAACGGAAACCGGGAACGATAATGATCCGCGTACCCACCTTGAGTTCAGTCAGTCCGTTCGATTCCAGATAACGGATGATGGCCTCGAGGGATTCCTTTGTGGAATACGGATACTCCCGTTCATAGGGAGCCCACTGCGGCACATCTTCCGGACTCCCCTTCTCGATACAGCTCACCCCCACGTAATAAAGGGATTCCAACGTCCGGACAGAAGTCGTTCCAACAGCGATTAACTTCCTGTCCATCCTACAGATATTCTTGAGTAATTCAAGCGTTACTACAAATGGTTCCCGATGCATGGGATGTTCCGAGACCAGCGAGCTCTTGACCGGCAGGAAGGTACCTGCGCCCACATGGAGGCAGACGGTTTCCGTGTCGATGTCCTTGGCCTTGATCCGCTCCAGGACATCTTCCGTGAAGTGCAGGCCGGCCGTCGGCGCGGCCACGGAGCCGCGGATATGGGCATAGAGCGTCTGGTAGCGCTCGATGTCGATCTTCTCGGATTCGCGGTTCAGGTACGGAGGGATCGGAATGGTCCCACAGACCTCCAGGACACGCGAGAACGGTGATCCGTCCGTCCATCGGAACTCCACCAACCCGGTCTGTCCCTCGCGGCTCAACAGCCGGGCTTCCAGGCCCATATCCGGGGTTTCATCCGTCCGGAACAGGGTCAGGACGTCGTCCTTCCATTTTTTGGCATTGCCGATGACGCACTTCCAAGTACAGGTGTCGGTGGCGGCGAAGGCCGTAGCATACTCGACCGGTTGGACCGGCTCCAGGCAGAAGATCTCGATATGGGCTCCCGTCTTCCGCTGGAAATGCATCCGCGCCGGAACGACTTTCGTGTCATTGAAAACCATCAGGGAACCGCCAGGCAGTAAAGACGGCAAGTCACGGAACACATGCTCATCAACCTGACCCGAATGGTAACGGAGCAGTTTGGAAGAATCCCGTTCAGGAAGCGGATACTTGGCGATCCGCTCATCCGGCAACGGATAATCATAATCCTCGATATGGATTTCAGGTATCATCGTTCTGTTTTCAAAATCCGACGCGAAGATACACATTTCTCTACGATTATGGAAATCTCGGCGTACCCGTTTTCAGGCGGGTACGGACTACTGTATTTTTGTAAACATTTGTAAACACACTGCAACACGCCACACAACTTTTCAACTTTAGCCACAGATTTCCTTATAAGTATTTTTTATAGCAAAATCACAAGTATTATAACATACTTATTATCAGATATTAATTTACATTTATCTAATCTATCGACTAAGTTAAAACTATCAACAGGAGAGATAAACTGCCCAATCTTAGAAGAAAAACCATTGAAGTATTAACGCAATATACTATAATTCAGCTGATTTAATATATTTATATATAGTATTAATTAAATATATTCAGGGCATATTCTGCAACGATTTCCTCTTGAACTCCCCCTCATCAAATACTTGTATTTTCACTTTAGATTCGTTACTTTTGTAACACAAACATTACAGATGATGGATAAACGCCTTCAACAGTTCCTGGATGCTGAAAACATCTCACAGGCACAACTGGCCGAGACGCTCGGCGTTGCGCGAGCCGGCATTTCGCACATCCTTTCCGGACGGAACAAACCAGGCTTCGATTTCCTGGAAGCGATGGCCCTCCATTTCCCGCAGGTCAATATGGACTGGCTGCTGACCGGAAAAGGACGGATGTACAAGGACGCCACCGCTCCATCGCCTGAGAATCCCGTTTTTGCGACCCTTCAGCCTCCGCGCCGCGTTTCCAAGATTCTCGTCTTCTACGATGACAATACATTTGAGGAGTTTCAATAAGATTGTTATCTTTGTATCTCAAAACCAGGCGAATCGATGAGCAATCTGCAACAGAGCGCACGCCGGATGATCTGGAGGCGTCACATTCCGGGCTTCAAAGCATGGAACCGCTTGTTTTACAGGCGAGAACACCCGTCTTTAGCCCGGGAGGCCTTTGGCGTCCGCTTCCCGCATCCGCTGGGCGTCGCTCCTGTCCTGGAACGCCAGTACGACCTGCTGGACGAGTTGGACAGCATCGGATTCGCCTTTACCGGCATCATTCCCGGCAGTACGCCCATTCCGCTCATCGCCGACCGGCTGGCATCCCGCCAGTCCGAAATCATCGCCTCGGTCGAGTTGAGAGCCGAGGAATCGGACGAGAACCAGGTACAGGACCATCTTGTCCGCACCTACTCGCTCCTGTATGACTTCGCCGATTATTTCATCATCGACATCAACCGGCAGAGCGGGCTTTCTTCGCTGGACGACCTCTCGGACTGGACCGGCATCCTGGACGAACTCCTCAGCCTGCGGCTGTGCTATGAACGCTACAAGCCTATCCTCCTGCGTCTTTCTCCCTCCCATACCGATGAGCAGATGGGCAGGATCCTGGATTTCAGCCTGCTTTCAGGCATGGACGGATTTGTCGTTCCCGGGGTTTCCAAGGTCCGCCAGGTGTCCGCCTACACGAAAGGAAGGATTCCGATCATCGGATCCGGCGCCATTACGGCCCCTGAGGACGCCATCGCCCTGCTCGACGCTGGTGCAACCCTCATCGAAATAGCCCAGGGAATCCCCTCCAAGGGAAATTCGACCTCCAAGCGCATCTTGAAGGCGATTGAAAAATCGAAACAAAAAGCATGATCCAGGCATCCATCTGCACGATCGGCGACGAGATTCTCATCGGCCAGATCGTGGACACCAATTCTTCGCGGATCGCGACGGCCCTTGAGGAAGCCGGCATCCGCGTCACCCGGATGCTGTCCATCGGGGACAGCCGGGACGAGATTCTGAACAATCTCCAAAACGAGTTGACACTGAACGATATCGTAATCACTACCGGAGGACTTGGCCCTACGAAGGACGACATTACGAAAGGGGTCCTGGCCGAGCTTTCCGGAAGTTCAGGCTACGTCGAGCATCCCGGGCAGCTCAAGAAAATCCAGGAGATCCTGCACAGCCGCGGCCTGGACATGCTGGAAAGCAACCGGGCCCAGGCGCTGGTTCCGGACCGGTGCGACGTGATCGTGAACCAGAAAGGAACAGCCCCGATCATGGTATTCCGTTTCCCGGAGGAATCGTTCGGAGCCACCCTCTACGCCCTTCCCGGCGTTCCGTTCGAAGCCGTCGGAGCCATTCCATCCGTCATGGAGGATATCCGGTCCCATTACTCGACGGAGAACATCCTCCATCGGAGTTTAATGGTTTTCGGTATAGCGGAATCCGCTCTGTCTGAACTGATTGCCCCTTGGGAAGATGCCCTGCCGGAGGATATGCACCTTGCCTATCTCCCCCATCCGCTTACTGGAATCCGTCTTCGCCTGTCCATCTATGGCGGTTCGGAGGTTGAACAGGCAGCAAGGGTGAACGAGGAAGTGGGAAAACTGAAAGCAATCCTGGGAGACAAGATCTATTCCGAGAACGACGACACCCTCGAGGCGACGGTCGGCAGACTCCTGAAAGCCACGGGAAAGACGCTCAGCGCCGCCGAATCCTGCACGGGCGGGGAAATCTCCCATCTCATCACATCCGTACCCGGCTCTTCGGCCTACTACCTGGGATCGGTTACCTCTTATGCCGTCTCGGTGAAGGAGAAAGTCCTGGGGGTTCCCGCGGAGACCATCGAAGGTTTCGGCGTCGTCAGTTCGGAAGTCGCTGCCGCCATGGCGGAGGGCGTACGAAACGTGACCGGCAGCGACTATGCCGTATCTACGACCGGACTTGCCGGACCGGACGGAGACGAGCGCAATCCTGTGGGTACGGTATGGATCGGAGCGGCCGGCCCGAATGGTACGAAAACCGTAAAAAAAGTCTTCAAGAACGATCGGAAACGCAATATCGAGCGTTTTGCCTCTTCTGCGCTCGATTTTTTACGCCAGATGATTCTTGAAGATTTAAAATGCTGTAAATAAAGCAGTAAAACAAAAAAGTTAAAACGTATAACTTTTTTGTTTTACCCGTTTCATCACTTCCAGAAGGTTCCTTCCAGCCACTTTTTCCACCGATTCGGCATCATATCCGCGTCGAATCATCTCATCGAAGATTCCTCCGATGAGGGAGACGTTTTCCAGTCCCTTCGGCGGCACCAGGATGCCGTCGAAGTCGGAGCCGATCCCGACGTGGTCGATACCCGCAAGGGAGACGGCATGATCGATATGGTCCACGATTTCCGGAATTCCCGGACGCCAGAGCGTTTCCAGTTTGTCCTGCATCTTTTCCCAAGCTCGCACCCGCGCGGGGTCGGACGGATCCTGGATGAATGCGGCTTCCACCTTTTCTCCTTCATCGAACAAGGCGGCATCGGACGGATCGGAAAGAAAACGGTCCGACAGGAAGGCGGGATAGAAATTGATTCCGACATAGCCGCCGGTCTCCCCCAGCGCCTGCAGCATTTCATCGGTCAGGTTCCGCCGATGGTTGCAAAGGGCCCGGCAGCAGGAATGGGTGGCGATCACAGGAGCCTCGGACAAACGGATGCAATCCCAGAAAGTCTCATCGGAAGCATGGGACAGGTCCACCATCATCCCCAACTCGTTCATCTCCCGGACCACTTCTTTTCCGAAAGGGCTCAAACCATGCCAATGCGTCCCTTCCGCCGCGCTGTCCGCGATGGCGTTGTCCCCATTATGCGTGAGCGTCAGATAACTGACACCCAACCGGTAAAAGGTTCTCAACAGGGACAGCGACCGTTGGATGGGAGAGCCATTCTCCATCCCGATGAAAACGGAGATCGATCCGTCCTTCTCATTCCCTTCAGCCTCCTCCGGAGAAAAGGCCAGCGAGGCGTATTCCGGATTGGCGTCCACCGCATCATAGACGGCGGAAATCATCTCCAAAGCATACCGGGTAGCCGCATCCGGCGCCAGGGACGCCGGGGTGTAGAGGGCAAAAAACGAACCGCCGACTCCCCCGCGCCTGAGTTTGGGGAAGTCGACGTGTCCATAGCGGTTGTCGATGCCTATGTTCCGGAGCCGGATGAGCTGGGAAGGGGTATCGACATGACTGTCATAGATCTGCATTACTTGGTACCGTAAGGAGCCAGGGTGGATTTCACGATCTTGCCGATCCGGAATTCCGGGGAACCGCTGTAATACAGGGAACTGCCGCCGACCAGGGTCGCATTGACCCGGCGGGAAACGCTGGTTGTCACGCTGGAAGAATTGGCCAGGTTGGCATCCACCTCATTGAACGGCATCGCATAGGCATCCACGGAAGAAGAACGCGTTCCCTTGACCGTCAGATTATCTCCTTTTCCGGAAAGGATGACCTTGGAACTTCCTTCGCAGGTGACATTCACTTTCTCCGTTTCGGAGGTGACGCTGACCTGGGAAGAGCCAGATGTGAAGAGGTTCATGGAATGGCAGGGACCGCTGGCAACCACGACGGAAGAGCCGTCCGAATTGACGGCAAGTTCGTTGCCGCTGAAGGTGAGTTTCAGATTGGCATTTCCGTCCGTACTGACCTCGACCCCCCTGTCGCTCTTCACGGAAAGGATGGCCTGCGCGTTCTTCTTCAGGATGATCTTGGCCGTAGTCGCATTCAAGGCCAGGTTCTTGACCTGGCTCTTCCCAGCGGCGGTCAGTTCGAACTCGGGTGAGAGGAATTCATCCACACCGATGAAGGAAGCATTGTCATTCAAGGCGATGGACTTGATCTCCGGCGTATAGACGACAGCGCGGAAGACGGGCGTCAGGCCGCCTTTACCTTTGTAAAGCTTCTTGATTTCCTTGGGTACGGATTTTTCATCGAAGGAAAGATAGAGGGTCTTCGCCTTCACATACACTTCGACATAAGGCTGGAGGTCCTTGTCGACGGTCAGGCGGACACCATAGGCTCCGCGGGCCAGACTGACTTCGAAGTCGTTGGAGACGTTGATGCCGTTGAATTCGGAAACCGGAATCTCCTTGTCGGCCAGCTGGGCAGCAAGCGACTGGGCACGCACCGGCTGGGGGGCCAGCACCAGGACAGCTGCGAAAGCAATCATTCCGATGAAAGCTTTCAAATTCTTGTCAATCAATCTTTTCATATCCATAGAGTATTAGTTATCCAATTTAGTCATCTGTTCGCTCCACTCTTCGGTGAAAGCATCCAGGCTCATCTTGTTCTCCAGGTATTCCCGGGTCAGCTCCATCACGTCGTCTTCCTTTCCGGGAGCAGCCAGCACTTTCTCGATGGCCGCCTGGCGTTTTTCCAGCTTGCCGATCTCCTTCTCCAGATAATCCACCCGGTTCTGGATTTTCCGGATTTCCCTGGAAACGGACTTGCGGGCCTGGAAGGATTCCTGGGCTTCGGTCTTCCTTACGTCCACCGGTTTTTCCTCGACGGTGAAACGGCGCTCCAGCTCCTGCAGGCTTTCGAGTTTCCGCTTGGCCAGGAAATCGGTCACACCGCCGAGATGCTCCTTCACCTTCCCGTCCCGGAACTCATACAGCTTGTCCACCAGCCCGTCCAGGAAATCCCGGTCATGGGACACTACAATGAGCGTGCCGTCAAAGGCCTGCAGGGCCTGCTTCAACCGATCCTTGGAGCGGATGTCCATGTGGTTCGTGGGTTCGTCCAGGGCCAGGACGTTGTAGGGCTGGAGCATCAGTTTGGCCATTCCCAGCCGGGCACGCTCACCGCCGCTGAGGACAGACACTTTCTTGTCGATATCTTCGCCCTTGAACAGGAAAGCGCCCAGCAGATCCCGCAGCCGCGTACGGATCTCCCCGACGGCTATCCGGTCCAACGTACCGAAGACCGTCTCGTTCTTGTCCAGGACATCCTCCTGATTCTGAGCGTAATAGCCGATGTGGACGTTGTGTCCCACCTTCGCCTCGCCGGAAATCGGGTCCAGTTCACCCATGATGACCCGCATCAGCGTGGTCTTTCCCTCGCCGTTCCGGCCGATCAGGGCGACTTTTTCGCCGCGCTTGATTTCGATCTCCGCATCGCGGAATACGATTTTCTGCGGATAACCCACTGTCAAGTCCGTTCCCTTGAAGACGACGTCGCCGGAACGCTGCGCCGGCGGAAAGCGGAGATTCAGTTTCGCATCGTCCGTCTCGTCGATTTCGATCCGGTCCAGTTTTTCGAGCGCCTTGATGCGGGATTGGACCTGGTTGGACTTCGTAGGCTTGTAACGGAACTTGTTGATGAAATCCTCCGTCTTCTCGATCATCCGCTGCTGGTTCTCGTAAGCGGCCGTCTGCTGCGCAAGCCGTTCGGCCCGGAGGGTGACATATTGGCTGTATGGAACTTTATAGTCATGGATATGTCCCAAAAGAATCTCCACGGTCCGGGTGGTGACATTATCCAGGAACTTGCGGTCATGGGAAACGAGGAGCAGGGAGCCGCGGTAAGACTTCAGGTAATCCTCGAACCACTCGATGGATTCAATGTCCAGATGGTTCGTAGGCTCGTCCAGCAGGAGGACATCGGGATGTGCCAGGAGCACCTTTGCCAGTTCGATGCGCATGTTCCAGCCCTGGCTGAAGGTTTCGGTATGGCGGTTCAGCTCATCTTCCTTGAAGCCCAGGCCGAAGAGCGTCCGCTCCGCCTGCACCCGGGGAGACTCCCCCGTTTCCAGCGCCAAACGGTCGTTAATCTCGTTAAGACGATCGATCAATTTAGCGTAATCGGCTGATTCATAGTCTGTACGCTCCCCCAGTTGGACATTGATCCGGTCCAGTTCACGCTCCATCTCGTGCAGGTGGTCGAACACGGTCATCACCTCATCGATGACACTCCGGCCACGATGGTGTTCCATGATCTGGGGCAGGTAGCCGATGCGGAGGTCCGCAGGCATGTCGATATGGCCCGAAGTGGGGCTCTGCTCCCCCGTGATCAGCTTCATCAGCGTGGACTTGCCGGCTCCGTTCTTTCCGACGAGGCCGATCTTGTCGCTTTCGCTGATATGGACGCTGATGTCGTCCAGGAGCGTAAAACTCCCGTAAGCGACCGTTACATCATTCAGGGAGATCATTTCTTACAAAGCAATACGGATAATTCGAACAGCAGCCAAAGGGGCACTGCGGCAATCAACATGGAAAGAGGATCCGCCGGCGTAATGATGGCGGCGACGACAAGTACCGCAACCAGGGCATGCTTCCGGTATTTATTGAGCGCAGCACGATGCAGGACCCCCAGATGGGACAGGAGGACGACCACCATCGGGAATTCGAAAACGATGCCGAAGGCCAGGATGGTGGAATTGAAAAGAGAGATGTAGGAATCCAGGGTGATGGAATTCTGGACCAGATCGCTGACCTGATAAGTCAGGAAAAAGTGAAGCGCCAGCGGCAGGATGATCAGATAACCCACCAGAAGACCCACATAGAACAGGACACTTCCTCCGATGAAGGCCACCCTGACCGGTTTTTTCTCCTGTTCATACAGGGCGGGAGCGATGAACCGCCAGATTTCGAAACAGATGTAAGGAAAAGACAGGATAAATCCCAAAATCACGGATTCTTTCATGTGGACCATGAACTGAGCGGTCACGTTCACGTTGATCAGATCCACGTCCACAGGAGAACCCATCCATTCATAAAGGAAAAATCCCGGGGCGATGGGACCGAACACGATCTTTCCGAATACGAATTCCCGGAAACAGAATACCGCGACGGAAAGCAGCAAAATGGAGAGCGCCGACCGAACGATAGTTCCCCGGAGCACTTCCAAATGGTCCCAAAAGGACATTTCCTTGTCCTTGGAGTCCACTCAGCGACTACTTTTTATCTTCTTCGCCTTCGACATCCTCGAGTTCCTTCTCCACCTCCTTCATCCCCTGCTTGAAACTCTTGACGCCTTTTCCGAGCCCCTTCATGAACTCTGGAATCTTGTTGGCGCCGAAAAGTACCAGGATGACAACGGCGATGATGACGACCTGCCAAGGGCCGATGACACCGAGCGGATAGATTAACAGTGTGTTCATATTCCTGTGTTTTACAGTCTTTCTTCAATCATGGTCTGAATCACTTCCGGACAACGGACCGGAAGGAAGGTCTGCGAATCGATGAATCCCAGGGTAACCGCCCCTTCCGCACACACTTCACCGTTCTGGTTGAGGACAGACTGGCGGACGACGAGTTTCGCCAGGGGGACCTTGTCGATCTCTGCCACCGCCGTGAGGACATCCCCCATCCGGGCCGGATGTTTGAACCGGCACTCGACCGAGACGATCGGAATCATCACGCCGTACTCGCTCTCGCACCGCTCGATGGGAAATCCCCAATCCGCCATCATCTGGTTTCGGGCAATCTCGAAATAACGGATATAATTCGAGTGATGGACCACAGCCATCTGGTCGGTTTCGTAGTACCGGACGGGGAAAGATACCTCAAAATGCGTCATAACAAAAATGTTAGAACGTTAAACAATTTTGTTTTATCAGCTATTTTTCAGCGCTTTCAGCTGAGACTCCAGACTTTCAATCTTGGAAAGCGAATCCGCCTCTTTCTTACGCTCGTTTTCGATGACGGCAGCCGGCGCGTTGGCAACGAAGCGCTCGTTTGCAAGCTTTCCGCGGACGCCGGCCAGGAATTTCTGCTGGTATGCGAGGTCCTTTTCGAGCTTCGCAATCTCCTCCGCGACATTTACCAGGCCACTCAACGCGACGAACATTTCATGGGTACGGACCATGAATCCTACCCCCTGTCCGGAGCCGAAATCAGCCACGGTTTCCACCTTCACATTGCCCATTTTTTCGACGACCGGGAGAACATCGGCCGGGAAGCCACCCTTGATCTTGAGGTCGAGGGTTTCCTTCGGAGCGATGTTCTTCTGGTTGCGGATGCCGCGGACGCCGTTCACGGCTTCCTCGGCGAGCTCAAAGTTCACGAGCGTTGCGGGATTGAACGGCTTCACCGCAGGAGCGGCGGCGTACATGATGGTCTCCCCTTCCTTGCGGTCTTCCATGTTCTGCCACAGTTCCTCCGTGATGAACGGCATCACCGGGTGGATGAGTTTGAGAAGAGCCTCGAAATAGTCCAGGGTGGCATCGAAGGTCGCACGGTCCACGGGCTGGCCGAAAGCCGGCTTGATGGCCTCCAGGTACCAGGCGCAGTAATCGTCCCAGAATAACTTGTAAATGGCCATCAGCGCATCGGAAATGCGGAATTTGCGATAGTGGTCCTCCACGGTGGCGACCGTTTCGCTGAGTTTTGCATCGAACCAGCGGATCGCTGCGGCCGCAGCGGGCGTCTGGGCGATGGAATCATCGACGGAGAAACCCTTTACCAGGCGGTAGGAGTTCCAGATCTTGTTGCAGAAAGCAGCCCCCTGCTTGATTTGTGCCTCATCATAGAAGATATCGTTGCCGGCAGACGAGCACAGGAGCATGCCGATGCGGACGGCGTCGGCTCCGTAGGTCCCGATCAGGTCCAGCGGGTTCGGCGAGTTGCCGAGGGTCTTCGACATCTTCCGGCCGATCTTGTCGCGCACGATGCCGGTGAAATATACGTTGGAGAACGGTTCCCTGCCCATGAATTCCTCGCCGGCCATGATCATGCGGGCCACCCAGAAGAAGATGATGTCCGGGCCGGTCACCAGGTCGCTCGTCGGATAATAGTAGGCCAGGTCCTTGTTGGGTTTGTGGTCCGGATGGCCGGGCATTTCCGGGTCAAAGACAGAGATTGGCCAGAGCCAGGAACTGAACCAAGTATCCAGCACGTCTTCATCCTGATGAAGGTCTTCCAGCTTGATATCCGGGCAGATTGCACGTGCGGCCTCAAGTGCCGCTTCCGGTGTCGCTTCTACCACGAACTGGCCGTTCGGAAGATAGTAAGCAGGAATCCGCTGGCCCCACCAGAGCTGGCGGGAGATGCACCAGTCGTGGGCATTCTCCATCCAGTGGCGGTACGTATTGACGTAACGCTCCGGGATGAACTTCGTGCGTCCGCTCTCGACCGTCTCCAGGGCAACCTTCGCCAGGGTGTCCATCTTCAGGAACCATTGGGCGGAGAGCTTGGGCTCGATGACGGCATTCGTCCGCTCAGAGTAGCCCACCGGCGAAGTGTAATCTTCCACCTTTACCAGGTTTCCGGCTTCCTCCAGCATTTTCACGATCTTCTTGCGGGCGACGAAACGGTCCTCGCCGACAAGGATCTGCGCATTCTCGTTCAGCTTGCCGTGGTCGTCGATGATCTCGAGGACCGGAAGGTTGTGGCGCAAGCCGATCTCGTAGTCGTGCACGTCGTGTGCCGGGGTAACCTTCAGGCATCCGGTACCGAAATCCATCTCCACGTAATCATCCTCGATCACCGGGATTTCCCGGTTGATCAGCGGAATCAGGACCTTCTTGCCGCGCAGCCAGTGATGGCGCTCATCCTTCGGATTCACGCAGATGGCAGCATCGGCCATGATGGTCTCCGGACGGGTGGTCGCGATGACCAGGAACTTGTCCGTAGGCTGGCCGTTCCCGTCAGAAATGTAATAACGGAGATGGTAGAAATGGCTCTTGGTGTCCTTGTGGACGACCTCGTCGTCACTCACGGCCGTGAGGGCCTCGGGGTCCCAGTTCACCATCCGGACTCCCTTGTAGATCCACCCCTTGCGGTAAAAATAGACAAAGGTATTGATAACGGCCTCGGAGAGAGCCGGTTCCATCGTGAACCGGGTACGGTCCCAGTCGCAGGAGCATCCCAGCTTACGGAGCTGCTGCAGGATAATGCCGCCGTGCTCTTCCTTCCAGGCCCACGCGTGCTTCAGGAACTCTTCGCGGCCGATGTCCTCCTTGGAAATGCCCTCCGCCTTGAGCTTCGCCACAACCTTGGATTCGGTGGCGATGGAGGCGTGGTCCGTTCCCGGCACCCAGCAGGCGTTCTTGCCATGCATGCGGGCGTTCCGGATGAGGACGTCATTCAGCGTATTGTTGAGCACATGACCCATATGCAGGATGCCCGTGACGTTGGGCGGCGGGATCACGATCGTATAAGGTTCCTTCTCGTTGGGTTCGGAATGGAAGAACTTGTGTTCCAGCCAATAGGCGTACCACTTGTCCTCCACTTCCGCGGCGTTGTACTTAGCTGCTAATTCCATGTTCGTAGTTTTATCTTACAAATGTAACGAATTTTTATTAATTTTGTGAAATTGAAACTTGAAACGGATCCGATTATGGACAATAACAACCAAAAACCGCAGCAGAACCAGCTCTCGATCGAGCTCAACCCCCAAACCACCAAAGTTTCCTATTCGAACCTTGCCATCATTTCCCATTCCCGGAGCGAGTTCGTGCTGGATTTCGCAGCCACCCTGCCCGGCCTGCCCAAGGCCCAGGTCGGCGACCGCATCATCATGACCCCCGAGCACGCCAAGCGGCTGATGAACGCCCTTTTCGACAATATCTCCAAGTATGAGGCCCAGTTCGGCGTCATTGACCTGAACGGCAACGGCGGATCGCCGAAACCCGGCAGTACTTTCGATCTCGGTTCCTTCGGTCCCATCGGCGGCGGCAGCAAGTCCTAACCCATGGACATCCTGAAAATCAGGGCTTTCGCCCTGGACATCGACGGCGTATTCACCGACGGAAGCATCCTCTGCACGACCGACGGCGACCTTCTGCGCGTGTATGACGCGAAAGACGGTTTCGCCATCCGGATGGCCGTGATGAACGGTTACCCGGTAGGTATCATCACCGGCGGAAGTTCCGAATCCATCCGGAAGAGGATGCTCGCAAGCGGTATCCTGCCCGAGGACGTGTATCTGCACTGCCGGGACAAGATGGAACAGTTCCGGGATTTCTGCAGGAAATACGCGCTGAAGCCTGAGGAAGTCATGTATTTCGGCGACGACATCCCCGACGTGGAGGTGCTGCAGGCAGCCGGTTGCGGCGTATGCCCGTCCGACGGCGTCGAAGAAGCGAAAGCCGCGGCGGACATCGTCGCCACCAAACCCGGGGGCAAGGGATGCATCCGGGAGGTCATCGAGCACACGCTGAAGGCCCAGGGAAAATGGGTCTTCGATACCGGCGTCTACAAAAAGAAATTCTAGGCCGATGGACTTGAAAGGAAAGCGGGTCATCCTGGGCAGCAACTCCCCCAGACGGCGGGAGTTGCTTTCGGGTCTGAACATTGATTTCGAGGTAGATACAAGGAATGATTTCGACGAACACTTCAGTCCAGATACTCCCTATGACGAAGTTCCCAGGCTGATGTCCGTGGGCAAGTCCCACGGCTTCCACCGCCCCCTGGAGGAAGATGAAATCCTTATCACGGCGGACACCATGGTCATCCTTCCCCCGGCAGACGGGCGTCCCGGTGAAATCCTGGGAAAACCCAAGGACCGCGAAGACGCCATCCGGATGCTCCGTGACCTCTCCGGCCGCGAACATCACGTCACCACCGCCGTCACCATCCGTACCCGCGACCGGGAAGAGACCTTCACCGACACCACCGAAGTGTGGTTCAAGAACCTTACCGACGAGGAAATCACCTATTATGTAGATACTTGCAAGCCCTTCGACAAGGCCGGCGCCTATGCCATCCAGGAATGGATCGGCCATGCCGGCATCACCCGCATCGACGGATCCTACTTCAATGTCGTGGGATTCCCGGTCCAGAAGGTATACGAGGCGCTGAGCAATCTGTAGAATACCCGGTCAGCCGGGGCATAAAAAAAAAGAGTGTCGGCCTGTCTCAGGCGGACGCTCTCACTAACCACATAATTAATAACACTAAAACTAATAACCAATAGAATGATTCCGTCAAGAGAACCTTGCTTCCTCATTCCGGGTACAAAGGTACGGCTTTTTTCTTGATTTGCAAATTTTTTCAAAACTTTTTTTTGAAATTTTTTTACAAATTTCATAAGTTGCTGATTATCAATAACCCTGCAAATACTTATTTTCAATCCGACCAATAATCTCAAAAACCAGAATCCGCAAATAACAAAGAGAGAGACCCTTTGGATCCCTCTCTTTCAACCAAATCGAAATTTCAAGGTTACGATTTTATACCTGTCTTTTACAGCAGCTTCTTCCTGAGGCAGGCGATCATGTCCACCGTCATCGAATCCAGGTTATAAGTGGGTTTCCAATCCCACTCGGCGCGGGCGCAACTGTCATCCATCGAATCCGGCCAGGAGTTGGCAATGGCCTGACGGACCGGGTCCACCTCATAACGGACTTTCAGGTCCGGAATATACTCGCGGATCTTGGCGAAGAGCTGTTCGGGCTCGAAACTCATCGAGGCAATGTTGAAGGAATTCCGGTGGACGAGGCGGGAAGGATCGGCTTCCATCAGATGTACCGCGGCGCCCAGGGCATCCGGCATGTACATCATATCCATATAGGTCCCCGGGGCGATCGGGCAGACGAACTCCTCCCCCTTCACGGCGGAATAGTAAACCTCCACGGCATAGTCGGTGGTGCCGCCGCCCGGGAGGGTCACGTTGGAGATCAGGCCCGGGAAACGGACGGAACGGGTATCGACGCCGTATTTATGGAAATAATAGTCGGAAAGGAGCTCCGTCGCCACTTTCGTGACGCCATACATGGAACGGGGACGCTGGATCGTGTCCTGCGGGGTTCCGACATGCGGGGTCTCGGGGCCGAAAGAGCCGATGGAACTCGGCGTGAACACCGCACATTTTTTCTCGCGGGCGACCTCGAGGATGTTCAGCAGGCCGTTCATCTGGATATCCCAGGCCAGGAGGGGCTTTTTCTCCGCCACGGCCGACAGGAGGGCGGCCAGGTTATAGATAGTGTCAATCGAATACTTCTCCACGATAGCAGCCAGGCCTGCCGCATCACGGACATCGGCCAGTTCGGCCGGACCGCTCTCCAGGAGGATACCTTTGGGTTCGGCGCCGGGAATGTACCCGGCGACAACGGTGCTGCCGGGGATTTCCCGACGGATTTTCATGGTAAGTTCGGAACCGATCTGGCCGGTGGAACCTATGACAAGGACATTTTTCATGACTTCGGTTTTAGCAGTACAAATTTATGAGTTTTTCGTAAAATATGGTACATTTTCCGTAGAAAATCCATAAATTTGAAATCAGAAACACAAATACACCTTATTATTATGTACGGTACATTCCAAAAGCACCTCCAGGACGAGCTCAAGGCCATTGAGGAGGCCGGCCTCTACAAGAAGGAACGCAACATCGCTTCCGCACAGAGCGCCGAAATTACGCTCCAGGACGGCAGTAAAGCCCTGAATTTCTGTGCCAACAACTATCTCGGCCTCGCCGACAACCCCCGGCTGGTCGCAGCGGCGGAAAAAGCGATGAAAGAGCGCGGCTACGGCATGTCCTCCGTCCGCTTCATCTGTGGCACCCAGGATATCCACAAGGAACTTGAAAAGGCCATCGCTGACTACTTCCACACCGATGACGCCATCCTCTACGCCGCCTGCTTCGACGCGAACGGCGGCGTGTTCGAGCCCCTGCTGACCGCGGAGGACGCCATCATCTCCGACTCCCTGAACCACGCTTCCATCATCGACGGCGTCCGCCTGTGCAAGGCCCAGCGCTTCCGCTATGCCAATGCCGACATGGCCGATCTCGAGGAGAAGCTCAAAGAGGCCCAGGCCTGCCGCTTCCGCATCATCGTCACCGACGGTGTGTTCTCCATGGACGGCAACGTCGCCCCGATGGACAAGATCTGCGATCTCGCCGAGAAGTATGACGCGATGGTGATGGTGGACGAGAGCCACTCCGCCGGCGTCGTGGGTCCGACCGGGCACGGCGTAGCCGAGCAGTTCAACTGCTACGGACGCATCGACATCTTCACCGGCACCCTTGGAAAGGCCTTCGGCGGCGCCGTGGGCGGCTTCACCACCGGCCGGCAGGAGATCATCGACATGCTCCGCCAGCGCTCCCGCCCGTACCTGTTCTCGAACTCCATCCCGCCGATGATCGCCGGCGCCGGCCTGGAGCTGCACGACCGTCTCGTGGAGAACGTGAATTACTTCCGCGACAAGATGATGGCCGCCGGCTTCGACATCAAGCCCACCCAGAGCGCCATCTGCGCCGTGATGCTCTATGACGCTCCCCTGTCGCAGAAGTTTGCCGCCAAGATGGCCGAGGAGGGCATCTTCGTCACCGGCTTCTATTATCCGGTCGTTCCGAAGGGCCAGGCCCGCATCCGCGTGCAGCTCTCCGCCGCACACAAGAAAGAGCACCTGGACAAGGCTATCGCGGCCTTCATCAAGGTTGGAAAGGAACTGGGCGTGCTGAAATAGCCGCTCCTCCTGCATCTTCTCCGACGGACCCGTTCAAAACGGGTCCGTTCGTTTTGTGCCGGAATAGCTTGCGTTTTTCCGTCTAAATGGCTACTTTTACACACGCATGGAACCATCTGACAAATACCTCATTGACGTTGGCGCCCTTTTCCGAAGCAAATTGGGGGAAAAGACGCCGAAGTGGCTGATTTGGCTGGGACGGAGACTCCTGCATGAGAAGTTCCTGAACGAATGTTTCAAGGAAGGATACACCGGTGTGGAGTTCGCAGAGAAGGCCTTGGAATACATGCATGTCACCCTGCAGGTGGAAGGCCTTGAAAAAGTTCCGACGGACCGGCTCGTCACCGTGGCATCCAACCATCCGCTCGGCGGCCATGACGCCCTTGCCATCGTCTCCATCTTCGGACGGATCTACGACGGGAACATCCGGATCATGGTCAATGACTTCCTGATGGTCCTGAAGCAGCTCAACGGTATTTTCGTACCCGTGAACAAGATGGGCGGCCAGTCCCGGAACCTGTCAGCCCAGACCGACGGCATCTTCCATTCCGACGCCCAGGTCCTCATGTTCCCGGCCGGCAAGTGCGCCCGGCGCGAGCACGGGAAGATCGTGGAGATGCCCTGGAAGAAGACCTTCCTCACCAAGAGCGTGGAAACGCACCGGGATATCATTCCCATGCATTTCTACGGCCGCAATTCCTGGCGCTTCTATTTCGTGGACTGGATCGGCAAGGTCACCGGCGTGAACAGGAAGTTCCCGCTGGCGATGATCCTGCTGGTGGACGAAATGTACCGTGCACAGGGCCGGACCTACCGCGTAGTGATCGGCGACCCGATCCCCTGGCAGACCTTCGACGGAAGCAAGAAGCCTGCAGAGTGGGCCGACTGGATCAAAGAAAAAGTTGAAAACCTATAAAACGAATCCCTGTACTAAACCTGCCTGCCCATGAAAAAGATCATCGACCCCGTCGACAGGGAACTCCTGAAGGCGGAACTCAATCAGGAAACGCACCTGCGGGAAACGAACCGCGCCGGCAACCAGTTGTATGTCGTCGGTCCCGAGGCTGTGAACGTCATCCGGGAAATCGGCCGCTTGCGGGAAATCGCCTTCCGTAACGATGGCGGCGGCACCGGCGAGCCCATGGACATCGACAAGTTCGACACCGATCCCGCCTACGGTTACCGCCAGCTGGTCCTCTGGGATCCCCAAGCGGAGGAAATCATCGGCGGCTACCGTTTCTGCCTGTGCGACGAGGCTGTCTACGACCGGTTCGGCCAACCCATCCTGACCTCCGCCCACATGTTCGAGTTTACCAGGAAGTTCCTCCGGGACTTCCTCCCCTATACCCTTGAACTGGGCCGTTCCTTCGTCTCGGTAGAGTATCAGAGTTCCAAGGCCGGCTCCAAGAGCCTGTACGCCCTGGACAACTTGTTCGACGGAATCGCCGCCCTCGGCGTACTGTACAAGGACCGTGTCAAGTTCTTCTTCGGGAAGATGACCATGTATCCCAGCTACAATACCGAAGCCCGGGAAATGGTGATGTATTTCCTCAAGAAATACTTCGGGGAGAAGGCCAACCTCATCAAGATCCGCAAGGAGGTCAAGGTGAACAACCCCCGCCGCTTCCACAAGGTCTTCAACGGCAAGGACTACAAGGAAGACTACAAGATTCTCAAGACCGAGGTCCTGAAGCTCGGTGTGAGCATCCCTCCGCTGGTGAATACCTACATGAACCTGTCCCCTTCCATGATCTACTTCGGAACGGGCATCAACGACGAGTTCGCCGACGTCCTGGACTCCGGCATCCTCATCGCATTCGAGGAACTGTATCCCGACAAGATCGACCGCCACACCAATTCCTTCCGGAAGATCGGCTGGCGGGCCATCAAGGCCATCCTAAAGCGCTTCCAGCGCAAGGGCTAGCTTCTCCACCATCACGGTCCCGAGGACAACCTTCCCGTCCGGCCCCACCAGATACATCGAAGGTATCCATTTGATGTGGAAATCATCCCCGACCTTGGATTCCTTCTTTGCGACGAAATCGCTGAGCTGCAGCCAGCCGATGCCATTCTCTTCCACGTAGGCGTCAAGTTTCTCCGGCTCGGTATCGAAGGAAACGCCCACGAAGGTGACTTTGTCGCCGAACTGCGCATACAGTTCCTTCATCCTGGGGACATCGGCCCTGCAGTCAGGGCACCAGGTGGCCCAGAAATCGTATACGACATATTTCCCGGCAAAATCCGCCTGGGTGCGGACGACACCGGAACGGTCCGGCAGGGAGAAGGCAGGGATGGCCTCGCCCTTCTTGATCATGTCGACGGCATACTCGCTGTCGGCATCCTTGACGGCGTTCTTGCAGGAAACCAGCGCCGCCACAGCGGCGAGAACAAACAGGATCTTTTTCATTTTCGGACAGTTATATGGAAACAGGTTTGTTTTTTCTCGTATTTCACATAGCAGGCGCCTTCGTCGTGCAGGTCCTTCAGCACCTGCGACAGGGTGGCACGCAAGTACTCCGGAGGGACATCCGCATAGGGGCGGCCGCGGAGTTCCGGGACCTTGACGTAATGCCAGTAGGACAGATCGAAGGTGGTCCCGTAGCGATGGGCGGAATTCTCTGAGGCGTTGAGGTTTCCCGTCCTGAGTATCCGGACGTCTTCCTCTGTACGAAGGACGGATGAAACAACCAACTTATTGGGATTCAGTCCCTTGGATGCCAGGGAATCCTGGAAATTACGGCCGATCCGCTCCAGCAGGTCAGCCGCGGAAGGAATCAGGAAGGGGATGGAGTGCGTCAGCTGGTCCACGGTGTACAGCCTGTTGTCCGTGATCTCCACCAGTTTCCCTTTCAAGTGTTCAGCGGCATCCCGGTCTTTCACCGGCGGAACGCCGATCGCCTGCGCCGTCGCCAGCTGGACGTCGTTCAAGTCATTGAACTCCTTCGCGAACGGGACGTCCCAGATCCGGACGGGATGATTCTCGATGGGGCCGGCGTGAAGCCAGCGCCAGCTTTTCACCGAACGCACGATCCAGGCGACCAACAGCACCACGATCAGGGTGGCAATGGCCGATACGATCATCCAGAATTTGGTCTTCTTCCTCAGTTTCATCGCATAAATATAGGAATAAATGTCCGGAATGATGCCATTTATAATCAAAAAAGGGCATATTTGCAGAATCCGGATTTTTATTGCTATTTTTGCAAAAATGGTAAAATGGAAGACAAACGACAAGCAAAACGAATCCAGACATCCATCCTCAATCCCCTGGAGAAAAAAGTCCTCATCCATATAGCCGAGCGCCTTCCTGCCCGGATGACTTCCGACCAACTCACCTTCATCGGCTTTGTCGGTGCCGTCATCGTCGCGACGGGCTACGCCCTTTCGAACCTGAACCTGAACTGGTTGTGGCTTGCCTCCTTCGGTTTCGTCGTGAACTGGTTCGGCGACTCCCTGGACGGCAGTCTGGCCCGGGTGCGCGGCACCCAGCGGAAAATTTACGGCTTTTTCATCGACCACAATGTGGATGTCATCAACGAGTGCATCATGTTTACCGGTGTTGGCCTTTCTCCGCTGGTGAACATGACCTTCATGGCGGGCGTCCTGGTGGCTTACCTGGCGCTCAGCGTATACGTATACATAGACTGCTATCTCAAGGGGGAACACCGTCTGACCTACGGCGGCCTTGGCCCTACCGAATTCCGCATCCTCGCCATCCTGGTGAACACCCTGTTCATCTATATCCCGTTCCTCACCCAGTGGAAACATCATGTCGTCCTCTTCCACAACGAGTTCGAATTCGGCATCCTGGACGGCATCGCCGTCACGGTCGCCTTCATCCTCTTTTTCTTCTATCTGGTAAGTTTTCTGAGGGATATCCGGTATTTCAAGCGAATCGACCCCCCGAAACCTTTCGACAAGGCGTAGTCCATGGTCGTCATCACGCAGCAGGACGCGGCTGAAAGGGTTTCCCCGGCCTTCAAAGGGCTCAAAGGGAAGTTGCTGTTCAAGCTCGTCACCGACATAACCGGCATCGCGAAAGTCAACGCCTTGCACGACCGGGTTGACAAGACCGGGGTATCCTATGGTCCCCCGTTCGCCAAGGCTATCCTGGACGAGGTCGGCATCGATTTCCGCATCGGGAATCCGGAGAGGCTGGACGCCCTGCCGGAAGGACCGTTCATCGTCATCGCAAACCATATCTACGGTCATATCGACGGCATCTGCCTGCTGGACATCTTCGGGCGGCAGCGTCCCGAGACGAAGGTGATGGTCAATGAGATGCTCACCTGGATTCCCGGCCTTGCCCCGAGTTTCATCGCCGTCAACCCTGTCACCGCCGCCAACAAGGGCGTGATATCGGATACCAGCATCAACGGCGTCAAGAATGCCCTGCTCCAACTGCGGGAAGGCGGTCCCCTGTGCCTGTTCCCGTCCGGAGCGGTCGCCGACCTCAAGCCGCGGGAGCATTGGACGCTCAGCGAACGCGACTGGCAGGACGCGGCCATCCGGCTCATCCGGAAAGCCCGTGTACCCGTCGTTCCCGTCCGTTTCTTCGACCGGAATTCCCGTTTCTACTACGCGCTCGGCCTTATCGACTACCGGCTGCGTTTCATCCGCCTTTTCCACGAAGTGTTCAACAAGCGCGGAACCTGCCCGAGAGTGGGAATCGGTGCTCCCATCACGGTCGAGCAGCAGGAGCAGTACCCTGATTTACAAGCATTCAAGGCCTTCCTGCGAAGCAGCGTCTACGACATGCCTCTTCCGGAGACCTTCGTCAACCGATCCCGAATATGGAAATCAAGCAAGTGAAAGTCGTCCTCCTGACCGGAGGAAGCAGCGGCATCGGAGCCGCCACCGCCCGGCTGCTCGCCGAGTCGGGCATCACCGTCTATGCCGGCTCCCGCCGCGGAACCGTCGAGAAACCAGCCCCCCGCATATTCCCGGTCCAACTGGACGTCAATGACGAGGACTCCTTGAAAAGCGTCGTGGAACGCATCGTTTCCGAGCAGGGACACCTGGATGCCGTCGTCTGCAATGCCGGCAACGGCATTTACGGGCCGGTGGAAGGGGCCTCTGACGAAGAACTCCGGTACCAGTTCGAAACCTGTTTCTTCGGATCCTTCAAGACGGTCCAGGCATGCCTCCCGGTTTTCCGCCGGCAGGGATTCGGGCGCATCGTCACCGTCACCTCGGTGATGGCCATCCTCCAACTCCCCTTCCAGGGCTTCTATTCCGCTGCCAAGGCAGCCTTGCTCTCTCTGAGCGAGTCCCTTTCGATGGAACTGAAAGGGACGGGCATCGAATGCTGCAGCGTCCTCCCGGGCGATGTCGCCACCGGTTTCACGGCGGCCCGGAAGTTCACCGTCGCCGCCCAGGATCCCGGTTCCCCTTACCGGGAAAGGATGGACCGCAACCTGAAGAAGATCGAAAAAGACGAGCTGGGCGGCATGATGCCGGAAGTGATCGGCAAGGCCATCCGGAAGCAGCTGACCCGGAAGCACATGGCCGTCCGGGTCATTCCGAGGATTGACTACGGGGCCGTCGGTCTCCTGGTCCGGATCCTGCCCGAACGGGGAAAAATCTGGCTCCTGAACCTTCTCTACAGTTGAGTCATTTGCGGCTTTCCCGAAAAAAACGTATATTTGACGGATTATGTCGAGATTCCGTCTCATAGCGTTGTGGTTGCTGTTCCTGCTGCCCGCCCTGGTCTCCGCCCAAGTGACCCGGGTCCGGGGCACCGTGACGGATTCCCGAACGGGTCAGGGTATCCCCTATGCCCTGGTCTATTTCGAAGGGACGATGATCGGCGTATCCTCCGACCGGTCCGGCAATTACCACATCGACAGCGACGATGCATCCTCCAATCTGGTGCTTACGGTCATCGTGGACGGATACAAGTCCCAGTCCTTTCCGATTGAAAACGGCGTCAACGCCCTGTTGGACATCGTCCTCAATCCCGAAGACAAGTCTGAATCCGACCAGGGGATCTACCTCCGTTCCATCCTGTATGAACTGGAGAACAACCGTCCCCGGCACGATCCGGAGCGGCGGGACGCCTGGCAGGCCGGCATTTACAGCAAGGTGGAACTGGCTGTCGCCAACGTGGACAACATCGTCGGAAAGGCCATCTTCCGGAAGATGAACGACCTGATCCCGGAACTGCAGGATTCTACGGCCTTCAACGGCTACATTCCGGTCCTTCTCTCCGAAGCCATCCTCCGGAGGTACCATTCCGTCAACCCCTCCGTGGACAAGGAAGTGTTCGAAGCCAGCCGCATCTCCGGCCTGGACCAGCAGAACGTCCTCCGCCAGTTCACCGGCTCCTCCACCCTGCGGATGAACTTCTACCGGGACATCATCCCCGTCTTCAACATCAGCATCCCCTCCCCGGCCAGTTCCATGGGGCACGTCTTTTATAACTATTCCCTGGTGGATAGCCTTTCCCTCGGCGGCCGGAAGACCTATTCGGTCACGTTCACGCCCAAGAAACTGATCACCTCCCCCACGTTCGAGGGAAGGATGGAAATCGATGCGGAGGACTTCGCCATCCACAGCGTCTACGCACGCCTGTCCCCCACATCGAACATCAACTGGATCAGGCAGATCGTCGTGGACAGCGAGAACGAGCGGCGGGAAGACGGCACCTGGTTCTTCCGGGACGAACAGATGTTCCTGGACGCAGCCTTGCGCATGAATGACAAAGTCACCGTCGTCTCCGTCCAGATGAAACGTGACATGCAGTACACGTCCGTCGAATTCGGTCCCTTCCCGGGTGTAGAGGGCATGACAGGGGGCGACAAGGTCGAGGTGGGAGAACAGCCGGAAAAGGATTCCCTCTGGTGGGACGGGGCCCGTCCCGGAGATTTGACAGTCCGGGAAAAGGCCATCTTTACCACGGCTGAACGCTTCAAGGAGAAGCCCTCCTTCAAATGGCTTTCCGCCCTGGGGAACATGTTCACGACCGGATACCTCGAGAATACGGACATCGGCATCGGCTATGGCCCCTGGGAACGGACCGTCACATTCAACGGGACGGAAGGCGTGCGCCTGCAGGTCGGCGGCCATACGACCAAGGAATTCAGCAGGAAGGTCCGGATCTTCGGTTTCGCCGCCTACGGCTTCCAGGACCGCCGGTGGAAAGGAGGCGCATCCACTGAATTCATGCTGGGAGACAACCAGAAACGGACGAACAAACTCACCGTTTCGGCAGGCATCGACTATGAGAGCCTGGGACGGGGGTCCGGCGTCTTCACGGAGAAAAACATCATCAACTCCCTGCTGGCTCCGGGCGGTTTCGACAAGCAAGGACTGGTTTTCAACGCCCAGATTGAACATCAGTACGAGTTCAGCCCGAACTTCAATTCAACCATTGCCCTTCAGCACAGGCGGATCTATGCGAATCCGGACGTTCCTCTCGTCCGCCCTGACGGGACCCTGGCCGCGAGCTGCTCGGTCAACCAGATCCACTGGACCGGCCGGTTCTCCTGGGACGAGCGTATCAACCGGGGCGTCTTTGACAAGGCCTATATCTTCACCCGGTATCCTATCGTATCGGTGGACCTTCTGGGCGGTATCAAGGGCATCACGGCAGACGACTGTTCCTTCCTGCGGGGCGAGCTTACCGTAGACTGGCGGATTCCTGCCGGATTTCTGGGATTCGGCAACCTGCACCTGAACGGCGGTGCCATCCTCGGATCCGTCCCCTATCCGCTGCTGAAGCTCCATGAAGGAAACCAGAGCCAACTGTTCGGCAGCCCCGTTGTGGGTCTCCTTGCGAAGTCGGCCTTCTCGATGATGAACTTCTACGAGTTCGGGTCCGACCGCTGGGTCACCGGCTACTACGAACATAATTTCAACGGCCTGATGCTGGGTGTCATCCCGCTTGTCAAGGAACTTAACCTCCGCGAGGTAGTCACCATTCGCGGCGCCTGGGGCACCATCACCGAACGCAACCGCAGCCAGGCTCCATTCCTGTTGATGGAAGGCCTTAACTCCCTGGAAACGCCTTACGTGGAAGCTGGCGTAGGCATCGCGAACATCTTCCATCTGGTCCGGGTGGACTGCTTCTGGAAGCTTACCCACCGCAATGGCCGGGATTTCTGCGTGAACATCGGCATCGATCTCGATTTCTGATGGTCGTGGATTTCTAATAGTATATGACGTCGTCCATGGGTGGATATTCCTGTGTACACGTGTAGAACGGAATCTCAGACACCGTCTCCACGCCCACGAAGCCCAGTCCTCCTTCCACGTTCGTAGGCAGCGTCGTCGGTTCCACCAGGAAACTCATGTCCGTCCCGAAGGTTTCCAGGATCTCCAGCGACTTGAAATAGTGATACTCCGGAAAATCCAGGCTCCTGAGCTGGAGAGTGACGCGCCGGGAGACCTTCCGCTTCATGGATCTGAGTTTCTCCCAGTCAATCTCGTCCCCCATCCAATCCGGAACATAGATACCGTAATGAAAACCCTCCGGGAGACGGAAACTGTCGTGGTAGACCAGCGGCCGGATCGTTCCTTCGCGGCCGGAAAAAGGGGTGTCCGAGAAACAGTGATAGGAATTCTCTGCCGCAAGAAGGGCCCCGAGGTCGGCACCGCCCGTCTTGCCCGCCCCTTCGCTGATGACCGGGTCGAAACCCGTTTCCACCCAGAGGGAGGATTCCGAGGTACCGGAATAACCGGGAACCGGATTGCCCTCCTCGTCCAGATAGGTGAACTCGTCCACCATCCGGCCATCGACCCGGTAGAAGGAGGTCCCTGGCAGGTCCTCGAATTCCGTCTTCAGCTGCAGATAGGTGGAAGCATCCCCCATATAGGACATCCGGACCGTCGAGGTATCCAAGGATGAGATGGTTACGGCTTCCGGCACCGTCACCGTGGAAGACAGGGTCATCTCCCCGGACCGGGCCTCGATCCGGATTTCGTCCCCGGGCTTGAAAACTGATTCAAACGTATAGGCCGTTTCCCACTCCCCTTCGTAGGAAGCGGGGATCTCCTCTGCGACCGCGGCCTGCATTCCGTTCACGAAAATGCGGACCTGCGCCCCGGGCATCGCACGGACCCGGCTCTTCTGACTGACGGAGAGGAAGACCGAGTGGACCGGCTCCAGCGTATTCAGCTGCGCATTCATCACCCCGACCGGCTCGTTATCCCCGACGGGAAGCACCACCTCTTCGTGGCAGGAGGCCGCCAGGAAGGAAAGGACAGACAGGAAAACAATCTTTTTCATCGCCGTCAGAATTGCCAGGTATAACTCACGGAAGGGACGAAAGGCAGGATGGTCAGCTTGTCCATCACGAGTTTCGTCTCCGGTTCGGCCTCCGGAGAGGGCCGCTCCGTCTCATAATGGAAGAACACCAGGTTCGGATTGAGCTGCCGATACAGGTTGTACACGCTCAGGCTCCAGATCCGCTCCCCGTGGCGCTTCTTCTTGTGGAAGTTGGCGCCGACGTTCAGGTGGTGGCTGGGCGGAAGGCGGTAATTGTTCCGGTGCTCCACGAAATCGGCGCTGCTCAGCCGGCCATCCGGCCGGAGGATCATCGTCTGCCGCATCGGCAGGGTCGTAGTGCCACCGGTCGCAAAGACGAAGGTGGCGCTCAGGTCGACACGGGGGGCCACCTGCCAGTTCAGGTTGATGTTGAAGTTGTGCCTGCGGTCGTACTTGTAAGGGAAGCGTTCGCCCAGGTTGATGGTCCCGTCCGGGAAAAGCCGGTCGGATTTCGCCAGGGTATAGGCCAGCCAGCCGGTCAGCGGGCCGGCCGTCTTCTGGGCGAAGAACTCCAGGCCCATCGCCCGTCCGGCCCCCATCTCCACCTTGTTCTCCCAACCCGTATTTGTCGCGACCATCAGGGTCCCGTCCTTGTATTCCAGGATGTTGCGCATCGACTTGAAGTACCCCTCGACCGAGAACTCCCAGCCCCTGATCCCGTCGAAATACACCCCCGCCGAGAATTGGTCCGAGGTGACCGGCTTGATGTCCCTGGTAATCGGAACCCACAGGTCGATGGGCAGGGAGACCTGCGCGGAACTCAGCAGGTGGACGTACTGGGCCATCCGGGCATAACCCGCCTTGACGGACCAGCCGCTGTCCCAGGCATATTTGGCAGACAGGCGGGGCTGCAGGTTCCAGTAGCTTTTCCCATCGGTCCGGAACAGGGAGAGATGGAGTCCCGGATTGACCGTCAGGTGGTCACCAACGGAAAAGTCATCTTCGGCATACACGGAGAAATCATGTCCCCGGTATGGTTTCGTATTCCCGTATTTCTGTTCTTCCTGCGCTTCTTCATCCCCCTCCTGCGTGAAAGAAACGGCCGTCAAGGTCTGCGGAATGAAGGTATGATACACATATTCCGCACCGAACTTGACCAGATGACGCGGCGAGGGGACATAGTCGAAGTCCATCTTCGCGCTCCAGTCCCGGATGCCGGAAATGTAATCGATGTCGAAGTCATAGACATACCGCGACCCGTCATAATCCCTCCCCTGACTCCGCATCCCGGAATCCATACTCATCCGGTAATGATTGTAAGCCAGGGTGGTATTGGCAAACAACTGGCTGGAAAACACGTGGTTCCAGCGGAGCGAGACCACATTGTTCCCCCAGCCGAGCCCGACCCGCGTCCGGTCGAAGCCGTCCGTATCGGAAAACGTCCCTTCCCGCTCGTCGAACCGCAGGTTCATCTGGTCCCGACCGCTGTAAGCCCCGAGGAAGAAACGGTCCCGGTCGCTCAGGCGCCAGGTGAGTTTTCCATTCAGGTCATAGAAGAAGTAGTTCGCATACATCTCGGTACCCGTCTCGATCCGTTTCCCGAAATAGCGGATGAGCGGATCGAAAAAGACCGTATGCAGCCCGCGGGCGCTGACGGAATAACTGAGCGTATCCTTGATGATGGGCCCCTCCAGATGGAATTTCTCCGTCAGGGCGCCGACGCCGATGCTGCCGTGGGTCTCCCTCATGTTGCCGTCGTTGGTCCGGATGTCGACGATGGAGGACACACGTCCCCCGTAACGGGCCGGAAAAGACCCTTTGTACAAGGTGACCTTCTTCACCGCTTCCGTCTGGAAAACGGAGAGGATGCCCAGCATGTGGTCCACATTATAGACGGGGACGCCGTCCAGCAGGATCAGGTTCTCGTCCGGGCCGCCGCCGCGGACATAAAGTCCCGTGAATCCTTCGTTGCCGCCCTGGACACCCGGCATCAACTGGATGGCTTTCAATACGTCGGCCTCGCCGAAGACGACCGGAGTACGCTGGATATGGACGAGCGGGATGTCGATGGCGCCGAGATAGGTGGACTGGATGCCGGCATCCTTCTGGGCCACGACCGTCGCCTCCCGGATCTCGGCCGATGGTTTGAGGAGGATATTGATGGTGGTATCGCGCTGCAGGTCCAACTCCACGGCCTGGCTCTCATAGCCTACATAACTGTACTGGAGGGAAACCCTGCCGCAAGGAACGGTCAGGGTGTAATAGCCATAGGCATTGGTCACGGCCCCGGTCGGGGTTTTCCGGGATGCATCTTCGACGAGGACGCCGGCACCGATCAGGGTTTCACCGGAGCCGGTATCCGTTATATATCCGCTTACGGTGGCGCTTCTCCCCATCTGGCCCCGGGAGGGCAGGACAGCCAGGAATACCGCAGCCAGGAGCAGGACGATCTTTTTGTTCATATCATTGAAATCCCGGCCGGGACGGAATCTTGCATGTGCCTACTGCTCGTCGACGCCTCCGCCCGTGGAATAATCGGAAGCATCGGCAATCAAGTGCTTCTGCATCCCTTGCCGGGCCCATTTCACCATCTGGAAGCAGAAAAGGAGGATGGCGATGGTGATGGCAGCGCTCAGCTGGGGCGTGACGGCGGACATCATCGCGACCGTATCGTAGATACCGTGGGCCAGCACCGGATAGAGCCACATCTTGACGGCGGCACCCGGGGCACGATACCTGTCGAAATGATTGAGAGAGAAGAAATAGCCCATCAGGACGGCAAAGCCGAAATGGCCCGGAATGGCGGTAAGGGAGCGCCCGATGCCGGTGGTCACCCAGTCGGTCCCGGCGGCGAACAGATACTCGACGTTCTCGAAGGCCGCAAAGCCCATGCCCACGCTGACCGCATACACGATCCCGTCCATCCGCTCATCGAAATAGGGATTCTTCCGCAGGAAAAGCCACAGGCAGAAGAGCTTGGCCGTCTCCTCCGGGATGGCCGCCCCAAAGAAAGCCTGACGGAAAGCATCCCAGAAGGAATGGATCTCCTCCGGAAACAGTCCCAGGTTCAGCGCTGGAACGGAAATGAAGAACGAGCAGAAGACGGAAAGGCAGCCGAACAGGAAACCTTTCGCAACCATCTTCACGGGCTCCCGCTGCATCTTGTCCTGCTGGTAGGTGTAGAAAAGGAGGATCAGGGCCGGCAGGACGGCCAGGGCGATTACGTTAATCATAGTCGATGACTGTCAAGATATCGTTTTCAACACGGAAATGCACCTCTTTCCCGGCAAAGGGCATCCCATATACTTTTCCAGGGTCATCCTGGTAGGCGGGACGCGGGTCCAGGGAAAGGATTCCAACCAGGGCCTCCCGCTTTTCCGGACTGATGAGCAAGGTATCCGGGATCCGCACCTCCAGCGTCGCTTCCGGAGCACCGTTCACGAATCCGCTCCGGGCATCCGGGAAACTGTCCGCGTATGGAATGTACGGCTTGATGTCATACACGGGCGTTCCATCCATCAGGTCCGCTCCCTTTACGAGCAGATCGAACCCGTCGACCCCTTCCAGTTCCACGCAGGAAAGGCCCAGCGGATTGGGCCGGAAAGGAGACCGCGTTGCCCAGACCCCCATCGCCGTATTGCCCCCCAGGCGGGGCGGTCGGACCGTCGGCTGCCAGTCCCCTTTCGCCGGCTTGTTCGCGGAGAAACCCCATATCAGCCAGACCCGGTCGAAACCGTCCAGCCCACGCAGGGCTTCCCGGTTACGGAATGCGGGCTCGAACACGATGCGCCCGCGCAAGGACGGGACGAGCCCGCTCTGGCGCGGAATGCCGAACTTGGAGCCGAGGGCCCCTTGGTAATGGGCTACCGGTCTGAGTTCCATCTATTTAACCTTCAATTTCCTCCGGTCCGCAAAGGAAGCGAAGACAATGAACGTTTCGTCGCCCGGGACGGTGTTGAACGTTACCCGGGTCCCGCGTTTGCTCATCTTGTAGGAAACCGGCCTGATCTCGCCCGAATCCGGGTTCCACTGCAGCGGCTGACGCCCACGGACCCGGAAGCGGACCTTGGCAGGCCCCGAATGGTACCCCGTGTTGCAGATCCGGTAGATCTCCGCATCGGGAAGATGCCTATGCTGGAAGGCAAGGCCTTCCACCTTGGTCTTCATGTCCGGCCGGACGCCGGCGGCCTTGAGGATGGATTTCACCGTCTTGCCGGACATCACGTTTCCCGACAGCCACACTTTCTCCACCGTCCGCAGGAACACCTCGCTGTCCGTATCCAGGCATTCAGACGGTTTCATCCCGCCGATGAAGGCACCCTGGGACGCGAGTTCCGCGATCCGGTCCAGCACGGCCTTGGACATCCGGCTGTCCTGGAGATACAACAGGCGCCCGTTGAGGCCGCCGTCGGTATATAGCCGTCTTGAACGGGTGTGGAGGCTGTCTTTCAGCACGGAAGTGTCGATGGATTCGCAGGAAAAGCCGTAGGGAACGGAAGGCTGTTTGAACAGGCTGTCCCCCACTTCCCCCCGATAGACGATGATATCGGCCACCGGAACACCCTGTCCCATCAGGTATGCGGTCCTTCCCCCGGGAAGGGAATCCGGAACCGAGACGAACCCCGCCTCCAGGGCGGCGAGCGCCTTCTCCGACGCGGCGATGTCGATATGGTCGTACCGGCTGCGGCCGCAACCGGCCAGGACGGCGACTGTAAGGACTCCGATGAGCAGTCTTTTCATCTTCCTATTCTTCTTTATCCATACAAATGTAAGGATTATTCCCTTTTTTTGCGTATTTTTGCGTGTTAAATCGCACAAAAACAACCTGTCAATGAAAAGAATCGTATTAGTTCGCCACGGCGAGAGTGTCTGGAACAAGGAGAACCGTTTCACCGGATGGACCGACGTGGACCTGAGCCCCAAGGGCGTGGAAGAGGCCGTCGAGGCCGGTAAGCTCCTCAAAGCCGAAGGTTTCACTTTCGGAAAGGCTTATACCTCCTACCTCAAGCGGGCCGTCAAGACCCTCAACAACATCCTGGACCAGATGGACCTGGACTGGATTCCCGTGGAGAAGAGCTGGCGCCTCAACGAGAAGCACTACGGCAACCTCCAGGGCCTGAACAAGGCCGAGACCGCCGAGAAATACGGTGACGCCCAGGTGAAGATCTGGCGCCGCAGCTTCGACGTCGCTCCGCTCCCCCTCGGTGAGGATGACGAGCGCAACCCGAAGTTCGACCCCCGCTATGCCGGAGTCGCCGACAGCGACCTTCCGCGCACCGAATCCCTGAAGGATGCCATCGCCCGTGCCGTCCCGTACTGGAAGGAAGTCATCTTCCCGAACCTCGCCACCGAGGACAGTCTCATCGTCGTCGCCCACGGCAACTCCCTCCGCGGCATCATCAAGTACCTGAAGAACATCTCCGACGAGGACATCATCGGCCTGAACCTGCCGACCGCCGTCCCGTACGTGTTCGAGTTCGAAGACGGCAAGCTCGTCAAGGATTACTTCCTGGGCGACCAGGAGGCCATCGCCGCCAAGATGAACGCCGTCGCCAACCAGGGCAAGGCGCAGAAATAAGGTGAACCGCTTCTTGGAAAAAGTAGGCGTCTCCATCGCCTCCCGCATCGGAATCACGGCCGCAATCGCTCTGATTGCGGCCGCGCTTCTGGGTGGCGGTTACTGGTGGCTCAGAACAAAGGCACCCCGCGACACGGTCAAGGCGAAGGAAACCGGTGTGAAGGTGGACGTGGAGCAACTCTCCTTCTACGGAGACCGGAACGTCCGGGTGGATGGAACGGTCTTCCGCCCGTCGGAGACGCTTGACGCCAAGCTACCCGCCGTGATTTACTGTCAGGACAGGTCTTACGGGGAAAGTTGGTGCCGTTCCCTTGCCGGGAGCGGTGTCGTGGCCTATTGCTTTGATTTCCAGGGAGACGGCGAAAAAGCCCGGGAAAAGGATCTGGAGACGGTTCTGAAGGGTATCCGGAATCTGCGTCACGTGGACAGGGACAAGGTCTATCTCCTGGGCGAAGCGAACGGATGCCTGACCGCCTGCACCATCGCTTTTGAGAATCCCAAGAGAATCAAAGGACTGATCCTCGTCTCCCCCGGATTCAACCCGCTGGAAATCAGCCGGAAAGCGAAACGGTACAACGGCACCGTCCTCATCGTGGACGATGCGCAGGGGCGCAAAGCGAATCTGGAGGAGATCCGGGACTTCGTCTATTGACCGCCCAGGCGGCCGAAGAAGGTGAGCACGTCGGCCCAGGTGCGCAGCGGGTCTTCCCCGAAGGTCAGAACCGTTCCCATGAACCCGTCGCATCCTTTCCGGGAGAGGAGATAATCCCCCATGAGCAAGTCCGGGTGGTTGCCGACGATGACACGGTTCCAGGCAGGGACGCCCAGGTGGGTTTCCGCCCAGCGGACGTTCTCTCCCCACAGTTCCGGTTTGTTCGGATCCTCCCGGCAGACGATGTAGGTATCATACCATTCCGACAGCTTATTGAATACCTTGAAGGCCTCCCCGATGGGGAGGTCGTTCCGTGTATCCCGGAGGACATCGTCCAGTTCCACCAGCAGCGTCCGCTTGGAGCGTCCTTCCTGACGGTCATCGATCCACTGCATGACGGGAAGCAGGGCCCATAGGAAAGTATGGTCGTTGAGCTGATGTTCACCGTCGAAATGCAGGGACTGCGGATAATGGGCGGCGAACTCGTCAAAACAGTTCACCAGCGTGTCCTTCGTTCCGAACAGGCCGAACACCCGTTCCGGTTCCACTACGGAAAACCGGGCGTCGGAAACGGTCCTGTACTCCTCCACAAGGGCTTTCGTGACCATGAAGGAAGTCTGCCCGTCCTTGCGGGCCGCGTGAAAGTCCTGCTTCCCCAAACCGTTGTTTTTCAGGATGGTATCGGCCAGGTGCATCGCCGGATTCACGCAAATGCGGTCGAAACCGGTCAGCTGTTCCGTATACATGCCGCCCATGGAAGTTCCCACGATCAGATCCGGATTCTCCCGGGTGCAGACGTCCTTCAACAGCCGGATCGCCTCATGCGGATCCACGGGCAGGTCCGGAGCGATCACCGTCGCCTGCGGCAGCAGCAGCCGCATCCGCCCCACCGTCCCGCTGGAGCCGGACGAGGCAAAACCGTGGACATAGAGGATCTTCTTGCCGGCGAAAAGTGCCGGCCGCGCATATTCATACAATTCCATACTGCGAAGGTACGGATTATTCCCCGAAATTGAAACGGATACCCAGCGACAGATTGTAATGCAGGGGCTTTTCCGTATAGGCCGAACGGACAGCCGCGCCGTTGTCGAAATGGTATTCCACGCCGGGGGCGAAATAAACGCCGAGGAAGCGGTTGAAACGGTACTCAGCCCCGGCGGAGGCCCCGACGGACCAGAGCAGTCCCCCCGTATCCGGTTTCCCGTCCGTCGTTTCCTCCAGATGGTCCCCGATATAGGATTCGGTCCGGCTGGAGGCCAGCAATCCCTTTTCCACCATTCCACCGGCTCCAGCATAGAGCCGGAGATTCTTCCAAGGATGGAAGCCGGCTTCCAGGCGGAGCGGAACGCCCAGATAGCCCAAATCCTGTTTGACGACGGTCCGAGTGCCGACGGTGGATTCCTCGAAATCGCTGGAAAGGGCCGTCCAGTTGAGTCCGCTCGAGAGGCTCAGGTGCGGAGTCATCCGCCAGGCGACCGTAATCCCCGTCCGGATGGGGGAATGATGACGGGCATCGAACGACGAAGCGCGATTGGCGGAGAGCATCCGGACCAGGCCGCCCGGCGCCATCTCCGTCCCGGGTTGCACTGATCGGGTCGACAGCTGATCGGTATGGGTCATTCCATAACCCTGCGACTGCTCACCCGCAGCCTGTCCCCCTTCGTTGTACACGCCGACAGAAAACCGGGGCGAAGACGTAGCATTCCTTACTTCCGTCACCGGCTCGTCAGGAATGGGTATAACCACCTCGGATGAAATACTAACAACATCTTCCTCAGTCACTTCCGCATCTGATTCATCCGTCGCTTCCACAACTGTTTCCACAGGTTTTACCTGAGATGGAATCTCTGCGGGGACCTCCTTCGCTTCCGCCAGCAGGGGACGACGGGAAGCGACGGCAAAAGCAGCCGGCCGGGAGGCGGTTGCTTCGACCGGCTCAGCAACCGGCTCAGCAACCGGCTCAGCAACCAGTTCCATGTCATTTCCGGATTCGACCGGAGTCCTGCGGGCCGTATCGACTTGAACCGACTGTGCGTAGCGGTCCGTGTTCTCAGGTTGTTCGGAAGTCCTCCGGGTAGGCAGGAAGACGCCGAGGGCGACCGCAGCAGCGGCGGCCAGGCCCGACAGCAGCCAGACGGGGAGCAAATTCCTGCGCTTGCTCCCGGCAATCCCCTGCTCTATCCCTTCCCAAAGCCCCTCCGGCTCCGGGACGGAATAGTCCGAGAAGCGTTTCCGCAGTTTGTCTTTCCACGTGTTATCCATTGTCATGCAATCTGATGTATTCCTTGATCCACCGGGCCAGCAGCGCTTTCGCATGGTACAGCTGGCTGGCGGAACTGTTTTCCTTGATACCCAGCAGGGAGGCGATCTCCTTGTGGGACTTGTCCTCGAAGACAAAAAGGTTGAAGACGGTCCGGTAGCCGTCCGGAAGTCTCCGGATCATCTCGTGGATGACCGGCAGCGGAACGGCGTCGAAGGACGGTTCCTCCTCATCCGGCCGGTCAGGCAGCGTCTCTACAAGCGGCAAGGCCTTCTTGCGCCGGAGTGCCTTCAGGGAATCATTGACGACAATCCGCGTCATCCATGCCTTCAAGGATCCTTCCCCCCGGTAGGAGAAGCGGTCCATTGACTGGAATATCTTGATGAACGCCTCCTGTAAGATGTCCTTTACGGAATCGTCATCCGGGATATACCGGGCGCACACGGCCGTAAGATACCCCACGTACTGGCCGTAGAGCGTCTTCATCGCGGCTTTGTCGTGCTGGAGGACCTTCCGGACGAGGTCCTGTTCCGACCCGCTATTTCGGGCTCCGGTAGTCAAAGGTCAATGTTTTCCTTGTTCTGTCAAGGTCGATATAAGTCAATTGGATGGTAATGGTATCTTCCGTATCAGAAAGATAGTTTCCGATCGGAAAACAGATGATTCCATCCGTCGTCGTTCCTTCCGTGTCCCCGTGCGCCTCATGGACAAGACGGAATTCCACTTCATTCGCAATACAGGTCACAAGAGGATATAGGGAAAAGTCGTGACTGGCCTTCCCTTTGGACGGAAAACAATAGTGGATAGTCAGGAAACCGTCTTCCACCGATGTGATCCAGTCCGCAATAACGGAAACGGGATCGTTTTCGGGGTAGTTCAGCTCATACCGGATTTCTCCCACATCCAGCGGAGATGTCCATTCCACCAGGATGGCCTCGGTGCAGAAAGCGGGCGTTTCGGAAGAAAGGACGCGGCGGTACTCCAGAAAAACCCGGGTCCCGGATGGAATCACCTGGATTTCAGACGGATTGATGACGTAGGCGGCCGACTTGGGATCAAGCTGGATGTATCTCACGCCCGCCTGCTCCCGAACAGTTCCGATGGCCAGGCTGGCCCGGTCGTCGAACGGACCTTCAGAGGAGGTATACGAAGAATCAGCCTTCGGATCGATATCCATCGCCTTGCTGCAAGAGAAAAGCGACAGGAGCACGGACAGGACGGACAGGAAATGTAAGATGTTTCGTTCCATACACCCTATAAATCCGGGATGCAAAGAATCTTGCACCGTCAATTGAGATTTTTTCCGTGACAGTGGCAGTAGCGCAGTCCGCTTCCGCAAGGACAGGGATCCATCGGCGCTACGTGCGGAATGGCCAGGCCGAAAGGGAAACCTTCGGGCATCAAGGGAGAAAGCCGGTCCAGGACCTCATCCTTCTCGATCAGGTCGGAATACCCCTCGGAAATGGTAGGCCGGGGCATCGTCCAGCGGGGATAATCCGCATCGTCTGGCAGGTTTTCCGCAGGGTCCTCAGGTGGTGGAGACTCCAGGACCAGCACATCCATTTCAAGGGCATTATACCCGTTCAGCGTCCATTTGGGAACGCTGTTGGCATAATCGACGATGGCCTTGAGACTGGCATAGTGGATGGCGTCCGAGGCGATGGTGTCCCTCCTGTCGATCACGGGAGCGAACAGCGCCTTGTTGCCAAAGGGAAACTGGGCTTCGGCCCAGATGTCGTGCTGGACCTTTACCAGGTCGAACCCTTCATACCCGATCTGCCGGAGCAGCCGGGTCAGCGTCTCCCCTTCCGGGGTTTTCATTCCCACCGTGAAATACGGGGCGCCTGCACCGGCCTCCAAGGCCATCTCGACCGGGAACGCCTTGAATTCAGCAGGGTTCAGGGCAAGTTCTTCCCGAAGCAGGAATACTTCCTCCGGATTTCCGACGCATGGGGAGAACAGATAATCGCCCCGTTTGTCCACATTGCGGCAAACGCGAAGGAGCGGGCTTTCCCGCAGGATCCGGACCAGGGCGTCGTAATCGGGTCCGAACGTATCTTCATAATAGTTTGCCATCAGGTCCAGGAAATGATCCGTAGGAAGGACTCCGTACAGGTTCAGGTAGCCGATTCCTACCCGTTCCATCTGGAAACGGCCGCTCTTCTCCCCCTTCCGGATGGCCTGGTCGATATGGGGAGCGACGATGTCATAGACTTCCCGGCGGACCCAGACCTTGTTGAACCGGCCCTCCGATTCCTCCGTCTCCACCAGCCCGCTGACTTCCAGGATGGACGGATAATCCGCCTTCTCCAGGTAATGGACCTTGCCGGGGCCGCCATGGACGAGGGTTTTCAACAGCCGGATATCCCGCTCCAGCAGATGGGAGAGCCACCGCTTGGGACGGGTGGTCAGGTATTCGTTCAGCTTCGCGACCTGTTCCGCCTTGCGCAGGCGGGACGACAGTTCCCGGCCCAGGATGTTTCCCAGGTCCTCCAGTTCCACCTTCCGGAATCCTTTGAGTATGTCGGCGATCGTCCGCTCCTTCATAAGGCTGCAAAGATAAGAAAAAACCCCGAAAGTTTTTTGTCTAACTTTCGGGGTTCATGTCATTCTCACCGGGGTTCAGGAAGAAGTTACCGCGCGTCCTTGAATTTCAGGATCGGGTTGCGCGCCGCAGCCGTCTCGTCTGGCCGCTTGATAGGCGTACCGTGCGGGGCCTCCTGCAGGATCCGGGGATCCTCGGCCGCCTCCGCGGCGATCTTGTGCATCACGTCGATGAAAGCGTCGATGGTTTCCTTGGACTCGGTTTCCGTGGGCTCGATCATCAACGCCTGGTGGAACAGGAGCGGGAAGTAGATGGTCGGGGCGTGGAAGCCGAAATCCAGCAGCCGCTTCGCCACATCCAGGGTGGTGGCGCCATGGACATCGTCGTGGGCTCCGTCATTGATGAGGCCGTCGAAGACGAATTCGTGCTTGCACACACCCTCGATCGGGAGCTTGTAGGCATCCTTCAGGCACTCCTTGATGTAATTCGCGCTAAGGACCGAATACTGACCGACTTTCTTCAGATTCTGCCGGCCCAGCATCAGGATGTACGCATAGGCGCGCAGGATGACGCCGAAGTTGCCGTGGAAACCGGAGACCCGGATTTCGGGCAGGCAGTCCACCAGATGCGCGGCGACGCCTACCGGGCCGGAACCCGGACCGCCTCCGCCATGCGGCGTGGAGAAGGTCTTGTGCAGGTTCAGGTGCATGATGTCGAAGCCCATGTCACCGGGACGGACAACGCCCATCATCGGATTCATGTTGGCTCCGTCGTAGTACATCAGGCCGCCCGCGGCATGGACGAGTTCCGTGATCTCCCTGATCTGCGTTTCAAACAGGCCCAGGGTGTTCGGGTTCGTCATCATCATGCCGGCAATGGTTTCGTCGAGCAGGGGCTTGAGCGCCTCCACGTCCACACGGCCGTTCTCCAGCGACTTCACTTCCACGATTTCCAGGCCGCAGACGGCCGCGGAAGCCGGGTTCGTGCCGTGGGCGCTGTCCGGAACGATGACCTTCGTACGGGCGAGGTCCCCGCGGTTCATGTGGTACTGACGCATGATCATCAGGCCGGTAAGCTCACCGTGGGCGCCCGCGCAAGGATCGAAGGTGAACGAATCCATCCCGGTGATGGCCGCGAGGAACTTGTTCATGTCCTGGTACACCTTCAGGGCCCCCTTGGTAAGTCCGGCATGCATCAGCGGATGCAGCCCGGTGAAGCCGGGCAGGGCAGCCACTTCCTCATTGACCTTCGGATTGTACTTCATCGTGCAGGATCCGAGCGGATAGAAGCCCGTGTCCACGCCGAAATTCATCTGGGAGAGGTTCGTATAATGACGGACGACATCCACCTCACTGACTTCGGGAAGATCGAGGGAGGCTTCTCGACTGAGTTCAACCGGAAGTTCCGGTGCCGAAGGGAAACGATTGACCGGCAACGAATAGCCGATCCGGCCTTTCTGCGAAAGTTCGAAAACGAGTTTGTCGTAATACTTCATGGCCTAACCCTCCTTCACGGTTTTGACAAGTGCATCGATTTCCTCCTTGGTACGCTTCTCGGTCACGCAGAAGGACACATAGCCCTCCTCCGTTTCGAGGGCGGCGAAGAAGCCCGCTTTCTCCAGGGCGTTCTGGACCAGGCCGGGATGCTTCGCGGGTTTCAGCACGAATTCCTTCAGGAACGGCTTTCCGGGGAACGGATCCTCGAACTGGCCGGTCTTCAGGAGTTCGTCCTTCAGGTAGTGGGCCCCGTCATAGCTGAGCCTGTTCACCTCGCGCAGGCCTTCCGGTCCCATCAGGGACAGGTACACCGTCACCCAAAGGGCCATCAGGGACTCGTTGGAGCAAATGTTGGAAGTCGCCTTCTCGCGCTTGATGTGCTGCTCGCGGGCCTGAAGGGTGAGAACGAAGGCACGCTTGCCATCCTTGTCCGTCGTCTGCCCGACGATACGGCCCGGCATCTTGCGCATATAATCCTTCTTCACCCCCATGAAGCCCACATACGGACCGCCGTAGCACAGCGGAACGCCCAGGGACTGGCCGTCACCCACGGAGATGTCGGCCCCCCACTCGGCCGGACTCTTGATCACGGCCAGGGTGGACGGGTCGCAGTACTCGACCAGGAGCGCCTTCGCTTCGTGGATGGCGTCGGCGAAGCCGGCGTGGTCCTCGATGATGCCGAAGCGGTTGATTTCCGGGACGATGACACCGGCCACGTCGCCCTTGGCGAGTTCGGCCCTCAGGCAGTTCGGGCAGGTCTGGCCATTCATCACCGGAACATAGCCGATCTCCACGCCGTGGAACTTGGCGTAGGTCTCGACAACCGCGATCACATTGGGCAGCAGGCCTTTGGAAAGGAGCACACGCGTCTTTTTCTTCGTGCAGGCGACCGTCATCTTCATGGCCTCGGCGGCGGCCGTCGGGCCGTCGTACAGCGAAGCGTTGGAGATGTCCATGCCCGTGAGTTCGCAGACCATGCTCTGATACTCGAAGATGTAGCGGAGCGTGCCCTGGGAGATCTCGCACTGATACGGCGTATAAGCCGTCAGGAATTCGGAACGGGAGGTGATGTAGGGAATCACCGACGGCGTGTAATGGTCATAGGCGCCGGCACCCACGAACACCTTCATCCTGGGGTTCATATCGGCCAGGGAACCCAGCCACTGACGGACTTCCCCTTCGGACATCGCATCAGGAAGGGCATAGGGGCCCTTCTTGAGGAACTCCTTGGGGACATCCGCGTACAGGTCTTCGACCTTGCCCACGCCGATCCGGTCCAGCATGGCCCGGATGTCCGCGTCGGTATGCGGAATATAGGAGAAACCTGCCATTGCCTACTCTCCGATGTGCTCCTTGTACGCAGCGGCGTCCATCAAGGCGTCCAGCTCGGACGCGTCAGACATCTCCACCTTGATGATCCAGTTCTCGAAAGCATCCTCGTTCACGAGCTCGGGCGTGTCGTCCAGAGCCTCGTTCACCTCGACCACCTTGCCGGAGACCGGGCTGATCAGGTCGCTCGCGGCCTTCACGCTCTCCAGGGCGCCGAATTCTTCGCCGGCGCTGACCTCGTCGTCCACGTCGGGCATGTCCACATAGGTGATGTCGCCCATTTCCTTCTGGGCGAAATCGGTGACGCCGATAACGGCGAGGCCGTCCTCGACCTTGACCCACTCGTGGGATTCGGAATACTTGAGTCCTTCGATAATCTTGCTCATAATCAATGTTTTAATGTGTTTATGGTAACTTATTTCTTATAGTTCGTCTGATAGAAGCGCTTTTTCACCACCTTGCCGGGGAACACCTTCTTGCGGATGCGGATCCACAGCGGGGTGTCCAGGGCGGCACAGGCCTTGTCCACGAGGGCGAAACAGATGCTCTTGTCCAGCGAGATGGAGTGGTAGCCGGTCGTCACGATGCCGACCTCCGTCCCGTCTTCCAGTTCCACCGGATAGCCGGCGCGCGGAATGGCCTTGTCCTCGATCTCAATGCCGACGAGTTTCCGCTGGAGATTGCCGGCCTTCTGGTCCAGGAGGGCCTCCTTGCCGATGAAATCCTTGTCATACTTGCAGAACATCCCGAGTCCGGCCATCACCGGGCTGATTTCGGGGCTGAGTTCATCGCCGTACAGCGGCAGGCCGGCCTCGAAACGCAGGGTGTCGCGGCACCCCAGTCCGCAAGGCTGGACGCCGGCGGCAATCAGGCGGTCCCACAGGTCCACGGTGCCCTCCAGGGAGGTGTACAGTTCGAAACCGTCCTCGCCCGTATAACCGGTACGGCTGACAATCAGGCGCTTGCCCATGTATTCGGTATCATAGAAGGTATAGAAGCCCAGGTTCACGGCCTCCTTCAGGCCCAGCACCTCGACCACTATCTTCTCGGCCTCGGGGCCCTGGACGGCAATCTGTCCCCACACCGGAGACTCGTTGCGGACCACGCAGTCGAAGCCCTTGGCATGCTCCTCGATCCAGGCGAAGTCCTTGTCGATGTTGGCGGCGTTGACCACCAGCAGGAAGTGCTCCGGCGCGAACTCCCGGTAAACGAGCAGGTCGTCCACCACGCCGCCTTCCGGATAGCACATCATCCCGTACAGGACCTTTCCCGGCTCGAAGCCGCGGATCTCGTTGGTGAAAATCCAGTTCACGAATTTCTCGGCCTCAGGGCCTTCCACGAAGATTTCGCCCATGTGGGAGACGTCGAACATGCCCACTTTCTGCCGGACGGCATTGTGCTCCACCGTGATGGTGTCGTACTGGATGGGCATCATGAAGCCCGCGAAGGGGCTCATCTTGGCCTGGAGCGCCACATGCCTGTCGTACAGGCAGGTCTTGAGGAGCTCCGCATTGTTCAGGTTTTCAGACATAATGTATAAATTGGTTATCAGTGTCCATTACAGCACCAGGCGGAATCCGATGGTGGTCCGGAAACGGCTGGCTTCAAATTCGTTGCGGTTACTGACCCGGCACTTGTCCGCGGTCGTGGCGGCGCTGCCGCCCCGCATCGTGCGGACATCGCCCAACGTCGATTCCTCCGGGCCCGTGGGGTCGTGCTGGGCAGCGGAACTGTAGGGACCGGGACGGTCCTGGACCCATTCCCAGGCGTTGCCGCTCATATCATACAATCCCAGTTCGTTCGGCGAATAGCGCGCGACCGGGCGCGTACGCATGTCCTCGAACCCGAACTGCGCCACGCCCTGGGGATAAGGGGAACCGGCGTATTCCGTCCCGCGACTTTTCTGTCCGCCCCGGGCGGCATATTCCCACTCCGCCTCCGTGGGGAGACGGAACTTCCTTCCTGTCAACGCATTCAGCTGACGAAGAAAAGCCTGGACATCATACCAGGAAACGTTGCCGACAGGATAATCGGCCCCCTGGTTTCCGTAAGGGACCTCTCCCATGACCGCTTCCCAAAGCGCCTGCGTCACTTCCGTCTTGCCGATCTTGAAGTTGTCCAGGGTCACTTCGTGCAGCGGAAGCTCATCCTCACGGACGATCGTGGATTTGTTCTCCCGGCCGCCCATCGTGAAGGTGCCGCCCAGAACCGGCAGCATCTCGAACTTGACGCCGTTCACCTCGAAGGATTCCGCTTTCACCTCGGTTGCCTTGAAACGCTCCCGGGGAACCTTGTTCGCAACCAGGATGTCGTAAAGGGCTTGATCATAAGGCGCTTCCATCGAAACGGCCACACGGAGTCCCACGTCCCCGGCCTTGACGGAAGGAAGCATCCCCTTCCGGCTGATGGGCTTGTTGTTCTTCTCCAAAGCACTACCGCCGCGGAGGGCGTGTTCTTCCCCTTCTTCGGGGCCCTGGGGGTTGACGGTCAGTGCATTGCCCAGATCCTCCGTCCACCGGTCGGAGCACCATTCCCAGGCACCGCCGGCCATTCCTTCCCGTTGCCGGGCAGCGTTTTCCCACTCCGCTTCGGTCGGTAGACGGAACGGGACGCCCGTCGCCTTGGAGAGTTTGTTCAGGAACTTCTGCGCATCATTGAGGGTGACATTGCTGACCGGCGCCGTCGGTACATCCTTCGGACTGGGATTGCTTCCCATCACGGCCTTCCAGAGAGCCTGCGTCACCTCGGCAGTGCCGATGGCATATCCGTCCAGGATCACCTGGTGGATGGCCGGTGTACGATAACGTCCCTGATCCAGGGTTTCCCCCATCGCGAAGGTTCCGGCAGGAATGGCGGCCAGTTGGAACGTCTCCCCTTTCACGGTGAACGTATACAAGCCGTCCTGTCCCTGGAAAGGGGTCAGGTCCACCGGACCGGCAACACTCCCCGATCCACCGCATGCGGCAACGGACAGGAGGACAAGGGCCCAAATCAATACTTTCTTCATCACTTCAAGCAATCCAGGATAAACTCCTGTAATTCAATGTTAGTTTCACAATTAATCCGGAGGTCCTCCTGCGTAGCCCCCTTGGAAGGGGTCAGTTCTCCGCACAGGTCGACAGCCACCACATCTTTCTTCAGGATCCCCCCAAGCCATCCCTTCAGGACATCCAGCAAGTAGGTTCCCTGGCTCCAGTCCGTACGGGAACAACTGCGGTCGAGGACATCCTTGTCCACTGACAGGTACACCCGTTTTCCCTCCAACGCTGCGAGAAGGTCGTCAATTCCTTCCTCCAACTCCCGGTCCACCGTTCCCGCGCTGTTCCGGATGCGATGGTCGGGCCCCAGGGTCCAAACCGCTTCCAGCATCGGATTCTTCTCCTTCATCTCCCGGACCCAACTGCCGCAGCTGAGCACTCCGTCGAAGGCGGGTTCCTGGTCGTCCGGATGGTTGTCGATCAACACAAGCGTGAAGGGTGTGGTCTCCCCATCGGCAAGGATCCGGGTCATATAGTGATAGTCGCCACTGTCAATCCATCGGATACCGGAGGCTCTTGCGGGAGCGAGACGGCGGAGGATTTCAGCCTCCGCATCCGGGTCGCAATAGCAGCTCGTTCCTTCCAGGTCGCGGAGTTGGACATGCCGGTACGGAAGGTCTCGCTCCTGCAATTCCAGCAGGAATCCTTCCGCTTCATACACGCCGCTGAAATCGACTATGCTCAAGCCCGCTTTCATCTTTCAAATATAGTCATTTTCCCCGAATTCCCTTTCAATTTCAACAGAAAAAGCGGCGGATTCTTCAGAATTAATCAAAAACTGGCCAAAAGGAATATTTTCGATATAGTTAATTGACAAATAATCAATAAAACAAATATGTTAAAGCTTATAACATATTTGTTAATATCGAGAATCGATATTACCCAATGAGTCCTACGGCCTTGAAGAGCCCCCGATACGCGGCCGCTTTCTTCTCCAGTGACAAGGGATAGGCGCGCGAAGTGGAAGGCATCCGGAAGAACCGGAGCGTCCTTCCGCCGATGCGGATAGCTTCTGATTTCCCAACCGCGGGAGCTGCGCATCCATACTTTTCGGTCAGGACATCGGTCGCCTTCTGTCCAGTCGTGACGACCGTCGTGCAGGAAGGGAGCCGGTCCAGCAAGGCCGTGATGTCGGTCGGTTCCACGACCTCCAGGAACTTGTCCGACGCATTGTCCTGTAACCGGCGGACGGCCGTCGCCGTATCGTAGAGAGCCATCCCCTTCTCCGTACAGAAAGCCTTGACACGGTCCACGTCGAACCGTTTCTCCCCCGCTGTCACGAAATGGTTCCGGTTACCATAGAATACCAGCCCGCACACCCGCCAGAAATCATTCAGCCAGTTCGGGTAGTAGAACTCCATGCACCAGCGCTTTGGCTGGGGCGGGAAGCTGCCCAGGAACAGGATGACGGCCCCGGCGGGCAGGAAGGGTTCGAACGGATGTCTTTCGGTTTCGATCATGTCTGCAAAGATACGCTATTTTATTATTAAAATATTTGCAGAAACCCTTGCATCCAACGGAATTATTACTACATTTGCAAAAGTATGAATATGAATATCAACAACAAGCATCATCACCACCTTGTCTTCGGCAGATAGGGCGGACTCCTTGTTATATCTCATATCCATACCGATAGGAACGATGAAGACCTGCCCACCCCAAGGCAAGTCTTTTTTTTGTATGCTTAACGAATAGACAAAACCATCATGCTCAGGATTGCCATCCAATCCAAGGGACGCCTCAACGAAGAGAGCCTCTCCCTCCTCCAGGACATCGGCATCGAAGTCGATGCCCCCAAGCGGAAACTGCTGTCCAAATCGCAGACTTTCCCCCTCGAAGCCTTGTACCTCCGCGACGACGACATTCCCCACGTCGTAGCCGGCGGTACTGCCACGCTCGGCATCGTCGGGCTGAACGAACTTGAAGAACGCGGTGCCGACATCGACATCCTTGCCCGGCTCGGCTTCGGGGCCTGCCGCCTGAGCCTGGCCATCCCGAAAGGCGAAGACTATGACGGTCCCTCCTGGTTCTGCGGCCGGCGAATTGCGACATCCTATCCCAACATCCTTCGGAAATATCTGGATGACAAAGGGATAGATGCCAAGATCGAAGTGATCACCGGCTCCGTCGAAATCGGTCCCGCCATCGGCATCGCCGACGCCATCTTCGATATCGTCTCCTCCGGAAGCACCCTCATCGCCAACGGGCTGAAGGAAGTGGAGACCGTCTTTGAATCGGAAGCGGTTCTTATCGCCCGAAAGGACCTCAAGGCGGAAGAGCGGGTCCTCATCGACGACCTCCTGTTCCGGATCGAGTCGGAAACGGTCAGTCGGGGTAAAAAATACCTGTTGATGAACATTCCCAGGGCGTCCCTGGACGAAGCCATCCGGATCCTGCCTGCCATGCGGAGCCCTACCGTGATGCCCCTGGCCTCGCCCGACTGGTGCTCCCTGCACTCGGTCGTCAACACCGCCGACCTCTGGACCAAAGTACGCCAGCTCAAGGCCATCGGCGCCGAAGGAATCCTCGTCATGGACGTAGACAAGATCATCCTATGAGAATCATCGTGAATCCGCCGCGGTCGGAGTGGGATGCGCTGACCCGGCGCCAAGGAGTTGATTATGAAGGCATCCGTCCTCGCGTGGAGGCTATCCTGAATGCCGTGGAAAGCGAGGGAGACGTGGCCCTGAAGCGCCTGATGCGTGACATCGACGGTGTCGATGCAGCCTTGGAAGTAACTGATGTCGAGATCGATGCCGCATGCAGGGCTGTCCCGGAAGCGGTCGCGGAAGCCATCCGCACCGCCAAAACGAACATCGAGGCCTTCCACCGTGCCCAGATGCCCCGGGAAATCCGCGTGGAGACCGCGCCCGGGGTTGTCTGCATCCAGCGACCGGTTCCCATCCGCCGCGTGGGACTGTATATCCCCGGCGGCAGCGCTCCCCTTTTCTCCACCGTCCTGATGCTGGCCGTTCCGGCCGCCCTGGCCGGCTGCAGCGAGCGCATTCTGTGCACCCCTTGCGGAAAGGACGGCTCCATCGCCCCCGAAGTACTGTTCGCCGCCCGGGAATGCGGGATCAACCGGATTTTCCGGCTGGGCGGCGCCCAGGCGGTTGCCGCCATGGCCTTCGGGACCGAAAGCGTTCCGAAAGTGGACAAGATCTTCGGTCCCGGCAACCCGTATGTCACCCTTGCCAAGCAATTGGTGAGCGGCCGGAACACCGCCATCGACATGCCGGCAGGCCCTTCGGAAGTGATGGTCCTTGCCGACGGAAGCGCTCCAGCCGCCTTTGCCGCGGCAGACCTTCTCTCCCAGGCGGAGCACGGGAAAGACAGTACGGCCGTCCTTGTATGCACCGAAAGCAGTTATGCCGAAAGTGTACTGCAGGAAGTTGATTATCAAAAGAGTAAACTTTCTCGAAGTATACAGGTGGACGGCTCGCTGGCCCACAGTTACGCCGTCGTTTTCCCGGACATCCGGGAGATGGTGGACTTCGCCGAAGCCTATGCTCCCGAGCACCTCATCATCGCGATGGAGAACGCTTCGGACGTAGCCGGCCGCATCACGGCCGCCGGCAGCGTATTCGTCGGTCCCTGGAGTCCCGAGAGTGCCGGCGATTACGCCTCCGGCACGAACCATACGCTGCCCACAAGCGGGTGGGCCCGTTCCTGCAGCGGGGTCAATATCGACAGTTTCCTCCGGAAAATGACACTTCAGGAAATCACCCGGGAAGGCCTCGCCTCCCTCGCCCCAACCATCGTGTCGATGGCCCAGGCGGAAGGCCTGGAAGCCCACGCCCGCGCCGTAACCATCAGAACCACCTCGCTATGAGTCGGATAACTTCCCTTGTCAGGCCCAACATCGCAGCCCTGGCCCCGTATTCGACCGCACGGGACGAATATGACGGCCCCCTCGGCATATTCCTGGATGCCAATGAAAGTCCGTTCCAGAACGGGTATAACCGGTATCCCGACCCGCATCAGGCCATCCTGAAAGACCGCCTGTGCTCCCTGAAAGGCCTCCGGAAAGAGAATATCTTCCTCGGGAACGGCAGTGACGAAGCCATCGACCTGGTTTTCAGGATTTTCTGCGAACCCGGGAAAGACAACGCCGTCATCATTTCCCCCAGCTACGGGATGTACGGCGTGGCGGCCGCCATCAACGATGTCGAGGTCCGGCCGGTCCGGCTCGGGGAAGATTTTTCCCTGGACAGCGAAAAGCTTCTCGGAGCCTGTGATCCGCGGACCAAGGTCATCTTTCTCTGTTCCCCGAACAATCCGTCCGGCAATGCCTTCCCGAAAAGCCAGTTGCTGGATATCTGCGACCGCTTCCCCGGCATCGTCGTCGTGGACGAGGCCTATGTGGATTTCTCGGAGAAAGGGAGCCTGGCCGCCGAAGCTTCATCCCGGGACGGACTGATTGTTCTCCAAACCCTCTCCAAGGCCCGGGCTATGGCCGGACTCCGCATCGGAATGGCCATCTCCTCCCTGGAGATCATCCGGCTGATGTCGATGGTCAAATATCCCTACAACCTGAGTCTGGCCGCGATGGAAAAGGCGATGGAATTCCTAGAAAAGAAAATTGATTTACAAGTAGATACAATCATCAATGAAAGGGAAAGATTAGCATCTGTCCTTCCACACTTCCCCTTCGTGCGGAAGGTCTATCCCAGCGATGCGAACTTCCTTCTCACCCGGGTGGACGATGCCGATTCCCTGTATGGATATCTCCTGGAAAACGGCATCATCGTCCGTAATCGCAGCCGTGTCCCGGGATGCGAAGGATGCCTGCGGCTGACCGTCGGCCTGCCCGGAGAGAACGAAACCTTGTTGAACGCATTGGAACACTATATGGTATGACTCCCCTGAAAAAAGCCCTCTTCATCGACCGCGACGGAACCATCCTGGTCGAACCTTCAGACGAACAGATCGATTCCCTGGACAAGTTCGCCTTCGTTCCCGGCGCCATCTCCGGGCTCAAGGCGCTCACAGGCCTGGGGTTTGAACTCGTCCTCGTGTCCAACCAGGACGGACTCGGCACCCCTTTCTTCCCGACCGAGACCTTCTGGCCCTGCCAGACCCTGATGCTGAATACGCTCAAAGGGGAAGGTATCGTTTTCGACAATGTCCTGATAGACAAAACCTTCCCGCACGAGAACGCACCCACCCGCAAGCCCGGGACTGGGATGTTGACGGCCTACCTGGACGGATCCTATGACCTGGCATCCAGTTTCGTGATCGGCGACCGGGAATCCGATGTCCGGTTGGCGGCCAACCTGGGTGCGAAGGCGTTGCAAGTCGGTCCGATGACCTGGGCGGAAATCGCCGAGGCGGTGCGGAGCAGCGACAGGCTGGTTACCCTCACCCGGAAAACCCGCGAGACGGACATCACCCTGACGCTGGACCTGGATGGCAAGGGACCGTCCGGAATCTCGACCGGGCTGCATTTCTTCGACCACATGCTGGAGCAGATTCCGCACCACGGCGGGGTGAGCCTTGCCCTGGAATGCAAGGGTGACCTGGAGGTCGACGAGCACCACACGATGGAAGATACGGGCATCGTGCTCGGCCAGGCCATCGATGCGGCGCTGGGGTCCAAGAGAGGCATCGAACGATATGGATTCGCACTTCCGATGGATGAGTGCAAGGCATTGGTCCTGATCGATTTCGGTGGACGTGCAGATTTTGTCTGGAAGGTGGATTTCACCCGCGAATACGTGGGCGATACCCCGACGGAGATGTTCTCCCATTTCTTCAAGTCGCTATGCACCGCAGCCCGCTGCAACCTCCGCATCGAGGCGGAGGGCGAGAATAACCACCACCTGGCGGAATCCGTCTTCAAGGCCTTCGCCCGGGCACTCCGCCAGGCGGTACGCCGCAATGTATTCGACGGTTCCCTCCCCTCATCCAAAGGAACGCTATGATTGCCATCATCGACTATGACATGGGCAACCTCCGTTCGCTGGAGAACGCCCTGGACCGGCTCGGAGCGGTCTATACCGTGACGGCGAACCCGGAAACCATCCGCCGCTCCGACCAAGTCATCCTCCCGGGCGTCGGACACGCCGGCCTCGCGATGGACAACCTCGTGGAACGCGGGCTTCCGGATGTGATCCGGTCCCTGCGCCAGCCGGTGCTGGGCATCTGCGTGGGCATGCAGGTGCTATGCCGGGACAGCGAAGAAGCCCCCGGAAAGCCCTGCCTGGGCGTTTTCGACGCCCACGTGCGCCGCTTCTCCCCCGCCCCCGGCTGCAAGGTTCCGCATATGGGCTGGAACGATATCAGAAACCTGGAGAGTAAGCTGTTCAAGGACCTGCCGTCAGGCTCCTACCTCTATTTCGTACACTCGTATTACGCAGGCCTGTGCCCGGATACAATAGCGACCTGCAAGTACGCCGGGGCGATGTTCAGCGCCGCGCTGCGCTACGAGAACTTCTACGGAACGCAGTTCCACCCGGAAAAGAGCGGTTCCGTCGGCGAAAAGATCCTCCAAAACTTCCTGGCCCTATGATCGAGATCATCCCCGCCATCGACATCATCGACGGCAAATGCACACGGCTCTCCCAGGGAGATTACGCAACACAGAAAGATTACGGCGGCGACCCGGCGGAATGGGCAAGGGCCTATGCCGACTGCGGCGTCAAACGGCTGCATCTCGTGGACCTGGAAGGCGCCAAAACCTCCCGGCCCAAAAACCTCCGGACCCTGGAGAGAATCGCCTCCCTGAGCCTTCTGACACTGGAATGGGGCGGCGGCATCAAGGATGACGAAGCCCTTGCATCGGTCTGGAACGCAGGTGCCGACGAGGCCATCATCGGCAGCATTGCAGCCAAGGAGCCGGAACGGATGCTCACCTGGCTCCGACACTATGGCAGCCGCATCATTCTCGGTGCCGACGTCCGCGACGGCAAGGTCGCCGTGAGCGGCTGGCTGGAGGACAGCGGCATCGGCCTGGACGAGCTCATCCAGACTTTCCTGCCGTCCGGGCTGAAACGGGCCATCGTCACGGACATTTCCCGCGACGGGATGCTACAGGGGCCGTCTTTCGACCTTTACAAGGGGTTGCAAGAGCGGTTTCCGGACCTGACGACTATCGTAAGCGGCGGCGTATCGTCCCTGGACGACGTGCGCCGTGCGGACGAAATGGGCCTGCCCGGCATCATCGTGGGCAAGGCCATCTATGAGAACCGAATCACACTCAAAGACTTGAAGCGATGCTTGCAAAACGGATAATCCCCTGCCTGGATGTCAAGAACGGCCGCGTGGTGAAGGGCATCAACTTCCTGGACCTGAAAGACGTGGGCGACGCCGTGGATCTCGGCCGCCGGTACGCCCTGGAAGGGGCCGACGAACTCGTGTACCTGGACATCAGCGCCACGCTGGAAGGCCGGAAGACCTTCGCGGAACTGGTTTCCCGGGTCGCGGAGGCCGTCAACATCCCGTTCACCGTGGGCGGCGGCATCCGGAGCCTGGACGACGCTTCGCGCCTGCTGGACGCCGGGGCCGACAAGATCACCCTGAACAGCGCCGCCATCGCCCGTCCGGAACTCATCGGCGACATCGCGGCCAAATACGGTCGGCAGTTCGTCGTGGTGGCGATCGACGCGAAATCCTGTCCGGACGGCCGCTGGCACGCGACTACCCACGGCGGAAGCCGCCCTTCCGACAAGGAACTCTTCTCTTGGGCGCGGGAGGCCGAAGACCGCGGAGCCGGCGAGATCCTGTTCACGTCCATGGACCACGACGGCACCCGCAGCGGCTATCCCTGTGACGTTTATGCAGCGCTTTCCGATTCCCTGGGTATTCCCGTCATCGCATCGGGCGGCGCCGGCAGCGTGGCGGACATCGCGGCCGTCCTCATCGAGGGCAAGGCAGACGCGGCCCTCGCCGCCAGTATCTTCCACTATGGGCAGTACACCGTGGCGGAAGTCAAGCGCCAGCTCGCCGAAGCCGGCATTCCCGTTCGCATTTAACCGATTGATTCCTATGACATTCGACGATTTTAACTTAAGCAAGACTGGAGACGGCCTCCTCCCCGTTATCATCCAGGACGCCACAACGCTCAAGGTCCTCATGCTCGGCTATATGGACCGCGCCGCCTTCGAAAAAACCGCCGCGGAAGGACGCGTCACGTTCTTCTCCCGCAGCAAGCAGCGGCTGTGGACCAAGGGAGAGACCAGCGGCAACTTCCTGACCGTCAAGAAGATGTTCTCCGACTGCGACAACGACACGCTCCTCATCCAGGCCGATCCGGCCGGTCCCACCTGTCATCGCGGCACGACCGCCTGCTTCGACACGCCCGAGGACGAAGGCTTCATCCGCTCCCTCTCGAAGCTCATCCAGGGCCGCCACGCCGAGATGCCGGACGGTTCCTATACCACGAAGCTGTTCATCAAGGGTCCCAAGGCCATCGCCAAGAAAGTGGGCGAAGAGACTACGGAAATGGTCATCGAGGCCGTGGACGGCAACCGGAGCCGCTTCGTGTACGAGGCTTCCGACCTCGCCTATCACCTGCTGGTCCTGCTGGAATCCATGGGCTGCACGGTGGAAGACATCGAACGGGAACTGGCGCTCCGGCACCGGTAGTCCTTGCAGGATTCAGGGGAATTCCATACCTTTGATTCCCAATTCCAAAAGACCATGATTCTTTTCAGATGCGATTACGCGGAAGGGGCCCATCCGGAGATTCTCAAGCGGCTCACCGAAACCAACTTCGAACAGTTGGACGGCTACGGCAATGATCCTTATACCCAAAGCGCGAAGCGGAAGATCCTCGAAGCCTGCCACTGCCCGGAGGGTGAGGTACACTTCCTCGTGGGCGGCACCCAGACCAACTCCACCGTCATTGCAGCCCTCCTGGCTGACTGTGAAGGTGCCGTGGCCGTCGAGACAGGCCATATCGGCGTCCATGAAGCCGGCGCCGTGGAATATACCGGGCATAAGGTGCTGACACTCCCCCAGCACCAGGGCAAAATGGACGCAGGCGAACTGGAAGCCTACCTCGCCGCGTCCGACGCCGATCCGAACAAGGACCATATGGTCTGGCCCGGTCTCGTGTACATCTCCCTGTCCACAGAATACGGCACCATCTACACCCGTTCAGAACTTACTGAAATCCAGCGCATCGCCCACAAGTACGGCCTGCCGCTGTTCATCGACGGTGCCCGCCTCGGCTATGCCCTCGCCAGTCCCGCCTGCGACTTCACCCTGGCGGACATGAAAGACCTCTGCGACGTCTTCTACATCGGCGGCACCAAGGTCGGTGCCCTGTGCGGTGAAGCTGTCGTTTTCACGAAGAAAGCCCCGAAGCACTTCTTCACCACCATCAAACAGCATGGCGCCCTCCTGGCGAAGGGCCGCCTGCTGGGCGTCCAGTTCGACACCCTCTTTACGGACAACCTCTACGGCCGCATCGCTGCGAACGCCATCGACCGGGCGCAGGAAATGATTGCCGTGTTGAAGGAAAAAGGGATTCCCTTCTTCCTTGAAACACCGACCAATCAGCAGTTTGTAATCCTGGAAAACCACTACATGGAAGCCCTCTCCACGAAAGTCGGCTTCGATATCTGGGAACCCTACGACGCCACCCACACCGTCGTCCGCTTCGCCACGTCCTGGGCCACCACCCCGGAACAAATCAAGCATCTTAAAGATTTGCTTTAAAAAATTTGCAAACTCAAGAAAAATACCTATCTTTGCAATCCCAAACCATGGTGCTGTAGCTCAGATGGTAGAGCAATGGACTGAAAATCCATGTGTCGGCAGTTCGATTCTTCCCAGCACCACTAACTACATTGATAATCAATTAGTTACATATTTACGCACAACTTTTACGCATAATGAGCGAGAAGTTGTGCGTTTTTTAGAGTCGCTGCTCTCTCCTCCAACAGACCATTTTCGTGAGGTTACGAAAATGGTCTAGCTTGTGTTATAATGTAGATTTATTTCATTTTGGGCAACTTTGGTGAGGACTTTTCTATTTTCTTTTGCTCAGATGCTACTCTACGTTCCAACTTCTTTATATCTTCTGCGGGAGGTAGTTCCTCCGGACGGATACCACGTTGCCCAAGCATATCACGCACGCTCTTATTGTTTTGCATATGCTCACGGGTTATGTCATTCTCTCCATACAAATCATTGCTCTCGACGTTGTAGTTCGTCATTTCCGTAGCAAGATTCTTTGCCGCAATAGTAAGTGTGGGCAAGAAATCAGCAAGTGGGCGATTATCTTTGACGCCAAGACGTCTTTTCATATCTTCTGTGGTATGGCCTCCGAAAAGGACGGCATCCCCCTTGGAACGAATACGTCCGAACCCCTTGTCGTCCACGCCACGCTCATATATATTTTGAGAGAGCTGTTTTTCTGAAGCACGCAGTCTATCGCGAGACTCAAGGCGGGCAATATAGTTGATACGTTCCTCAATTAGTTCGGCTCTTCTAGTCTGAACAGCAAAGTAGCTCTGTGCAAAAGCCACTTCTTCTTTCTTCGGGTCTCCGTTTTGTGCGATTAGATAACACGCATACCGAGTGAGCATATAGTCTTTGACCTCGCGCTCAGCTCCGCTTCCCAGCTTGACCATTTTCGTGACCTCACGAAAATGGTCGTCAACATTGACTCCCTGCGTATTGCATGACTCAACAGCTCTGTTGATGGCTGTCTGAAAGTTCTCCCAACGCGCATAGCCGAGTACTTTCTGTAAATCTCTTGCAAACCAAACCTCGATATGCTCTTTTCTATTATCACTCTCGATGTAAGTCTCGATAGCATCAAAAGCAGATTTGTATTGTATGATACTTTGTTTATCCATAAATCGATATGTTTACGTACAAATTTACGGATTCATTCCTATGCAAGCAATCAAAAGAAAAGAAAACACTCACAACTTTTCACATATAGCATGTGAAGACTATGTGTCTTCAGCGATGTATATACCTGTTTATTTGAATAAACACATTTTATTGAAATTTGTTTAACGCAATAAACAGAATTGGGGTTTTCCGAGAATGGTTAGTCTCGTGTTTTTCGGCTTGCGCAAAATTTATTTAACGGTTTTACCTGTTCAGCGCAGATTTTGGGGGCTTTGTTTAAACGAAAATGCTAAAGCTGACATGTCCGCCGCCTCGCCCGTGAGATTCGAAGGTAGGACCTTCGCACCGCACTGAGGGAGACACTTAACATAATCCGAATTGTGTAATCAGACGCCCTGTAGGCCGTTTTTGCGGGCTTCTGACCCATTTATATTCGACTCCGCTCGAGCGGGGTACTGACGGTGCCGGCGTGTTACACAATTCCGATGGGATTATGTTAAGTGCCCGGATTCTGGGCACTGACGCTCGCGCCGGTACTCCGCCTCCCGGGCGATTATCTCCCCTGGGGCTGGGGGGATAAAAGGATGGGAGTCTGTGGACGGCTTGTCCGGCCACAGTCTCCCATACCGCTTTTTCTTTTATATGTGCCGTCCTGGACGCCTCGGCGTCCAGGTGGGCACTCATTGAGCCCAGCCGCTTTGGGCTGGCAAGCTCTGCTGGACTGCCGAATGCGGATGACCGCTTTCTCTATCGGCCCGAGCTGCACTGCCACCGGAGCCTGGCTCCATTGGTCTATATTATTGACATTGACCATCGGCCTACAATGTATTCTATGACACTGTACTATTGTTCGTTTCGCTTCTTTTGGTTACCTTTGTACTTGACATAAGATGCCTTGTAACCATCAGAACTGCGACACTTGATTTTTTTCAAGGCATAGAATCATCTTATGAGTGCAAGCAATACACGGGTGTGTACTGCTTTGCATTGATGATTAGGATGTCGCAGTCCTATGATGGTGTGCAAAGGCCAACAGTGCGCACCTTTTTTATATACTGGACTATAAATTCACATAAATATGAAGAAATTATTCTCTTTCCTGGCCATCATGGCCGTTGCCTCTCTCAGTTTTATGTCCTGCGAAAAGGCTAATACGGATACTGATTCTGCCTATTTCTCTGAAGCAGAGAAGGCCGCTTTAAAAGTTCTTAACGGTTCGTTTACTTACACTCTCAGCGTTGGGAGTTGGTCCAATACCACTACAGTTACTTTCCTTGAGCAGTACAATCCCCCAAAAAAGGGAACGCTTGATGACGGCACAGAGATTCGGGTTCACGGAAAGTACCGTATCGTATACGATGCCGGAGAAACTTTTGAAAAATATTACAACCTTTCAAATAACGCTGACAGGATTTATTCATACTTTAACCTGACGGGGATCAACTCAATCCAAAAGAAGGATTTCAGAGTAGTTGACGACAACACAATCCAGATTAAGGAAGTTAAAGATGTTCTATGGGACACTTATAAACGTAAATAACTATGAGAAAACTAATTATCGCATTGTCTTTTGCTCTATTCTCCCTTCTTGCATCGGCACAGAATGGAGGATACGAGTTCTCTGCGGAAGCGACCGGTGCAATTGGTATATCGAAAAACTCCAAGTATAATGTTGGTGCCTCTATCATTAATGGCTATCGCTTTAATGATAGGTTTGCCATCGGCCTGGGTATTGGCTTCCGCTATGCCGAAACTCTTTATTATTATTCCGAGGACAGTAAACTCGGCAATTATGAGAGTCGTGACAACAAGTTTTTACTTCCCATCTTCCTTCGTGCTAAGTTTGACTTCATCGAAGGGAAAATTGCACCGTTCATCATTGGCGATATCGGCTATACTATAGATGTGGGTCAGAATCAGTATAAGAATCTTGAGGCTCTTTTCGTTGAACCGATAATCGGCGTTGACTTTAAAACAGGTAAATCGACATGGTTCCTGGGGCTTGGCGTGAATGTACAGCAGCATCACTATCAGTATTTCCATATTTCCTCTGTGACCATGTCGAGCGAAAGAAGGGTGAATGGTGTCGCACCCACCCTGGCACTTCATTTTGGCGTACAGTTTTAACTATAAACACTAAGGACCTATGGCAAAGGGAACAAGAATAGACCTTCCTGGCGTTGGAGTTGGTTATTCCGTTGATATGACGGACACCCTCGACCAGATGAAAAGGAAAATGGTGTTTGACCAGTATGCAGAAAAGGTGGTCCACTATCAGCGTTTTGTTAAGCCATCTATCTCAGAATCTATGGCTAAGGGCATCTTAGAATTATGCGCTGCCATGATATACAATGATAACCCCTCCGATGAAGAGATGGACGAATTCGCTGAGAAGACTGCAAAGAAATGGGGCGTCGATTGTGAGGAATTATGCTCTGAGTTCTTTGAATTCAGTGATTACGTTCACGGCGACTAATCGGCATTTATCATAAGAAAGAGCATCGGCCTCCTAACCGGAAGTCGATGCTTTCTCTTTTTTGCCTGTCAGGATTTCACCTGCTGTGACCGCGCATCGGCAGGATCCTTCCGGAAGTAATCGACCTCGCAGTAGGTGTGAGCGCAAAGGCGGGAGCGGTCGGTGAAGCCGAAGTAGTTCTTCAGGATGGTGGCAATGAGGCCGGGAAGGCGTGGGTCTCCGGCAAGGGCTGTGAGGTCAAAGGAGTCTTGGTCATCGCTGTAGGGGTCGTCGGAGCCGACGCCTTCTGGAGAGTAGCGGAACCTATCGGCCTTCTCTTTGGTATCGAAATAGATGACCGTAATGTTCTGGTACATCGGCCCGCCATTCTCTTGGTGGCCGCTGATGGTGATGTGCAGATCTTCATCGCTTTCGGTTTCGCCCAGGTCCGTGGCGATGAAGCCGCGCAAAACATCAGTTTTACGCATATTTTTACGCATAATTGCCACTAAATCGTATTATGCCAAGATGAACTCTAACTGACTATTTTTGCTCTGTATCAAACAATTATAGCACTCCATCAAACTCTGTTAAACCTTAAAAATGGACTTCCCAGCACCACGAAAACGTGACCATTTGTCTGATAGACCCTATAAAGAAGCCGATAGAATCTCCGCTATCTCCTTCCGGGCGGCCTTTCCTTCGGGGGTGGGAAGGATGGGGTAAACGTGGTCCATCTTCTCCCCCACGTGCAGGCGGGCGTCCACGCCCGCGGCCTTCATCTTGTCATAGGCCTTGACGACATCCGTGTACAGGACGTCCCAGGTACCCGCGTAGATGTCAGCGGGCGGAAGCCCGTGCATGTCGCCGTACAGCGGCGACACCACCGGATCCCTGGGGTCGATGTCACCCGCCCAATCGCGACCGAACAGAGGAAGCGCTTCCACGGTGAGCCAGTTGTCATGTTTCTGAAGGGACGCGTCCCCGCCCAGGATGTCCACCCAGGGGGCGATGAGGACGAGGTGCCGGGGAAGGTCGATGAACGCATCCCGGATCTCCTGCACGAGGGCCAGGGTGAAACCGCCGCCAGCGGAGTCGCCCGCGATGACGATCCGGCCGGCAGGATACCGCTGCAACAGTTCCTGATAGAGTGCCATCACCGGCGGGTGCGCATCCGCAGCCGTATGGAGAGGCAGCAGCGGATAATTGGGCGCCACGATGCCGCAGCCGGTCTCACCAGCCCATTCGGCGAGCGCCTTCCAGTGCTGCTTCGCGAAGTTGTGGCAATACCCTCCACCGTGGAGATACAGGAGGACCGGCTTCGAATCATCGGCGGGGTCCGCCTCGAAGACCTGCATGCCGTCCACGCGGTACTCCCGCATCGGCCGGGGGAACTTGAATCCGGCCGGGACCTCGATGGTCCCCTTGTCCGACAAGTCCGCCTTGTCCACCTCGTACTTTTTCAGGTCCAGGGCCCGGAAGCCGATGACCTCGTGTACGAATACAGCCTGCGGTGACCGGACGTCGAACAGCTTGATCCCAAGAAAGATGATCAAGAGCACAGCGACCAGGCCAGCCAGCGGCCAGAGGAGTTTCCCAGGGATTCTCACGTTAGAACTCGATTTCGATGGGTGCTGCCGTGAAGGAGCTGACAGTCGCCTTCGCGTCCTTCAGGTAATAGACGGCGGTATTGCCGTCATTCTCGTTGTACATTGCGCGGAGCTCCGGGTAGGCGTCCAGCATGGCCTTCTTCACTTCCACACGCGAGTCCTCGACGAGGGTGGCGTTCACGCGGAGCCACTCCTTCCCGTCATAGGCGTAGATTCCGGAAGAAAAGTTCAGCGGCATCATGGTCAATGGGAAGCAGGCAGGTATTCGTCGATGGTGTCGGCGATGGAAAGGATTGTCTGGTAGAAAAGGATGTTGGACCCCTTGAGGGACTGCCAGCGCTCCTCCGAACCCTTCCCGCGCAGATACCGATCGGTGTAGATGGTCCCGAAGTTGCCGATGAAGACTTCCACTTCGTCCTTGCCGTTGACTCGGAGGCCACGGATGGGATAGGCCGTGGAATACCCCGTCTTGCTGTCGAAGACCAGAGCCTTGATGTCCGGCTTCTCCTGGTCGTTGTTGGATGCATTGACGAACCCGCCGGCACCCTTGATGATGTCGCGGATGGCATCGAGGATGGCGTTGCCCGCCGCCAGGTAGGTATTGGACAGTTCTATGAGTTTCTTCTGCATGGGCGATATACTAATCCACGGTCGGTCGGGTTAATCCGTACGAAGATACATCTTTTTTCGCTAATTTTGCCTTATGAACGAGGATACGAATCAAATGACCAGAAGGAAACCGCTCTGGAGCGCTGCCGATGACCTTGAGAAACCCTACAAGCGCAACATCCCTCGATGATTTCCTTTGCATATTGTCAGTCGGACAGAAATCCGTATCTTTGAACCCGACAAGCAGAATGACATCCCTTATGATCTACGTTGCATCCAGCTGGAGGAATCCCTACTATCCCGATGTTGTCAAGCGCCTCCGCGCCGAAGGCTTTCCCGTCTACGACTTCCGCAATCCGCCCCATGGCGGTGCCGGTTTCCATTGGACCGACGTGGATGAAAAAGCGCCGGAATGGACATTCGAGCAGTATGCCGATGGATTGCGCCATCCGCTTGCCGAGCGCCAGTTCGCCGCCGATCTGGAAGCCCTCGAGGCCGCCGACACTTGCGTCCTGGTCCTTCCTTGCGGTCGCAGTGCCCACACCGAAGCCGGATGGATGGCCGGGGCCGGAAAGAAAGTCATCGCCTACATTCCGGAGATGGTGGAACCGGAGCTGATGTACAAGCTGTTCGACCGGGTCGTCGGCAATCTGGATGATTTGGTTGAGAGCATCAATGATAGATAGTATCCGTTAGATCAATATGATAGATAAAAGTATCCTGGATGAACTCCGGGGCCGCGACGTGATCCTGTTCGTCGCCGACGAAGGTGAAATAGCGCAGGAAAAGGTTCCGTTCCCCGTCGTGTACACGGGGATGGGCAAGATGCGCATGTTCAGCGCCCTTGTCAAGTGGTATGAGGCCAGGACCGGGAAAGGAAAGCCCGTCATCCTGAATGTCGGCAGCGCCGGATCGGCCCGGTATCCAATCGGGGAGATGCTGAACTGCAGCCACATCGTCAATGGCGGCAGCGAACTGGTCTATGACCGGATCGACCTGCCCGGAGACGGTTGCACCGTCTTCTCCGGCGATTACTTCATGAGTACGCAGACCTTTAGTCCGGAGCAGGTCAAGGATCTTGCCGGAAAGTTTGACCTGTTTGACATGGAGGCCTATGCCGCCGCCCAGTTCTGCAAACTGCATGGACTCCCCTTTTACTGTTTCAAGGCAGTGTCGGACAACCTGGACGGCTCGTTGAAGGACTGGCAGACGATTCTCGGAGAAATCCGGGAGCACTTCACAGTCCTCCTGAATGAACTCAAGACCGATTGAACGACGAAGGCATATGAATTCGCTGCTTGACGAGATGCTTTCCCAGGCCGATCCGTCCCAGGTGCCGGGCCTTTCCCGCTTTTTCAAGACAGGGCCGGGACAGTATGGTGAAGGAGACAAGTTCCTGGGAATCAAAGTCCCCGTAACACGGGACGTGGTAAAACAATGCTGGAAGAAGACCACTTGGCAGGAGCTGGAAGAATGCATTGCCAGCGAGTATCACGAGGTACGGCTCGCTGCCCTGCTGGCGCTGGTGGAAATCTTCGCCCATGCTAAAAAGGACCCGGCCTTGCGGCAGGACTGCATCGACTTCTACCTTGCCCACACGGACCGGATCAACAACTGGGACCTGGTGGACCTGTCCTGCTATCCCCTGCTGGGCGTCTGGCTGCTGGACAAGGACCGGAGCCTGCTTTACAGGCTGGCACGCAGCGGAAAAACCATCTGGGAGCAGCGCATCGGCATCGTCAGCACGATGACTTTCATCCGGAACGGAGAACTGGAGGACACTTTTGCCATCGCCGACATCCTCCTCCATCATCCCCACGACCTCATCCACAAGGCGGTAGGCTGGCTGTTGCGGGAAGCTGGGAAACGGGACAAGGAAGCCCTGGTCTCCTTCCTCGAGACCCGCTATTCCGTGATGCCGCGGACGATGCTCCGCTATGCCATTGAAAAGTTCCCGGAAACGGAACGCCAGGGATATCTTAAAGCCGCACCTTGATGAAAACCGGGAAGTGGTCGGACGGGAGCTTCGCGATGTACCGTTCAAAGGACACTTCGGCGGGAAAATCCCCCACCCGGTAGCGCTCGTCCAGTTCCAGGGACTTGCGGTATGTATCAGTCCGGACGGCGTAGTTGTCCACTTTCACGGTCGGTGAAACGAAGATATGGTCTATCCGGCTGGAAGTGAAACTGTTGGGGTCGAAACCGTTGAAGGTGCCGTTGGGAACATACCGGTCAGCTGCGGTCTCGTAGGAATCCGTGAGCACCTCCGACTTTGTAAAGGTGCTGTATATCTCATTGGTCTGGTCTACGTTGAAGTCGCCGGTCACGAACACGTACTCGGAAGGCTTGCACATCGATTCGATGCGGCTGACGATGAGTTTCGCGCTCTCGGCGCGGGCGACCACCCCGACATGGTCCATATGGAGGTTGAAGAACCAGATCCGCTTGCCGGAATCCTTGTCCTTCAGATATACCCAGGTACAGATGCGGATGCAGGCGGCGTCCCATCCCAGCCCCGGTTTATCCGGGGTTTCCGACAGCCAGAACCAGCCCTTGTCCAGCAGGCCGAACCGGTCCTTGCGCCAGAACACCGGTTCGAATTCGCCGGCTTCGGCACCATCGTCACGGCCCACCCCGACATAGTCGTATTCCTGCAGTTCACCTGCCATGTCATGCAGCTGGTCTACAAGGACTTCCTGACTTCCAAAGATGTCCGGCCGCTCATAGCGCAGCATCGCGCACACGTACGGAAAACGGTCTTCCCAGCCGTTGCCGCGGCCGGCGTCTCCTTCGTTTTCATAGCGAATATTGTAGCTTCCCACCTTCAGGGCGGTTTCCCGGGAACAGGCCGTAACGGCCAGCGCAAATGCCAGCGCGAACAAAAACTTCTTCATTTTCGGGAACCGGTTTGATTACCGGACAAAAATACGATTTTTCTTCGGCCCGTCCCATAAAAATTCGTTACTTTGTACCGCTGATGGAAAGTACGGTGTACATAGCGGTCATCCTCCCCCTCAAACTGGAATGGGACCCCTGCTACCAGCTGCCCGACGGAATGGAAGTCCGGGTGGGCAGCCGGGTCCGCGTGGAGTTTGCCCACAAGGAGTACATCGGTGTCGTCGGCGGGATGGACGTCACGCCGCAGACATCCGCAGAAAGGATCCGTCCCATCCTATGCGTCGAGACAGGGCTGCCGGACATCTCTCCGGATGAAATCCGGTTCTGGCGGGCCGTCGCCGAGTACTATCTCTGCTCGGTCGGGGAAGTGTACAAGGCCGCCTGTCCGGCCCTGAAACTGGACCGGGAAGAAGCCGGAGTCCGGATGCGGGAACGTTTGGAAAGCCAGTTGGAAAAGCTCCGCGAAAAAGCCGGAAAAGCCCGCAAGGACGAGACCCGGGAGAAATACCTCAAAGCGGCGGAAGCCGTGCAGGCCAGACTGGATGGAAAAACGGTCGAGACGATGGTTTCAGAAGCTGAGATCACCCTTTCCTCCGCCCAGGAAAAGGCAGCGGAAGGGATCCGGAAAGCCTTCGAGGCCGGAAAGACCGCCCTCTTGCATGGGGTTACCGGCTCCGGGAAAACGGAGGTTTATCTCCGGTTCGCCCAGGAGACGCTCCGGAAAGGGCGAAGCGTCCTGTACCTCGTTCCCGAAATCGCCCTTTCCCGGCAGTTGGAGGAACGGATTGCCGCCGTCTTCCCGGACATACTGGTCTTCCATTCCGGTGAAACGGCCGCCCGCCGGACGGACGTTTCCGACCGGGTCCGCCAAGGCGGCCCTTACCTCGTTCTCGGGACCCGCTCCGCCCTCTTCCTACCCCACCGAGACCTGGGCCTCGTCATCGTAGACGAGGAACACGACACCTCCTACAAACAGGACGCTCCGGCACCCCGGTACAACGGCCGGGAAACCGCCATCATGCTGGCGGTCATCCAGGATGCACATGTCCTCCTGGGCAGTGCAACGCCTTCATTGGAATCGCTCTACAATGCTGAAACTGGGCGTTTTGCGAAAATTGACCTGAAGGAACGCTTCCATAGCGGCGAAGAGGCCGGAATCCAAATCATCGACACGGTCGCCGAGCGCCGGAAAAGGGGAATGACCGGCCACCTGTCCCGGAAACTCCTCGCCGAAATCACCGCGACGACGGAAGCCGGAGGACAGGTCCTCGTCCTCCGGGCCAGGCGTTCATACGCCCCCTCAGTCCAGTGTACGGAATGCGGACGGATTCCCCGGTGCCCGCACTGCCATGTACCGCTCAGCCTGCACCTGCATCCCGACCGCCTGGTCTGCCACTACTGCGGCCACACGGAGCCCTATTCCGGCCACTGCCCTTCCTGCAACGGAGAACTCCAGCCGCTCGGAGCCGGCACGCAGCGGATCGAAGAAGAACTGTGTTCCCTTCTGCCCGACCGCCGCATCGCGCGGCTGGACAGCGACACTCCGGCCACGGAGCAGGCCGGCATCATCCGGGACTTCGGGAAGGGAGAGATCGACATTCTCGTAGGTACGCAGGTCATCACGAAAGGATTCGACTTCGAACGGCTCAGCCTCGTCGCCGTCATCCAGGCCGACAGCCTCGTGGGCCAGCAGGATTTCCGTGCGGACGAGCGCGCCTTCCAACTGCTGGAACAGTTCAGGGGCCGGTGCGGACGGCGCGGAACACCCGGAAAGATTATCATCCAGACCCGGGAACCCGCCCATCCCGTCTATGCCCGCCTGGAAGGGGAAGACGCTGTCAACCTGCTGGCCGAACGGAAACTGTTCGCATATCCGCCCTATACCCGACTCGTCCATATCCAATTGAAAGACAGCCACGAAAAACGGCTGGATTTCCTGTCCAGGGAGCTTCGTACCGCCCTGCTCGCCGCCTTCGTGGACGTCGACAGCCCGCCCGCCGTCGTGGGGCCCTACACCCCGGTCGTGGACCGGATCGCCGGAGAATCCATCCGCCAGATCCGCGTCACTTTCGCCCGGAACAAGGCTTTGACCGCGCTGAAACGGCGCCTCGCCGACGCCGTCACCGCCTTCGGAAAGGAAAGGAAATACACGGCCCATCTCGCCATCGACGTCGACCCCGCCTGAGCGTGGAACTTTGTGGAACAATCCTTGCGGATGCAGGGATTATTTCGTACATTTGTAAGCTTATATCATTTTATATGGGAAAAGTCATCGCCATAGCGAACCAGAAAGGCGGCGTGGGCAAGACCACGACGGCCATCAATCTGGCGGCCTCCCTGGCCGTCCTCGAGAAGAACGTGCTCATCATCGACGCGGATCCCCAGGCCAACACCACGTCCGGCCTGAACTTCTCTCCGGAGGACGACCGTAAGCGCACCATCTATGAGGTCATCCGGGGGGACATTCCCGCGGAGGACGCCCTGATCCAGACCGAGCTCCAGAAACTCCACATGATCCCGTCCCACATCAACCTGGTGGGCGCCGAAATCGAAATGGTCAAGTGGCCGGACCGGGAATCCTACCTCAAGAAAGCCCTGGCCCCCATCCGGGACCGCTATGACTACATCATCATCGACTGCTCCCCTTCCCTCGGCTTCATCACCGTGAACTGCCTCGTGGCGGCCGACTCCGTGATGATCCCGGTACAGCCGGAATTCTTCGCCCTGGAAGGCCTTGCGAAACTTATCCAGACCATCCGCCTGGTCCAGAACAACATCAATCCCTCCCTCACAATCGAGGGCTTCGTGGTGACGATGTTCGACGGGCGTACCAAAGTGCACAGCCAGGTGGTGATGGAACTCCGGGAGCATTTCAAGGACCTGGTGTTCAACACCATCATCCAGCGGTCGATCCGGCTCAGCGAAGCCCCTTCGCACGGAAAGCCCATCGTCCTGTACGACGTAACCAACAACGGCACTTCCAACTACCTCCACCTGGCGGAGGAAGTGCTGGCCAAAAACGAGAACATCTGATGGCGAAAGTGAAGCACGGCCTTGGAAAAGGCCTCGGCGCCCTGCTCGGAGACGATGCCGCCGACCTCAGCCAGATCCGCAAGCCGGTCGGCTACATCAACAAGGAAGTGGTCGGAAGCGCCGACCCGCAGGACACGTCCGACGTCCTCCGGATCCCGGTGGACCGGATGGAGCCGAATCCGTTCCAGCCCCGCATGAACTTCGACCAGGAAGCCCTCCAGGAACTGGCCGAGTCCATCCGGACCTTCGGGCTCATCCAGCCCGTCACGGTCCGTAAGAAAGGTTCCAAATATCAGATTATCAGCGGCGAACGCCGCTACAGGGCCTCCATCCTCGCCGGGATGGACATGATTCCCGCCTATATCCGTGACGCCAACGACCAGGGCATGCTGGAAATGGCCATCGTGGAGAACATCCAGCGGGAGAACCTGGATCCCATCGAGGTGGCGATGAGCTACCAGCGCCTGATGGAGGAATGCCGGCTCACCCAGGAACAGATGGCCGACCGCGTGGGCAAGAAGCGCGCCTCGGTCGCGAACCAGCTCCGGCTGCTCAAGCTTCCCGCCAAGGTCCAGCATGACCTGAAGGTGGGACTCCTGAGCGTCGGCCACGCCAAGGTGCTCCTGGGCGTGGAGGACCCCAAGGTCCAGGAAACGCTCTGCGACCTGGTCGTCCGCCGCGGTCTCTCCGTCCGCCAGCTCGAGGAGAAAGTCAAGGCCCTGGAGAAGGGCGAGCCCCAGGAAAAGGAACCGCAGGACCTGCCGGACATGTATTACCGGCTGCTGGAGAACGTCGGACGCTATTTCGGCGACAACATCTCCCTCCGCCGCTCCCCCTCCGGGAAGGGCACCATCACCATCAAGTTCGATTCGGACGAGCAGATGGAGCATTTCCTCCAGGCGCTCGACAACAACCGCGGATAACAGCCATGAAACTCAGGATCATCCCCCTTCTCGCCGCCCTGCTGCTGCCTGCCGTCCTCCACGGCCAGGCACGGGACGACCAGTTCAAGCGGGATGCCTTCTCCCAGAATTACGACGACACCACCAAGCAGGCGAAGACCGACAGTTCCAAGCTGTTCAGTTTCCGCCAGTACTTCGGCAGTCTCGCCCATAAACGGCCCGGACAGGTCCAGAACCTGTTCATGGGCTCCACCGTCTTCGTCGGCGGCGGCCAGATCTACAACCGCCAGTATTGGAAACTGCCCGTCGTGTACGGCGGCATCGGTGCCGGCATCGGCATGGGCATCCATTTCAACAACCAGTACAAGGCGACCGGGGACGAGCGGTTCAAGCAGTACAGCACCTGGTCCTATGTCGGGGCCGGTCTCGTCTGGTGGGCATCCCTCATCGACGCTACCGCCTGTTTCAAGTCGGACCTGCACCCCGATCCCGGCAAGGCGACCGTCTATTCCATCCTGATGCCCGGTCTGGGCCAGATCTACAACGGAGAATACTGGAAGATTCCCATCTACTGGGGCGCCATCGCCGGCGGCATCTACTTCTACTCGAACAACAAGCGCAATTACCAGCGATACAAATGGATCTATGACCAGGCCACCAGTACCGACCCCTCGGTGGAGAAACCTCCCGTGTCGGCGGAAACCGCCCTTCTGTACAGGGACATCTTCCGTCGCTACCGGGACTATTCCATCCTGGCCACGGCCCTTTTCTATGTGGTCCAGGTCGTGGATGCCAATGTGTTCGCTTACATGCAGGACTTCGAGATCGACGACGACATCACCCTCCGTCTCGAACCGGCGGTCCTTCCTTTCGAATACGCCCAGGCCCCCGCGCTGGGGATGGGACTGACACTCAGATTTTAAGAAGAAGCTTATGAAGAGATCAATACTGATTTTAGCGGCCCTCCTCCTCGCCCTCCCGTTCCCGGCCGCAGCGGGTGTCCCCGTCAGGAAATCCCGGAAACAGCTGGAACGCGAGAACTTGCAGCTCCGCCAGCGGCTGGAAGCCCTGCAGAACGAACTGGACTGGATCCGCAAGGATGCCCAGGAGAGGGACAGTCTCAACATTACCCTGGAACGGCTGTACGAAGAGGACGAGAGCGAAGCGGCGGCCATCATCGAGGAAGACGACTTTTTCGACACGCCTTCGGAAGGAAGCACGGCTTCCACCCAGCGCACCACCACCCACAGAAGGGCGGTGGATACACGGGACTACTCCGACGACATGACCGACAGCCTGCTGAGCCTGTGGTACCTGCACCGCCGTGCCCGCCAGAACCAGCAGGGATCGTCCTATAACATGGACAGCGTCCATTTCTCGTCCGAAGTCCCGGACAATGTAATGATCGAGCGCCTGCAGCGGATGAATTCCTTCATCCAGCTTCCCTACAATGAGACGGTGAAGAACTACATGGTCCTCTACGCCGAGAAGATGCCCTCCAAGATGGGACAGATCCTCGGCCTGGCCCAGTATTACATGCCCATCTTCGAAGAGACCTTCCGCAAGTATGACCTGCCCCTGGAGCTCAAGTACATGGCCATCATCGAGTCGGCCCTGAATCCCGTGGCGGTCTCCCGCGCCGGTGCGACGGGCATGTGGCAGTTCATGTATTCCACCGCCCGCAACTATGGACTCCGGATCGATTCCTACGTCGATGAGCGGATGGACCCGGAAGCCTCCGTGGATGCAGCCGCCCGCTATCTGCGGGACGCCTATCGCATCTTCGGCGACTGGAGCCTGGCCATTTCGTCCTACAACTGCGGCTCCGGCAACGTGAACAAGGCCATCAAGCGGGCCGGAAGAAGGGACTTCTGGTCCATCTATCCGTACCTTCCCGCTGAAACCCGCGGTTACGTTCCTGCGATGGTGGGTGCGATGTACGCCGTAAACTATGCGAAAGAATATGGCCTGAAGCCGGCCGCGGTGAAGATGCCCGAACACATCGACACCTTCATGGTGAACAAGAACCTGCATTTCCGGCAGATCAGTGAGGTGCTGGGCATTCCCATCGACGACATCCGCGACCTGAACCCCCAGTACTACAAGGACATCGTCCCCGGTGCACAGGGCGGGCAGGTCCTCCGCCTCCCGTACAACTACAGCAGCGCTTTCCTGGAGCGCCAGGACACCATCTACAAGCACAAGGCCGCCGAAATGTTCTCCGGCTCCGTCGATGACGGCAGGTATGCCGCCCGTCCGGCCTCACAGGCCTCGACGGCCAGAAGGAGCACCCAGGCTTCCGGTGCACAATGGACCTACTACAAGGTGAAACGGGGGGACACCCTGGGCAAGATTGCGGCGAGGAACCACACCACGGTCAAGAACCTGAAGGCCTGGAACAACCTTCGGAGCGACAGGATCCGGGAAGGCCAGCGCCTGAAGATCAAGAGACGCTAGCGGTCCGCCACCAACTGGAATTTGAGCCCGGCTTGTCCGGGCTTTTCCTTTCTGAACAGGCAGGAAGCCCTGAGATAGAGCCGGATCCGCGTCTTCCGGATCCGGAATTTCCAACCGCCGTATGCAAAGGCCGACACACCCGTTCCATAATAGGCCGGGGTCGTAAAGTTTCCGGGGGCATCCCTTTCATAACAGTAGATGCGCGCCTGCCAATCTGGCGTAGAGAACAGGGTCAGGCGCAGCCAGAGTGCGCCCGCCGGCGGCGTCCATCCTCCTTCCAAATAGGTCAATGCACCGGGATGGCCGTCCAGAAGACCGTTCAGTCTCCCTTTGACCGCCCAGGAGGGCCATAAGCGGGCTACATCCACTCTCAAGTCCGTCCGTGTATCTTCTCCGCTGCGGTACCGGAAAACAAGGCGGGATTCCAGTTTCCAGCGTTCGGACGGGGTCCACGAAGTCAGGAAAGTCGATTTCAATTGCTTCCGCCCCGGATCCTTCTGCGGGATGGGAATCAGGGAACCGTCCAGGGTGAGCGAAGCCGTGAACGTACGGTCTTCGGAACGGAACCGGCCCCCGACGGCAGCGCCATACTCTCCGTTCTTTTTCCCGGTATAGGCACTCGGAAGGGCCCGGACCTGCCAGGATGCTTTCCAGCACTCCCCCAAGGGTGTGATTCCCCCCATCAAACCGGAAGGAGAGCCGCCTCTCCAGGCTCCCTCCGCGAACAGGTCCGTTCCCCGGATACCGAAACGTCCTTCCAGGGACAGGCGGTCCCGGGCGAGGGTCAGGCTGGCCTGTCCGCTCCTTCCCAGCCACCCGGCATGGACACCGGCCCTGCCGTCCAGGGCGGCGAAAACGGAGAACTGGAAAGGGCCCGTGGAGGTATCCCAGGCCAGACCGCGCCAGGTCCCGGCTCCGGAAAAAGACCAGGAAGGGGTGATGCCGTTGCCCCTTTTCAGGAAAGCCTCCGGGGTGGACAGGCCGGACAGTTGGAACGCGCTCCAGAAAGCCAGCCCCTGGCCGTAGCGGATGTTGAAATCGCCTAGCAGCACCTTGCCGCGACGGGTATTCCACCGTCCATAAAAGGTACCGGTATTCCCTCTCCAGGCCCCGGCCCCTTCAAGACGCCCTGCCGTCAAACGGTACTTGGCGCCGACATCCTTCATGGTCGCACGGAAGACGGCGGAATGCTTGAAGCGGAGTGAATCGTGGACCGCCTCACCGGGAACACGGGCCGATTCCAGAGACAGGAAAGGCCGGAGCACAGCCACCGCTTCCGTACCAAACCCGTCCACGAGTTCCAGTTCCGCAAAGGACAATATGTCCCCGGACACGGAACGGTAGTCCTCCAAAGACGCGACCTGGTATCCGGAGAGGAGCCCGCTCTCCAGCATCCGGGCCCGGGAGGCCCGGTTGACGGGGAGCGGTCGGTGGCGGTATCCCTCCAGTTCCTCCAGCAGTGTTTCATCCAGTTGCTCGGCGCTGTCCGCCCCTGTCAGATACAGGGCGGCACGGACCGTTTCCTCCGTCTGGGCCGCGGCCGGAAAGACGGCCGCCAGCAGAATCCCTAGCACAAATCCTCTCTTCATGCAGCCAAAATAATGCGTTCCGGACGGATTTGTTCTCCCCCGCGTGTTGTTTCAGGTCAAAATAAATGTTTTCGATGATTTTTTGCCTTTTTCTTGTTATTTTTGTATGTAAAATCATCCGGACATGACAGACAGAATCAAACTTCATGACAAGGTTTTCAAGCGCTTCATTCCCAACGAGCGCCTGATCGAGGCTATCGACAAAGTTGCGGACAAGATCAATGCCGACTACCACGGCACCGGAAAGGTTCCCGTCCTGCTTTGCGTCCTCAACGGTTCCATTCCCTTTACGGCCGAACTGATGAAACGGCTGGACTTCGACGTGGACCTGATGTCCATCAAACTCACCTCCTACCAGGGGATTTCCTCCACCGGCGAGGTCAAGATGGACATGGGACTCACCGGCGACGTCACCGGCAAGGAGATCATCGTCATTGAAGATATCGTGGACACCGGCCGCACCATCGAGACGCTCGTCGACATCCTGCAGGCCCGGAAGGCCGCCAAAGTCAAGGTGTGCACGATGCTGCTCAAGCCTGAAATGTACAAGAAAGACCTGGCCCTCGATTATGTTGCCATGGAGATTCCGGACGATTTCATCGTCGGCTTCGGACTCGACTACGACGGCCTGGGCCGCAACTACAAGGACATCTACGTACTCGACAACGAATCCCAGAACTGATATGAAGTATTACATCCTCTTCGGCCCTCCGGGCGCCGGTAAAGGCACCCAGGCCAGCGCTATGGTCCAGAAGTACAACCTCTGCCACCTCTCCACCGGTGAACTGCTCCGCAGTGAAATCGCCGCCGGCACGGAGCTCGGCCTCCGGGCCAAGGCTCTCATCGAGGCCGGGTCCCTCGTTCCCGACGAAGTCGTAGAAGGGATGATCGAGGCCAAGTTCAAGGGCACAGAAGGGGTGGAAGGATTCCTGCTGGACGGATTCCCCCGCACCATCGCCCAGGCCGAAGCGCTGGACGCGATGCTCGCCAAGACCGGCGAAGCCGTGACGGCGGTCGTCTCCATCATGATCCCGGACCAGATGATCCACGAGCGCATCGCGCACCGCGCCACCATCGAAGGCCGCGCCGACGACGCCCGTCCGGAAGTGGTCGAGAACCGGATCCGGACCTATCACGAGAAAACGGAGCCCCTGGTGGGCTTTTACAAGGAAGCGGGACGCTATCACGAAATCGACGGCGTCGGGACCATTGACGAAGTCCGCTGCCGGATCTTCGAGGTAATGGACCGTTTCTAAGAGTCCGCTCTCCCCTGCTGATCATCATTCCGGATCTCAGTCTCGAGGTTCGGAATGAGTCTTTTTACCGGTTTGAGATGCGGGAAGAACCGGCTGGCGATGACGCGCACCACCGTATAGGCGGGAATGGCGACCAGCATGCCGGCCACACCACCGATGTGTCCGGCAAGCAGGATGACGATGAAGATTTCCAGCGGACTCGCCTTGATGCTCGTAGAGTAGATAAGCGGTTGATACACAAAATTATCCACGAACTGCGTAGCGAGCATGATTGCCAGTACGATGATCGCGAACACCCAGATGTTCACGCCCAGTCCCACGCCGGTGCCGTACTTGAGGATAACGGCCAGCACGACGCCGATCACCTCGCCGATCAGCGGCCCCACATACGGGATGATGTTCAGGATGCCGGCGATGAAGGCGATGCCGATCGCGTTGGCGAAGCCAAGCCGGGCAATGATCCACAACCCCAGGAAATCCAGCAGGGCCACGCCCATCATTTCAATGAGCAGCCCCACGAAGTATCGGGAAAGGAGACCTTCGATGTCGCCCAGGGCCTTCCCTACCTTCGCTTCGAGACGGTCCGGCACCAGCGAGCAGACGATCTTCCGGAACAGTTCCCCATCCCGCACGAAGAAGAAGGAGATGAAGACAATGGAGAACAGGCCGACGGCGAAACTGCTGACGAAGGATGTCACGGAACTGATGACCGCAGTCACGTTGGACACGTTCGTCACCTCCTTGAGCTTGTCTATCAGGATCTTGATGATGTCGAAATCCGGTCCGAGTGCCGGGAACAGGCCGACGACCCAGTCATTGACGCGTTCGAGCGGATTTCCGGACATCGAGCCGGTATTCAGCACCGAGGCCTCCCGGACGATCCGGGTAACGACCGGAATGACCTGCGTGACGATCAGGAGAAGCACTCCGAGGATCACCAGGATGGTCAGCAGGGCGAGCAGCCAATCCGGAGCAGACTTTCCCCGGACTTTCACCATCCGGAACAGCCGCATCACCGGTTGTCCGATGAGGGACACGACAAACGCGGCAATGATGTAAACAAGCACATTGCTGAAATACCTGCACAACCATGCCAGGATGGCTATGGTTCCCGCGGCAATAAGGTAGCGGGCCAGCCGGTCGATGCTTCTTTCCTGTTCCATAGGAGCTGTCACCTAACTTTTCTCAGCACATCACCCGAATCGCATGTGATGGTTTTCTTTGCCCAGTCTATGTAATAGACATAATCAAAGTCATAGGTAAAGGAGCACCCGTCATCTGGATATGCATCAATGACCTCGGAAGCACCTTCGGAGAAATATGCCTTTCCGTCCGCTTTAATGGTAACGGAAGCACATCTGTCACCAACCCAAGTTCCAAGCACCCACGGATTCTTGGCAATCACAGTGGCTGCGATCCGGGCACGTTCCGTATCCATCATTTCACTTGCTTTTTCCCATACCTCACGTTCCGTATCGGAACGAACCTTGGTTTCTCTGAGTTGAGCGGCGATTGACGAATCTTTATGATAGATCACCACATCGTCCCCATTGGAAGCCCAAACAAGGGAATTGGCGTTCGCTGAAAAATACAATGTTCCGCATAGATCGGCATCTTGGACCAATTCTGCGCTCACCTTGCCATTAACAACCTTCGGGGTACTAAAATAATAGTAAGAGCCGTGGTCGCTACGCCAGCAGATGAAAAACTCATAATCACCGTACATATGGTCTGTCTTGGAGATCAAGACCATACTTCCGTCGTCCCCTTTCCAGGCGCCGGCATACCAGGGAGTCTGGGCGTGGAGACAGGTTATCAGAGTCAGAAATGCAAGAATTGCCAAAAAACGTTTCATAGAATAAACAATCAAGTGGTGAATTATACAAAGTTAAGAAAAATATGCAGAAATCGTATGTCGCACTTCATTTCTACTAATTATTGTTGATTTTTTATGAATAGTTATTGTTTTTCGATAAATTTTTTCTACATTTGCAGCAGAACCAATTTTGTTTCCGATATGTTAGCAACCTGGTGGGCTGAACTCAGCCCGGTTATGAGACTCCTTTGGGGCGTAACCCTGACCGCCTCGCTTATCTTCATCATCCAGACCATCATGACCTTCCTCGGTGCGGACACGGATACCGATTTCGACGTGGACGTGGACACCTCGCTGGACGGAGGCGACCTTTCCAACATCGAAGGCGGGTCCAACCTGTACACCTTCCGGAACTTCGTGAATTTCTTCCTGGGCTTCGGCTGGACCGCCATTCTCCTGCAGGGCCAGGTCAAATCCACCGCCCTGCTGGTCATTCTCGCCGTTCTCGTGGGCGTCGCCCTTGTCGTCGCCGTGATGTACCTGTTCAAGTGGCTGAGCACCATGCAGCAGAGCGGAAACATCGACGTGTACAAAGCGGCCGTCGGCTGCCAGGGCAAGTGCTACCTGACCATCCCGGGAGAGCGTGCCGGAGAAGGAAAGGTGCAGATCACCATCCAGGGCGCCGTCCGCGAATACAACGCCGTCACCGACGGGGACACCATCAAGACCGGTACCCCCATCAAGGTGATCGAAGCCATCGACGCCAATACCCTCCTGGTCGAAGAACCGAATTCCTATATAATCTGATAATCCCATATGGAAAAGATCTATCTCATCCTCATCATCGTGGCGGTCCTCTTCGTGACCCTGGCCGCCATCCTCAGACGTTACCGCCGATGCCCTTCGGACAAGATCCTGGTCATCTACGGTAAGACCGGCAAGAATGCCGGCGGTTCCATATCATCCGCCCGCTGTATCCACGGTGGCGCCGCCTTCATCTGGCCCGTGTTCCAGGATTACGCCTTCCTGGACCTCAAGCCCATCTCCATCGAGTGCAACCTGACCAACGCCCTCTCCAAGCAGAACATCCGCGTAGACGTTCCCTGCCGCTTTACCGTGGGTATCTCCACCGAGCCGGAAGTGATGACCAACGCGGCCGAACGCCTGCTGGGTCTCTCCATCGAAAACGTCCAGAACATCGCCACCGATATCCTCTTCGGCCAGCTCCGTCTCGTGATCGCGACGATGGACATCGAGGAGATCAACGCCGACCGTGACAAGTTCCTCGCCGCCGTCAGCCAGAATGTGGAGGCGGAACTCCGCAAGATCGGCCTGAAGCTCATCAACGTGAACGTCACCGATATCCGCGACGAATCCGGCTACATCGACGCCCTGGGTAAGGAAGCCGCCGCGAAGGCCATCAACGACGCGAAGAAGTCCGTGGCCGAGCAGAACCGCTTCGGTGAGATCGGTAAGGCCGAGGCCGACCGGGACAAGGACATCCGGATCGCCGAAACCACCCGGGACACACGTATCAAGACCGCCGAAGCCAACGCCATCGCCGTCGAAGGTGAGAACCAGTCCAAGATCACCATCGCCAATTCCGACGCCGCCCGCCGCGAGAAGGAGGCTGAAGCCGCCCGCGTGGCTGTCGCCGCCGAGAAGGTGCAGGCTGCAAAGGCCCTCGAGGAAGCTTACAAATCCGAGCGCGACGCGGAACTTGCCCGTGCCGACCGGGAAGAAGCCACCCGGAAGGCCAATATCGTGGTCCCTGCCCAGATCGAGAAGGAAAAGGCCATCATCGATGCCGAGGCTGAAGCCGAACAGATCCGCCGCAAGGCCAAGGGTGAGGCGGACGCCATCTACGCCAAGATGGATGCACAGGCCCGGGGTATCCTGGAGATCCTCACCAAGCAGGCCTCCGGTTTCCAGCAGCTCGTCGGAGCCGCCCAGGGCGACGCCCAGAAGGCCGTCCTGATGATGATCGCCGACAAGCTCCCCGAACTGGTCAAGACGCAGGTCGAAGCCGTCAAGGGCATCAACATCGACAAGGTCACCGTCTGGGATACCGGCAACGGCACCGACGGAAAGACGGCCACTTCCAATTTCATCTCCGGGCTGATGAAGTCCGTCCCTCCGCTGGACGACCTCTTCAAGATGGCCGGCATGGAGCTCCCGTCCTACCTGAAGGGTGCTGGCAAGGACAAGCAGCCCGATGTGCAAGAGGAGGTGAAATAAGCCATGCCGATCATCATCAACATCGACGTCATGCTGGCCCGCCGGAAAATGTCCTCCGGCGAGCTGGCGGAAAAGATCGGCATCACCCCCGCGAACCTGTCCATTCTCAAGTGCGGCAAGGCCAAGGCTATCCGCATTTCCACGATGGAAGCCATCTGCCGCGCCCTGGACTGCCAGCCGGGCGACATCCTGGAATACCAGCCGGAAGAGACTGACAAACTATCTGAATGAAATAAATGAAAAGAATCCTGATCCTGGCGGCCCTTGCTGCCGTCGCCGCATCTTGCGGCTCCAAGTATGAAACCGTGAAGGGCGATCCGCTGGACGCGAAGATCTACACCCTGGACAACGGCCTGAAAGTGTACATGACCGTCAACAAGGACGAACCCCGCATCCAGACCTATATCGCCGTCCGTGCCGGCGGAAAGGACGACCCGGCCGACAACACCGGCCTCGCCCACTACCTCGAGCACATGATGTTCAAGGGTACCGAACAGTTCGGTACGCAGGACTACGAGGCCGAAAAACCGCTGCTCGCGGCCATTGACAGCCTGTTCGAGGTGTACCGCACCCTGAAGGACCCGCAGGAGCGCCTGGACCTGTACCACCAGATCGACTCCATCAGCTACGAGGCGTCCAAAATCGCCATCCCGAACGAATATGACAAGTTGATGTCCATCATCGGTTCCGAAGGCTCCAACGCCTACACGTCCAACGACGTCACCTGCTATGTGGAGGAGATTCCTTCCAACCAGGTGGAGAACTGGGCGAAGATCCAGGCCGACCGCTTCATGAACTGCGTCTTCCGCGGTTTCCACACCGAGCTCGAGGCCGTCTATGAGGAGAAGAACATGGGCCTGACCTCCGACAGTGAGAAGGCCCTCGACGCCATCGACTCCCTCCTGTTCCCGCACCACCCGTACGGGACGCAGACGGTCATCGGCACGCAGGACCATCTCAAGAATCCTTCGCTGAAGGCCATCCGCAAGCAGAAGGACACCTTCTATGTCCCGAACAACGTGGCTATCTGCCTCTCCGGCGACTTCGATCCGGACCAGATGGTGAAAATCATCGAGAAGTACTTCGGCGAATGGAAGCCCAACCAGAACCTTCCGACCTTCACCGTGAAGCCGGAGGATCCCGTCACCGCTCCCCTCCGCAAGGACATCCTGGGCTATGATGCCGAATTCCTGATGATGGGCTGGCGCACCCCCGGCGCTTCGTCCCTGGACAGCGAGATCTCCGACATCGTGGCTTCGGTCCTGTATAACGGCCAGGCCGGCCTCATCGACCTGGACGTCAACCAGAGCCAGACCGTCCTGGGGGCCGGCATCTTCAACTACAACCGGGCCGACCACGGTCTCATGATCGTGGAAGGCATGCCCAAGGAGGGACAGACCCTGGAGGAAGTCCGCGACATCATCCTCGCCGAGTTCGACAAGCTCCGCAACGGTGACTTCTCCGAATCGCTCGTGGAGGCCGCCAAGGCCAACTACAAGCTCCGCCAGATGCAGGGGCTGGTTTCCAACAGCAGCCGGGCCGACCAGTTCGTGGATTCTTTCATCAACCGGGTGCCGTGGAAGACGGCCGTGGGCAAGATGGACCGGATCGGAAAAATCACCAAGGCAGATGTCGTCGCCTGGGCGCAGAAATACCTGGGACCCGACAGCTACGCCGCCGCCTACAAGCACATCGGCGAGGACAAGTCCATCAAGAAGATCGACGCCCCGCGCATCACGCCGATCGTGACCAACCGTGACAAGCAGAGCGCTTTCCTCGCCGGCATCGCCGATGCTGAGGTCGCACCCATCGAACCGGTCTTCGTGGACTTCGGGAAGGACATGACCGTCTCCGAGGTGAACGGACTGCCGCTCCTGTACAAGAAGAACGAGAAGAACGACATCGCGTCCCTCACCATCCGCTATGACAAGGGCAGTGACAACGATCCTGTCCTGGCTCTGGCCGCCAGCTATTTCGACTATCTCGGAACGGCAGAGCGTCCCGCTGCCGACATCGCGTCCGAAATGTACGCCCTGGCCTGCAGCTACGGCCTCCAGGTGGGTGGGAACACCACCAACATCCTGGTGAGCGGTCTCAGCGAGAATCTTCCCAAGGCCCTCACGATCGTGGAGGATCTGCTTCGCAATGCCGCCGGCGACGAAGATGTCCTCACCGAGCTCAAGCAGGATCTGATCCGCAGCCGGATGGACGCCAAGCTGAACCAGCGTTCCTGCAACAGCGCCCTGCAGACGTACCTGATCTACGGTCCGGACTATGTCAAGGCCAAGACGCTGGACAACGCCGCCGTGGCCGCGCTCTCCTCGGATGCCCTTACCGGCGCCGTGAAGGATCTGCTGGGCAAGCGGATGACGCTCCTCTACTACGGTCCCGCCTCGATCGAAGAGGTCCGGCAGATGGTGGCTGAAGCCCATCCTTGCGAAGGCCTGGAACCGCTCGTGAAGACACACCCGGTGAAGCAGCTCACCCCGGTCGCCAAGGTTATCCTGGCCCCGTATAACGCCCGCCAGTTCAACTATGTGCAGTATTCCAACCGGGGCGAGACCATGGATCTCTCGCAGGATCCGTACATCGACCTGTTCAACGAATATTACGGTGGCGGCATGAACGCCATCGTGTTCCAGGAAATGCGGGAATCCCGCGCCCTCGCCTACGGTGCCGGCGCCCGCCTCTCCACCCCGTCCTTCCAGGGTGACACCTATGCCTTCCGGGCCAACATCGCCTCCCAGAACGACAAGCTGCAGAAGGCCGTCGAGGGCTTCGACGAAATCATCGAAGACCTGCCGCAGGCCCCCGAGAACCTGGAGATTGCGAAAGCCGCCATCCTGGGCAAGCTCCGCACCCAGCGCACCACCGGCGCCTCCGTCCTGTACAGCTACCTGACCGCCCAGGAGCTCGGCCTCACCGAGCCCCGCGAGAAACAGGTCTATGAGAAGGTCGGTTCCCTCACGATGGACGACCTCCTCGCCACTCACGCCAAGTGGATCAAGGACCGCACCTACGTCTATGCCATCCTCGGCGATCCCGCCGACCTGGACAAAGTGTTCCTAACGTCCTACTTTATGGGACGTTAGAATCATTTTCACTCTTTTTTGCTTCCTTCGTCCCACTTTTCGGGACGAGGGAAGCACTTTTTTGCCCTCCTTTTGATTGTCATAGGCTACCCGGTGGACTCCTTCCGCTTCACTCCACTCCGGCCCCTCCCCCTACCCGTGTCCGAGGGTGGACACACCCCCGGGCGCCCTATGACAATCAAAAACGTACAAGGTGTATTTTTATTGACATGCCCCCCCAAAAGTTAGACAAAAAACATTTGGGGGTTGTTATGCGAAAACAACACTCTTATGAAGATCGCCTCAAGTATATGAAAATGCTTGAGGAAGGTTACGGACAATACTATGTCCATCGGGTCGGTAAGTTCGTGGGATACATCCACGATATCGTTGTCGCTTAGAAACTGAATACCAGGCCAATACCGCTTGATGTTGGCCGAAGGGACAGTTCGGACTTGGGCTTGTAGGTGGCGTGGTAATCGTCAACAATCTTCTCGACGGCCTGCTCGGCATTTCTTAAAAGGACAATGCCACCGCCCAGAGCCATAATGCCTGCTACCGTGCAGATGGTCCCGGCGCCACCCAATCCGCTTGTGAAGGAGAATGGGCAGTATTCATCCTTTGGAGCCGCCAACGCTACCACATAGCACAGTGGTCCAGCGATGATCGTCGGGATTCCTAAATAAAAGAGAGAGCAGCCGATGACATTCTGTACCCTGCTTGTGCGGTATTCCCGTGGATAAAGCGACTTCAGCAGGTCCTCGGCATCCAAACTGGACAGGGTCATATTGTCATCTGATACGATACTGGATCCAACTGCCCGGATGCCAGGGTAATAAGGCACCGATGACGGCTTATCGGGTTTTGGACGATAGAGTGCCTGTGCCTGGAGTTGCATAAGAGATGCCAGTGAAAACACGGTTATGGCGAGAAGGAGATGATGTGTGCGCATAGTTATCAGTTTACACATTTCGGCGCAAAGATAATGCCATGAGACATCCTGATGCATGGGGCATTGCCTCTCGTGTATGCAGAACCAGACCTGAACTGCCTTCCACCTGTAAGCATCACATCCGTACAGCAGCAAACCTCATTCAAAGAAGAAAGCCCCCGGGAGCGGACGGCCATTGTAGGTCGAGGCCATGGATTCGCCGTAGGCGCCGGCGCTGCGGATGGCGATGAAATCGCCCCGGCGGCAGGCGTCCAGGCTGACCCCCTTGTCAAACACATCCGAGCTCTCGCACACCGGTCCCACGACATCATACAGCTGCTCCGGCTCGTTAGAGGTCAGGTTTTCGATCCGGTGATAGGCATGATACAGGGCCGGACGGATGAGTTCCGTCATGCTGCCGTCCAGGATGGCGAACTGGCGCGTTGTCCCCTGCTTCACATACAGGACCCGGCAGATGAGCGTCCCGCAGGGAGCCACAATGCTGCGGCCCAATTCAAAGTGAAGCTGCTGACCATGACGCAGTTGCAGGTGCCGTTTGAAAGTATTGAAATAGGCGGAAAAATCCGCCACCGGCAGATGGTTCGGGTGCTCGTAATTGATGCCCAGGCCGCCGCCCACATTCAGGTCCCCGACCGGAAGAGCCTGCCGTTCCAGCGTGTCCATAAGGCCGTTGATCCGGTTGCACAGGGCCACGAAATCGGACATGTCCAGGATCTGGGAGCCGATGTGGAAATGGAGGCCGCAGAACCGGATGTGCGGACATCCCAGGGCCAGTCGGATCACCTCCGGAAGGGTCGCGTGGTAGATGCCGAACTTGTTCTCCGCCAGGCCGGTCGTAATGTTCGCATGGGTATGGGCGCCGATGTCAGGATTCACCCGGAGGCTCACAGGGGCGACTTTTCCCATCCGGGCCGCCATCTCCTCGATGACAAGAAGTTCCGCCGACGACTCTACATTGAACCGGGCAATCCCCAGTTCCAGGGCATAGGCGATTTCGTCATCGCTCTTGCCCACGCCGGCATACACGATGGACTCCGGGGCGAAGCCGGCTTCGTACGCCATCCGGACCTCGCCGCCGCTCACGCAGTCGGCGCCGAAACCCGCCGAGGCGATCCTTTTCAGGATTTCCGGATTGGCATTGGCCTTCACGGCATAATGGACTTTCCAAAGCGGACGGTCCTTTATTTCACGGCGGACAGCATCCAGCGTCCGCTCCAGCAGGGGCAAGTCATAGAAGTAGAAGGGCGTCTTCCTTCCTGCGAACTCCCCTACCGGGAAATCGCCCTTCATCATTTCGTGAACAGGCTGGCGCTAAGAGCTTTAAGAGCCCTTTCCTTATCTTCCTCTTTAATCAGGAAGGAGATGTTGTAATTGCTGCCGCCATAGGAGACCATCCGCACCTGGATGTCCTTCATCGCGCTGAGCGCCGCAGACTCGAACCCCACATTCTCCCAGTCCATGTCGCCTACCACGCAGATGATGCACATGTCCAGGTCCACCGTGACAGTCCCGTATTTCTTGAGGTCATGGACGATCTCGCCCAGGTAGCGGGTGTCGTCGATGGACATGGAAACGCCCACCTCGGAGGTGCAGATCATGTCGATGGGGGTACGGTAACTCTCGAAGATTTCGAACACTTTGCGCAGGAAACCGTGCGCCAGGAGCATCCGGGAGGACTTGATCTTGATCGCGACGATGTTGTCCTTCGCCGCCACGGCCTTGATGGTGCCAGGCTCGGGGATATTGTTGATGAGAGTGCCGGGAGCTTCCGGTTCCATGGTATTCAGCAGGCGCACCGGAATATTGGCGTACCGTGCCGGCTGGATGCAGGTCGGATGCAGGATTTTCGCACCGAAGTATGCCAGTTCCGCCGCCTCCTCGAAATGCAGGTGGCGCACGGCGGTCGTTCCCTCGACATAGCGGGGATCGTTGTTATGCATCCCGTCGATGTCAGTCCAGATCTGGATTTCTTCCACGCCCAGGGCCGCTCCCACGAGGGAGGCCGTGTAGTCGGAACCGCCCCGCTGGAGGTTGTCCACCTCGTCGTGGGCATTCCGGCAGATATAGCCTTGGGTCAGATAGAGCTGCGCATCCGGATGCTGGGCGATGAGCCCAGAAAGTTTCTCCCGGATATACTCGGAATCCGGCTCACCATGCACGTCCAGGCGCATGAAATCCAGCGCCGGAAGCAGTTCCACGGCTATCCCCTTCTCCTGCATGTACCAGTACATCAGGTGGGTGGACAGCAATTCTCCCTGAGCCAGAATGACTTTTTCCTGCGCCGGACCGAAGAGCTGTTTGGCAAAAGTCCCCAGGAAGACGAATGACTCGTGGACGAAGGTGCGAGCCTTGTCGGCATACTCCTCCGTAGCATACAGTTCCTTGATGACTTTCAGGTACTTCCCTTCCAGGCGGCTGATCGTGTCACGCGCCCCCTCGGAATTGTGGTTGTACAGGTAACCGGCGACCTCCACGAGCGTGTTCGTCGTCCCGGACATGGCGGACAGGACCACCAGGTTCTGTCCGGCGGATGAGACCAGCTCCGCCACATGCTGCATACGCGCGGCGGACCCCACGGAGGTTCCGCCGAATTTCATAACCTTCATCTGTCAAGTTCGTTTCGTTTCTGAGAGCAAAGGTAATGATTTTCCCGGACTTCCTGCGATTTCTGCGAAGAATCGTCATAAAGACACCCAGCGAGATACCAGCGCACTTGGACAGAATCGCCTCACCGCCAAATAGGCGCACAATAGAACTACGCTCACACCCGTCAGGAAGCCATTCCCGTGCGCCAAGACCTGATATGAAGTGCACCCCAAAAGTTGGACATAAAAACAAACAAATATGTCCCAACAAATCAAGTATCCTTTTGCCTATAAGATGCAGGCGATCAACCTGTAT